>NZ_JBIAVF010000001.1:541256-648283 GCF_042893755.1 Streptomyces sp. NPDC001568 | reverse complement strand
GGGGGGGGGGGGGGGGGGGGGGGGGGGGGGGGGGGGGGGGGGGGGGGGGGGGGGGGGGGGGGGGGGGGGGGGGGGGGGGGGGGGGGGGGGGGGGGCCGGTGCCGGGGTGGGGTGTCGTCCGGGACGGGCATGATTTATGGCGCCCTGTCCGAGTCGCATTCCTTGGGCGGCACCGCGCGCCAACAAATCACGTTTTAGTCCCGGCCGACACCCCACCCCGTCCCCGACCCCGACCCCGACCTGGCGACTCCCGCCCCGCCGAACCCAAACCGGGCAACTCCAGCCCCGCAGGCGGTGGCCGGGCGAACCAGCCTCGCCGGCGGTGGCCCGTCGAATCAGCCTCGCCGGCGTTTGAGGCGCGGGGTTCGGGGCGGAGCCCCGGAGCTTGCGGCGTGCCCCGGGGCGCCGGCGCATCCGGCGGCGAGGCGGCCCGCCCGGGAGACGACCGGCCAGGTCAGGCGCGGGGAGGTTTGGTCCAGGGCCAGCGGGGTTTGGGTTTTACGCCGGTCGGGGTGAAGGCGTACTTCCAGCCCTTCTGGAGGCCCAGGCGCTTCGAGTAGCCCGCCGGGACGCGTTCGTAGAGGAGGACCGTCGGGGGGCCGCCGGCCGCGTCGGGGACGGGGATCTCGTACCACTTCGGCGGGTGGCCGGTCGGGCCGACGAGGATCGGGAGGACCCGGCCGTCCATCGGGCCGCCCTCGAACGGGGTGGGTTCGCTTCTCACCCCTCCAGTGTCACAGCAGGTGGGCGGCCTCGGAGACCACGGGGATCACGCGGCGGGCGAGGAGCCCGACCGGGCCGTCCGCCGATTCGAGGGCGAGCGCAGCCCGTGCGGCGGCGGCGGTCTCCGGGTCGGTGGCGGCGGTGGCGGTGAGCAGGGCGATGAACTGGTCGACGAGCCAGTCGCGGAGGGTGTCGACCTCCGGCTGCTTGCCCTCGTCGATCCAGATCAGGGACGCGGCCTCGACGGCGGTGATCCAGGTGCGGACCATCATGCGCAGGCGCGGGCCGGGGGTGGGGACCGCGAGGTGGAGGAGGATCTGTTCGGCGGCGGCCCGCCGGATGCCGTCCACGGTGGCGGTGGTGCGGGAGGTTTCGACGACGCTGCCGCCCTGGAGGAGGGCGGCGAAGCCGGCGTCGTGTTCGTCGACGAAGGCGAGGTAGCGGTCCAGGGCCCGGGACAGGCGCTGGGTCAGCGGGCCGGCCTGGGGTTCGGCGAAGCAGAGTTGGAGGAGGTCGGCCGCCGAGCGCAGGGCGGCCTCGTAGAGCTGCTGCTTGCCGCCGGGGAAGTAGCGGTAGACGAGCGGGCGGGAGACCCCTGCGGCCTCGGCGACGTCGTCGAGGGAGATCTCCTCCGGTGCCCGGTGCGCGAACAACGACAGGGCGGCGTCGAGGAGCTGGGCACGCCGCTCCTCGACGCTCAGTCTGCGGTAGGCGCGTACGGTCATGTCCGCAGCGTAGACGACGCCTCTCAGGCCAGGAGGCCGGAGCTCTTCCACAGTTTCCGGCCGACTCCGCGCATCATGCCGATGTCGTCGAGGAAGTCGGTGAGGCGCTTGGCTCCGGTCTGCATGACTTCCCGGCGGTGGCCGCTGGCCTTGACCTGGGCGACGGCTTCGCGGCGGTCGAGGCCGATGTTGTCGTAGACGGCCGGGTTGACGAACGCGAGGGAGAAGACGCGGGCGGCCTCGCCGCAGCTGATCCGGGTGAGTTCCTGTTCCCAGCGCGGGGCGGTGAGCATCTGGCGGCGCAGTTCCTCGCGGGCGTAACGGACGTGCCGGGCCTCCTCGATGACGTGGATGCGGGTCACCCCGCGCACGAGGGGCTGGATGCGCTCGTCCGGGAAGGTCAGGCGCTGCATCCAGTCGAGGATCTCCTCGCCGAGGAGGGTGCAGGCGAAGGAACCGGGGGTGGTGGAGACCGTCTTGAGGATCCGGGCGAGGTTGTGGTTGGTGCGGGAGACCGGGTAGGCGGGGGCTCCGCCCTTCTGGATCATGCGGGCGAACATCATCGAGTGCCGGCATTCGTCGGCGATCTCGGTGAGGGCGTAGCGGACGTGGTTGCTGGTCAGCGACTTGTCGTAGATGTGCCGGACCAGCAGCTGCATGAGGATGATCTCGAACCAGATGCCGAGGGAGCCGAGCGCGGCGGCTTCGTGGCGGGACAGTTCGATGCGCTGCTCCTCACCCATCCGCTTCCACAGCGGGGTGTCGTAGAGGGAGAGCAGTTCGGGCGGCCAGTAGTACTTGCCGTCGACCGTCGGGGCGTCCCAGTCGAGTTCCTTGTCGGGGTCGAAGGAGTGCTTGGCCGAGGATTCGAGCAGGCGCTCGGCGATCTGCTCACGGTCCTTCAGCTCGCCGAGGGCGTCCCTCAGCACGGCTCGCTGCGTCACGGTGGTCATGGCTTCGGGCACCTCGTGGTCGGGGGTTACCGGCGGTCTCCTCTTATGAGACTGCCTGTCAGCAAGGTCGTCAATCCCTCGCGCGCGACTTGTTGACCCCGCGTCTACCAACGTGTGACGCTGCCAACTGTCCGGTCCGGTACGGAAGTACGCGAGACGAGGAGGCGTCGTGTCGACGCACGAGCTCTACACGAAGGACCCGGGCGAGGGCGTCTGGCAGATCCCCGCCTCCGGTTCGGCCCGCTTCAGCTGGGAGTACGACGGCGGCCGGGAGCGGCTGCTCGCGCTCTACCAGAAGGGCAAGGACAAGCAGTGGGACGGCGCCAAGCGCATCGACTGGGACATCGAGGTGGACCCGTACGATCCGCTCGGCACCCCCGACGAGGTCCTCACCCTGTACGGAACCCGCCACTGGGCCAGGATGACCGAGCGCGACAAGGGTGAACTGCGCCGGCACTACAGCGCCTGGAACTTCAGCCAGTTCCTGCACGGCGAGCAGGGCGCGATGGTGTGCGCGGCCCGCATCGTGGAATCGGTGCCGGACCTGGACGCCAAGTTCTACTCCGCCACCCAGACCATGGACGAGGCGCGGCACGCGGAGGTCTTCGGGCGCTTCCTCCACGAGAAGGTCGGGATGCTCTACCCGATCAACGACAGCCTCCAGGGGCTGCTCGGCGACACCCTGCGCGACTCCCGCTGGGACATGCCCTACCTGGGCATGCAGGTGCTCATCGAGGGGCTGGCGCTGGCCGCCTTCGGGATGATCCGCGATACGACGGACAAGCCCCTGCCCAAGCAGATCCTCGCGTACGTGATGCAGGACGAGGCCCGCCACGTCGCCTTCGGACGGATGGCGCTGCGCGACTACTACAAGCAGCTGACCGACGCCGAACTGCGCGAACGCGAGGAGTTCGTGATCGAGGGCTGCTACCTGATGCGGGACCGGCTGCGCGGCGTGGAGGTGCTGGAGAACTTCGGCATACCCAGGCGCGAGGCGGAGGAGTTCAGCGAGCAGTCCGAGTTCCTGCACCTGTTCCGCAAGCTGCTGTTCAGCCGGATCGTGCCCTGCGTCAAGGACATCGGACTGTGGGGCGAACGCCTCCAGAAGGCCTACCTCGACATGGGCGTCTTCGACATGGGCAACTCCAACCTCGACCTGCTGATGACGCAGGACGAGGAGATCGCCGAGGCCCTCGACCGCGAGCGCTTCGCCGCCGAGGAACGCGACCGGGTGGCGGAGGTGGAGGCGACCGTCCGGGAGGGCGAAGCGGAGTAGGGCTCGTACGTACCGGCCCGCCGCTCCCCGCCCGCGACGGCCGGCGCCTCAGCTCGTCGGCGGCGCCGACAGGGCCGCCTCCATCACGGCCCGCGCGATCGGCGCCGCCGCGCCGTTGCCGCTGATGCCGCCGCGGTCCGCCGCCGCGTCCTCGACGACCACCGCGACCGCCACCGCCGGCTGGGGCGCCCCCTCGGCCCGCGCCCAGGAGATGAACCAGGCGTACGGGGTACCGGCGTTGCCGACGCCGTGCTGCGCCGTACCCGTCTTCCCGCCGACCCGCGCGCCTCGGATCGCGGCGTTGCGGCCGGTGCCGTCCTCCACCACCTTGACCATCAGCTCCTGCATCCGCAGCGCCGTGGACGGGCTCATCGCCCGCCCCAGCGACCGCGGATCACCGCGCCGGACCTGCGAGCCGTCGTCCTGGGTCGTACGGTCCACCAGGTACGGGGACCTCAGCTCGCCCCCGTTGGCGACGGCCGCCGCCACCATCGCCATCTGCAAGGGCGTCGCCCTCGTGTTGAACTGCCCGATCGAGGACAGCGCCAGCTGGTCCCGGCTCATGTCCGTGTCGAAGTTCGACCGCGACACCCACGACGGCACGCGCAGCCCCGCGTCGTTGAACCCGAACCGGTCCGCCGCCTCGGCCATCCGCCGCAGCCCCACCTGCACCCCGATCTTGGCCATCACGGTGTTGCAGGACCACTGCACCGCCTCCGCCATCGACGCGTCCTCGCACCCCGTGCCCGCGTTCGGCAGCAGCGTGTGCGTCCCGGGCAGCGGGTACGGGTCCGGCGTCCGGGTCGGCGCGTCCACGTCGGTCACCACGCCCGCGTCCAGCGCGGCTGCGGCCGTCACGATCTTGAAGGTGGACCCGGGCGGGTACGTCTCGCGCAGCGCCCGGTTGAGCATCGGCCGGGCCGGGTCGGCGTTCAGCCGCGCCCAGGCCGCCTCCACCCGCCCGCCGGTGCCGGAGAGCACGCCGGGATCGTACGAGGGGCTGCTGACCAGGGCGAGGATCTTCCCGGTCGCCGGTTCCAGGGCGGCCACCGCGCCCCGCTTGCCGGCGAGGCCCCGGTACGCCGCGCGCTGGAGGGCGGCCCGGATGGTGGTGACCGCGTTGCCGCCGCCGGGACGCCCGCGCGAGAGGTCGTACCAGAGCGGGAAGGCGGAGAGCCCCGGGTCGGTGCCCGACAGGACCGGGTCCTCGGCCCGTTCGACGAAGCTCGTCCCGTACGTCTGGGAGGAGAAGCCCGTGACGGGCGCGAAGAGCGGGCCGTCGGTGTAGGTCCGCTCGTGGCGCAGCACCTGGCCGCTGTCGCGGGAGCCGGTGACGGGCCGGCCGTCGACGAGGATGTCCCCGCGCGGTTCGGCGTACCGGTCGATGGCGGGGCGCTTGTTGGCCGGGTTCGCGCCGTAGCCGGCGGCCTCCCAGACCTGCACCCGGCCGACGTTCACCAGCAGGGCGACCAGCAGCAGGGCGCAGAAGTACGCGCACCAGCGGATGTAGCGGATCACGCGAGGGCCTCCTGCGGCTCGGGCCTGCGGGCGCTGTCGCTGAGCCGGACCAGCAGGGCGACGATGATCCAGTTGGTGACGACGGAGGATCCGCCCTGGGCGAGGAACGGCATGGCCATGCCGGTGAGCGGGATCAGCCCGGTGACCCCGCCCGCGATGACGAACACCTGGAGGGCGACGATCGAGGCGAGGCCGGTGGCGAGCAGCCGGCCGAACGGGTCGCGCAGCGCCAGCCCGGCCCGGAAGCCCCGGGACACGAGGAGCCCGTACAGGAGCAGGATCGCGGTCAGGCCGACGAATCCGAGCTCCTCCCCCGCGGTGGCGAGGACGAAGTCCGACTTGGCGGCGAAGCCGATGAGGAAGGACTGCCCGTGCCCGAGGCCCGCCCCGAGCAGGCCGCCGGCGCCGAAGGCGAAGAGGGACTGGGCGAGCTGACCGGGGCCCTCGCCGCGCTCGATGGAGGCGAAAGGATTCAGCCAGTCCTCCACGCGGCTGTGCACGTGCGGTTCGAACGCGCCGACGGCGTACGCGCCGAGCGCGGCCAGGAGCAGCCCGATGGCGATCCAGCCGATCCGCCCGGTCGCGGTGAACAGCATGATCACGAAGAGGCCGAAGAAGAGCAGCGAGGTGCCGAGGTCCCGTTCCAGGACCAGCAGACCCACGCTGAGCAGCCAGATCGCCAGGATCGGCCCCAGGACCCGACCGGGTAGCAGGCGCAGCTTCCAGAACAGGAGCCGGCCGGTCAGCGCGAGGGCGGTGCGGTTGGCGGCGAGGTACGCCGCGAAGAACACGGCGAGCAGGATCTTCGCGAACTCCCCGGGCTGGAAGGACAGCCCCGCGAACCGGATCCAGATGTGGGCGCCGTTGACGGCCGGGAAGAACACCGGGACGAGCATCAGCGCGAGGGCGGCGGTGACGGAGAGGTAGGCGTACCGCTGGAGCACCCGGTGGTCCCGGAGCACGAACACCACCACGACGAAGAGCACCACCCCGAGCGCGGACCAGCGCAGCTGGTCGCCCGCGGCGGGCTCGCCGGGGGTGCTGAGGTCCAGCCGCTGGATCAGGACCAGCCCGAGGCCGTTGAGCAGCGCCGCGATGGGCAGCAACAGCGGATCCGCGTACGGGGCCCGGAGCCGGACGGCGAGGTGCGCGAGCAGCGCGCCCCCGGCGAGGCCGGCCGCGTGGTGCGCGGCGGGGCGGGGGATCCGGCCGGTGGCGGCGAGCCCGACGGAGAGGTAGCCCAGCACCGAGATCAGGACCGCGCCGACGAGGAGGGTGAGCTCGATCCCCCGGCGCTTGGGGGCTCGGGCGTCGGGGGGCGGGGGCGGAACGGGTTCCGTCACCTTCGCCGTCAGGGCGGTCATACCAGGAAACGTAGCAAGGGAGCAGAGGGTATGTCCGCTTATGTCATAGTGTGCCGAAGAGTCGTCAGAAACGGTCAGGACGGCGTCAGTCAGGGAAGAGGGCCGCGGCGCAATGGGACCAGTCGAATTCATCGTCCTCGCCTTCCCGGAAGAACAACTCCGGGTGTCCGCCGTGGAGGCCGTCATGGGCCTGCGCAAGACCGGGGTGGTCCGACTGATCGACGGCCTCGTCGCCACGAGGACGGCCGCGGGAGAGGTCCTGGCCGCCGAGTTCGACGAGTACCTCGAACTCCGCGGCCTGCTGGCCGGCCGGGACGTGGCCCGACTGATCGGCCCCGAAGACGTACGGGAGGCCGCGGAACTCCTGGACCGGGGAAGCTGCGCGCTGCTCCTGGTGGTCGAGCACGTGTGGGCCCAGGACGCCGCCGTCGCCGTACGGGCCGCCGGCGGCCGGATCGTGGGCTCGGTCCGCATCCCGGCGGAGCGGGTGGAGGAGCGGATGACGGGACGGGTGGAGGTCGCGTGATGTTCATCCGCCCGGCGGGCCCCACGGTCACGGCGGCGACCCGACCGTCCGGCCACCCCCTCCTACGAGGCCTCCTCCGCCGAGCGGCGGGCGCGGCGGAGTGGACGCAGGGCGAGGAGCTGGAACGGGAGCGGGAACGGGAGGAGTGGGAGCGGACGGGCTGGGGCGAGGGGGGCGAGGGGACGGCTGCGGGACCTGGGGGAGCTGCGGACGCGATTGCGGACCTGGAGGGGGACGCGGAGGCCTGGGGAGTGGCGGGACGGGGAGCGGGGGTACGGGGAGACGCGACGGAGGGGGCTGCGGACGCGGAGGCGCCCGAAGCCGCCGCCCTCCCGGAAGCCGCACGAACCGATGGGGCGAACACCCCGGGCACCCCCGAACAGGCGCCGACCACGCAGGTCGGCCTGGCGGCCGAGCTCACCCAACTGGCGGCCCTGGCACGGGAAGGCCTGCTGACCCCGCACGAGTTCACGACGGCGAAGTCGAAGCTGCTGAGGGGGTAGCAGCGGTTCGGGGCCCGGGGGCGGGACCCCCGCGATCCGGATCAGGGAGGGTTTGGTGGTTTCCCGCCGGTCTCATCGTCTCTCCGCGTCGGGCCGGTCCCTCAAGGGCGCTCCCTTCGGTCGCGTCGCTTCGCGATGGCCTTCGGCCACCCTTGACCGACCGACCCGCCACGAAAATCCGAAGACCGACGGGAACCCCCCAAAAGAACGGTCACGGGGGACGGATGAGCAGGAGCGGGTCCCTCAGTGACGAGGCGAGGGGCCGGGCGTCGGCCGACAGGGCATACGGGCACGCCAAGAGACCTGCGGCAGGGCCACGGGCGCGGCCAAGGACCACTACCCGCCCGTCAGGACGACCACATCAACCGGGATTGCGGGTGGGCGGGAAAGCGCGTCGGATCGCTACGAACTTCGCTCGGCTCAGCGACTGACCACCGGCCGTGGCTGGACATAGGCCGCACCAGCCCACTTCATGGCCGATGCCGTCTCGGCGACTGACCACCGGCCGTGGTTCGACCAGCAGATCGCCAGACGGGCGCCTGGTTTGTGTCGTCGAGTGGCAGACGCACGCCGTGGGCCACCACGGACGGTAGGGGCGGCTTATGTCCGGCCACGGACGGTCGTCGGACGCTTGACCGAGCGACGGGACACGGCGAACCGGCGCGTATCCCCGCCTCCCTGCACTCCAGGTTGATGTCGTCGCCCTGACGGGCGGGTAGGGGCCCTTGGTCGTCTGTCGGGTGTGGAGAGGGGCTGTGACGTGCCCGCATGCCCTGCCGGCCGACGCACGGTCCCTCGTCTCGTCACTGAGGGAGCTGCTCCTGCTCCTCTGACCCGTGACCGTTCTTTTGGGGGGTTCCCGGCGGTCTTCGGCTTTCCGGGACGTGCCGGTCGGTCAAGGGTGGCCGAAGGCCATCGCGAAGCGACGCGACCGAAGGGAGCGCCCTTGAGGGACCGGTACGGCACGGGGAGACGATGAGACCGGCGGGAACCCCCCAAACCCACCCTTATCCGGACCAACGAGATCCCGCCCCCACCGAGACCCCGACCCGCCGTCCGGAACCCCGACCACCCGCACCCCGACGCCCCCGACCCCGCCACACCGGCCCCGCCCCCGCCCCCACCCCCCGAACGGATGGCGCCCGCGACTCGGCCGACTCCGTTGGGGGATTCGTCATACCGGGCGTGGCAGCATCCGGGGTTGGAGGTGATTTTGTGACAAAACGACTGGTTCGTCTTGGGTGTATCGCGGCGGTGTTGGTCACCGTCGGATCCCCGCCCAGTGCGCAGGCCGAGCCCGTCGGGGAGCTGCTCGTCCGGTTGCAGGGGCTCTACCAGAAGGCCGAAGAGGCCAGCGAGGCCTACAACGCCGCCGAGGTCGCCCTGAAGGCGCGGCAGGACGACGAGCGGCGTCTCGGCGCCGAGTTGGGGAGGACCCGGACGGCGCTCGGGGCCGAGAAGGCGGCCGCCGGGCGGTTGGCCCGGGAGCAGTACCAGGGCTCGCGGGAGTTCTCCCCCTACCTACGGCTGCTGCTTTCCGGTGACCCCCAGCAAGCCGTCGACCAGCGGCGGCTGACCTCCCGTGAGGGAGCCAGGCGGGCCGGGGTCGTGGCGCGGCTGGAGCAGGGCGAGAAGCGGGCCGGGGCGCTGGCCGCCGAGGCGCGCAAGGCGTTGGAGGCGCAGCGCGTCCTGTCCGGGGAGCAGAAGCGGCACCGCGAGGACGTCGCGGGCCGTCTGAAGGAGGTCGAGCGGCTGCTGGCGGCGCTGACGCCCGAGGAGCTGGCCCGGCTGGGGGAACGCGAGGAGGCGGTGACGGCCGGGGCGCAGCGGGATCTGGTCGGCTCGGGCCGGCTGCCCGACCGTACGGGTACGCCGACGGCGGCGGGTGGCGCCGCCCTGGGGTACGCGACGGCGCAGATCGGCAAGCCGTACGTGTGGGGTGCCGAGGGGCCGGGTTCGTTCGACTGTTCCGGGCTGACGTCGAAGGCCTGGGAGCACGCCGGGCGGTCGATCCCCCGGACCAGTCAGGAGCAGTGGGCGCGGCTGCCGAAGGTGCCGTTGGACCGGCTGCGGCCGGGGGACCTGGTGGTGTACTTCCCGAAGGCGACGCACGTGGCGCTGTACATCGGCGACGGCAAGGTGATCCAGGCGCCGCGTCCGGGCGCGGCCGTGAAGGTGTCGCCGATCGCGGCGAACCCGCTGCTGGGTGCGGTGCGGCCGGATCCGGAGGGGACTCCGCTGGCGGAGTTCACCCCGCCGCCGCTGCCGGAGGCCGCGACGGCGGGGGACGATTCCGGTTACTCGGCCGAGGAGGCTCCGGACGCGGAGGACGTGGAGGATGCGGAACCGGCGGCCGAGCCGGCCGCCGCGCCGACCTCGGCCAGGTAGTCGGCCGCGTCCTCGGGGTCGTAGAAGTAGTCGTCGAAGTCGGCCGGGTTGTCGAAGCCGTTGGCGAAGCGGTCCGCCACCGGCTGGAGCTGCCCGGCGGCGCCGATCAGGTTCAGCACGTGCTCCGGGGGGACGCCCAGCATGGCGTTCGTCCACTGGGTCACCGGCTTGCCGGTGGTGAACCAGTACTTGTCGAAGGTCGCCTTCATCCACGCCTCGTCGAACGGGTTGTCCCCGTGCATGAGGATCGAGGAGAGGTACGAGGCGGCGCACTTGGCGGCGGAGTTCGAGCCCTGCCCGGTGATCGGGTCGTTCGCGACGACGACGTCGGCGACGCCGAGGACGAGGCCGCCGCCGGGGAGGCGGCCGATCGGGTTGCGGACCACCGGGGCGTACCGGCCGGAGAGGGTGCCGCCCGCGTCGGTCAGTTCGACCTTGGTCGCCCGCTCGTGCTCCCAGGGCGTGTACGTCTTCATGAGCTCCAGCGTCAGCGCGAGGTGCTCCGCGGGATCGTTCACGCCCTTGAAGACGTCGAGCGGGCCACCGGGGACCCCCTCCCAGAAGAGGATGTCGGCGCGGCCGGAGGTGGTGAGGGTCGGCATGACGAAGAGCTCGCCGACGCCCGGCACCAGGTTGCAGCGGACCGCTTCGGTGTCCGGGTGTTCGGGGCGCGGGCCGAGTCCGTGCACGTAGGCGACGGCGAGGGCGCGTTGCGGGGCGTCGTAGGGGGAACGCGCCGCGTCCCGTCCGAACATCGAGACGAGTTCGCCCTTGCCGGCGGCGACCAGGACGAGGTCGTACGTACGGGAGAAGTAGTCGAGGTCGGCGACGGACGCCCCGTGGATGACGAGCTGGCCGCCGCGCTGCGTGAACGTGTCGAGCCAGCCGGCCATCTTCACGCGCTGGTCGACGGACTGGGCGTGGCCCTTGAGGCGGCCGAGCCAGTCGATGGGGCGGGAGCCGTCGGGGGCGGCGACCGAGACGCCGAGCCCCTGGATCCTCGGGGCCTGCCGCTCCCAGAAGTTGATCCCGAGGTCCCGCTCGTGCTGCAGCGCGGTGTCGAACATGCACTGCGTGGACATGACCCGTCCGGTGCGGATCTCGTCCGCGGTCCGGTTGGACATGAGGGTGACCTCGTAGTCCTTCGCCTGGAGGCCGAGGGCGAGCTGGAGGCCGGACTGGCCGGCTCCTACGACAAGTATCTTGCGCATCTCACGTTCTCAATTCGGGCTGTGGGGACCGAGGGGACGGGGACGGTATAGCACCGGACCGCGGGGGCGGAAAGGGGCGCCGGACCTGCCGGACGGACGGACCCGGCGGATCCGGCGGCCGGACCTGACGGTCGGGCCCGGCGAACGACCCGGGCGAGCGGCCCGCCGGACGGACCTATTCGGGGGTCTCGTCCAACGCGTGGCCCACCAGGGTCAGCAGGGACTCGACGACCGAGTCCTGGCGTCGCGCGTCCATGATCACGACGGGTACCCCGGGCGGGATCGAGAGCGCCTCGCGCACGTCCTCGGGTTCGTACGCGTGCGAGCCCTCGAAGTGGTTGACGGCGACGGCGTACGGCAGGCCGCAGCTCTCGAAGTAGTCGAGGGCGGGGAAACAGTCGCGCAGTCGGCGGGTGTCGGCCAGGACGAGGCCGCCGATGGCGCCGCGCACCAGGTCGTCCCACATGAACCAGAAGCGCTCCTGGCCCGGCGTCCCGTACACGTACAGCACGAGGTCGTCGGCGAGGGTGACGCGGCCGAAGTCCATGGCGACGGTCGTGGTGCGCTTGTCCGGGGTCCCGGTCAGGTCGTCGGTGGGGCTGCCCGCCTCGGTCATGACCGCTTCGGTGCGCAGCGGGGTGATCTCGGAGAGGGAGGACACGAAGGTCGTCTTGCCGACGCCGAAGCCACCGGCGACGAGGACCTTGACGGCCACGGGCGCGCGCGAGCGGTCGTACTGCCAGGGCTGTACGGGCTCGTCGTCCACGAGGGCGGCCGGGTCAGAGACGGCGAAGACCACTGAGCACCCTTTCGAGCAGTGCGCGTTCGGGGCGGCCGGTGCCGTGCCCCGTGCCGTAGACGCGGACGCGGCCCTGGTCGGCGAGGTCGCTGACCAGGACGCGGACGACGCCCAGCGGAAGCTTGAGCAGGGCGGATATCTCGGCGATCGTGCGCATGCGGCGGCACACCTCGACGATGGCGCGCATCTCGGGCGTGCGGTCGTTCGTCGCGGCCGTGTCGGTGTCCAGGGCGGCGACGAAGGTCTCCACGAGCAGGACCTGCGTGAAGCGGGTGCGACCGCCCGTGAGGGAGTACGGGCGGACGCGGGCGGGCCGGCGGTCGGCGCCGCGTATCGGCAGTCGGTCGGAGGCCGTACTCCTCACGGGGTCTTCTCCATCGACTGGCGCAGCTCACTGCGGACTTCGGGGGTCAGGACGTGGCCGGCGCGGCCGACGAACAGGGCCATGTGGTAGGCGACGACGCTCATGTCGCAGTCGGGCGTGGCGTGCACGCCCAGCAGGGAGCCGTCGCTGATGGCCATGACGAAGACGGAGCCGTTCTCCATGGCCACCATGGTCTGCTTGACGGCGCCGAACTCCATCAGGGCCGCGGCGCCGGTGGTGAGGCTGCCGAGTCCGGAGACGATGGTGGCGAGGTCGGCCGAGGCGCCGCGGGGGCCCTTGGGCCGGTCCTGCGGGGCGTCCGGGCCTGGCTCGGAGGAGAGCAACAGGAGGCCGTCGGAGGAGACGACGGCGACGGAGTTGACGCCGGGCACCTCCTCGACGAGGTCGGTCAGCAGCCACTGCAGGTTGCGGGCCTGGGTGCTCAGTCCGTACGTACTGGGCGCGGTCATGTGCGTGCCTCCTGTGCGGTGTCCCCCTGGTCGGTGCGACCCTGCCCCCGGTCCTGCGTACCGTCCTGGTCCTGGTACTGATCCTGATACTGGTCCTGGGCGAGTTCTGCGGCGACGACGCGCCGACCGTCCTGGGCGCCCTGGTAGAAACCGCCGAGTCGGCGGCGCAGTTCCTCGGCGTCCACCCGGTGGGGTTCGGCGCGGGTCTCGGCGGGGCGGGGCTCGGCGGGGCGTGCCGGGCCCGCGGCGGCGCGCGGGGTGCGCTTGGGGAGTCCCTTGGGGGTGACGGCCTCGGTGGTGGGGCGCCGGGGGGCGGTCTCGGCCTCGTGTCCGGGGTGGCTGCCCTGGCGGGGGACGAAGTGCTCGTCGGCGTCGGCCCGTCGGTGCGCGCCCTGTTCGGCGTCGGGGGCGGGGACGGTGTAGGGCTGCGCGAGGAGCGACAGTCCTTCGTCCTGTACGGAGACCCGCGCGGCGGCGTCGGCGTCCGGACCGGGAGCCTCCGGGTCGGGGTCCGCCGCCGTGAAGGCGTCCGCGTCGGCGTCGGCGACGACTCGGGCGAGGAGTTCCTCGCCCGCTCCGGTGGCGTCCGGTGCCTCGGCCTGCGGGGCGGGCACCGTGAAGTCCTGCTCGGCGGGGCGCGGTTCGGTGGGCTCGTCGGCGTCGAAGGCCTCGGCCAGCGGGACCACCCGTACGGGGGTGTCCGCGTCGGCGTGCTCGCCCGGCGCGGGCTGCGGGGCCGAGGCGGTGAAGACCTGCTCGGCGGGGGGCAGTTCCCCGGCGTCGAAGCCCGCGAAGCCCGCACCGGCACCGATGGGGTCGGCGGGGTCCGCGTCGGGCACGAGGCGGGCGAAAGGCTCCTCGGCGGCGGACACCGGCTCGGCGTCCACGGCTCCGGTGTCGAAGGCCTCGGCGTCGAAGGCCTCGGACCCTACGGCAGCGTTCCCGGCGGCAGCGTTCCCGACGGCCGCGCTCTCGAAGGGGGCGGTCTCGACGGTCGCGGTCTCGACGCCCGGGTTCTCGACGGCGGCCGTGTCCGAGGCCTCCGTGTCGAAGGCCTCGGCCAGCGGGACCACCCGGGCGGGCGCCTCCACGACGACGGCCGTGTCGGGCTCGGTCAGCTGGGCGGGCTCCGCGCTGTCGTGGCCGGGCCGCGGCCGGGGCGGCAGCGTGTTCTCGTTGGCCTCGGCGACCACTCCGGGCAGCTGGAACGCGGGCAGACCCGGTTCGGCCAGGGTGTGGACGGCGCCGGCGGGAGGGCCGGCGGGCAGCAGCGTCCGGGGGACGACGACGAGAGCCTCGGTGCCGCCGTGGCGGGCGGCGCGCAGCTCGGCCGTGACGCCGTGGCGGGCGGCGAGCCGGCCGGCGACGTACAGGCCGAGGCCGAGGCCGTGTTCGGCCTCCGGTTCCTCGTCGTAGGCCTCGGGGCTGGACAGGCGGGCGTTGAGGGACTCCAGGCGGTCCTCGGTGACCCCGATGCCGCAGTCCACGACGGACAGGACCACTTCGCCGGAGTCCTGGAGCCGGCCGGAGACCTTCACCTTGGCGTCCGGGGGCGAGAACGTCGTCGCGTTCTCCAGGAGTTCGGCCAGGACGTGCGAGATGTCGTCGGCGGCGTGCCCGGCGACCTGCGTGTACGAGGGGAGGGCGGCCAGCTCGACGCGTTCGTAGCGTTCGATCTCGCTGACGGCCGCGCGCATGACGTCGACGAGCGGTACGGGCAGGCTCTGGCCGTGGCCGTGTTCCTGTCCGGCGAGGACGAGCAGGTTCTCGTTGTGGCGGCGCATCACCGTCGCGAGGTGGTCCAGCTTGAAGAGGGTCGCGAGCCGGTCCGGGTCGCCCTCCTTGGACTCCAGTTCCTCGATGACGGCGAGCTGCCGTTCGACGAGGCCCAGGGTCCGCAGCGACAGGGAGACCGAGGTGGTCGACATGACGCGGCGGTGCTCTTCGAGGCCGGCGCGCAGCCCGGCGAGTTCCGTCTCCAGCGCCTCGCGGCCCGAGGCGAGGGCCTCGTTGCGGCCGATGAGGCGGCGGCGGTCGGCGTCGAGTCCGGCGATCCGGGTGTGCAGGGAGACCGTCTGGTCGCGCACGGAGTTGAGGTGGCGGACGACTTCGGCGAACTCGTCGTTGCGGCCGGTGAAGCGCACCGGCTCGACCGAGCCCTCCGCGGTCGTCAGCCGTTCCGCGCCGCGGCGCAGGACGGACAGCGGCCGGGTGAGGGAGCGGGCGATGGCGGTGGAGAAGCCGATGACGAAGAGGAACAGGACGCCGAGTACGGCGACGACGAGTTCCAAGCGGGTCACGTCGTCGTCCCGCTGGGTGGCGAGGGCGGTGGCGCGGTTGCCGGCGAGCGTGGATTCCACGGACCGCATGCGGTCGATGCGGGCGGTGAGGGCGGTGCCGACGGCCCCGGCGTCGACCTTGCGGTCGGCGGGCGTCAGCGTGGGCCGGTCGGTGAGCCGCTTGAGGAAGTCGTCGGCGGTCTTGACCTCGGGGCCGGTGACGGTGACGGCGAGCGTCTCCCGTACGTCGGGCCGGGCCGTGCGCGCGAAGTCGTCGAGGGCGGCCTGTTCGCGGACGCGGGAACGCTGCGAGGCGGTGGTGAGTTCGTCCACGACCGCCGCGTTGGGGGGCTGCTCGCCGCGGGGGACGGCCAGCGCGGCGAGCAGCAGTCCACGGGTGGCCGAGGCCTGTTCCACGGCGCGGCCGAGGGGGACCAGGGGGCGCGTGGTGGCCAGTGCGGCCTCGGCGCGCGGCGGGGTGAGTTCGACGAGCCGGTCGCCGGGGGCGAAGAGTTCGGCGAGGACGCCGGCGTAGGCCTGGTGGGCGGCGAGGGCGGTGCCCTTGCCGTCGACGGCCTCGGCGCGGACGGCCTGGACCTTGCCGAGGGCGCGCGCGAGTTCCTCGTCGGCTTCGGCCCGGACCTCGGCGAGTTGCCGGTCGGTGCGGGCGGTGCGTTCGTCGACGGGGCCCTTGGCGGCGCCGGGCCGGCCCTTGGCCACGTACTCGACGACGGCGTCGCGCTCGTCGCCCAGGAGGTGGGTGAGGGTGAGGGTGTGCCGGGTCTGTTCCGCGAGGGTGACCAGGCGCTGTGAGTCGTTCAGTTCCCTCGTTGCGGAGACGACGGCGGGTGCGCCGGCCGCGAGGACGGTGAGTCCGGCGACTGCCACACCGATGACCAGCCTGCGGCGGACGCGTACGCGCCGTCCTGCCTTGGCGGGTCCGTCGGCGCTGGCGGTGCCGTTCTTCCGAGACCGCTTCTTCTGCACCGGTGCTCGCAATCCTGTACGTGTGCTCGTGCTCGTCTACTCGTGTGGCCGAGGTAACGGCCGGTCAACAAGTAAACGCCCCCTGCCCCCTCGTACCGCCTCAGACCTTTGCAGTGTGATGCGAAGAGAGCCGCACATCGCCCACCCGGCCACTCGAAGGAGTGAACATCACGGAGGAGTGGCCGACCAACTCGGGCACCCCGTGTCAGGGGCCGCCCGTGGACGGGTGGTTGAAAGATCGAGCCGGGCTTTGGCAGTATGCCCGCCCACATCGCGCGGGCCCACCGACGGGCGGTCCTGCGGGCAGGGCCGCCCCCTCCGCCGAATTGGTATGGACCTCCTGGGGTGCAGGGGCCCTCGCCGGGGCCCCGGCGGGCAGAATGTCCCCATGCGCATCGACCTCGCCACGGCCCCCGGCGACCCGGAACACCCCAATGAGGACTGGCTGTCGGCCTCGGCGCCCGCTTCGGGCGGCGGCGTCCTGGTGGTGCTGGACGGGGTCACCCCGCCGCGCGGCGAGGACGGGTGCGTGCACGGCGTGCCGTGGTTCGCGGCGCGACTCGGCGGCCGATTGACCGAACTGTCCGGATCGCGGCGGGACATGCCCCTGGACCGGATCCTGGCGCGGGCCATCGGCGACACCGCCGACGCCCACCGGGGCACCTGTGACCTTTCTCACGCACGGACCCCCCAGGCGACGGTCGTGATGGTCCGCTGGGACGGGTCCTGCGTGGAGCACCTCGTGCTGTCGGACTCGGTGCTCCTGCTCCGCGGGGCGGACGGCCGGGTCTCGGCGGTGCTCGACGACCGGCTGGACCGGATCCCGCGCGAGGTCCTGGCGTCGGTCGCGGCGACGGACGCCCTGCGCAATGCCGAAGGCGGTTTCTGGACGGCGGCCACGGACCCGGCGGCCGCCGACCGGGCCGTCACCGGGCGCACCCCGCGCGAGGAGGTCGTGGCCGTGGCCGCGCTCACGGACGGGGCGAGCCGCTGGACGGACACGTTCGGGGAGGGCGACTGGGCGGCCTGCCTGGACGTGCTGCGCAAGGAGGGTGCCGAGGGGCTGATCGGGCGGGTACGGGCGATCGAGTCCGATCCGCTGCGCCCGTCGGCGCGGTACAAGCGGCACGACGACGCCTCGGCGCTCTACGCGGAGCTGTAGCGGGGTGCGGGGTACGGGCCCTCGCTCACCGGAGGCGGGTGCGGGGTTCGGCCTTCGCCGGAGGCGGGTGGACGCTCACTCCTCGCCGGACCGGGGCGCGCTCACTCCTCGCCGGAGTTCAGCTGGCGCAGGAGTCTGGCCAGCTCCGCGACCTCGCCCCGGTCCCAGTCCGCCAGCTTGCGCATGTACTGCTCGCGGCGGGCGCCGCGGACCCGCAGGAAGCGCTCCCGGCCCTCCTCGGTGAGTCCGACGAGGAAGGCGCGGCCGTCGGCGGGGTCCGGCTCGCGGGCGACCAGGCCCAGTACCTCCAGGGCGCGCAGTTGGCGGCTCATGGTGGCCTTGCCGACCCCGAAGTAGGCGGCGAGTTCGGTGGCCCGCTGCCGTCCCGCCGCCTCCAGCCGGACGAGGAGTCCGTAGGCGGCGGGCTCCAGCTCCGGGTGCAGGGCGCGGGCCATTTCCCCGGAGGAGGCCCGGGCGCGCCGGAGGAAGACGGACAGCTCCCGCTCCAGGGCGAGGAACTCCTGGTCTTCACTACCGTGCACGTCCGCTCCCCTTGGTGGTGTGTGGCATTTCTGTGGCTGAGCTCTTCGGCGCCGGCACGGCACCGGTGACATCTTTGTTCGAGACCCCGCTGTGCGGGGCCCCAGTATTTCGCAGTGGACGCGGCGAGGGCCCGGGGCCCCGCCGAAGCGGTTCCCGGGCCCTCGTTCGGGCGGCCGGTCGGTCCCCCCGGGCGGTCCCGAGGTCAGTCGGCCGGGCGGGTGGTCAGGCGGCCTTGGTGAAGGAGACCTCCGCGGGAGCGAGGGCCAGTTCCAGGACCTGGCGTACGTCCGTCACCGGGTGCACCTCCAGCCCCTCCAGTACCTCGGCCGGGACGTCGTCCAGGTCGGCCTCGTTGCGCTTCGGGATGATCACGGTGGTCAGTCCGGCGCGGTGCGCGGCCAGCAGCTTCTGCTTGACCCCGCCGATGGGCAGGACCCGTCCGGTCAGGGAGACCTCGCCGGTCATCGCCACGTCGGTGCGGACCTGCCGGCCGGAGAGCAGCGAGGCGAGGGCCGTCGTCATGGTGATGCCGGCGCTGGGGCCGTCCTTGGGGACCGCGCCCGCCGGGAAGTGGATGTGGACGCCCCGGTCCTTCAGGTCGGCGACGGGCAGCTCCAGTTCGGCGCCGTGCGAGCGCAGGAAGCTGAGGGCGATCTGCGCCGATTCCTTCATGACGTCGCCGAGCTGGCCGGTCAGGGTGAGCCCGGCGGCCCCGGTCTCGGGGTCGGCGAGCGAGGCCTCCACGAACAGCACGTCCCCGCCGGCCCCGGTCACGGCCAGGCCGGTGGCCACGCCGGGCACGGCGGTGCGCCGCTCCGCCGGGTCCTGCGCGGACTCGGGTACGTGGTGCGGCCGTCCGATGAGCGCCCGCAGGTCGTCGGGTCCCAGGGTGAGCGGCAGGTCCCGCTCCCCCAGTTCGTTCTGGGACGCCACCTTGCGCAGCAGCCGGGCGAGGGACCGCTCCAGGGTGCGCACGCCGGCCTCGCGGGTGTACTCGCCCGCGAGCCTGCGCAGCGCCGCGTCCTCCAGGACGACCTCGTCGGCGGCGAGGCCGGCCCGCTCCAGCTGTCGGGGCAGCAGGTGGTCGCGTGCGATGACGACCTTCTCGTCCTCGGTGTACCCGTCGAGGCGGACGAGTTCCATCCGGTCGGCCAGCGCCTCCGGGATGGCCTCCAGGACGTTGGCGGTGGCCAGGAAGACCACGTCGCTCAGGTCCAGTTCCACTTCCAGGTAGTGGTCGCGGAAGGTGTGGTTCTGGGCCGGGTCGAGGACTTCGAGGAGGGCCGCGGCCGGGTCGCCGCGGAAGTCGGAGCCGACCTTGTCGATCTCGTCGAGGAGGACGACGGGGTTCATGGACCCGGCCTCCTTGATGGCACGGACGATCCGGCCGGGCAGCGCGCCGACGTAGGTCCGGCGGTGGCCGCGGATCTCGGCCTCGTCCCGTACGCCGCCGAGGGCGACGCGGACGAACTCGCGGCCCATGGCGTGCGCGACGCTCTCGCCGAGCGAGGTCTTTCCGACGCCGGGCGGGCCGACGAGGGCCAGTACGGCCCCGCCGCGGCGACCGCCGATGACGCCCATGCCGCGCTCGCCGCGACGCTTGCGCACGGCGAGGTACTCGGTGATGCGGTCCTTCACGTCGCTCAGCCCGGCGTGCTCGGCGTCGAGGACCGCGCGGGCGCCGCGGATGTCGTAGGCGTCCTCGGTGCGCTCGTTCCAGGGCAGTTCGAGGACGGTGTCGAGCCAGGTCCGGATCCAGGAGCCCTCCGGGCTCTGGTCGCTGGACCGTTCGAGCTTCTCGACCTCCTTGAGCGCGGCTTCGCGGACCTTCTCGGGCAGGTCGGCGGCCTCGACGCGGGCCCGGTAGTCGTCCGACTCCTCACCGGCCTCCTCCCCGTTGAGCTCGCGCAGCTCCTTGCGGACGGCGTCCAGCTGGCGGCGCAGCAGGAACTCGCGCTGCTGCTTGTCGACCCCGTCCTGCACGTCCTTGGCGATGGACTCGGCGACGTCCTGTTCGGCGAGGTGGTCGCTGAGCCACCGGACGGCGAGGCGGAGCCGGGCGACGGGGTCGGCGGTCTCCAGCAGCTCCACCTTCTGGGCCACGGTCAGGAACGGCGAGTAGCCGGCGTTGTCGGCGAGCGCGGAGACGCCCTCGATCTGCTGCACCCGGTCGACGACCTGCCAGGCCCCGCGCTTCTTCAGCCAGCTGGTGGCGAGCGCCTTGTACTCGGTGACCAGCTCGGCGACGGCGCCGGGCAGCGGCTCGGGCTCCTGCTCGTCGACGGTCTCGCCCTCCACCCACAGGGCGGCGCCCGGGCCGGTGGTCCCGGCGCCGATGCGGACGCGACCCCGGCCGCGGATCAGGGCGCCCGGGTCCCCGTCGGAGAGTCGGCCGACCTGCTCGACGGTGCCGAGCACGCCGGTGCCCGCGTACGTCCCGTCGACGCGCGGCACCAGCAGTACCCGGGGCTTGGCGCTCCCGGTCCCGGCGGCGGCCTGCGCGGCCTCCACGGCGGCGCGCACCTCGGCGTCGGACAGGTCCAGCGGAACGACCATCCCGGGCAGCACGACCTCGTCGTCCAGCGGCAGCACGGGCAGGGTGAGCGGTACGGACGTCGAAGCCATGATCTTCCCTCCGGCAGTGAACTTGAGCTATGCCGACTCAATGCACGTGAGCCCCCCAATGTTCCCCAAGGTGCGTTCGCCGGGGGCGAACGGGCTTCCGGGGCCCGTGGAGGCGGGCGGCGGGGAAAGTCCGGGGTCGGGGGGAGGCGGGCCGGGTGCCTCAGGTCAGGGCGGCGGCTTCCACGTCGCCCGAGGTGGATTCGAGGCGCAGGCGGGACGGGGCGCCGGGGGCGTGCGGCAGGGTGATGTCGCGGTCGCCGGAGGTGCTGGACCCGGCGAGTTGGTACGGGGCCCGCGGGACGCGGAGCGTGACGTCGCCGGAGGTGGTGACGGCGCTCACCGAGACCGGGACCACGCTGAAGCCGAGGCGGGCGTCGCCCGATTCGGAGCGGACGTCGGCCTCCGTCCCGGACAGGGCGGCGCCGGTGATCGAGCCGGAGGACGTACGGACCTTCAGCGGGCCCGCGATCCCGTCGGCCCGCACGTCCCCGGACTCGGAGGTCAGCTCGGCCGCCGCGACGCCCGTCACCGTGATGCGGCCGCTGCTGGTGCCGACCTTGACCTTCGCGGTGGCGGGGACCTCCAGGCGGTAGTCGACCCAGCAGGTGTCCGCGCAGCCGGTGGTGAAGGTGAGGACCCCGTCCGTCACCCGCCTGCCGGGCGTCGGCGCGGTGTCCCCGCGGTAGTGCACGGTCCGGCGGACGACGACCCCGGGGCCGGCGCCTGCCGTCACCTCGACGGAGCCGCGCCGCCCGTCGCTGACCTCGACGGCCGTGACCGCCTCGGTGACGGTGGCGTCGGCGTCGACGGTTTTCGGGTGCGTCTTCACCCCGATGCCGTCGACGGAGCACCCCGCGAGGAGGAGCAGCACGGCGACCGCCGTGGCGCCGACCGTCTTGCGGGCGAGCAGGGCTGATGCGGTGTCGGATGCCATGCGGCAAGTCTGTCGACCCGCCCCGCCGACCACGCTGGTGCCGGTACCCGGGCCGGGGGTGGGGTTATCCCCCGGGGGAGGCGGAGCCCCGCGGTCAGTCGCCCGCCGGGGTGCCGGTCGCCACCGGTCGGCCGCCGGAGGGGTCGCCCCATTCGCTCCACGAGCCGTCGTACACCGCCAGGTCCCGGTACCCGGCCAGCGAGGCGCCGAGGGCGAGGACGCACGCCGTGACCCCGGATCCGCAGCTGAAGTGGAGCCGCTGCCCGGCCCCGGTCAGCGGTGCGAAGGCGGCCCGGAGTTCGGCCGCGGGGAGCATCAGCCCGTCGGGGCGTTGGAGTTCCCCGAAGGGGAGGTTCACCGCACCCGGCATGTGGCCTCCGCGCAGGCCCTCGCGCGGCTCGGGGGCGGTTCCGGCGAACCGGCCCCGGGTCCGGGCGTCGAACACGGTCGCGGCCGGGTCGGTCAGGGCCTTCGCGACGGTGTCGGCGTCCACCACCAGCCCGGGGCGCGGCCGGGCGGTGAAGGAGCCGGACGGACCCGCGTACGCCGGCGCGGACTCCTCGACGGGCAGTGCGGCGGCCGTCCAGGCGGGCAGGCCGCCGTCCAGGACGGCGACCCGGTCGAAGCCCATCGCGCACAGCATCCACCAGGCGCGGGCGCTGGAGTAGATCCCGGCGCCGTCGTAGACGACCACGGTGTCGGTGTCGTCGACGCCGAGGCCGCGCATCGCCCCGGTGAAGTCCTCGGGTCCGGGCATCGTGTGCGGGGCGGCGGCGGTGTGGTCGGACAGGGCGCCGTCGAGGTCGAAGGGCCGCGCTCCCGGAATCCGACGCTCCGCTCCCCGGTGGGCCCCGACGGAGGCGTCGAAGAGCACCAACCCGGGTCCACCGAGCCGCTCCGCGACCCACCGCGCCCCGACGAGGGGGCCCGGCAACGCGCCGACCCCGGTCCGGGCGGCGGCAGGGGTGGGCCTGGGTTCCACTGACGGCGGCATGGGCAACTCCGGAGGATCGGCGGGGCTCGGCGACGGGACGGGGCCCGCCGCGCGGCGTGGTCGGGTCATCCTCGCGCCGAACGCCCGCCCGGTCGCGGAGTTTTCCGCCGCCTGCGCCGCCGGACCCCGGCGCCGCCCCGGACTCCGGCGGCGCCCGAACCCCTGCCGCCGCCCGAACCCCGCCGCGCCCCGCCCCTCCCCCGCCGCGGTGCCCGCCCCGGCGTCAGCCGCAGCCGCCCGGTCGGGCGTACACCGCGACGCGCGCCCCCCGTACCGGGGTCATCGAGCACAGGGTGAAGGAGGACGCCAGGGCTTCGCGCTTGGCGGCTTCGTGGGGGTAGGGGTCCAGGGGCTGGCCGGCCGGGTCCAGGAGGGCGATCACCCGGGGGGAGGCGACCAGCGCGGAGCGGATGGCGTCCGGCGTGCGCTCGGTGCCCTGGAGGCTGCGCGAGTCGGCCGGAGTGCGCTCCAGGGCGACGTCGCGCAGGCCCGCGTACGCGTCGGGCGAGGACAGCAGCCACTCCCGCCGCCGGGACGGCATGAACAGGACGGCGTCCCCGGGCCGGGCCCGCTCGCGGACGGCGGCGGCCACCGCGAGGACGTCGTCCTTGCGGCTGTCCGGGGTCCGCAGCCACGCCGACCACATCCCGAACGGCACGGCCAGCGCGGCCACCAGCAGCCACGGCCACACCCCCCGCGCCCGCGCGAGCCGCGCCCCGGCGAGCAGGGCGAGGCCGGTCAGGGAGTAGAGGACGTACCGGTCGACGTACCAGGGGTGGACGAGCGAAACGGCCATCAGCAGCCCCGGCGGGAGCAGCGCGAGCGGCACGGCGACCCGTACGAGGTCCCGTTCGTCCGCCGGTGCCTTCCGCGCGAGCAGCAGCACGGCGAGCGTCAGGACCCCGTACGCCGCCCAGTCCTGCCAGGACGGCCGGCCGAGCCAGCCCAACTGCTGCTGCGCCTGCCGGGCGCTGACCACCGCGAGCGGCAGCAGACCGGCGAGGACCGCGGCGGCGCTCCACCGCCAGCCGCGCGAGTGCCGGGCGACCGGGGCGTGGGCGAGCAGCGCGAGGACGGCGAACTCGTGCAGCCAACAACCGAGGAGCAGCACCGGCGCGTACGCGGCCCAACGCCCGCACAGCATCAGGTACGTCGCCCAGACCACGGCGGCCGCGACGAGCGCGTACGAGCGCCCCTCCTGCGCGTACATCTGCACGGGCGGCAGAGCGGCGTAGGCGGTCCCGGCCAACAGCGCGGCCCGGTCCCCCGCCGCCCGGTGCGCGACCGCGGCCACTCCGGCGGCGGCGAGGGCCGTGCCGGCGACCGAGGGCAGCCGCAGCGCCCACAGGCCGCCGTCCCCGAGGGCGAACACCCCGTGCATCAGCAGGTAGTGGAGGCCGTGGACGGCGTCGACCTGCCCGAGGAGTTCCCACAGGCCGGTCAGCGGCCGGTGGGCCACCTGCCAGGTGACGGATTCGTCGCGCCACATGCTGCCGCCGGCGGGACCGCGCCGCAGCCCCCACAGGCCGAGGAGCAGGGCCACGGCCGCGGGGACCACGCGCCAGGGGGCGATGCGGCGGATGACGGCCTCCGGATGCTTTCGGACGGGGCGAGGGGCACTCCATACTCGGGGTCGGGGCCGAGACCCGCGGAGGTGGGTGTGCGAGCGTTCCGAACGACGAAGGCACCGGCACGGCCGGCGCGCACGGCACGGCCGGCGCGCACGGCGGCGGCAGCCGCGGCGCTGGTGCTGGCCGCGGTGGCCCTGGCGGGCTGCGGCGCGGGCACGACCCCGGATCCGGCCGGGGGCCCCGACCCGAAGCCGGCCACGAGCGCCCCGGTGGCCCCCGGCGCCGGCGACACCCCGTCCGCGAGCACGGCCCCGCCCCCCGCCCGCGTGACCCTCCTGCGGGCCTCCCGTACCGGCGGCTACGCCGGCCGTACCCACACCCTGGTCGTCGAGGGCGACGGCTCCTGGGCCCGCCTGGACGGGCAGGGCCGTCCGGACGGCGCGGGGAAGCTGACGCCGGCCGGACTGGAGGCGCTGCGCGGCGCCCTGCGCGAGGCCGACCTGCCGCGGCTGCCCCGGGTCGCGACGGCCGACCGGCCCGTCTTCGACGGCTTCGTGTACGCCTTCGTCCACGCCGGCACCGAGGTCACCTCCGACCAGTCCTCGCTGACTCCGGGCCTGACGACGGTCCTGGACCGGCTCCCGCCCTTCGAGCCCTCTCCCTGACCCGCGCCCGCGCGGTGAGGTACGTCACCGGCGGCCCCGTCGGGCGGGACCCTCGGGCCCGCGAAGGGCCGCGCACACGGCCCCCACCGCCCCCGCGGTGGGCCGTGGCGGTGGTCGCGGCCCGGTACGGCCTGTCCGAACCGTGCATAGCCGCAGGCCGGTGGCTCCTCTACGCTGCACCCCATCACGCGGGATCTTCAGGGGCGGGACATGGAACAGACACACACCACCCACACGGGCGCCGCGGCCACCCCGGGCGCCCAGCGGCGCGTGCTCGTGGTCGAGGACGACCGCACCATCGCCGACGCCATCTCGGCCCGGCTGCGCGCCGAGGGCTTCCAGGTGCAGACGGCGTACGACGGTCCGGCGGCGGTCGCCGCGGCCGAGAGCTGGCTGCCCGAGCTGCTGGTACTGGACGTCATGCTGCCCGGCTTCGACGGGCTGGAGGTGTGCCGCCGGGTCCAGGCGCAGCGGCCGGTTCCGGTGCTGATGCTCACCGCCCGCGACGACGAGACCGACATGCTGGTGGGCCTCGGGGTCGGGGCCGACGACTACATGACGAAGCCGTTCTCCATGCGGGAGCTGGCGGCGCGGGTCCACGTACTGCTGCGGCGGGTGGAGCGGGCCACGCTGGCCGCGCACGCCCCGCGCGGGGCGACCCTGCGTCTGGGCGACCTGGAGATCGACCACGCGCAGCGGCGGGTCCGGGTGCAGGCCGAGGACGTGCACCTGACGCCGACGGAGTTCGACCTGCTGGTGTGCCTGGCCGGGACCCCGCGGGCGGTGCTGTCCCGGGAGCAGCTGCTGGCCGAGGTGTGGGACTGGGCCGACGCGTCCGGGACCCGTACGGTCGACAGTCACATCAAGGCGCTGCGCCGCAAGATCGGGGCGGAGCGGATCCGTACGGTCCACGGCGTCGGGTACGCCCTGGAGACCCCGGCCCAGGCATGAGCGGCGGCACTGCGCAGCGCCGGCCGGGCGGCCGGCGTCCCGGTACCCGGGCGCCCGTCGGGCGGTCGGCGGGCGGGCTGCGGCCGTACTCGCCGTTCTCCATCAAGACGAAGCTGGGCACGCTCGTCGTGGTCTCGGTGTTCATCACGACGGGGCTGCTGCTGGTGGCCCTGCGCACCGACACCGAGCTGCGGTTCATCACGGTGTTCTCGGTGATCGCCTCGATGCTGATCACGCAGTTCGTGGCGCACGGCCTGACGGCGCCGCTGGACGACATGACGCGGGTGGCGCGGGCGATCTCCCAGGGGGACTACACCCGCCGGGTGCGCGGGGCGGGTCGCCGGGACGAGCTCGGTGACCTGGCCACGACGATCAATCTGATGGCGGACGACCTGGAGGCGGTGGACCGGCACCGCAAGGAGCTGGTCGCGAACGTCTCGCACGAGCTGCGGACGCCGATCGCGGCGTTGCGCGCGGTGCTGGAGAACGTGGTGGACGGGGTTTCGGCCGCCGATCCGGAGACCATGCGGACGATGCTGAAGCAGACGGAGCGGCTGGGCCGGTTGGTGGAGACGCTGCTGGACCTGTCCCGGGTCGACAACGGGGTGGTGCCGCTGCGGGCGCGCCGGTTCGAGGTGTGGCCGTACCTGTCGGGGGTGTTGAAGGAGTCGGGGCTGGCGGCCGCCGGGCGACCGGGGCTGACCACCGGGTCGGGCGGGCACACCCGTAACGACGTGCACCTCCACCTCGACGTGTTCCCGCCGGTGCTGACGGCGTACGCGGACGCGGAGCGGCTGCACCAGGTGGTGGCCAACCTGATCGACAACGCGGTCAAGCACAGTCCGCCGCACGGCCGGGTCACGGTGCGGGCGCGGGCCGGGGAGGAGCCGGGGAGCCTGGAGCTGGAGGTCGTGGACGAGGGTCCGGGCATTCCGGAGGCCGAGCGGCACCGGGTCTTCGAGCGGTTCAACCGGGGGGCCGCGCGGAGCGGCGACGGGGGCACCGGGCTGGGGCTGGCGATCGCCCAGTGGGCCGTGGGCCTGCACGGCGGTGCCATCGGCGTGGCCGAATCGTCACGAGGTTGCCGAATCCTTGTCACTCTTCCGGGCAGCTCACCGGCGTCGTCTTGACGTAGGGTTCGAGTGGGAAGGACATGATCTCGGCCACATGTGCCCGGGGTCGTCAGGGGTGCGAAGCCATGGAGGCCGCAACCTGGGTGTCGGCTACCCGAACCACGCTTGTTTCCCGCCATTCCAGGCGGCGAAACCCGCCGTTCGATGTGACCTGCACGACGGAAGTCCCGCCCGGCCTGCATTGGGTGGCCGGGGAGGCGTAGCCTTTATCACCGCTGTCCATACCTTGTGAAGCGGAAGAGGGCGGTTGCCGCCGTGTCGCCACAGTCCCCCAGTAACCCGAGCACCACGACCGAAACAGCAGAGCGTGGGAAGACCCCTGCCTCAGGCTTCGGTGCGAATGAGTGGCTCGTCGACGAGATCTATCAGCAGTACCTCCAGGACCCGAACTCTGTCGACCGGGCCTGGTGGGACTTCTTCGCCGACTACAAGCCGGGGGGCGCAGTCGCTCCGGTGAAGTCGGACAGTCCCGAGAAGCCCACGACGACGGACGGCGCCTCCGCACAGGCCGCCGCTCCCGCCGCCCGGGGCCCACAGGCCGCCGACGCCGCCACGGGGGCGGCGAGCGCAGCTGCCCCGGTCTCCGCCGCGCCCACGCCTGCGTCAGCTCCTGCCCCTGCTCCTGCCACCCCCTCTGGTGCCCCTGCTGTGACTGTCACCCCCCAGGCCCCGGCCGCCGCACCGGCCGCGCCTGCCCCTCAGGCCCCGGCCGCTCCGGCTGCCGCTCCCGCCGCCCAGAAGGCCACGCCCCCCGGTGCAAGCACCGGCTCCACCGGAGCAGCTGACGCCGCGCCCACCACTGGGGCCCCCACGGGCCCCGAGCTGGTGACGCTCCGCGGCCCGGCCGCGGCCGTCGCCAAGAACATGAACGCCTCCCTCGACGTGCCGACGGCCACTTCCGTCCGCGCCGTCCCGGTGAAGCTGCTGTTCGACAACCGCATCGTCATCAACAACCACCTCAAGCGCGCCCGGGGCGGGAAGATCTCCTTCACGCACCTCATCGGCTACGCGATGGTGCAGGCGATCAAGGCCATGCCGGCCATGAACCACTCCTTCGCGGAGAAGGACGGCAAGCCGACCCTGGTCAAGCCGGAGCACATCAACTTCGGTCTCGCGATCGACCTGGTGAAGCCCAACGGTGACCGCCAGCTCGTCGTCGCCGGCATCAAGAAGGCCGAAACCCTCAACTTCTTCGAGTTCTGGATGGCCTACGAGGACATCGTCCGCCGGGCCCGCATCGGCAAGCTGACGATGGACGACTTCACCGGCGTCACCGTCTCCCTGACCAACCCCGGCGGCCTGGGCACCGTGCACTCCGTGCCCCGTCTGATGCCCGGACAGTCGGTCATCATGGGCGTCGGCTCCATGGACTACCCCGCCGAGTTCCAGGGCACCTCGCAGGACACCCTGAACAAGCTGGGCATCTCCAAGGTCATGACCCTGACCTCGACCTACGACCACCGGGTCATCCAGGGCGCGGCCTCCGGCGAGTTCCTGCGCATCGTCGCGAACCTGCTGCTGGGCGAAAGCGGCTTCTACGACGACGTCTTCGAGGCGCTGCGCATCCCGTACGAGCCGGTCCGCTGGAACCGGGACATCGACGCCTCGCACGACGACGACGTCACGAAGGCCGCCCGCGTCTTCGAGCTGATCCACTCCTACCGGGTCCGCGGCCACGTCATGGCCGACACCGACCCGCTGGAGTACAAGCAGCGCAAGCACCCCGACCTCGACATCACCGAGCACGGCCTCACCCTGTGGGACCTGGAGCGCGAGTTCGCGGTCGGCGGCTTCTCCGGCAAGTCGATGATGAAGCTCCGCGACATCCTCGGCGTGCTGCGCGACTCGTACTGCCGCACCACCGGCGTCGAGTTCATGCACATCCAGGACCCGAAGCAGCGTCGCTGGATCCAGGACCGCATCGAGCGCCCGCACTCCAAGCCGGAGCGCGAGGAGCAGCTGCGGATCCTGCGCCGGCTGAACGCGGCGGAGGCCTTCGAGACCTTCCTCCAGACGAAGTACGTCGGCCAGAAGCGGTTCTCGCTGGAGGGCGGCGAGTCCGTCATCCCGCTGCTCGACGCCGTCATCGACTCGGCCGCCGAGGCCCGCCTCGAAGAGGTCGCGATCGGCATGGCCCACCGTGGCCGCCTGAACGTGCTCGCGAACATCGTCGGCAAGTCGTACGCGCAGATCTTCCGCGAGTTCGAGGGCAACCTCGACCCGAAGTCGATGCACGGCTCCGGCGACGTCAAGTACCACCTGGGCGCCGAGGGCACCTTCACGGGTCTCGACGGGGAGCAGATCAAGGTCTCGCTCGTCGCGAACCCCTCGCACCTGGAGGCGGTGGACCCGGTCCTGGAGGGCGTGGTCCGCGCCAAGCAGGACATCATCAACAAGGGCGGCACGGACTTCACGGTCCTGCCCGTCGCCCTGCACGGCGACGCGGCCTTCGCGGGCCAGGGTGTGGTCGCCGAGACGCTGAACATGTCGCAGCTGCGCGGCTACCGCACCGGCGGCACCGTCCACGTCGTGATCAACAACCAGGTCGGCTTCACCGCCGCCCCGGAGTCCTCGCGTTCGTCGATGTACGCGACCGACGTGGCCCGCATGATCGAGGCGCCGATCTTCCACGTGAACGGTGATGACCCGGAGGCCGTGGTCCGCATCGCGCGGCTCGCCTTCGAGTTCCGTCAGGCGTTCAACAAGGACGTCGTCATCGACCTCATCTGCTACCGCCGTCGCGGTCACAACGAGTCGGACAACCCGGCGTTCACGCAGCCGCTGATGTACGACCTGATCGACAAGAAGCGCTCGGTGCGCAAGCTGTACACCGAGTCCCTCATCGGTCGCGGCGACATCACGCTGGAAGAGGCGGAGCAGGCGCTCCAGGACTTCCAGGGCCAGCTGGAGAAGGTCTTCGCGGAGGTCCGCGAGGCCGCCACGGCTCCGGCCGTCGGCGCCCCGGTGACGCCGGCGCAGACCGCGCAGGAGTTCCCGGTCGAGGTGAACACCGCGATCTCGCAGGACGTGGTGAAGCGGATCGCCGAGTCCCAGGTCAACATCCCGGACAACGTCACCGTCCACCCGCGTCTGCTGCCGCAGTTGCAGCGCCGCGCGTCGATGATCGACGAGGGCACCATCGACTGGGGCATGGGCGAGACCCTCGCCTTCGGTTCGCTGCTGATGGAGGGCACCCCGGTCCGCCTGTCGGGCCAGGACTCCCGCCGCGGCACGTTCGGTCAGCGTCACGCGGTCCTCATCGACCGGGAGACCGGCGAGGACTACACCCCGCTGCTCTACCTGTCGGACGACCAGGCCCGCTACAACGTCTACGACTCGCTGCTCTCCGAGTACGCGGCGATGGGCTTCGAGTACGGCTACTCGCTGGCCCGTCCGGACGCGCTGGTCCTCTGGGAGGCCCAGTTCGGTGACTTCGTCAACGGCGCGCAGACCGTCGTCGACGAGTTCATCTCCTCGGCCGAGCAGAAGTGGGGCCAGACCTCCGGCGTCACGCTGCTGCTGCCGCACGGCTACGAGGGCCAGGGCCCGGACCACTCGTCCGCGCGTCCCGAGCGCTTCCTCCAGATGTGCGCGCAGGACAACATGACGGTCGCGATGCCGACCCTGCCGTCGAACTACTTCCACCTGCTGCGCTGGCAGGTCCACAACCCGCACCACAAGCCGCTCATCGTCTTCACCCCGAAGTCGATGCTGCGTCTGAAGGCGGCGGCGTCGAAGGCGGAGGAGTTCACGACCGGTTCGTTCCGTCCGGTCATCGGTGACGCCACCGTGGACCCGAACGCGGTCCGCAAGGTCGTCTTCTGCGCGGGCAAGGTCTACTACGACCTGGAGGCCGAGCGGGAGAAGCGCGGCATCACCGACACGGCGATCATCCGCATCGAGCGGCTGTACCCGCTGGCGGGCGCCGAGCTCCAGGCGGAGATCGCCAAGTTCCCGAACGCGGCGAAGTACATCTGGGCGCAGGAGGAGCCGGCGAACCAGGGTGCGTGGCCGTTCATCGCGCTGAACCTGATCGACCACCTCGACCTGGCGGTCGGCGCGGAGGTCCCGGCGGGCGAGCGCCTGCGGCGGATCTCCCGTCCGCACGGCTCGTCCCCGGCGGTCGGTTCCGCGAAGCGTCACCAGGCGGAGCAGCAGCTCCTGCTGAACGAGGTCTTCGAGGCGTAGTCGGCCCGGAGCACCGAGCGTGGAAGGCCCGGTCCCCTCGGGGGGCCGGGCCTTCCGGCGTTCCCGCGCGTGGGGCGGCTACGGCTGGGGTTCGAAGTCCCAGTAGGGGCGGCTCTGTTGGCGGGCGGACACGGTGTGGACGTGTTGCGGGCCCAGGGTGCGGGTGAGGGCCTTGATGCCGGCGTCCTCGTGCTTGGAGGCCTCGATGTCCTCCCGTACGGCGCGCAGGTCGGCGGCGAGCGCGATCTGGGCGCTGAGCGTCATCGGGTGGTCGGGGCCGAGGACGTGTTCGGCGCCGCGCAGGGTTTCGCGGCTGAGGTCGAGGGCGTCGTCGAGCCGGCCGGTGATGTTGCGGTGCCCGGTGGCGTTGAGGGCGCAGCCCAGGGTCCAGGGGTGCCGGTCGCCCAGGGCGCCGCGCATGCCGACGAGGGCCTGTTCGGCGAGGTTGAGGGCTTCGGCGCGTTCGCCCTGGGCGCGCAGGACCAGGCCGAGGTTGCCGACGGTGCCGATGCTGTACGGGTGGGCGAGGCCGAGCTGGGACTGGTAGCCGCGTACGACGTCCTCGGAGATCCGCCGGGCCTCCTCGATGTCCCCGTACTCGCGCAGGTAGGTCGCGTAGTCGGAGGCGACCATCAGGGTCCAGGGGAACTCGGCGCCGAAGACGCGGGTGGAGCGTTCCAGGACGCTGCGCAGGCGGGCTCCGGCGCCGGGGATGTCCCCGGAGCGGCGCAGGCACTGGCCGAGGTTGTGTTCGGCGCGCAGGGTCTGCGGGTGGTTGGCGCCGAGGACCTGGATGTGCAGTTTGAGGCCCTGTTCCTGGCGGGCCAGGGCCTCGCGGTAGCGGCCCATCAGGCGCAGGCCCATGGCGCAGCCGACGCCGGAGGAGAGGGTGGCGATGTGCCGCACGCGCAGGACGCGTTCGCGGCGGCGCAGGGTGTCCAGGTCGATGTCGTAGGCCTCCTGGTAGCGGCCGAGGAGGCGCAGGGCGACGGCGACGTTGTTCTGGGCGTTGAGGGTGGTGGAGTCGTCCTCGCCGAGGAGTTCGCGGTAGGTCGCGAAGGCGTGCTCCAACAGGCGTCGGGCTTCGTCGAACTTGGCGGTGCTGAGGAGGACCCCGGCGTAGGTGCTGGTGGCGCGGAGGGATTCGAGGTCGCGGTCGCCGCGTTCGGCGACGAGCCGGTCGGCGACGGCGCGGGCGAGGGTTTCGGCGCGGCGGAAGTGGCCGAGCATGCGCAGGGCGCCGCCGTAGTGGTAGCTGAGTTCGCGGACCTGGTCGTGGTCGTCGCCGAGCAGGGACCGCCAGATGCCGTCGGTGCGTTCGGCCAGGCGCAGGCAGGTGCGGTACTCCCCCGCGAGGGTCAGGTAGCGCAGACAGTGCAGCAGGAAGTTCTGGATGCGCGGGTTGGAGCTGGTCAGGACGCCCGCGGACTCCAGGTGCGGGATGAGTTCGGCGTAGCGGGGCCAGAGCCGGGAATCGGTGGGGCGGCCGGGGTCGGCGGCGGCGAGGACCTGGCGGACCGACCGGGACAGCTGTTCGGCCTCGTCCTCGGCGAGGTTCTCGCGGACGATGTTGTGGACCATGCGGTGGAGCTGGACGGTCTCCAGGCCACCGCCCTCCTCCACGGAGAGGTCGGAGTACTCCAGGCGCACGACGGAGAACTGGACGAGCTTGTTGAGGGCCGCGTTCCAGCGGATCCGGTCGTTGACGATCCCGGCGAGGTGCTCGGGGACGTCGTCGGCGGGGAACTCGCGCAGCAGCCTCAGCGGGACCCGTCCGGGCGCGAAGAACACGAACAGCCGGAGCAGGGCGAGGGCGTCGGGGAAGTTCTCCCGCACGTTGTTGAGGAGTATGGCCAGCGCGGTCGGGAAGGGCAGCGGGTAGTCGTCGGAGAGGGTGACGGCCTCGTGCGAGTCCAGCCGGTGCTGGAGGAGGGTGAGGTACTCGCCGACGCCGATGGGCGAGTCGGCGAGCCAACCGGCGGTCTGGTCGAGGGCGAGGGGGTAGTCCTCCAGTGCCTCGGCGAGCTGGTCGGCCTCCTCGCCGGTGAGGCGGCCGGCCCGGCGACGGATGAAGGTGACGGACTCGGGCCGGGCGTAGAGGGGGACCTCGACGAGGCTGGTGTGCCGGGCGGCCCACTCGCGGTTGCGGGAGGTGATGATCACGTCTCCGGCGCCGGAGGGCAGCAGGTCGGTGAGGTCGTCGGGGTGGTCGCAGCCGTCGAAGACCATCAGCCAGCGGTGGTAGGGGGTGCCGCGGCGCAGCGCCTCCAGTACGGCCCGGATCTGCTCGCCGTAGCTGCCCGCACCGCGCGGCAGGTCCAGGGCGGGCGCGAGGTCGGCGAGGCGTTCGCGCAGGGTGGGCCGGTCCTCGGCGGGCACCCACCAGACGACGTCGTACTCGGAGGCGAAGCGGTAGGCGTACTCGGTGGCGACCTGCGTCTTGCCGACGCCGGACAGGCCCAGCAGCGTCACGGTGGACGCGCCGGGCGGGGCTTCGGTGAGGGCGGCGCGGAGCCGGCCGATGACGTCGTTGCGGCCGGTGAAGCGCGGGTTGCGGCGCGGGACCCGGCCCCAGATCTCGGGCGGGTCGTTGGGGAAGCGGGGTCCGCGGCGGCCGCTCTCGGTGCCGATCCGGTCGGTGGGGAGGTCCAGCCGGCGCAGCACGCGGTACTCGGCCTCGTAGGAGTCCAGGCCCCACAGGTCGGTCTTCTCCAGGGCGGCGACGGCGCTGGGCAGCGGGGAGTCGGTGAGGCTGACCGCGGCGAACCGGTCGGGGTGGGAGGCGGTGACGGTGCGCAGGGCGGCGTTCCACTCCTCGTCGGTGTGGGTGCCGGCGGAGAAGTAGCGCTCGCTGAGGACGACGAGGACCTTGCCGCCGGCCCGGGCGAGGTCGTCGAGGGCGTCGGTGAGGCCGGGGCTGCTCTGCGGGTCCCAGCGCTGGAGGGCGACGCGGTGGCCGTGTTCCTCCAGGCGGTGGGCGATCCACACGGCCCAGGGCCGGTTGAAGCCCGCGAAGCTGATGACGAAGCGCTGCGGTGGGGGGGCTCCGTCGCGGTCGTGACGCGTACCGGTACCGGTCATGCGGCCGTCTCCCTGGGATCCGGGCGGTGGACGGGGTGGGGCGGGTACGGGGTGGTGCGGTGCGGTGGAGTGCGGGGGCGGTGCGGGACTGAAAAGGTACCGCAGCGGACGGGCCGTCAGGCCGCTGCGACGCCTCTCATCCTCCGGCGAACGCGGCGAGTTCGGGATGGGCCTCGCACCAGGCTCCGCGTTCGCGCTCCAGGGCGCGACGGGCGGTGGCGTGCTGGTCCCCTGGGGGCGGCAGTTCGTCCATGGCCCGCTCGGCGATGGTCATCCCCTCGACGAACTCACTGCCGGTGAGGGTGAGTTGCGGGTGGGCGCGGAGGGCCGGCAGGACGGCCGCCACCTGGGCGCGGACCCGGGCGTGCTGGGCCCAGGCGCCGCGGGCCCCGTACAGGGCGGCGCGCTGCCAGTACCCGGCCAGCGCCAGATGGGCGTACGCGCCGTGCAACAGCCCCTCCAGCGGCCGGGGGTCGCTGCGCCAGGGCGCCCAGTGGCGGGGCGTGCGGTCGGCGGTGTGCAGGGTCAGGACGTCGGCCAGGGCGGCCAGCTTCCCGTGCTGGACCTCGTGGACCAGGGTCGCGGCGAGGGCGGGCGGGGCCTGCGCGCGGGCCAGCACCGAGCCGGCGGCGGCGGGGAGCGTGGCGCCGCTGGAGCGGGAACCGCCGGCCAGCGGGACGACGGAGCGCAGCAGCAGGGCGGTCTCCTGCGCGCGCGTGGAGTCGTAGCGGTCCAGCAGGGTGAGGGCGCCGGACCACTGGGTGTCCCAGCGCTTGTGCCCCTTGGGGGTGAGCCGGCGGGCCGGGCGCACCCCGCCGGGGCGGGCGTCGGCGGGGGTCGGGGCGCGGTACGGGTCGAGGTCGTCGAGGGCGGTGGAGCCTCCGGGCAGGGCGTGCAGGGGGAGGGTGTCGGCGCCGTCCCAGGAGCGTTCGGTGAGGGCGAGGGGGCCGGGCCGATCGGGTCGCAGCAGTCCGAGGGTCGGCAGTACGAGACGGCCGTGCAGGGGTCGGAGCGTGACCTTGAAGCTGATCCCGGCGCGCAGGGCGGCGGCGACGGCGAGGGCGCCGAGGTGACCGAGGTCGGGGGCCGGCCCCTGCGGCGCGTGCAACCGGCGCAGGGTCTCCTCCGCCCAGACCCCGGTGGCGGGGTAGTGCAGGACGTCGCGGACCGCGTCGGGATCCTGCCGTTCGGCCTCCTCCAGCAGGGCCCAGCGCTCGGCGGCCTCCGCGTCGGGGGCGGCGTCGAGGACGGCGCGCAGCAGGACCAGCCGCTTGGAGCGGCGTACGTCGCGCACCAGGCGGGTCCCTTCGGCGGAGGGCTCGGTGGAGGCGAGGGCGCGCAGGGTGTGGGAGCTGACGGCGAATCGGGCCAGGTCGGTCGGGGCGGGGGGCTGCGCGGGGGTGGAGGTGGGGTGGATGGGGCGGCCCGTGGGATCCGCGCGATCGGTGCGGTCCGTGTGATCGGTGCGCCCGGTGGTGTCGGTGGGGGCGGGGTGCTGGGCGGGTACGACCGTGGAGCGCGCCGTCCGCGCGGGCCGATCGGCGGGGAGGGGGTCGGTGGGGAGGGCGGCGTCGGTTCGCGGGCCGGTTTGGGCGCGGTGGCCGGCTTCGGCGCGCCGGCCGGCTTCGGCGGGGTGGTTCATGAGGCGGCCCGTCCGGTGGTGGCGGCCGTGTGCAGGGCGCGGGCGACGTGCCGGATGACGGCCTGGAGGTCGGCGCAGTACACGGACGGCTGGCGGAAGCCCTCCCGCTCGCGGTAGCGGTGCGGGTAGTGCCCGCCCCCGCACACCTCGACGAGTTCACAGGCCCGGCAGCCGGGAGCGAGGGCCTCCCGGCCGAGCTGGCGGGCGGCGAACCCGGGATGGTCGAGCAGTTCGTCGAAGCTGTGGCTGTCGAGGGTCATCCCGGTCGCGGCGGCCCCTTCGTAGGCGGACTTGAGGGAATCGGCCTGCTCGATGCTGCCGTCGGTCTCGACGACGGCGGTCGTCGCCGGGGCCAGGCCCAGCGTCTCGGTCGCGGCGGGCAGGCCCAGCAGCAGGGCGATGACCTCCTCGAAGATCCTGATCCGGGTGCGCCGCACGCCGTCGTGCCACCAGCGTTCGAACACGGCCAGCAGCCAGTCCCCGTACGGGCTGGCGTGCCGCGTCCAACCGGGCGGTGGGGCACTCCAGTTGGCCAGGGGCAGCAGCAGCCCGATGGTGGGCGGCTGGAAGGCCAGCAGGGACTCGTACGTCTCCACCGGGTCCTGGGTCACGTCCACCACGCACAGCACGCCCGCGTAGCTCTCGGGGTGCCGGGCCAGGAGGCGCAGGCCGCGGGCGGCCGCCCCGAAGCCGGGCCGCCCTGCGTGGTCGACCCGGCGGGCGTTGTGCGCGGGGAGACCGCCGTCGAGGCTGACACCGACCCGGATCCCGGCGGCGGACAGCGCGGCGAGCCGGCCGCGGGTGAGCAGCGTCCCGTTGGTCTGGACGGCCGCGGTGACCCTGGTGCGGGGCGAGCGGCGGGCCAGCGCCACCCGCACCGCCTCGACGGGGGCGGCCAGGGTCGCGGGCGGGCCGAGGAGGGGCTCGCCGCCGTGCAGGACGAGGTCGACGCGGGTCAGGTCGTGGGCGGCGGCGTGCTCGGCGATCCGCTCGGCGGCGCGCAGGGCGGTGGCGGGGGCCATGACGGCGGGGCGGGTGCGCCAGCCCTGGTCGGCCATCTCGTAGACGTAGCAGTAGGTGCAGGCCAGGTTGCAGCGGCCCTGCGTCTTGAGGACGAACTGCCGGATCGGCTGCGGGCGGTGGCCCGCGGCGCGCAGGGCGGGCACGTCGAGGCGGGTGTAGGGCCAGGGGGCGTGGCGCGCGTGGCGGGACGGGGTCCGCGGGGCGGGCAGCACGAGATCGCTCGTGATCGCATGGCTCATCGCCTGTACCTCCCGCTGCGGACGGTGCATCCCTGCCCTCCGGACCGGCCCGGCTAACGGCGGAAAGTGGTCAACTCCCCCTGGGGCCCGAGGTACTTCAGGCTACGCCGGAGTCGAAGGCGTTCAGGATCTCGGCCGGGTGCGTAACCCGCTCGACCATGCCCTCGATCACCTCGGCGAGCACCGGATGGTCGATCCCGCGCAGGGCGGCCAGGTCGAGCCCCGAGAGGTCCGGCAGCTGGCCGGGGCAGGGCCTGGGCACTGCCGACACTTTCTGACGTCCGGTCACCATGGGCTGCTGGTCCCCCTGTTGTCGGTCGGTCCACTGCCTCTTCCCGTCGCCCGGCGGGCGGAAACGGCTCACAGCCCCGCCTCCAGGCGCCGTATCCGCGCCCGCAGCGCCCGCCGCCGATCACCGGGCCGGTCCGCGTCCCGCCCGCCCCCGGCCCCGCCCCCGGGCCCCTCTGCGGGCCCCTCGTGCGGGTGGGCGTGCGGGCCGTCGTGCCGGGGGTCCTGCCGGGCAGCGGGCGCATCGCTGCGGGACCCGTCGTGACCGCCGGCGACGCGGGCGCCCGCTTCGGCCCCCGGCACGGAGTCGGGCACGGCCCCGTGCCCGGCGTCCGGCGCGCCGCCGGGCCCGGAGTCATGGGCCGCTCCGCCCGTTCGACCGGAGTCGGGTCCGGCGTTCCGGCCGGCGCCCGGGCCGAGCCCCCCGGAACCCGACGCGGCGTCATGCCGGGAATCCCGGCCCGTGGCCGGCCGGGTGCCCGGGTCGAAGTCGGGTACGGCGCCGTGCCCGGCATCCCGGCCGGCGCCCCGCACGCTCTCCCGACCGGAGTCGGGTTCCCCGGCGTGCCCGGCGTCCCGTCCGGAATCGGGTACGGCGCCGTGCCCGGTGTCCCGACCCGCGTCCCGCTCCGCGTCAGGCGCCGCGCCCCGCGCGTCGTTCGGCCCGTCGGTCCGCCCGGAGGTGGGTTCGACGCCGGGCGCGGCACCCCGGTCTTCGCCCCCACCGGCACCCGGCCCGGTGCCGGGGCGGACGGCGCCCCCGGTGTCCCGACCCGCATCCGGCCCGGCGTTCCGGCCGGAGTTGGGAGGGCTGCCGGGCTCGGCGCCTCGGCCCGTGCGCGCCTCGGCGTCCCGGCCCGGGGCGGGCTCGTCGCCGTGACCGGCCCGGCGCGGCGCCCCGTACGGGCTGCCGGGCTCGGGCGGGTTCGGCCCGACGGGTCCGGGCTCCTGCCCGGCGAACCGGTCGGGGGCGCCGCCCTCGCGTGGTGCCTCGTAGGGGCCCTTGCCCTCGGGGGAGTTCGGGCCGCCCGGGGCCGGAGCCGGCACGTCGCCGTGTTCGGTGGCGTCCGACCCGGGGGCGGGCGGGGCGGCGGGGTGCGGGGCGTCCACGCGTTGCCAGAGTTCCAGCGCGGCGCGGTAGGCGTCGAGGGCGGCCCGGGGGCGGGCCAGCCGTTCCAGTACCTCGCCGCGGAGTTCCAGGACCCGGGCGGCGAGTTGCAGCGCCGTCTGCGTACGGTCCTCCCGGTCGGCCTCCAGCGCGGCGCGCCAGGCCCTGCGGTAGGAGTCCACGGCCCGGTCGAGCCGGTCGACGGTGCGGGTGTGGGCGTGGATCTCCTGCTGGACGTCCCCGTGTTCCCGCCAGGCCCGGGCCCGTTCCAGCGGCCCGTGCCCGTGCCGGGCGGCCAGTTCCAGGAGGTGCTCCGCCTCCCGGAGGTCGACCAGGTCACCCTCGTAGGCGTGCCGCAGGCGCAGCCCGGCGGCCAGCCGCAGCAGTCGGTAGGCGGCTCCCGGATCGGACTGCGGCACCGCGGCGCGGCTCTCGCGGAGCACCCGCACGGCGGCGGAGACGAACCGCTGCCCGTCCGCCGTCCGCGCCCGTTCCAGCAGTACGTCGCCCCACTCGGGCAACAGCTCCGCGAAGGCCTCGCCGTCCCGGGGGCTCAGCCGCCGGGCCCGCCCGTACGCGTCGGCCGCCTCCTCCAGGGCCGCCGGGTCCGCGTCGCGGGCGTACCGGGCCCGGTGCACCCGGGCCAGGCACAGCACCCCGGCCAGGCGCAGTTCGGTGTCGCCGACGGCCTCGTCCAGGGCCCGCACCAGCTGACGGGCGGCCTCCTCCAGCCGCCCGGGCAGGTACCGCAGCGCGGTGGCCAGCTCCACCCGCACCCGGGCCGGCGGGCCGACACCGTCGGGGGCGCCCGTACCGGCCGGGGCGACGTCCGGATCCGCGGCTCCGGGGTCGGAGCCGGGGGCGGCGCCGGGGAGGGCCGCCAGGACGGCCGTCAGGACCACCGTGGCCTCCTCGGCGAGCGCGGTACGGGCGGCGGGGTCCGGGGTGCGCGGCAACAGGGCCAACAGCACCCGCCCCAACGCCAGCCGCAACCCGGGATCCGTGTCCCCGACCTCGGCCCCGTCCGCGCCGCCGGCCGCGCCGACCTCACCGCCTGCCCCGCCGTCGGCATCGTGCCCACCGGCCCTGCCGGCGTCGCCCTCCGCGCCGGTGGCACCGCTGCCCCCGGCCGTACCGGCCGTACCGGTCCCACCGCCGGCGCCGGTCGCGCCATCCGCCCCGGTCCCATCGGCCCCGCCGGCCCCGCGGGTTCGGGCGCCCTCGCCAGTGGCGCCACCCCCGTCGGTACCACCGCTCCCACCGGTCGCGCCGCCCGTGCCGGCCCCCTCGGCCCCGCCGGCCCCGCGACCCTCGGCCGGCCCGCCACGCCCGCCGGTCCGGCCGGTCCCGCCCTGCCCCGCGTCGGTGCCGGTCCGGCCGGTCGCGGCCGGCTCGCCGGCTTCGTCGGCCCCGCCGCCCCGGGACGCCGTCCGGCCCTCACCGGGCCCGCTGACCGCTCCGCCCTCGGCCGCCCCGCCCGCGCGGCCGGCCCCACCCGTGCCACGGCCCCTGCCCGTTCCGCTCCCCTCCCCCGCCCCGCCGCTGCCGGCCCCACCCGCCCCGCCGGCCCTCTCGCCCCGTCCGGCACCACGGGCCCCACCGGCTCCACCGGCCCCATCGGCCCCACCGGCTCCGCCGCCCCCGACCCCCGGCGACGTCAGCGCCTCCAGTACCGCCCGCGCCTCCCGCAGGGGAGCCGGGTCGTCGCTGAGGCCGGCCAGCCGGATCAGGGCCCGGGAGCGCCGGACTGCGCAGTCCCGGCGCAGCACGGGGTCCGTCGTGGTGGCGCCCGCCGCCGCGAACTCCCGGTCGGCGGCGGCCAGCAGCTCCGCGTCCCCCCCGCCCGCCAGGGCCCGCTCGTACAGCACCCGGCCCAGCAGGGACCGCGCGGTCGGGGTGTGCAGCCCGGTCGCCGCGCGCTGTGCCTCGTCGAGCAGTTCGGGGTCCCGTTGCGCCGCCCACAGCACGAGCAGCGCCGCGGTCAGCGCGGCCTCCGCCTCCTCCGGCGGGTCCTGCGGCCCCGCGGGCAGCGCGACGGCCCGCCGGAGCAGGGCCACGGCCTCGTAGGGGGCGCGGGCGTCCCCGTCCGCGAGCCGGTCGCGGGCGGCCCGCACCGCCCGGGCCCGACCGGCCGGGGCGGGCGCGACGGGCGCGCTCCCGCCCGCCGGGGGTTCGTCCTCGGGCGGCTCGGGCGGGCCCGGCAGGTAGCGGCGTACGACTTTCGCGGAGACGTGCGCGAAGGCCTGCGGGAGCTGCCCGCCGGGCGCCCGCGCCGGACCGGGGTCGGAGGGCGCCGACGCCACTCCGGTCAGCTGCGAGACGGCGAGCGCGGGGAAGTTGCGCACGTCCCGCCCGAAGTGGGCGAGCACGTACTCGGAGCAGTGCTTGAGCACCAGCGCGGCCTCGTCGCGGCCGAGCGGGCCCAGCAGCACGTCCTGGACGCCGGGAACGAACTCGTACCACTGGCCCGGCACGTCCCCGGTGCGCCGCAGCAGCCCGCTCAGCAGCACCTCGGCCAGGTCCGAGGGTTCGGAGTCGGGCAGCATCGTGCGCTGCACCAGCCGCATCACGGGCAGGGTCAGGGGCGCCGCCGACAGGTACACCGCGAGCCGTACGGCGCCGGGCGCGGCCGACGCCCGGAAGCGGCCCACCAGTTCGCGCGGCGGCCGGGCGGCCCGGGGCAGCGGGACGGGGGCGGCCGGGTGGCGGGCCAGCACCCGCCCCACCTCGGCCGGCACGGGCCCGGTACCGAGGCCGGCGACGAGCCGGGCCCAGGCGCCGAGCGCGGTCGCGTTCGGCGGGAGCACGGGTACGGTCAGCCCGCCGGAGGGCCGGCCGGGACGCGGCGCCCGGTCCCGGCGGAACCGCAGCCGGCCCCCGCCCGGCCCGCCCGTTCCGTCCTCGGTCCGCTCCAGCACCCCGCGCTCGGTCGGCAGCCAGCTGCGGCTCCACAGGCGTTGCGGCAGCGGCTGGACGACCACGCAGGGGGTGCACTGGGCCCACCGGTACAGCAGCCGCTGCGCCGCGCCCTCGCGCCACAGCGGCCCGGCGCAGTCGGACACCACCATGGTCAGGGCCCGTCCGGTGGGGTCGCGCAGCTGCTCGCCCGAGCGGAGTCCGACGCCGGGGGCGGGGCCGCGGCCTACGGCGGGGGTGCCGTCCGCGAGGCGGTGCAGCCGGTGCACCTGGACGTCCCGGAAGGCGCCCAGGCGCTCGCACACCGCCCGGAGTTCCTCGAACATCTCCTGCCACACCGCCATGGACGGGGAGGCGTCCATGACCAGCCGTACGGTCGCCTCGCGCCGGCTCTCCGGCCGGAAGACCGGGATGACCAGGCCGAGGGCGCGGGCGCTGGCCTGCGCGGTGGCGTCCTCGTCGAGGACGGTACGGGTGGGCGGCCCGGGCGGGCGGTGGCGTTGGAGGGCGCGCAGGGCCCGCTGGATGTCGAGTATCCGGGGCAGCGCGGCCGCCCCGGGAACCCGTACGGGCACGGCGTCGCCGACCGGGACCTCGGCGTCCGACGTGACGTCGCCGGACGCGCCCGGCCCGTCGGCGTACAGCCTGACCGGATCCTCCACCTCGGGTTCCGGCGGGACCGGCCCCGGGAGCTCCGGCGCCGCCGGCGCGTCCCCGGCGGCCCCGTCCCGAACTCCCGACTCCGACGGGGCTTCGGGGTGCTCGCCCGGCGCCGGGGCGTCGGGATCGGGATCGGTGCGCGCGGGGCGACGGGTCCGCGCGGCCAGCCACAGGGCGTCGGCCAGTTCCTCGGCGGACGGATCGAGCCCGGCGGCCCGCAGCAGCCCGGCGAGGTCGCGGACCTCGGGGTCGAAGGGGGGTGGCGGCACGGCTGCGGACACGGGCGCTCACCTCGGGCGATCGAGGCGCTGGATGAGCAGGTCGGCAAGGTCCTCCCGGGTGGGCGGAGCGGCGTAGTGGGTCAGGTAGATGGCGTTGAGGAGCTGGTCGGCGGCGACGAGTTCGGTCCGGGAGCGGCTGAGGAACTCGCGGATCAGTTCGGCGCCCAGTTGCGCGGCCTCCTCCCCGAGGTGCGCCCTGACCATGGTGGCGAGGCGTTTCTCGCCGGGCTGGCCGAGCTTGAGCTGGATGCAGCGGCGCAGCAGCGCGGCGGGGAAGTCCCGTTCCCCGTTGCTGGTGAGGATGATGAACGGGAAGGCGCGGCAGCGCACGCGGCCGTCCCGTACGGTCACCCGGGCCCCGTCGTCGGTGAGCACCCGGACCTCGGGTTCGGTGTCGGCGACGCGTTCCAGCTCGGGGAGGGTGAACTCCCCTTCCTCCAGTACGTTCAGCAGGTCGTTCGGCAGGTCGATGTCGCTCTTGTCGAGCTCGTCGATGAGCAGCACGCGGGGTTTCGCGGTGGGCAGCAGGGCCGTGCCCAGCGGGCCGAGCCGGATGTACTTCCCGATCCCGTCGACGGAACCGGCCCCGGCCCCGGCCCCGGCCCCGCCGCCCGCTGCGATCTGGACGTCCTGGAGCCGGGCGAGGGCGTCGTAGCGGTAGAGCCCTTCCTGGAGCACGGTCCGCGACACCACCGGCCAGCGCAGCACCCGGCCCAGTTTCAGTTCGTGCGCGACGGCGTGCGCCAGGGTGGACTTCCCGGTTCCGGGATAGCCGGTGACCAGCAGCGGTCGGCGCAGGTAGAGGGCCGCGTTGACGGCCTCCAGCTCCTCGGGTTCGGGCCGGTGCAGTTCGGCGGCCTGCCGGTGGGCGCCGAGCCGGCGGGCCACGTTCCCGTCCGGGGCGGCCGCCGCGCCGCAGGGCTCCGCGACGGGGCCGCCGTCGAAGTCCCGCCAGGGCGGCGGGTCGGGCAACGCGTCGATCCCGTCGTGGGGTTCGCCCACGCCCCGGTAGATGAGCCATTCGTCGTTCACGGCCGTCCCCTCCCTCGATGCCCCACCACGTGCGCGGCCCTCCCGGCCGCCGGGTGCCGGATGCCCCGCGACCGTCCGCCCCGCCCCCGTCCCGCCCGGCTCACAGGTCGCCCTGCAACGGCTCGTCCTCGGGCAGGGCCCGGGTCGGGTCCTGCCAGACGAGCGCCGCGCCGGCAGCCCAGTACGCGTCCGGGTCGGCCCCGTGGGCCCGGGCCCGCAGGGTCTGGAGCCGTAGCGGGAACACCGCGCCCCGGCCCGCGTCGACCAGTTCCTCGCGCAGCCCGCGGTGGAACGGCGCGCAGGAGGCCCCGGGGTCGCCGGGGGGCCGTCGGCACACCGCCATTCCGTAGCCCGCGTCCCGTACGAGGTGCAGCGCGCCCAGGGTCGGTTCGGTGCCGGGCTCCCGGCAGAGCACCGGGACGGTGTTGTCCACCAGGGCGCGCAGCCACTCCGGGGAGGGGCTGCGGGGGCGCCCCCGCGCGCAGTCGGCCCGTTGGTCCAGCAGGGGGCCCGCCTGGACCCGCGCCCAGCGCCGGTCGGCCGCGGCGGCCCCGCCGGCGTCGTCGGCGTCGCCCGGTCCGGCCGGGTGGCGGAGCACGACTGGCCGTTGGACGCCGACGGGGACGCCGCCCGACAGCGTCCACTGGTCCACGGGCAGTCCGAACAGCTCGGGGTCCACCGCCACTTCCAGCAGGGCGGGGGCCTCGTGCGTGTCGCAGCGCCGGAACCCTTCGGCGAGCGGGGCCCGCAGGGCGTCGGGGAGTGCGGCCGGGGTCGTCCGTACGCCGGAGGCCACCGGGGTGACGCGGCCGGGTCGCGCCGGGCCGGCCAGCACCGAGACCCGCCAGTCGTAGACGTCCTCCCAGCCGTGGGCCCATACCTCCAGCAGCACCGAGGGTCCCGGGGGCAGGCCGCCGCGCCGCCGGGCGGGGCCGTGGACGGCCTGCCCGGCGCGGGCCCGGCGGCGGCGTTCGCGGGCGGCCAGGCCCCGCTCGTGGCGTTCCCCCAGCTCGCGTCGCAGCGGGCGCCAGAGCCGCTCGGCGGTGATCCGTACCCAGTCCCAGAGTTCCTCGTCGGCGCCCGGGGAGGGCGGCTCGCGGTGGTCGGCGACGCTCACGTCCGTCGCGTAGCGGAGCATCGCCGCGGCCTCGCCGCCCGCGCCGGGCGGGTCGTGCAGCAGGCCGAGTCCGTCGCGCCAGCTGAGCGGGGCCGGCAGCCCCGTGTCGGGTTCCTCGCCCCGGGCCTGCTCGGCGAGTTCCCGGACGGCCTCCGAGGAGCCGGGCGGCGGGAGTTCGGCGAGGAGCCCGCACAGGGTGGTGCGTTCGCCCGGGGTCAGCCGGCCGCGGCCTCCGAGGCGGTCCGACGCGTCGTCGGGGTCGGGGAGTTCGTCGTGGACGTCGGTCCAGGTCCGGCGGCTGTCGAGATCGCTGAGGTGGCGGTCGTAGTGGTACAGGTCGTGGGCCTGCATGACGCGGCGGTACAGGCCGGTCTGCCCGTTCGCCGGCATCGGTACCGTGCGCAACTGGGAGACGGAGACGGCCAGTCCGCCCCCGCCGGCGGACCGCCGGGCCTTGACGACGCCGACGACCTCCCCGCGGGTGAGGTCGACGACGGGGCCGCCGGACATCCCGGCCTCGATCTCGTCTTCGTCGCCGAGGCGGATCGCGGCGCCGTTCCCGGCGGTGCCGCGCAGCCGGGTGGTACGGCCGGTGATCTCGCGGATGCCGAGTTCCTCGGTGCAGCCGAAGTAGGCGGCCTCCTCGAGCCGCGGTCCGGCCCGGTCGGTCAGCCAGACGCAGGCGTGCGAGACGGGCGAGAGCACCCGGACCAGGGCCAGGTCGGGCAGGTCCCACAGGGCCCGCCGCCCGGGCCGGTGTTCCTCCAGCCGCTCCGGCAGGACGCATTCCACCCGGCCGGTGACCGTGCCCGTGGTCCCGGCGGCTCCGGCGGACGCTCCGGAGAAGAAGGTGATGCCGACCTCACGCCCCGACAGACGCACCGCAGCACCCCCTTCGCCGACCACGTGCGCGCACGTCAGGACCCAGCCGGGGGCGATGAAGAACCCGCTGCCCCAGGTGGGTCCGGTCCCGTCGTTGCCGGGGGTCTCATACCCGCCCGGGGGCGCGTGGACGCGTACCGTGGCCGCCCGGACGAGGGGCTCCAGGAGCTCGAAGGCGCGCGCGGAGCCGGCCGTGCGCCCATCCGGCATCCGCAGACCCCCGCTCCCCGCTCACCCCACCGAGAACGTCCAGGCTAGCCCCGGGGCGCGGGACGGCGGGAGGTCTCGCCGTAAGGCGGATTATCCTGGCGGGAAACACCCCATCCCGACACGGCACGGAGCCCGACTTGTACTTCACCGATCGCGGCATCGAGGAGCTGGAGAAGCGGCGCGGCGAGGAGGAGGTCACCTTCGAGTGGCTCGCCGAGCAGCTGCGCACCTTCGTCGACCTCAACCCGGACTTCGAGGTTCCGGTGGAGCGCCTGGCCACGTGGCTGGCCCGCCTCGACGATGACGACGAGGACGAGGAGTAGGCACCCCGGCGACCCGGCGCGCGCGGGCGCGGCACCGGAGCGGCACCGGCGCGCACCCTGCCGCGCCCTCCGGGACCTGCGCACCCCCGCGTGCACCTCGTACGCGCCCCGCGCACGCCTCCCGCGCGGCCGCTCCGGGAAACGCGACGACGGCCCGACCGCGTGATGCGGTCGGGCCGTCGTCGTTCGCGCCGCCCGGGGGGAGGCGCGGGGATGCAGGGGCGCCCGGGATCAGGCGGCCTTGGTCTCCCAGAAGATGCGGTCGATCTCGGCGATGAGCTCCAGCGCCTTGGCGCCGGTCGCCGGGTCGTTCGACGCCTTGGCGGCCGAGAGGGCCTTCAGGGTGTCGTTGACCAGGGTGTGGAGCTGGGGGTACTTCTCGAAGTGCGGGGGCTTGAAGTAGTCGCTCCACAGCACCGAGACGTGGTGCTTCGCGAGCTCGGCGCGCTGCTCCTTGATGGTGATGGCGCGCGCGCGGAAGTCCGCGTCGTCGTTGGCCTGGTACTTCTCCTGGACGGCCTTGACGGACTCGGCCTCGATACGGGCCTGGGCCGGGTCGTACACGCCGCAGGGCAGGTCACAGTGGGCGGAGACCTTCGCCTTGGGGGCGAAGAGGCGGGTAAGCATGGAGTTTGTCCTCCTCGTGATCGTCTTCTCAAGAGGGGAGATTACTCGCTGAGAAAGCGGAATTCGCCGTCGCCCCCATGGGCTTAGGACAAAAGTCCAGGGTCGCGCGAGGAGTGGTGAGCGAACGTACGGGGCCGTGCGGCACCATGCGGGCAGGGAAGAGGAGGGCTCGGATGGTGGAGAACAGGCGCTCGCGGGCGCGTTTCGAGGTGGTGGAGGTGACGGGCCCGTCGATGGTGCCGACCCTCGTGCACGGGGACCGGCTGGTGGTCCGGTACGGGGCGCTGGTCCGGCCGGGTGACGTGGTCGTGTTCCGGCATCCGCTCCAGCAGGACCTGCTGGTGGTCAAGCGTGCGGCCGAGCGCCGCCCGGGCGGTTGGTGGATGCTCGGCGACAACCCGTTCAACGAGTCCGGGGACAGCACCGACTACGGGGCCGTCCCGGAGGAGCTGGTGCTGGCGACGGCCGTGCTGCGGCTGCGGCCCCGCGCGATGGATCAGCGGTCGCTGAGGGCCCGGCTGTCCTGGGCGGTGTCGGCGCTGCGGGTGCTGCGGGCGGACTCCTCGGCCTCCAGCCGCTTGCGGGCGCGGTAGGCGGCGACGTTGGCGCGGGTGGCGCAGCGGTCGGAGCAGTAGCGCCGGGAGCGGTTGGTGGAGGTGTCGAGGTAGGCGTTGCGACAGGGCGGGGCCTGACACAGGCCGAGGCGGTCCGGGCCGTGCACGGTGAGGTGGAAGGCCAGGCCCATGGAGGCGATGGCGGCGTAGCCGGCCGAGGCGTTGGACGGGTGGTCGGCGAGGTGGATGTGCCAGTCGGGTCGCCCGTCGGGGCCGACGAGCTCGTGGCCGGAGACCTGCGGGCTGACCGGGAACTCCATGAGCAGCGAGTTGAGGAGGTCCACGGCGAGGACGTGGTCCCCGCCGTCGGCGGCCTCGAAGACGGACCGCAGCCGGCCGCGGACGTTGCGGAACCGGGTGACGTCGGTGTCGGTGACCCGGCGGGCCATCTGCACGCTGGTCCCGAAGAGGGCGCGGACGTCGTCCACCGAGGTGAGCGAGTCCTTGGTGCGGGCCGGCTCCTCGGTGTTGACCAGGCGCACGGCATAGTCCGAGTAATGGGCCAGTTCCACTTGTAGTCCTTACGGCTGCGGTTTAGGGTGAGCGCGAGCTGCGGTAACGGCTGATACATCTTCGAGGGTATTACGTATGGAGGGCTTCAGGGTGACGGACGCTGTGACCGGCGCGATCGGTACGGACTGGCAAGCCTGGCAGGACAGCTGGGACCGGCAGCAGGAGTGGTACATGCCCGACCGCGAGGAGCGGCTCCGGGTGATGCTGGACATGGTCGAGGCACTGGTGGGCCCTTCCCCCCGGGTACTGGATCTGGCGTGCGGTACGGGAAGTATCACGGACCGGCTGCTCAAGCGGTTCCCGTCGGCGACGAGTACGGGGCTGGATCTCGACCCCGCGCTGCTGACGATCGCCCGGGGCCACTTCGAGGGCGACGACCGGGTCACCTTCGTGACCGCCGACCTCAAGGACCCCGACTGGCGCGCGGCCCTCCCGTACGACTCCTACGACGCGGTCCTGACCGCCACCGCGCTGCACTGGCTGCACAGCCCCGACCTGGCGGCGCTGTACGGGCAACTGGCACCCCTGGTCCGTCCGGGCGGGGTGTTCATGAACGCCGACCGCATGCCCGACCCCTCGGCGCCGCGGATCGGCGCCGCCGAACGCGCCCACCGGCACGCCGGCATGGATCGGGACAAGGCGGACGGGGTCCTGGACTGGCGGCAGTGGTGGGAGCTGGCAGCGGCGGACCCCGTGCTGGCCGGGCCGACGGCGGCCCGGTTCGCGATCTACGGGGAGCACGCCGACGGCGACACCCCCGACGAGGCCTGGCACGCCCGGACGCTGCGCGCGGCGGGCTTCGGCGAGGCCCGTACCGTCTGGCGCTCCCCCTCGGACGCGCTGGTCCTAGGACTGAAGTAGGAAATCGGCGCGGAAACGCCGCAGGGGCGGTACGGGATCCCGTACCGCCCCTGCGGCGTCGTGCGCGTACTGCTCGTACCGCTCAGAGCACCTTGGACAGGAACGCCTTCGTCCGGTCGTGCTGCGGGTTGCCCAGGACGTCGCGCGGGTTGCCGGACTCGACGACCACACCGCCGTCCATGAACACCAGGTTGTCGCCGACCTCGCGGGCGAAGCCCATCTCGTGGGTCACCACGATCATGGTCATGCCCGACTCGGCCAGGTCCCGCATGACGTCGAGTACGTCACCGACCAGCTCCGGGTCGAGCGCCGAGGTGGGCTCGTCGAAGAGCATCAGCTTCGGCTCCATGGCCAGCGCGCGGGCGATCGCCACGCGCTGCTGCTGGCCGCCGGAGAGCTGGGTCGGGTAGTTCCCGCCCTTGTCGCCCAGGCCGACGCGGTCCAGGAGCTTGACCGCGCGGGCACGGGCCACCGCCTTGGACTCGCCCTTGACCATGACCGGGGCTTCCATGACGTTCTCGATGGCCGTCATGTGCGGGAAGAGGTTGAAGCGCTGGAAGACCATGCCGATGTCCCGGCGCTGGGCCGCGACCTCGCTGTCCTTCAGCTCGTAGAGCTTGTCGCCCTTCTGCTTGTAACCCACCAGCTGCCCGTCGACCGAGAGCCGGCCGGCGTTGACGCGCTCCAGGTGGTTGATGCACCGCAGGAACGTCGACTTGCCGGAGCCGGACGGACCGACCAGGCAGAAGACCTCCCGGGGCGCGACCTCCAGGTCGATGCCGCGGAGGATGTGGGCGGCGCCGTACGACTTGTGGACGCCTTCTGCCTTGACCATCGGCTGGGCGGTCACTTCGCCACCTCCGTACGGCGGAACATGTTCAGGTTGGCCTTCAGCCGCTCGAACGGCGTGGGCGGCAGGCTGCGCAGCGAACCGCGGGCGTAGCGCCGCTCCAGGTAGTACTGCCCGACGCTGAAGACGCTGGTCAGGGCGAGGTACCAGATGGAGGCGACGAAGTACATCTCGATGACCGCGCCGGCCGTGCTGCCGATGTTGGAGCTGGCCCGCAGGAGTTCGGTGTACTGCACCGCCGAGACCAGGGACGAGGTCTTCAGCATGTTGATGAACTCGTTGCCGGTCGGCGGGATGATCACCCGCATCGCCTGGGGCAGGACGACACGGCGCATGGTCTGCGTCCGGGTCATGCCCAGGGCGTGCGAGGCCTCGCTCTGACCCTCGTCGACGGACTGGATGCCCGCACGGACGATCTCCGCCATGTAGGCGCCCTCGTTCAGGCCGAGGCCCAGCAGGGCGACCATGAACGGCGTCATGACGTCGACGGTCTCGTTCTTGTAGATCGGACCGAGGTTGATGTACTGGAAGATCAGCGGGAGGCTGAACCACACGAGGAGCTGTACGTAGACCGGGGTGCCGCGGAAGAACCAGATGTAGAGCCAGGACACGAAGCTCGTGACCGGGTTGTTCGAGAGTCGCATCACCGCGAACAGGATGCCGAGCACGAGGCCCAGCGCCATGGCGGAGATGCTGATGATGATGGTGTTGCCGAGGCCGGCCAGGACCGCCGGGTCGAACAGCTTGTCGCCGACCGTCGCCCAGATGATCTTGCCCTGGGAGAAGGCGTAGACGAGCCAGGCGAGCAGGACCGCCACGACCACGGCGCTGATCCAGCGGCCGTAGTGGCGGACGGGGATGGCCTTGATGGCCTCGTAGGTGGTGCCCGAGGCGCCGGGTCCGGCCGGCGGGGTTGCGGCCGGACCCTTGTCGATCTTGTCAGTCACAATGACTGCCCTTCAGTGGTGCGCTCGCTCGGGAGTCACTTGCCTGCGTTGATCGTGGCGGACGGCACGGCGCTGTCCTTCACGTTCCACTTCTCCAGGACCTTGGCGTAGGAGCCGTCCTTGATGATGGCGTCGAGCGCTTCCTTGATGGCGTCGCGGAGCTGGGTGTTCTCCTTCGAGACCGCGATGCCGAAGAGGCCGACGTCGGCCTGCTGGCCGGCGACCTCGAAGTCGTTGCCGCCGCCCGACGTCTTCGCGGTGTACGCGGTGACCGGGAAGTCGTTCAGGTCGGCCACGGCGCCGCCGGCCTTGACGCGGGTCTGCGCCTCGGCGTCGGTGTCGAAGGCCTCGATGGTGAGCTTCTTGTCGCCGCACTTCTCGGCCTGCGCCTTGAAGGTGTCCTCGTACGTGGTGCCGCGCTGGACGGCGACCGTCTTGCCGCAGAGGTCGTCGAGCGACTTGATGTTGTCCGGGTTGCCCTTCTTGACCAGGAGCGAGACGCCGGACGAGAAGTAGTCGACGAAGTCGACGCCCTTGCCGATCTTGGCGCCCTTGTCGTCCAGGCCTTCCTGGCGCTTCTTGTTGTCGGTGATCGACGACATGGCGACGTCCTGGCGGCCCGTCTCCAGCGAGGTGATCAGGCCGTCGAAGGTGCCGGAGGTGAACTGGAACTTCACACCGAGCTGCTTGCCCAGCGCCTCGGCGATGTCGGGGTCGACGCCGACGATCTTGCCGCCGTCGACGAACTCCATCGGGGCGTAGGCGGTGTCGGAACCGACCTTGACGACACCGGCGTCCTGGATCTTCTTCGGCAGCTTCGAGAACAGCGGGGCGCTGTTGTCGGTCTTGGCCGAGGGGGTCGAGGAGCCAGAGTCGGTCTGGTCGCCACAACCCGTGAGGATCAGGGCACCGGTGACCGCGATCGCGCCGACCGCGGCGATCCGGGACCGGGCGGCGGTCGTACGACGGGTGGTGCTTGCGGTCATGAGCTGGTTCCTCCGGCAGGTGGAAAAGCATCCGAGAACGGTCGGGGCACGCACCATCGAGTGTCGCGACCTTGTGTGATTACGGCATCTTGCCATTCGGACTGACGCATTCAGACTGCCCATAAGGTCAAAATCAGATAACGGGCGACCCCGATCACCCAACAGGACTGCGGGGAACGGCTGTCAGCGCCGCACAAAAGCCTGTGACCAGCCGCTTTCGCCTCAGTTTTTGCGGCGCGTCTCGGTTGTTGGACACCGAGGTTTGGACTTTTAGCCAAAACCGGGACAAGGAGCCTACGATCGTGCGGGAATCGACTCGTCCGGCCGAGCGTTCTTCGGGTAGAACAGATCCTTACACCCCTCATCCGGGGCTCAGGGCGCGCGTGCGGCGCGCCCGCGCGTACGAACCTCCCCTCCGCGGAGACGGGCCAACCGTCGACGTGGAGTACGGACGCGGTGCCCGCCCACCCCTTAACCAGGAGTGGCCACCCTCAACGATTCAAAGGACTTAAGGGGTCACACAAAGTGGCAGCGGAGATCGTCAACCCTCGCAGTGACAGTGCGACGGACAACAACCCCGACGCGGTGTTCGCACTGCACCGGGGCGGCAAGATGGCCATTCAGGCCACCGTGCCCGTCCTCAACAAGGACGACCTGTCCCTCGCGTACACCCCCGGCGTGGCGAAGGTGTGCAGCGCCATCGCCGAGCAGCCGGACCTGGTCAACGAGTACACCTGGAAGTCCAATGTGGTCGCCGTCGTCACCGACGGTACGGCCGTTCTCGGACTCGGTGACATCGGCCCGGAAGCCTCCCTCCCCGTGATGGAGGGCAAGGCCATTCTCTTCAAGCAGTTCGGTGGTGTGGACGCGGTTCCGATCGCGCTCGCCACCAAGGACACGGACGAGATCATCGAGACGGTCATCCGTCTCGCCCCGTCCTTCGGCGGGGTCAACCTGGAGGACATCTCCGCCCCCCGCTGCTTCGAGATCGAGCGGCGCCTCCAGGAGGCGCTGGACATCCCGATCTTCCATGACGACCAGCACGGCACGGCCATCGTGACGCTGGCCGCCATGCGCAACGCCGCCAAGCTCACCGGTCGCACCCTCGGCGACCTGCGGGCCGTCATCTCGGGCGCCGGCGCGGCGGGCATCGCCATCGCCAAGATCCTGGTGGACGCGGGCATCGGCGACGTCTGCGTCACCGACCGCAAGGGCGTCGTCTCGGCGGACCGCTCGGACCTGACGGACGTCAAGGCCGAGATCGCGGGCCTGACGAACAAGACGGGTCGCACGGGCACGCTGGAGCAGGCCCTGGCCGGTGCGGACGTCTTCATCGGCGTCTCCGGCGGCACGGTGCCCGAGGCGGCGGTGGCCTCGATGGCGAAGGACGCGTTCGTCTTCGCCATGGCCAACCCGAACCCGGAGGTCCACCCGGACGTCGCGCACAAGTACGCGGCGGTCGTGGCGACGGGCCGTTCGGACTTCCCGAACCAGATCAACAACGTGCTGGCCTTCCCGGGCATCTTCGCGGGCGCCCTCAAGGTCCGCGCGACCCGGATCACCGAAGGCATGAAGATCGCCGCCGCCGACGCCATCGCCGGCGTCGTGGGTGACGAGCTCGCCGCCGACTACGTGATCCCCTCGCCGTTCGACGCGCGCGTCGCCGAGGCCGTCTCGGCCGCGGTCGCCGCCGCGGCGAAGGCCGACGGTGTGGCACGCCTCGTCTGATCGGCGGGCGGTACGCAGCTCCACGGGTGAGGCCCGGCCGGAACGTTCCGGCCGGGCCTCACCCTTTTCGGCGCCCGGCGCGATCGACTCCCCGCGCCCCTGCCCGGTCGATGCGACGAAGGCCTCACGACCCGGCCGCGGTAACTCTGGAATCCCGACCCTACCGAGCGGTAGCGTCGCGGCATGTTCGCTGCCTACGCCGCCCGAATCGACCGTGACCAGCCGCTGAGCGGCCTCGTACTGGGCGAACGCCCGGCCCCCGGGGCACGTCCGGGCTGGGTGACCGTCAACGTCCGCGCCGCCTCCCTCAACCACCACGACCTGTGGTCGCTGCGCGGGGTGGGGCTCTCCGGGGACAAGCTCCCGATGATCCTCGGCTGCGACGCGGCCGGGACCGACCAGGACGGCAACGAGGTCGTCCTGCACTCCGTGATCGGCCAGAGCGGCCACGGCGTGGGCCCGGACGAGCCGCGCTCGATCCTGACCGAGCGCTACCAGGGCACCTTCGCCGAACAGGTGACCGTCCCCGCCTGGAACGTCCTGCGCAAGCCCGCCGAGCTGTCCTTCGCCGAGGCCGCCTGCCTGCCCACGGCCTGGCTGACGGCCTACCGGATGCTCTTCACCAACGCCGGGGTGCGTCCCGGCGACTCCGTCCTCGTCCAGGGCGCCGGCGGCGGGGTCGCCACCGCCGCGATCGTGCTGGGCCGGGCGGCCGGCCTGCGCGTCTTCGCGACCAGCCGGGACGCCGTGAAGCGCCGGCGGGCCGTGGAGCTGGGCGCGGTGGAGGCGTTCGAGCCCGGCGCGCGGCTCCCGCAGCGGGTGGACGCCGTCATCGAGACCGTGGGCGCCGCCACCTGGTCGCATTCGATCAAGTGCCTGCGGCCGGGCGGAACCCTGGTGATCTCCGGCGCCACCAGCGGCGACCGGCCCGCGAACGCCGAGCTGACGCGCATCTTCTTCCTGGAGCTGAAGGTCGTCGGCTCGACCATGGGCACCAAGGACGAGCTGGAGGACCTGCTGTCCTTCTGCGCCGCAACCGGGGTGCGGCCCGTCATCGACGAGGTGCTGCCCCTGGACCGGGCGCGCGAGGGCTTCGAGAAGCTGGAGTCGGGCGACCTGTTCGGGAAGGTCGTGCTCACGGTCTGACCTCCCGGCCGCCGCGCCGGCCCGCCGTCCGTCAATGTGGGTTGACAGCCCTCCCTTGTCAACCTACATTGACATCCATGACGGAAGCCACCGATCTCGCCGAACGAGCCGGAGACCGGGACCCCCGCGTGGGCCTGCGCGCCGTGGCCGCCCTGCGCCGCCTGCTGGAGCAGTTGGAGGCCGTACAGGTACGCGGTGCCCGCGCGCAGGGCTGGTCCTGGCAGGAGATCGCGGCCGAGCTGGGCGTCAGCCGGCAGGCCGTGCACAAGAAACACGGGAGGCTGTGATGTTCGAACGCTTCACCCGGGACGCCCGCGACGCGGTGTCGGGGGCGGTGACCGAGGCCCGGCACGTGGGCGCGGCCACCGTGTCCGAGGAGCACCTGTTGCTCTCCCTGCTGACCCTGGGCGCCCTTGAACCGCTGGGGGTGGACCGCGAGTCGGTGGCGGCGGCCCTCGCCGAGGCCCGGCGGCGCGGGGGCATGTCCCGGGCCGACGAGGAGGCCCTGGCCGGGTTGGGCATCGACCTCGGGGAGATCGTCGCCCGGTTCGAGGAGACCCACGGCGCGGGCGCCCTGTCCTCGCCGGCGCCGCGCCGGCGGACCCTGGGGTCCTCGCTGCGCTCCGCGCTCGGGCGCCCGGACCCCGACCGGCGTCACGTCCCCTTCACCCAGGGCGCCAAGAAGGCGTTGGAGCAGTCCCTGCGGATCGCCCTGGGCCGCAAGGACCGTCACATCGGCACCCTGCACCTGCTGCTGGCCCTGCTCTCGCGGCCCGGCACGGTCGCCGAGGTCCTCGCGGACCACGGCGTCACGTACGCGACGGCGGAGCGGGGCCTGGCCGCCTGACCGACCCCCCGCCCGCCGGCGGGGGCTACGCCCCCGGGCGCAACCCCGCCGCGATGCGGCCGGCGGCCGCCGCGAGGTGGGCGCGGGCCTCGGCCAGTTGGGCCGGGGTCACGCCGTGGTCGCGGGCCGCGTCGCGCACGTCGTCGCGAAAGCGGTCCAGCAGCCGGTCCAGGTCCCGCGCCGGGTCGGAGCCGGCCGTCAGGTCCTCGGCCCACCCGTGGTCCGGGGTCGTCGTCGTCCCGGCGGCCCGGTCCGCGCCGGCGCTGCGGGTGTCGGCCCCGTGTCCGCCGTTGCCGCCGTTGGCCCCGCCGCCCAGCCAGGCTCCGGCCAGGTTGCCCAGGACCCCGCCCGGCTTCGTGAACTGCTCCTGGAGCTGAGCCGCGATCCGCTGGACCTCCTCGCGGGCCCGCTCCTGCGCTTCCTTGGCCTGGTGGCGGGCCTGCTGGGCCTCCTCGCGGGCCCGGCGGCTCTCGTCCTTCGCCCGGCGGGCCTGTTCCTTCCACTCGGCCTTCGCCTTGCGGAGCTCCTCCTTGGCCGCCTTCCAGGACTCGTCCTCGACGTGGGTCGCCGTCGCGGAGGCAGCGGCCGCCGCCCGCATCTCACGGCGCAGGTCGCCGGCGGCGCCCCGGACGTCGTCACGGATCTCGGCGGCGAGCTCGGAGACGGAGTCGCGGATCTCCAGCTCCAGGTCGGCCAGTTCACCGACCCGGTCGGCGAGTTCGGCGCGGCCCGCCTCGGTGATCGAGTACACCTTGCGCCCGCCCTCGGTGGCGTGGGTGACGAGCCCCTCGGCCTCCAGCTTGGCCAGCCGCGGGTACACGGTGCCGGCGGACGGCGCGTACAGGCCCTGGAAGCGTTCCTCCAGCAGCCGGATCACCTCGTACCCGTGGCGCGGGGCCTCGTCGAGCAGCTTGAGGAGGTAGAGGCGGAGGCGGCCGTGGGCGAAGACGGGCGGCATGTCAGAGCACCTTCTTGTCGAGCTGGAGGGGGGCGTCGGCCTCGGCCGGGGGGCGGCGCAGGAGCGCGATGGCACCGGAGACCGTGGTGGCCCGCAGGGTGCCCGCGCCCGTACCCAGGGTGCCGGTGATGCGCTTGGCGCCGAGCTGACCGGAGACCCGGAGGTCCTCGAAGGCATTGGAGACGCCGCCGGTGGCGGTGTTGGCCTCCACCTTGGCGTCGGCGGGGTGCGGGAGGCGGATGGCGACCTCGCCGGAGACCGAGTTCAGGAAGATCTCCACCGGCTTCGGCGCGGCCGTGTCCGGGGCCAGGTCGATGAGCATGTCCCCGCTGACCGAGTCGGCCCGTACGCTGCCGCCGGAACCGTCGACCACCGTCAGGCCGCCGGAGACCGAGTGGAAGCCCAGCTCACCGGTGACGGACTGCGCCTCGACGCTGCCCGAGACCGTGTGCGCCTTGACCCGGCCGGAGAGTCCGACGAGCGTCGTGTCGCCCGAGACCCCGTTGACGTCGACCGGACCGGCGATGCCGGAGACGAAGGTGGCGGCGCTGACGGCGGCCACCTGGACGCGAGTGCCGGCGGGCACGGCGACGGTGACGCCGACACTGCGCTCCCAGGCCTTGCGGCCGTCCTCGGAGGACCCGGACCAGGCCTTCCACGGCTTGCCCTCGAACCACTTCTTGAGGCCTTGCGAGCCGTTCCACGGGAGGTCCTCGTAGGACAGGGTGAGCACACCGCCCTCCTGCACCACATGCAGCGGCGGACCCTCGACCTCGGCCACCTCCAGCCGGGCGGAGCCCTCGTCCGCGGCGACCACGTTGACCGTGCCGCCGACGACGCGGACGCGCAGCTCCGTCACCGGCTGCTCGAAGACGAGCTTCTGGGGTGCGGCGACGGACCACGTCATCTGCTCTGTCATGGTGCTGCTCCTCCTCGTGGACGGCACGCAACATATCGCGTCTCGTAGGAACACGATATATCGCGGACCGGGGAAGTCAAGCAGCATGTCGCGATACAACGGAAAGCGGCCCGGGTGCCGTGACCGCCCTGCGGGCACCGGGACGGCTCAGGCCACCAGCAGCCGGTTCCCGTGGTGCCGCAGCCACGCCCGGTACGGCGGGGTGCCGAGCGCCACCTCCCGGTAGGCGGCGCGCAGGTCCTCGAAGACCTCCGCGTGCGCGCCCGGCCGCGTCGCGAGCAGCAGCCGCACGGCGAGGGGGTCCCCCGACAGCGGCCGGATGGCCATGTCCTCCCGCGGCCCGGACGTGGGCTGGCAGGGCGCCACGGCCTCGCCGGAGATGATCAGCGAGGTCGCCGTGTGGTAGTCGGCGTGCAGGACGGGCGGATCGAGTCCGGCTCCGACGAACACCCGCCGCAGACCGTCCCATTCGCCGTCGACGGAGGGGTCGACCGTCCACCGGTCGCGCGCGAGGTCGGCCAGCTTCACGATGGGCGAGCTCGCCGCCGGATGGTCCCGGGACATGGAGACGAACTGCGGCTCGCGCTCCATCAGCACGTGCAGTTGCAGTCCCGCCGGCACCCGCAGCGGGCTGCCCTCCACCTCGTGGACGAACGCCACGTCGAGCTGACCGGCGTCCACCATCCGCAGCAGCACGTTGGCCGAGACGTCGACGACCAGCGAGGTCTCGGCGTCCGGGTGTCTTCGGTGGAGCCTGCGCAGCCATCCCGGCAGGGCCCGGCTCGCGGTCGAGCCGATCCGCAGCCGCGGCCCGTGCGCGGCGGCCCGCGCCTCGGCGACCAGCGCCGCCATCTCGGCCAATAACGGTCGCGCCCGCCCGAGTACCGTGCGCCCGAAGGGGGTTGGCCGACAGCCGGTCCGCTCGCGCAGGAACAGCTCGCCGTCCAGCGCCCGTTCGATGCGCCGCAACTGGGTCGTCAGCGAGGGCTGGCTCACGCCGAGCTGCCGCGCGGCCTTGTGCAGACTGCCGGCATCGGCGATGGCGCACAGCGCGCGCAGGTGCCTCACCTCGAGCTCCATGACCCGAGAGTAGGGCGGCGCCGGTGGACCGCACCAGCCACCGATAGCCCCCCGAATCCCGCCATTCTCACTCCAGTTGGCCTACCGAAAACTTCCCGATAGGCCCGTGTTATCGGGCGCTGACATCATCCGCCGGCCCCTGGTGCTCCCGCAGACTCCGGTACCGAACGACCACCCCCACACCGGATGAGTAGGAGCTCCCCCACATGCGCCACTCCCGCAAGGCCACGCTGGCCGCCACCGTCGGTCTCGGCGTCGCCGCCGCGCTCGGCGGCATCGTCCCCACCGCCAGCGCCGCCGCCCCCGCCGGCACCCCCTCCTCCTACGCGGCGTACGAGCGCTCGCAGGAGAACGAGAGCGCCAACCGCGCCTTCTTCGACGCCGTGCAGCGCTCGGTCGCCGAGCAGCGCGCGGCGAACCCGGGCGCCCTCGCCGTGACCGTCACCTACAACACCCGCAGCGCGCCCAGCTTCCGTACCCAGATAGCCAACTCCACGCGGATCTGGAACAGCTCGGTGACCAACGTGAAGCTGCAGGAGGTGGCCTCCGGCGGGAACTTCTCGTACCGCGAGGGCAACGACTCCCGGGGCTCGTACGCGAGCACGGACGGGCACGGCCGGGGCTACATCTTCCTGGACTACCGGCAGAACCAGCAGTACAACTCCACCCGGGTGACCTCGCACGAGACCGGCCACGTGCTGGGGCTGCCGGACCACTACTCGGGTCCGTGCAGCGAGCTGATGTCGGGAGGCGGACCGGGCACCTCGTGCCAGAACGCCACCCCGAACAGCACCGAGCGGTCGCGCGTGAACCAGCTCTGGGCGAACGGTCTGGCCGCCTCGGGCCTCGGCTCGAAGGGCTGACCTTCGGGCTGACCTTCGGGCTGGCCTTCGGCTCGAAGGGCTGATCTTCGGCTCCAAGCGCTGACCATCGGCTCGTGAGCCCGTGGGCGGCCTCGCGGCCTCCCCGCGGTCCTCCGGAGGTGCCCCAGCGGGCCTCCGGAGGGACGTGGTCGACCCCTACGAACCACCCTCGACGGGGCTCCCGCGGCCCGGGCGCGTCTGCTGCTCGCGCCCGGCCCCGCGGGACGAGCGCCGCCCCGCGCGCGCCGCCACCGGCCACGCCTTCACGGCGGGCCGGTTTCCGCGCGTGCGGCGGGTCAGCGCTTGACGGTGTAGCTCGTGACGGTCTGGCCGCCGCCGAGGACGGTGCAGCCGGTCAGCTCCAGCGGACGCATCCCGAATCCGGCCCGGGACATCGGCATGCCGGTCCCCACGACGACCGGGTAGGTCTTCACGATGTACTCGTCGATCTCGTCGCCGAGCTGCCCGGCGAGATCGGCGCCGCCGCACAGCCAGATGCCGAGCCCGTCACGGGCCTTGAGCTCGCGGACCTTCGCGGCCACGTCCCCGGAGATCAGGGTCACCTGCGGATCGGGAGTCCCGACGAGGGTGCGCGAGACGACGTACTGCTCGCGCAGGTGCCCGTAGGGGCTGGTCATGCCCGCCTTGAGGCCCGGGTCGTAGGTGCGACGACCCATGAGGACCGCGTCGAACCGCTTCGGGGCGGCGTCCTCGATGCCGAGCTGGACGCGCCCCGCCGCGGAGATCGTCTCCGGGTACTCGGCCGTCAGGTGGGCGATGAACTCGGCGTCGAGGTGGCCGTAGAGGAAATCGGCGTCGCCGTCCGGGGCCCCGATGAAGCCGTCGACCGTGGTGGCGATGAAGTACGTGAGCTTGCGCAAGCGATTCTCTTCCACTGGACCGTGCCACCGCTCCGGGGCACGTCAAGCAAAGTACTTCACATGAAGTACTTTGCCCAGCCCCTTTTTCGGGGAACCCGGGACGGACGAACCTCAGCCCTGCGGCTTGCGCCACATCGGCCACATCTGCGGCCCCCCGGGCAGCCGCACCGTCCGGCCCGTGAACTCCCAGCCCAGCCGCTCGTACAGGCGCATGCTGCGCTCGCTGCTCGCCTCCAGGTAGGCGGGCACCCCGTCGCGGTCGCAACGCTCCAGCACCGGCCGGATCAGCTCGGTGCCCAGCCCCTCGCCCTGCCGGTCCGGCGCGACGGCGATCATCAGCAGGTACTCGTGCTCCTCGGCGGTCGGATGGACCTCCCCGGTGAGCCGGCCGACCAGCTCGCAGCGCTCGTTGTCGGGATCGGCCACCGCGCGCATCCGCGCCGGGACCTCGTCCTCGCCCTCCGGCTCGCCCGCCGGGACCCGCAGCCACAGCGCGGCCGCGGCGCCGTCGGCCGTACGGTCGACCCGGCCCTCCTCCAGGGCCACGTCGACGAAGACGCCGAGGAACTTGCCGTGAACGGCGGCCCGGTGTTCCGGATCGGGGAAGACCCAGGTGCTGACCGGGTCGTCCCGGAAGGCCTCGTCGAGCAGCCGCGCCACCGCGTCCCGCTCGGAATGATCCGCCTGACGTATCTCCAGCACCACAGGTCACACCCTTCACTCACGTGTCAACAACCGTGAATGATCCTAGAGTTGACGCTCCGGCGCAGAAAGGCCTGTTCCGGCACCACAGCGGTGCCGGAACAGGCCTCGGGCCCGCGAACCTGCCCTACGTGTTCGCTTCGCCGGGAGCCTCACTCCGCCCGGCGCGTCACTTCGTCCCGCGCGTCACTTCGTCCGGCGCGTGACGAACTCCGCCAGCGCCAGCAGGCCCCCCGCCGCCGCGAGGTCCGGGACGGCCCGGGACAGTTCCTGCACCGCCCGGCCCATCCGGTCGGCGGCGTGGGCCTGCGCCCAGTCCCGGCCACCCGCCCGGTCCACGGCGCGGGCCGCCCGTCGTACGTCGTCCGCGGTCATCGGCCCCGCGTACAGCGCCGCCAGGTCCGCCCCCGCCTCGGTGCCCGAGGTGAGGGCGGCCACGACCGGGAGGGACTTCTTGCGGGCGACCAGGTCGGCCCCGGCCGGCTTGCCGGTGTGTCCGGGATCGCCCCAGATGCCGATCAGGTCGTCGATCAACTGGAAGGCCAGCCCGGCCTCCCGGCCGAAGGCGTCCATCGCGTCGACCTCCTCCGGCCCGGCCCCCGCGTACAGCGCGCCCAGCGCGCACGCGCAACCGAGCAGGGCGCCGGTCTTGGCCGTCGCCATCGTGAGGCACTCGTCGAGGGAGACGTCCGGCCGGCGCTCGAAGGCGCAGTCCGCCTGCTGCCCCGCGCAGAGCTCGATGACGCAGGTCGCGAGCCGGGCCGAGGCCGCCGCCGAGGCCGGGTGCGGGTCCTCGGCGAGCTGCCGCAGCGCGAGCGCCATCATGGCGTCGCCCGTGATGACCGCGTCCGGGATGCCGAAGACGGTCCACGCCGTGGCCCGGCCCCGGCGCTGGACGTCCTTGTCGATGACGTCGTCGTGCAGCAGCGTGAAGTTGTGCGCCAACTCCACGGCCACCGCCGCCCGTACGGCGTCCTCGGCGACTCCGGGCGATCCGCCCACGGCCTGCGCCGAGGCCAGCACGAGCGCCGGCCGGATGGCCTTGCCCGCGTTGCCCGCGGCCGGCCTGCCGTCCGCCTCCTGCCAGCCGAAGTGGTACATGGCCACGTCCCGCATGGAGCCCGGCAGGCTCTCGACCGTCCGGCGCAGCCGCGGGTTGACCGTTTCCCTCGTGCGCTCCAGCAGGACCGCCGCTTCCTGTCCCTCGCCCGCGGCGACGGCGTTGGGGGTCATCAGCGCCAGCGGCCGATCTCGACGTTCTCCAGGACACCGAGCGCGTCCGGCACCAGTACCGCGGCGGAGAAGTAGGCGGTGACCAGGTACGAGATGATCGCCTGCTCGCTGATGCCCATGAACCGCACCGACAGGCTCGGCTCGATCTCGTCGGGGATCCCGGGCTGGTGCAGGCCGATCACACCCTGCTCCTCCTCGCCGGTGCGCATGCACAGGATGGAGGTCGTACGGGCGTCGCTGATCGGGATCTTGTTGGACGGGAAGATCGGCACGCCGCGCCAGGACGGCACCCGGTTCCCGCCGATGTCGATGGCCTCCGGATACAGGCCGCGCTTGTTGCACTCGCGGCCGAAGGCGGCGATGGCCTTGGGGTGCGCGAGGAACATCTTGGAGCCGCGCCGCATGCTCAGCAGCTGGTCCATGTCGTCGGGCGTGGGCGCGCCGTCGTGGGGCTGGATGCGCTGGTCGTATTCGGCGTTGTGCAACAGACCGAACTCGCGGTTGTTGAGCATCTCGTGCTCCTGGCGCTCGCGCAGCGCCTCGACCGTGAGCCGCAACTGCTGCTCGGTCTGGTTCATCGGCTGGTTGTACAGGTCGGCGACGCGGGTGTGCACGCGAAGGACCGTTTGTGCAATGGAGAGCTCGTACTCGCGCGGCGAACCCTCGTAGTCGACGAAGGTGCCGGGCAGCACGGCCTCGCCCTGGTGGCCGGCGGAGAGGTCGATCGCGGCCTCGCCGTACTTGTTGGTGCGCTGGGCGGGCGCGGTCCGGACTTCCTCGACGTGCTCGCGCAGGGAGTCGACCCGGTCGGCGAGGAGCTGGAAGTCCTGGCGGGACAGGACGAGGGCGGTGCCGGAGGTGGCGGCGCGGGCCGTGTACTCCCAGATGGCCTCGTCGTCGGTGAGGGCGTCCTCGCCGAAGTAGGCGCCGTCGGCGACGGTCCTCAGGACGGCGTCCTCGCCGTAGGGGCCGGGGCCGACGTGGTCGATGCGGCCGTGGGCGAGGAGGAAGACCTTGTCGGAGGTGTTGCCGAAGGAGGTGAGTTCCTGACCGGCCTCGAAGTCGACCTGCTGGCAGCGGGCGGCGAGTTCGGTGAGGACGGACTCGTCGTCGTAGTCGCGCAGCAGGGGCAGTTCGCCGAGTTCGGCGGGGATGACCTGGACCTGGGTCCCGGTCTTGATGAACTCGACGCGCCCGTCGCCGACCGAGTAGCTCAGCCTGCGGTTGACGCGGTACGTACCACCCTGCACGGGGACCCACGGGAGCATCTTCAGGAGCCACCGCGAGGTGATCTCCTGCATCTGCGGCGCGGACTTGGTCGTGGTTGCCAAGTTCCGCGCGGCCGAAGTGCCGAGACTGCGCTGCGGTGTCTGGGCTTCGGTTTCGGAACCTGCCTGGACCGACATGTCTTTCCCTTTCGATCACTCCATGGGTATGCGGTACGAAAGCCTTCCAGTACGCAACGCAGCCGGACCATTACACAAAAGGGTGGGACTACTCCGTGTGGGTGTGGGCATCCTCAGCGGTCCCACCTGTCCGCGCCGCCGGCGGCGGACCACTGTTTTCGGCCATTACGGGCAGGCCGCCCGCGCCCGACGGTCGCAACCCCCGGCTTTAACTTGAATCTCCCATGCAAGTTTCCTAGGCTACGGGCATGCGGCTGACGCGATTCACCGACCTGGCGCTGCGCGTGCTCATGCGCCTGGCCGTCGAGGAGGCGGACCTCCCCACGACCCGGGAAGTGGCCGCGACCATGCAGGTTCCGTACACCCACACCACCAAGGTGGTCGCCCGGCTCCAGCATCTGGGGCTGGTCGAGGCGCGCCGGGGCCGGGGCGGCGGGCTCGCGCTCACCCCCTCCGGCCGGGCCGCCTCGATCGGTGGCGTGGTGCGCGAACTGGAGGGCGCCGGCGATGTCGTGGACTGCGACGGCGCCACCCCCTGCCCGCTGCGCGGCGCGTGCGTCCTGCGCGGCGCGCTGCGCCGGGCCCAGGAGGCGTTCTTCGCCGCACTGGACCCGCTCACCGTGAATGACCTGGTGGCGAGCCCGACGGGCCCGCTGCTGCTGAGCCTCTCGGGCGGATCCGGCGCCGGCGCTCCGGGTCCGGCCTGAGGCGGGACCGAAGGCCCGCCGACGCGGGCCGGATGGCCGGTTCGGTCCGCCGCCCCGCCCGCCCGGGCCGGGAGCGCAGGGCGGTGCGAACAAACGTCCGCACCGTCACGGGCCTTTTTTTCGGCCCTTGAATATGCATGTCACATACCAATTACGCGAGGAGCTCCCATGCTGTCCGAGAAGTCGACCGCGACCGTACGCGCCACCCTGCCCGCCGTCGGGGCGGCGATCGGCGACATCACGGAGCTCTTCTACAGCAAGCTGTTCGCGGCCCACCCGGAGCTGCTCCGCGACCTGTTCAACCGCGGCAACCAGAACGCCGGCCTCCAGAAGCAGGCCCTCGCGGGCTCGATCGCCGCCTTCGCGACCCACCTGGTCGAGAACCCCGGCACCCGTCCCGACGTGATGCTCGGCCGCATCGCCCACAAGCACGCCTCGCTCGGCGTCACCCGCGAGCAGTACGCGGTGGTCCACACGCACCTCTTCGCGGCGATCGTCGAGATCCTCGGCGAGGCCGTCACCCCCGAGGTGGCCGAAGCCTGGGACGAGGTCTACTGGCTGATGGCCAACGCCCTCGCCGCCATCGAGGAGCGCCTGTACGCCGAGCGGCGGATCCTCGCCGGGGACGTGTGGCGGGAGTGGACGGTGGCCGCGCGCGTCGAGGAGACGGCGGACTGCGCCACCTTCCACCTGACCCCGGCCGACGGCGCCCCGGCCCCCGACTTCCGGCCGGGCCAGTACGTCTCCGTCCAGGTCGAACTCGCCGACGGGGCCCGCCAGATCCGCCAGTACAGCCTCTCCCGGGCCCCCGGTTCCCCGATCCGCGCGATCACCGTCAAGCGCGTCCACGGCCCGGCGGCCGGCGGTCCCGACGGTGAGGTCTCGAACCACCTGCACGCCCGGGTCCGCACCGGCGACCGGCTGCGCGTCTCGGCCCCGTACGGGGACCTGGTCCTGCGGGACGGCTCCGCGCCCGTGCTGCTCGCGTCGGCCGGCATCGGCTGCACCCCGATGCTGTCGATGCTGGAGCACCTGGCCGAGACGGGCCACGCCGCGCCCGTCAGCGTCCTGCACGCCGACCGCTCCCCCGCCGACCACGCCCTGCGCGCCGACCACCGCGCCCTCACCCACAAGCTCGCCGACGCCTCGGCGCGCTTTTGGTACGAGGAGTCGGCGGAGCCCGGCGACGCCACCGGCCTCGTCGACCTGACGGACGTCCCCGTCGCCCCCGGCACCACCGCCTACCTGTGCGGACCGCTGCCGTTCATGCGGGCGGTGCGCGCGCAGCTGATCGCCAAGGGGGTGCCGGCGTCGGACATCCACTACGAGGTGTTCGGCCCGGACCTGTGGCTGGCATCGGCCTGACGGCCGGCCGGAACCGCTCGCTCGGCGTACGAACGCCCTAGCCCCGGAAGGGCCGCCTCCGCTACACCGGAACGTAACGAGACGCACACTGAGCGTGTCTCTCACGCACCGCAAAGGAGGCGGCCATGGCCGCACCCATGTCCGCGGACCGTTTCATCACAGCACTCCGGCGCGAGGGCCTGACCGTCGTCGAGGTCGGCGCCTGGCGCACCCACAACCGCAACCACAAGGGCCCCTGGGGCCCCGTGCACGGGGTGATGATCCACCACACCGTCACCCACGGCACCCCGTACACCGTCGCCCTCTGCCGCGACGGACACCCGGACCTGCCCGGCCCGCTCTGCCACGGCGTCATCGCCAAGGACGGCCGGGTCCACCTCGTCGGCCACGGCCGGACCAACCACGCCGGCTCCGGCGACTCCGACGTCCTGGCCGCCGTCATCGCCGAGAAGCGCCTGCCCGTCGACCACGCGGCGAACACCGACGGCAACCGCCACTTCTACGGCTTCGAGTGCGAGAACCTCGGCGACGGCAAGGACCCCTGGCCCGCCGTCCAACTCGACGCCATCGCCCGCGCGGCGGCCGCCGTCTGCCGCTTCCACGGCTGGACCGCCCCGTCGGTCATCGGCCACCTCGAATGGCAACCCGGCAAGGTCGACCCCAGGGGCTTCACGATGGCCTCGATGAGAGCCCGCGTGGCGGAACGCCTCAAGTGACCGGCCGCCCCGCGCCCCGTCCGGGCCGACAATGAAGGGGTGAGTCACCCCGAACTGCGTCCGCGTCCGCCCTCCCCGTTGGTCGAGGTGGTCGACGAGCGGTTCGCCGTGCGCGGGGTCCGGCTGTTGCTCAAGCGGGACGACCTGGTGCATCCGGAGCTGCCCGGCAACAAGTGGCGCAAGCTCGCGCCCAACCTCCGGGCCGCCCTGGAGGCGGGTCACGGGGAGGTCGTGACCTTCGGCGGGGCCTACTCCAACCACCTGCGGGCCACCGCTGCCGCCGGTCGGCTGCTCGGACTGCGCACCACCGGCATCGTGCGCGGGGACGAACTCGCCGACCGGCCCCTCAACGACTCCCTCTCCCGGTGCGCGGCGGACGGCATGCGGTTGCGCTTCGTGACCCGCTCCGACTACCGCCGCAAGGCGGAGCCCCGGACGCGGGACCGGCTGCTGGCCGAGGCCGGCGCCGCCGGCGCGTACGTCGTCCCCGAGGGCGGCAGCAACGCCCTCGCCCTGCGGGGCTGCGCCGGGCTGGGCCACGAGCTGCGCGGGGCGGCCGACGTGGTGGCGGTGGCCTGCGGCACGGGCGGCACCCTCGCCGGCCTGGCCGCCGGCCTCGACCCCGGCCAGCGGGCACTCGGCGTACCGGTCCTCGCGGGCGGTTTCCTGGGGGCGGAGATACGTTCCCTCCAGGAGGCCGCCTTCGGCGGGCCGGCCGGTGACTGGAGCCTGGCCGAGGGCTTCGACCACGGCGGTTACGCCCGCGTCCCGGACGCCCTGGAAGCCTTCGCCGCCGACTTCGGGGCCCGTCACGGGTTCCCCGTCGAACGGATCTACGTGGCGAAGCTGCTGTGGGCCCTGGTCGCCCTCACCGAATCGGGAGCCTTCCCCGACGGCACCACCCTGGCCGCCGTCGTCACGGGCCGGCCGTGACCCGCCGCGTCCGCGGCCGGCGGGACCGCCCCGCCACCGGCGGCCCCCGACCGCACCCGCCGACGGCTCCGGACCGGCCGGCGAGCGCCGCGTCCGCGACGGTCAGGCGGACTCCTCCCGGTAGGCCGCCGCCTCCTCCAGGTCCAGCCGGCGCAGCAGGGCGCGCAGCATCTCGTCGTCGATGCGGCGGGCGTCGCGCAGGGCGACGAACACCTCCCGCTCGGCGGCGATCATCTCCCGCGCCAGCCTGCGGTAGACGTCGTCGGCCGACTCCCCCGTCTGCGCGTTGACCTCCCCCAGCCGCTCCCACACCGCGTTGCGGCGGCGCTCCAGCACCGTGCGCAGCCGTTCCACCAGCGGCGGCGGCAGCGCGTTGTGCTCCGAGTCCTCCAACAGCTCCGCCAGCCGCTCCTCCGCCGCCCGCGAGGCCTCGCTCTGCGCCTGCGCCTCGGCGAGCGTCTCGGCGCGCACGTCGCGGGGCGGCAGCTTCAGCAGCTTGATCAGCGGCGGCAGCGTCAGGCCCTGGACGACCAGGGTCCCGATGACGGTCGTGAAGGTGAGGAAGAGGATCAGGTTCCGGTGGGGAACGTCCAGCGGTACGGAGAAGGCGATCGCCAGCGACACGACGCCCCGCATGCCGGCCCAACCGACGATCACCGGGGCCTTCCAGTTGGTCTCCGGTTCCCGCCGCCGGATCCGCTCGGAGAGCCAACGCGGCAGGAACGTCGCGGGGAACACCCACAGGAACCGGGCGGCGACCACCGCGAGGAAGACCAGGACGGCGTACCAGGCCACGGACGAGGGCTCGTACTCGTCCAGGCCCTTGAGGACCACCGGCAGCTGGAGTCCGATCAGCGCGAAGACCACCGACTCCAGGACGAAGGCGACCACCTTCCACACCGCCTCCTCCTGGAGCCGGGTGGCGAAGTCGACCTGCCAGTTGCGGTGTCCGAGGTACAGGGCGACGACGACGACGGCCAGCACCCCCGAGGCGTGCACCCGCTCGGCCGCCGCGTACGCCACGAACGGGATCAGCAGCGACAGGGTGTTCTGGAGCAGGGGTTCCTTCAGCCGCTTGCGCAGTTGGTGGATCGGCACCATCAGCAACAGGCCCACGCCGACCCCGCCGACGGAGGCCAGCAGGAACTCCGCGATCCCGCCGGCCCAGCCCGCGCTCACCCCGACGGCCGCGGCGAGCGCCACCTTGTACGCGGTGATGGCCGTCGCGTCGTTGACCAGCGACTCGCCCTGCAGGATGGTCGTGATCCGGTTCGGCAGCCCCAACTTGCGGGCGATCGCGGTCGCCGCCACCGCGTCCGGCGGGGCGATCACCGCGCCCAGCACCAGCGCCACGGGCAGCGACAGGCCCGGCACGAGCAGGTACGCCGCGTAGCCGACGGCCAGCGTCGCGAAGAGGACGTACCCCACCGACAGCAGCGCGACCGGCCGGATGTTGGCGCGCAGGTCGAGGTACGAGCTGTCGACCGCGGCCGTGTGCAGCAACGGCGGCAGCAGCAACGGCAGCACGATGTGCGGGTCCAGGACGTACGGCGGCACGCCCGGGACGTACGCGGCGATCAGTCCGACCGCGACGAGCAGCAGCGGCGCGGGCACCGGCGTGCGGCGGGCCAGACCCGCCACCGCCGCGCTCCCGGCCACCAGCGCCACCAGCGGCAATACCTCCATGACGATCCACCCTCATCGCGTCGTGCACCCGCACCCTGGTCGTACGCTGGCCATCATGAGCGAGTGCACCCACGTTGCAGAACTGCCGCGCCCCGAGCCTGTCCCTCGTGCGATGACATGCCCGGAATGTCTGGCACTCGGGAGTCATCCGGTGCAATTGCGGATGTGCCTGGGGTGCGGATACGTGGCGTGCTGCGACTCCTCCCCCCACCGGCACGCCACCGCGCACCACCAGGAGTCCGGTCACCCGGTGATGCGAAGCTTCGAGCCGGGGGAGACCTGGCGATGGTGCTTTGTCGACGGTTCGATCGTCTGAACCGGGGTAGGTCAACCCTCCGCCGGTTCCCCCGAATTGGGCCCGCAGACCTCTAGCCACTGTGCGTACCCATGGGCTTACCATCAGTCACTGGACGCACGGCCGGCCGGCCCGGGCGCCCCCGAAAGGGGCGCTGTGAGGGGTGCCGCGACACGATCACCCGGATCGCGATAGCGTCACCGGCGAACAGAGCTCGTACCACCTTGGAGGTGAGGGTGTCCCAGATCGCAGGCGAGCCCGGGACCCAGGACTTCGTGGAAGTCCGGCTGCCCGCTGCGGGTGCCTACCTGTCCGTGTTGCGAACGGCCACGGCCGGCCTCGCAGCCCGTTTGGACTTCACTCTCGACGAGATCGAGGACCTCCGCATCGCGGTGGACGAGGCCTGCGCGATCCTGCTCCAGCAGGCCGTGCCCGGCTCCGTCCTCAGCTGCGTCTTCCGGTTGGTGGACGATTCGCTGGAGGTGACCGTCTCGGCGCCGACCACCGACGGCCGCGCGCCGGAGCGCGACACGTTCGCGTGGACGGTCCTGTCGGCGCTGGCCGGCAAGGTCGAGGCGACGGTCGAGGAGAACCGGACGGTGAGCATCAGTCTCTACAAACAGCGCGGCGCGGGGCCAGGCCCGGTGTGAGCGGCGGGGAGATCCCGGTGCGGGGCGGGGATCGGCCCCGGGTACGGCACGAGGTCGACGGCGGCATTCCGGAACAGCAGCACGCCCGGCCGCACCCGGCTGACGCGGATGCGGAAGACGGCTTTTTGGACTCGGCGGAGCGACGGGCGGGCCCTATGAGCGAGAACCAGCACGACCAACCACAGCCACCGGAGGTCGCTGCCACGGCCCCGGCGGTGCCGGCCGCGCCCGTGGCGCTGCCGGATCCGCGGGACCGCAGCGGTGCGCGGGCCCTGTTCTTCGAGCTGCGCGAGCTGCCCGAGGGCTCACCGGAGCGCGCGGAACTGCGCAACCGGCTGGTCCGGATGCACCTGCCGCTGGTCGAGCACCTGGCACGGCGGTTCCGCAACCGAGGGGAGCCGCTGGACGACCTGACGCAGGTCGCCACGATCGGCCTGATCAAGTCGGTGGACCGGTTCGACCCGGACCGCGGCGTCGAGTTCTCGACGTACGCCACACCGACCGTGGTCGGCGAGATCAAGCGGCACTTCCGCGACAAGGGCTGGGCGGTACGCGTCCCCCGCCGCCTGCAGGAGCTGCGGTTGTCGTTGACCACGGCCACGGCCGAGCTGTCGCAGCAGCACGGCCGCTCGCCGACGGTGCACGAGCTGGCCGAACGGCTCGGGATCTCCGAGGAGGAGGTGCTGGAGGGGCTGGAATCGGCCAACGCCTACAGCACGCTCTCCCTGGACGTACCGGACACGGACGACGAGTCCCCGGCCGTCGCGGACACCCTGGGCTCGGAGGACGAGGCGCTGGAGGGCGTCGAGTACCGGGAGTCCCTCAAGCCGTTGCTGGAGGGACTGCCGCCGCGGGAGAAACGGATCCTGTTGCTGCGGTTCTTCGGCAACATGACCCAGTCGCAGATCGCGCAGGAGGTCGGCATCTCCCAGATGCACGTGTCCCGGCTGCTGGCCCGCACCCTGGCCCAGCTCCGGGAGAAGCTCCTCGTGGAGGAGTAGCCCGCGGTACGGGAGGAGCGGGGTTATCGGGCCTGTTCGCCGGGCCCGATGCCGAGCGCCTCGGTGGCCGTCGGGTTCACCAGCAGGGCGGCGACGGCGACGGCTGCCAGGGCCAGTGCCACGGCGGCGGCCGTCATCGCGCCGCCGGTGGTCCACAGGGTCCACGCCACCGGCATCGCCATGAGCTGTGTGATCAGCGCCGGGCCGCGGCTCCAGCGGCGGCCCAGCCGCAGCCCCCGCGCGGCGACGAGCGGAAGCGCGGCGAGCGCGAGCAGGGTCACACCGCCGGTCTCGGCCTGCTGCGGGGAGTCGGGGTCGCCGGCGATGCCGACGAACAGCATGTAGACGCCCAGCCCGGCCAGGGCCAGACCCTCCAGGGCGGTGAGCACGGCGGCCGCCGTGAGCCGTCGGGGCAGCGCCGCGGGGGCGGCGACCGCGGCGGCGGGGACGTTCGGGGTCTGCTGACGGCTCTGCTTCTTGCTCACCCCAGCAGGGTAGCCGCGCGCCGCCGGCGCGGTACGGGACGGTCGGTAGGGAATGGCGGAGGAGGGGTGGGTACTCTGGCGGTCATGCGTGCACTCCTCGTGGCCAACCCAGCAGCGACGACGACCAGTGCGCGCACGCGCGACGTCCTGACCCACGCGCTGGCCAGCGAGATGAAGCTGGAGGCGGTCACGACCGAGTACCGGGGCCACGCCCGTGACCTGGGCCGCAAGGCCGCGCACGAGGGTCTCGACCTGGTGGTGGCCCTCGGCGGCGACGGCACGGTCAACGAGGTGGTCAACGGTCTCCTGCACGACGGACCCGACCCCGACCGGCTGCCGAAGCTGGCGGTGGTCCCCGGTGGATCGACGAACGTCTTCGCCCGGGCGCTCGGCCTGCCGAACGACGCGGTCGAGGCGACCGGCGCCCTCCTGGACGCACTGCGCGAGGAACGCGAGCGGACGGTGGGCCTCGGCCTGGCGGCCGGCTCGCCCGGCACCGAGGACGAATCGGTCCCGGCGCGCTGGTTCACGTTCTGCGCGGGCTTCGGCTTCGACGCGGGCGTGGTGGGGCGGGTCGAGCAGCAGCGCGAACGCGGCAAGCGTTCGACGCACGCCCTGTACGTGCGGCAGCTCATGCGTCAGTTCTGGGAGGAGCCGAACCGCAGGAACGGCACGGTGACGCTGGAGCGTCCCGGCCAGGATCCGGTGACGGACCTGGTGCTCTCGATAGTCTGCAACACCTCCCCCTGGACGTACCTGGGGAACCGGCCCCTCTACGCCTCCCCGGAGGCCTCGTTCGATACCGCGCTTGACGTATTGGCACTCAATCGTTTGTCAACTCCGGCGGTCGCCCGGTACGCCACGCAGCTCCTGACCTCGACTCCTGAGCGCGGTCCGCACGGCAAGCACGCGGTGTCTCTGCACGATCTGACCGACTTCACCTTGCATTCGAAGGTCCCGCTGCCCTTCCAGATGGACGGCGATCACCTCGGACTGCGCACCAGCGTTCGGTTCACAGGCGTACGCCGGGCACTGCGTGTGATTGTGTGAGTGGAAGGGCCAAAAGTCCTTTCACTCGAACGTTTACACGCCGGTCCACCCCTAGGAACTAGGGCTGTGACCTAGTAGACACCGACGAATCCAAAAAAACTTTCCGGAAGGGGTTGTATCCCCGTCCGAGGTTTGCGAATCTCTACATGGCGATCGGGACAGCCCGCAGCACCCGGCACCCACACAGAGCGCCAGAACCCCTCCACGCATCTCGGACCGCACCAGGCAACTGGGCGTCGGCCCTTCCCTCACGGGGGGATTCGTGAAAGCGTTCACATTCACAAGCAACCTGCCCGCAATACAAGGAGATGGAGCAGCCATGGACTGGCGTCACAACGCCGTTTGTCGTGAGGAAGACCCGGAACTCTTCTTCCCCATCGGCAACACCGGTCCTGCGCTGCTGCAGATCGAGGAAGCCAAGGCCGTCTGCCGCCGCTGCCCCGTCATGGAGCAGTGCCTGCAGTGGGCGCTCGAGTCCGGTCAGGACTCCGGCGTCTGGGGCGGTCTCAGCGAGGACGAGCGCCGCGCGATGAAGCGCCGCGCCGCTCGCAATCGGGCGCGCAACGCCACCGCCTGACATCGACTTTCGAGCCTCGAGCCGCAGCGCGTAGTACCCATAGCAGCGCTCAGCAACGTGCTCTTGAGCCCCGGACCGGGACTCCCCCAGCCACCCGCTGGAGGTGCCCCGGTCCGGGGCTCAGTGCTTTGTCCGGGCCTCCGTCCGGCGGCGGTGACCGCTTTCGGCCCGTCACGTTGAGTGACGATCCGGGGGGCTACTTCTGGGAGCTGGACGGCACGTCGAGGACCACCTTGGTGCCGCGCGGCTCGGCCCGCAGCATGTCGAAGGTGCCGCCGAGCTCCCCCTCCACGAGGGTCCGTACGATCTGGAGCCCGAGGTTGCCGGCGCGCTGGGGGTCGAACCCCTCGGGCAGGCCGCAGCCGTCGTCGAGCACGGTGATCAGGAGCCGGCCGTCGGCCCGGCCGCTGCCCGAACGGATCGCGGCCACCTCGACCGTGCCGCCCTCCCCCTGGGTGAAGGCGTGTTCCAGCGCGTTCTGGAGCACCTCCGTCAGCACCATCGACAGCGGAGTGGCGACCTCCGCGTCCAGGATGCCGAAGCGGCCGGTGCGCCGGCAGGCCACCTTGCCTGGGGAGATCTCGGCGACCATCGCGATCACGCGGTCGGCGATCTCGTCGAACTCCACCCGCTCGTCGAGGTTCTGAGACAGCGTCTCGTGCACGATCGCGATCGAACCGACGCGGCGCACCGCCTCGTTCAGCGCCTCGCGGGCGTTCTCCGAATCCATCCGCCGGGCCTGGAGCCGCAGGAGCGCCGCCACCGTCTGGAGGTTGTTCTTCACCCGGTGGTGGATCTCCCGGATGGTCGCGTCCTTGGTGATCAGTTCGCGTTCGCGACGGCGCAGTTCGGTGACGTCGCGGCACAGCACGAGGGAACCGATGCGGGTCCCCTTGGGCTTGAGGGGGATCGCGCGCAGTTGGATGACCCCGCTGGTGCCCTCGACCTCGGTCTCCCGGGGCGCCCAGCCGCTGGCCAGCTTCACCAGCGCCTCGTCCACCGGGCCGCGGGACGGGGCCAGTTCGGCGGTGGTGGTGCCCAGGTGCTGGCCCACCAGGTCGGCGGCGAGGCCGAGCCGGTGGTAGGCGGAGAGGGCGTTCGGGGACGCGTACGTCACCACCCCCTCGGCGTCGAGCCGGATGAGGCCGTCCCCGACGCGCGGGGAGGCGTCCATGTCGACCTGCTGGCCGGGGTACGGGAAGGAGCCCGCCGCGATCATCTGGGCGAGGTCGGAGGCGGACTGGAGGTAGGTCAGCTCCAGCCGGCTCGGTGTACGCACAGTGAGCAGGTTGGTGTTGCGGGCGATGACGCCGAGCACCCGGCCCTCGCGGCGCACGGGGATCGACTCGACGCGGACGGGTACCTCCTCGCGCCACTCCGGGTCCCCCTCGCGCACGATCCGGCCCTCGTCGAGGGCGGCGTCCAGGAGCGGACGGCGGCCGCGCGGCACCAGGTGGCCGACCATGTCGTCCTGGTACGAGGTGGGGCCGGTGTTCGGGCGCATCTGCGCGACGGACACGTACCGGGAGCCGTCGAGGGTGGGCACCCACAGCACGAGGTCGGCGAAGGACAGGTCGGAGAGCAGCTGCCACTCCGAGACCAGCAGATGGAGCCACTCCAGTTCGGCTTCACTGAGAGCGGTGTGCTGGCGTACGAGGTCGTTCATGGAGGGCACCTGGCGAGCGTACCCCGGGTACGGCCATGACTTTCCCCACGCGAATACCCAGGAGTACCCACGAGGGGCCCGGTCCGCGTACTGTTGGAGGAAGTGACGGGATGAAGACACCCGCCATTGGATGGACAGAGCAGAATGGTCTAGTCCACAATTGAGTCAGGCTTCCGCCCTCCCCGCACAGGAGGACGGATAGAGGTAACCGCGCGCTCTGCCCTGACCGCGCAGGCACCTCCCAACCGGCCGCCGGGAACCGCACACCCGACGGCCGTAAGTACTCCGGGCTACGGTGCCGGGCGGGTCGAGGGTCCCTCCCTGCACCGTGGCCCAGAGGAATTTCAGGGCCGAATTCCGGGCCCCATTTCAGGAATTGCCGCAGTGGATCTTTCCCGGCGGATCAGTTCACGCGGATCGCGTCACGCCGGCCAGGCCAGCATCGCCCGCGCCGCGACCGCTTCCAGTTCTTCCCGGCTCGCCCCGTCGCGCGACTGCACGGACATTCCCTGGATCACGGCTCCCGCGTAGCGGGCCAGCGCACCGGCATCGGTGTCGGCGGGGAGCACCCCGGCGGCGACGTCCGCGCGGATCCGGCTCTCGAACATCAGCAGGTTGGCGTGGCGCCGCAGGCGCAGGGCCTGCGCCACCTCTTCGCTGGTGGTGTTCACCGCCGCGCTGATCACCATGCAACCCGGCGGGTGGGCCGGGTCCGTGTAGACCTCGGCGGCCTCGAACAGGATGCGCCGTACGGCGTCCCGGGCGGTGGGCTCCTCGGCCATGGCCACGCTCGCGAAGTCGCCGTAGCGGCCCCCGTACACCACGACGACCTCGTCGAAGAGCTTGCGCTTGTCGCCGAAGGCCGCGTAGAGGCTGGGCGCGCTGATGCCCAGGGAGGCGGTCAGGTCGGAGATGGACGTCGCCTCGTAGCCGCGCTCCCAGAAGGCGAACATGGCCTTGTCGAGGGCGGCGTCGCGGTCGAAGGAGCGGGGCCTGCCGCGCTGTCCGGTCACCATGCCCGGATTCTATAGCGGTCGCTAGCGAATCTGGTACCGTCCCTTTCTGTAGCGACCACTAGCGAATGCTGAAGGGGGGCGCGTCATGGGCGTGCTCAAGGGGAAGACGGCACTGGTCACGGGCGGCAGCAGGGGGATCGGACGGGCGGTCGCGCAGCGGCTGGCCCGCGACGGAGCCCTGGTCGCGGTGCACTACGGACACGACGAGGTGGCGGCGGCGGAGACCGTCGCCGCGATCGGGGCCGCGGGGGGAACGGCCTTCCCGATCCGCGCGGAGCTCGGGGTGCCGGGCGACGCGCAGGCGCTCTGGGCGGCGTACGAGGCCCATCCGCTGGCCACGGAGCACGTGGACGTCCTGGTGAACAACGCCGGCGCGGCGGCCTTCGCCGGCATCGCGGACACGGACGAGGAGACCTTCCGGCGGGTCCAGTCCCTCAACGCCCGGGCGCCGTTCTTCGTGATCAAGCACGGGCTGGCGCGGCTCCGGGACGGGGGTCGGATCGTGAACGTCACCGGCACCCCCCACCTGGCACTGCCCGCGATCCTCGCCACCGTCATGGCCAAGGGGGCGGTGAACGCCCTGACCGTGTCCCTGGCCGCCGAACTCGCCCCGCGCGGGATCACCGTGAACTCGGTCGGCCCCGGCATCACCGAGACCGACCTGAACGCCGCGCTGCTCTCCGATCCCGGGACCCGGGAACACCTCGCCGCCCGGTCCGTCTTCCGCCGGGTGGGCACCGCCGGCGAGGTGGCGGACGTGGTCGCCTTCCTCGCCTCGCCGGACTCCCGCTGGGTCACCGGCCAGCACCTCGATGCCACGGGCGGGCTCCAGCTCTCGCTGGTCTGAGGCCGCTCCGAGCGCGGCCGGGGCGGCGGGTCCCGGCCTCCCGGCCGGGACCCCGGGGGCAGCGCCCGGGAGGCCGGGAGGGGCGGACGGGATCACCATGGATTGCGGGCGAAGGCCCGCCACGGACGGCCCCACTCTGCTAGATTGGTCTATACCACATTCCGACCGTCCCCCTCTCAGATCGGCAGGCCCAGCGTGGAAGTTGTCATCGTCCCGGACGCCAAGGCAGGCGGCGAACTCATCGCGGAGGCCATGGCCGCCCTGGTCCGCCGCAAGCCCGACGCCCTGCTCGGCGTGGCGACCGGCTCCACCCCGCTGCCCATCTACGAAGCCCTCGCGGCCAAGGTCAAGGCCGGCCTGGTCGATGCCGCCCGGGCGCGCGTCTGCCAGCTCGACGAGTACGTCGGCCTCCCGGCCGGGCACCCCGAGTCCTACCGCGCCGTCGTGCTCCGCGAGGTCGTGGAGCCCCTCGGCCTGTCCGAGGCCTCCTTCATGGGCCCGGACGGCTCCGCCGAGGACATCGTCGGCGCCTGTGACGCCTACGACCGCGCCCTCGCCGAGGCCGGCGGCGTGGACCTCCAGCTGCTGGGCATCGGCACCGACGGCCACATCGGCTTCAACGAGCCGTGCTCCTCGCTGGCCTCCCGGACCCGGATCAAGACGCTGACGCAGCAGACCCGCGTCGACAACGCGCGCTTCTTCGACGACGACATCGACCAGGTGCCGCACCACGTCATCACCCAGGGCATCGGAACCATCCTCGACGCCCGTCACCTGGTCCTGCTGGCCACCGGCGAGGGCAAGGCCGAGGCGGTCGCGCAGACCGTGGAGGGGCCGCTCTCCGCCCTCGTCCCGGCCTCCGCGCTCCAGCTGCACCGGCACGCCACGGTCGTCGTCGACGAGGCCGCCGCCTCGAAGCTGAAGCTCGCCGACTACTTCCGTCAGACCTGGGCCGACAAGCCGGCCTGGCAGGGCCTGTAGGCCACACCGGCACGGCGAAAGGGCCGGGCCCCCCTCCTCGGGGGCCCGGCCCTTTCGCACGTCCGGCTCCGGCCCGCGCGGGGCCGGCGGCGCCTACGCGCCCGCGATGATCTCGGCGGCCGCCCGGCCGCAGACGCGGGAGGCGCCGTGCGTGGCGAGGTACAGGGCCCCGCGCGGCGCGGCGAGCGGTACGCCCATCTCGACGACCACGGTGTCCGGGCGCGCCGCCACCAGGGCGTCCAGGACCTCGCTCATCCACGGGTGCCGGTGCGCGTCGCGGACCACCGCGACGACGGTGCGGGCGCCGGCGGCCGCGAGGACGTCCCCGGCGGTGGAGCCCTTCGGGTAGACGCCCGCCTCCGTGTCCGGGACCAGCGCGGCCAGCTCCGCGGCCACTCCCCACGGGGTCTCGTCGCCCACGGCGATGTTCGGGACGGGGGTGAGCGTGGCGACGTACGGGGCGGCGACCGGGGTGGCGGCGCCCGTGACGACCACGGCCCGGCGGGCCGCCGTCAGGCCGATGCCGGACGCGCCGCTCCCCTCCGCCGGCGCGTCCGGCCGGGCCCGACGGGACCACTGCGCGAGGGCGCGCACCCGGGTGGCGGCGTCGGCGAGCCGCTCCTGCGGCAGCGCGCCCTCGCGGACGGCGGCCACGAGCGCGTCGCGCAGGCGCAGCACGGTGGCCTCGTCGGCGAGCCCGCCGCCGACGCAGATGGCATCGGCGCCGGCCGCGATGGCCAGCACCGAGCCGCGTTCGATGCCGTACGTCCCGGCGATGGCGTTCATCTCCATGCCGTCGGTGACGATGAGGCCCTCGTAGCCGAGCTCCTTGCGGAGCAGGCCGGTCAGGATCTGCGGGCTGAGGGTGGCCGGGCGGGTCGGGTCGAGGGCGGGCACGAGGATGTGCGCGCTCATGACCGCCTTGCTGCCGGCCTCGATGGCCGCCTTGAAGGGGACCAGTTCGCGGGCCTGGAGGGTGTCCAGGTCGACGTCGATGCGGGGCAGCGCGTGGTGCGAGTCGACGTTGGTGTCGCCGTGGCCCGGGAAGTGCTTGGTGCAGGCGGCGACGCCGGCGGCCTGGAGGCCCTCGACGTAGGCGGCGGTGTGCCGGGCGGCGAGGGCGGTGTCCGCGCCGAAGGAACGGACCCCGATGACGGGGTTGTTCGGGTTGGAGTTGACGTCCGCGGACGGCGCCCAGTTGAGGTTGACCCCGCACTCGGCGAGGCGGCGGCCCAGCTCGCGGGCCACGTCACGGGTGAGGTCGGTGTCGTCGACGGCGCCCAGCGCGAGGTTGCCGGGGAAGGACGAGCCGCCCCGCACTTCCAGGCGGGTGACGTCGCCGCCCTCCTCGTCGATGGCGACGAGTACGTCGTCGCGCTCGGCGCGCAGCTGCGCGGTGAGGGCGGAGAGCTGGGCGGCGGAGGTGATGTTGCGGCCGAAGAGGCCCACGGCGGTGAGGCCTTCGGCGACCTGGCGCAGCAGCCAGGCGGGGGCGGTGGTGCCCTCGAAGCCGGGCTGGAGGACCGCGAGGGCGTCGCGGGTCACCGTATCCGTGCGGTGCGCAAGGACAGTCATGTCGGCCGTTATCCCTTCACGGCGCCGGCGGTCATGCCGCCGACGGCCTTGCGCTGGAGGAAGATGAAGATCAGCAGGACCGGGACCGCGAAGAGCGAGGACGCGGCCATGGTGGCGCCCCAGTCGTTGCCGAAGGCGGTCTGGAACTCGGTCAGCCACAGCGGGAGGGTCTGCGAGGTCTTGTCCTTGTTCAGGATCAGGACCATCGCGAACTCGTTCCAGGCGGTGATGAAGCCGAAGAGCGAGGTGGACATCAGACCGGGGGCCAGCAGCGGGAAGATCACCTTGCGGAAGGCCTGGCCGCGGGTGCAGCCGTCGATCTGGGCCGCCTCCTCCAGGGTCACCGGGACGGCGGCGATGAATCCGCGCAGGGTCCAGATGGTGAAGGGGAGGACCATCACGAAGTAGATGGCGGTCAGCACGCCGATGCTGTTCAGCATCTCGGCGTCGCGGACGATCATGTACATCGCGATGACCATGACCTCCCAGGGGGCCATCTGGGCCATCATCACGGCGAGCACGAGGCCCTTGCGGCCCTTGAACTTCATGCGGGCGATGGCGAAGCTCGCGGCGAGGGCGACGAGCAGGGCCAGCACGACCGCGCAGACGGTGACGATGAGGCTGTTGGTGACGTACGACCAGAAGTTGTCGACGCCGGTGGCCTTGTCGAAGTTCTTCAGCGTCGGCGTGAAGACGAAGACCGGGTCCTTGCTGAGCATCTCGCTCTGCGGCTTGAGCGCCGAGGAGAACATCCAGTAGACCGGGAAGACGAAGACGAGGGCCAGCAGGAGGGCGCCGACGTTCTTGGCGACGGTCCCGGGGCGCAGCGGCCGGCGGGTGCGCAGCCGCTGGGCGGTCTGCGTCGCCGGTGCGGACGGTGCGGACGGCGCCGGCTTCGGGGCGGTGGTCGTGCTCACTGCTCCTCCTCCTGCTTCAGGATCAGGCGGAAGTAGAAGGACATGACGATGATGAGGATCAGGATCGTCAGGACGGAGATCGCGGCGGCCAGACCGTAGTGGAACTGGCTCTGGCCCTCGACGTAGGCGAAGACCGGGAGGATCTCGGAGGCGCGGTCGGGGCCGCCCTTGTTCATCGCGTAGACCTGGGTGAAGGCCTTGAAGACCCAGATCACCTCGAGGAAGGTGGTGATCAGGAAGAAGGGCTTCAGCTGGGGGAAGACGACCTTCCAGAAGGTCTGCCAGCCGTTGGCGCCGTCCATCCGGGCGGCCTCGTACAGTTCGGCCCCGACCGTGGTCAGGCCGGCGTACATGTTGAGGGCGACGAAGGGGACCGATCCCCAGACCACCAGGATCGTGATGATCACCATGGTGGAGAGGCCGGTCTCGAACCAGTTGTGCTGGTCGTACCCGGCGATGCCGGCGGAGCGCATGACCCAGTTCATGACGCCGAACTGCTCGTCGAAGAGCCACTTGAAGACCTGGACCGACGCGACGATCGGCATGGCCCAGGCCATCACCAGTGCCATCGACAGGACCAGGCGCATCCACTTGCCGAGCCGGTTCAGCAGGATGCCGATGAGGCAGCCGATGCCCATGATGAGCGCGACGTTGGCGAGGGTGAAGCCGAAGCTGCGCAGGACGACGGTCCAGAAGTCGGAGTCGCCGAGCAGCTGGGTGTAGTTGTCCAGTCCCGCGAACGGGTACTTCCGCTGGATGAACTCGATCTTGTTGATGTCCTGGAAGGACAGGATCACGTTCTTGATCAGCGGATACAGCAGCAGTGTCGCGAGGCTGAGCACCGCGGGCAGGACGAGCAGATACGGCGCCCACCCCGAGGGGAGCGACCTTCTGCCCCCGCGAGGCGACGGATGGCTGGGGCCGCTACCGGTGCCGGGCACCTTCGGCCGTCCGGCGGACTTCTGTGGTGCGTCCTGTGGAGCGCTGGTGGTCGCTCCCTGGGAGTGCACGGTCATGTCTGGGCTTCCTCGCGGTTGACTGTGGAGTCAAATGCGCGACCGGGGGTGGGGGGGGGGGGGGGGGGGGGCGTACCCGCCCACCCCCATCCTAAAAAATAAAATTGCATGCCCGGGAGGTGATGGGGGGGCGGGGTGGGCGCGGTGGGGGGGCGGGCGGGTGGCGGTGTGGTGGTGGGGGGTGCTGGGTGGTTTTTTGTTGTTCTCTCGGGGGGGGGGGGGGGGGGGCGCGGGGGGGGGGGGCCCCCCCCCCCCACCCCCCGGTGCGTTCACACTGCTGGTTGCTGCGGGTGTTGCGGTGTGTCGGGTGGAGCGGTGCTGCGGTGGAGCGGTGGTGCGGTGGTGCGGTGGTGCGGTGCTGCCGGGTGGGACTACTTGTTGATGCGGCTCGCGATTTCCTTGTCCGCGTCCGCGCCCGCCTTGGCGGCGTCCTCACCCTTCAGGACCTTGGTCATGAACTCCTTGATGGGGTTCGGCTCGGTCTCGACGTTCGCCCAGCCCGCGGTGACCGGGGTGATCTTGCCGGAGGCGGCGGCCTTGGCCATCGACTCGGCGAAGGAGCCCGGGGCGGCGGGGAAGTTCGCGGCCGTCTGGTTCGGGAGCAGCGCGCCCTCGGTGGCGGTGGCGTACTTGGTCATCTGGTCCTTGCCTGCGGCGAGGGCCAGCCACTCCTTGGCGAGCTCCTTGTTCTTGGAGCGCTCGGCGACGGCGAGGTTCGAGCCACCGAGGAAGACGGAGCCCGGCTTGTCGGCGGTCTTGCCCGGGATCGGGAAGTAACCGAAGTCGCCTTCCTTGCCCGCTTCCTTCAGGGCCTTCAGCGCGCCCTGGGCCTCCCAGCCGAGACCGATCCAGGACGAGACGCCGCCCTTGGGGACGATGTCGGTGGACTGCTGCGGGGTGGCCTCGTCCTTGTCCTTGGGGGCCGTGGAGAAGGACTGGAGCTTCTTGTAGAAGTCCATCGCGGACGCGGCCTGCGGGGTGGCCAGCTGGCCCTTCCACTTGCCGCCGTCCTTGACGGCGAGGTCGCCGCCCTCGTCCCAGACGAAGCCGGCGAGGACGTACCAGCTCTGGCCGGGCAGGTAGATCGGCTGCGAGGCCGGGTCCGTCGTCTTCAGCTTCTCCAGGCCGGCCACCCACTCGTCGCGGGTCTTCGGGGCGGTGATGCCGGCCTTCTCGTAGGCCTTCTTGTCGTAGATGACGACGCGGTTGGCGGCGTACCACGGGGCGGCGTAGAGCTTGCCGTCGACCTCGGCGGAGGACGTCATGCCCTTCGACCAGGCGTCGGCGCCGAGCTTGGACTTGTCGCCCGACAGGTCGGCGAGGCCACCGGTGACGGCGTAGCCGACGGTCTGGGTGTTGCCGAGCTCAATGACGTCCGGCGGGGTGTTCTCGGAGAGGGCCGTGGTGACCTTCTCCTGGATGCCGGTCCACTTCTGCTCCTCGACCTTGACCGTGACACCGGGGTGCTTGGCCGAGAACTCCTTGTTGACCTCGTCGATCCAGGCCTTGGGTGCGGAACCGTCCATCACCCAGACGGTGATCTCCTTGGCCGCGCCACCCGATGCTTCGGTCTTCGCCTTGTCGTCGGCACCGTCGCCACACGCCGCGAGGCCGATAACCATGCCCGCGACTCCGACCGCCGCGATGAGCTTGCGCTTCACGCCACCCTCCTCAGGGATGCTGCCTGCAACTTCCCTCGCCCACCGCGGTGACGTACCAAGTACTGCCCGTGGGGCCGGGATCCGATCCAGATTGGTTTAGACCAGTAGCTGGAGCTTGGCCTAGACCTTTAGGGGTGTCAAGGGTCTAATGAGCGGGTGCTCGGTCCGTTATCGGACCGACACCTGGGGGAGGGAGGAGGCCTGTCCTCCCTCCCGTGTCACGATGTGACCGCACATATCGGAGGAGCCGGTGACGGCAGCGAAACTGGAGTCGGGAAGGCGGGCGGCGATGGCCACCGAAGGGGCGACCACGGAGCCGGAAGGCGGGGCAGTCACTCGGACGGCGCGCGTGCCCAAGTACTACCGGCTCAAGCGGCACTTGCTCGACATGACCGAAACGCTCCCCCCCGGCACGCCGGTCCCGCCGGAGCGCACGCTCGCGGCCGAATTCGACACCTCCCGGACCACCGTCCGGCAGGCCCTTCAAGAACTCGTCGTCGAGGGCCGGCTGGAAAGGATCCAGGGCAAGGGCACCTTCGTCGCCAAGCCCAAGGTCTCCCAGCCGCTCCAACTGTCCTCGTACACGGAGGACATGCGGGCCCAGGGCCTGGAGCCGACGTCCCAGCTCCTCGACATCGGGTACGTGACGGCCGACGACACCCTCGCCGGCCTGCTCAAGATCTCCACGGGCGGACGGGTCCTGCGCATCGAGCGGCTGCGTCTGGCGAGCGGCGAACCGATGGCCATCGAGACCACGCACCTGTCGGCCAAGCGCTTCCCCGCGCTGCGCCGTTCGCTGGTCAAGTACACCTCTCTCTACACGGCCCTCGCCGAGGTGTACGACGTCCGCCTCGCGGAGGCGGAGGAGACCATCGAGACCTCCCTGGCCACCCCGAGGGAGGCCGGACTGCTCGGCACGGACGTCGGACTGCCGATGCTGATGCTCTCCCGGCACTCCCTCGACGCCGACGGGGAACCGGTCGAATGGGTACGTTCGGTATATCGCGGCGACCGTTACAAGTTCGTTGCCCGTCTTCAGAGGCCTGCCTTGTGATCACCGGTTGACTCCCGTTCGATCCTCGGTGGACGCTCGTACCGCTATGCGGACGGGGGCTTACGTCCAGCGGTCGAGCCCCCGTAGATTCCCTGCGCTTAAGCAGATGATCAACGAGGGGACGAGGATCATGCCGGAACCGGACGCAACAAGGACAGACCGGACTCCACCACCGGGGGATGCGGCGAGCCCGGGCGGCAGGCCCGACTCGCCCTCTCCGTCGGGCCGCCTCTCCCCGCAGTCGATCGCCGTGTGGGCGCTCGTGGCCCTGATCGGAGCCATCGGCTGGGGCGTGTTGGCCCTGTCACGGGGTGAGGAGATCTCGGCCGCCTGGTTGCTCGCGGCGGCGCTGGGCTCGTACGCCATCGGGTACCGCTTCTACGCGCGCTTCATCTCGCGGCGCGTCCTGAAGGTCGACAAGACCCGGGCCACCCCCGCCGAACGCCTCGACAACGGTGTCGACTTCCATCCCACCGACCGTCGGGTGCTCTTCGGCCACCACTTCGCGGCCGTCGCCGGCGCGGGCCCGCTCGTCGGTCCCGTGCTCGCCGCGCAGATGGGCTACCTGCCGGGCACCATCTGGATCGTCGTCGGCGTCATCTTCGCCGGCGCCGTCCAGGACATGGTGACGCTGTTCTTCTCCACCCGGCGCGACGGTCGTTCGCTCGGCCAGATGGCCCGGGACGAAATAGGGCCGGTGGGCGGAGCCGCCGCCCTGGTCGCCGTGTTCGCCATCATGATCATCCTGCTGGCGGTGCTGGCCCTCGTCATCGTCAACGCCCTGGCGCACTCGCCCTGGGGCGTCTTCTCCATCGGCATGACCATCCCGATCGCCCTCTTCATGGGCGTGTACCTGCGCGTGCTGCGGCCGGGCCGGGTCACCGAGGTCTCCGCCATCGGCGTCGCGCTGCTGCTGCTCGCCATCGTCGCGGGCGGTTGGGTCGCCGAGTCCTCCTGGGCGGACACCTTCACCCTGGAGAAGGAGACGCTGGTCGTCTGGATGATCGTGTACGGCTTCATCGCCTCGGTGCTGCCGGTGTGGTTGCTGCTCGCGCCCCGCGACTACCTGTCCACCTTCATGAAGGTCGGCACGATCGCCCTGATGGCGCTGGGCGTGGTCATCGCGATGCCGACGCTCCAAATGCCCTCGGTCACCGACTTCGCGGCGCGGGGCGACGGACCGGTGTTCGCCGGCTCGATGTTCCCGTTCGTCTTCATCACCATCGCGTGCGGTGCCCTGTCCGGCTTCCACTCGCTGGTCGCCTCGGGCACCACCCCGAAGATGATCCAGAAGGAGACCCAGGTCCGGGTCATCGGCTACGGCGCGATGCTCACCGAGTCGTTCGTCGCCATCATGGCCGTGATCGCCGCCTGCATCATCGAGCCCGGCCTCTTCTTCGCCGTCAACTCGCCCCCCGGGGTCATCGGCACCACGGTCGAGACCGCCTCCGCCGCCGTCACCAACTTCGGCTTCGCCATCAGCCCGGACGCCCTCGCGCAGGCCGCGAAGGACGTGGAGGAGGCCAGCCTGCTCTCCCGTACGGGTGGCGCCCCGACCTTCGCACTCGGAATGTCGGAGATCTTCTCGGCCGTCATAGGCGGCGCCGGCATGAAGGCGTTCTGGTACCACTTCGCCATCATGTTCGAGGCCCTGTTCATCCTGACCACGGTCGACGCGGGCACCCGCGTGGGCCGGTTCATGCTCCAGGACACCCTCGGAAACGTGCACAAGTCCTTCCGGGACGTCAGCTGGAAGCCGGGCGTGTGGCTCGCGAGCGCCATCGTCGTCGGTGGCTGGGGCTACTTCCTGTGGGTCGGCGTCAAGGACCCGCTGGGCGGCATCAACCAGCTGTTCCCGCTGTTCGGCATCGCGAACCAGCTGCTCGCGGCGGTCGCGCTGGCCGTCTGCACGACCCTGCTGGTCAAGTCCGGGCGGCTGAAGTGGGCCTGGGTCACCGGGGTCCCGCTGGCGTGGGACGTGGCCGTCACCCTCACCGCCAGCTACCAGAAGATCTTCTCCGAGGACGTCAAGGTCGGCTTCTTCGCCCAGCGCGACAAGTACCAGGCGGGCATCGACGCCGACAAGGTGCTGCCGCCCGCCAAGACCATGGACGAGATGCACACCGTGGTCACCAACGCCACGGTCGACGGCGTCCTGTCGGTGCTGTTCGCCGTCCTCATCATCATCGTGCTGGTGGACGCGGGCCGGACCTGCTTCAGGGCGATCGCCCACCCCGAGTCGGTCCGCCTCTCCGAGGTCCCGTGGTCCGAGTCGAAGATCGTCGCGCCGGCGGGGCTCATCGCCACGGCCGAGGAGAAGGCCGAGCTCGCGGCGGCCGGCCTCGACAGCGGCGGCGGCAAGGTCAAGGAGCCCGTCGCGTGAACACCGCGCGCGCGGTGGGCGGACTGCGCCGGGCGCTGACGAAGGCCCGGTACTACGTACGGGAGTTCTCCGGCGAGGCGGCGTACGACCGCTACGTCGCCCACGCCCGGGCCCACGACCCGGACGCCGGGGTCCTGACCCGGCGCGCCTTCGAGCGGGCCCGCACCGACGCCCGCGAGGCGGACCCCCGCGAGGGCTTCCGCTGCTGCTGACCGCCCGCGCGAAGGGCCCCGCCGCACCCCGGCGGGGCCCTTCCGCGTCCGCGGGTCGCCCCCGCCCTCCATCCGTCCCGCACACTCGACGCATGGACATGACGATCAGGGCGGCACTCCCCGCCGAGTACGAAGAGTTGGGCGATGTGACCGCGCGGGCCTACCTCGGTGACGGGTTGCTCGACGGGAATCCCGACGGCTCCTACGAGCGCGTGCTGCGCGACGTCGCCGGCCGCGCCGACCACGGCGAGGTCCTCGTGGCCGTGCTCGACGGGCAGCTGCTGGGCGGTGTGACGTTCGCCCCTCCGGGCAGCCCGCTCGCCGACATAGCCGGCCCCGGCGAGGCCGAGTTCCGGATGCTCGCGGTGGACGCCGCCGGCCGGGGCAAGGGCGCCGGAGAGGCCCTCGTACGGGCCTGCGCCGAGCGGGCCAGGGCGCTGCCCGGAGTGACCCGGCTGGTGCTCTCCACCCAGCCGCAGAGCCCCGCCGCGCACCGGCTCTACGGCCGCCTGGGCTTCGTCCGCACCCCCACGCGGGACTGGTCCCCGCTGCCCACGGTGCCCCTGATCACCTACGCCCTGGAGCTGTACGCACCCGAGCAGTAGCCACCCCGACACAACATGTGGGGGCTACCGCAACGAGCCGCCCCCACATGTATGCTCATGCCTGCTGTCGCCGCAGGGGAATCCGGTGCGAATCCGGAACTGTCCCGCAACGGTATGAAGTGCACCCATTGGTGCGTCCGCAAGTCCGAGGACCTGCCGACAGCGCGCCCGGCTCGACCGAACCGGGTGTCGACACGTCCGGGCCTCGCGGTTGGGCCGGTGGACGCCACGCGGTGCACGTACCGCCTGCCCTGTCCGGGCCGGTGCGTGGTCTTCCCGCGTGCGCCCGCTCTCCCCGCCCCGTCGAAGACCGGGCCGAGTGAGGGAGAGCTCCCCCCGTGACCATCGCGCCCGCCGCACCGCGCGCCGAGTCCGCCCAGTCCGCCAACGAGGCCGCGCTCGCGCCCGAGGGCCCGGGGACCGCACTGCTGCGCACCCTCACCGAACTCACGGCCGATCTGCCCGACACCGACCCCGGCCGGGTCGCCGCCGCCGCCCTGCGGGGTCGCAGCTCCGTCGCCGACGAGGCCGAACTGCGCGGGCTGGCCACCGAAGCCGCGGCCGGTCTGATCTCCGAGGACCCGGCGTACTCCCGGCTCGCCGCCCGGCTGTTGACCCTCGCCGTCGCCGACGAGGCCGCGGGCCAGGGCTCCACCTCCTTCGCCGAGTCCGTCGCCGTCGGCCACCGCGAGGGCCTGATCGCCGACCGCACGGCCGATTTCGTCGAGACCCACGCCGCCCGGCTGAACTCCCTGGTCGAGCACGCCCTCACCGAGGGCGCCGACGACCGCTTCGGCTTCTTCGGCCTGCGCACCCTGCACAGCCGCTACCTGCTGCGCCACCCGATCACCCGCCAGGTCATCGAGACCCCTCAGTACTTCATGCTGCGCGTGGCCTGCGGCCTCGCCGCGGACGAGAGCGTCCAGGCCGTCGAGGAAGTGGCCTCGCTCTACCGGCTGATGAGCCGCCTCGACTACCTGCCGTCCTCCCCCACGCTCTTCAACTCCGGCACCCGGCACCCGCAGATGTCCTCCTGCTACCTGCTGGACTCCCCGCTCGACGAGTTGGACTCGATCTACGACCGCTACCACCAGGTCGCCCGCCTGTCGAAGCACGCCGGCGGCATCGGCCTGTCGTACTCCCGCATCCGCGCCCGCGGCTCCCTGATCCGCGGCACCAACGGCCACTCCAACGGCATCGTCCCGTTCCTGAAGACCCTCGACGCCTCCGTCGCCGCGGTGAACCAGGGCGGCCGGCGCAAGGGCGCCGCCGCCGTCTACCTGGAGACCTGGCACGCGGACATCGAGGAGTTCCTGGAGCTGCGCGACAACACCGGTGAGGACCAGCGCCGTACGCACAACCTGAACCTCGCCCACTGGGTGCCGGACGAGTTCATGCGCCGTGTGAACTCCGACGGCCAGTGGTCGCTGTTCTCCCCGGCCGACGTCCCCGAGCTCGTGGACCTGTGGGGCGACGCGTTCGACGCCGCCTACCGCAAGGCCGAGGCGGACGGTCTGGCCCGCAAGACCATGCCCGCCCGCGACCTGTACGGCCGGATGATGCGCACCCTCGCGCAGACCGGCCAGGGCTGGATGACCTTCAAGGACGCCTCCAACCGCACGGCGAACCAGACCGCCGAGCCTGGCTCGGTCGTCCACTCCTCCAACCTGTGCACCGAGATCATCGAGGTCACCGACGACGGCGAGACGGCCGTCTGCAACCTCGGCTCGGTCAACATGGGCGCCTTCGTGGTGGACGGTGAGATCGATTGGGAGCGCCTGGACGAGACCGTCCGCACGGCCGTGACCTTCCTCGACCGCGTGGTGGACATCAACTTCTACCCGACCGAGCAGGCCGGGCGCTCCAACGCCCGCTGGCGTCCGGTGGGCCTGGGCGCGATGGGCCTCCAGGACGTCTTCTTCAAGCTGAAGGTGCCCTTCGACTCCCCCGAGGCGAAGGCCCTGTCCACGAAGCTCTCCGAGCGGATCATGCTGGCCGCGTACGAGGCCTCCTGCGACCTCGCCGAGCGCAGCGGCCCGCTCCCGGCCTGGGAGAAGACCCGTACCGCCCGCGGCGTCCTGCACCCGGACCACTACGACGTCGAGCTGAACTGGCCCGAGCGCTGGGACGCCCTGCGCGCCCGCGTCGCGAAGACCGGCATGCGCAACTCGCTGCTCCTCGCCATCGCGCCGACGGCGACGATCGCCTCGATCGCGGGCGTGTACGAGTGCATCGAGCCGCAGGTCTCCAACCTGTTCAAGCGCGAGACCCTCAGCGGCGAGTTCCTCCAGGTCAACGCGTACCTGGTGGAGGAGCTGAAGCAGCTCGGCGTGTGGGACGCGCAGACCCGCGAGGCGCTGCGCGAGTCCAGCGGCTCCGTGCAGGGCTTCGGTTGGATCCCGGCCGAGGTGCGCGAGCTGTACCGGACGGCGTGGGAGATCCCGCAGCGCGGCCTGATCGACATGGCGGCGGCCCGTACGCCGTTCCTCGACCAGTCGCAGTCGCTGAACCTGTTCCTGGAGACGCCGACCATCGGCAAGCTCAGCTCGATGTACTCGTACGCCTGGAAGCAGGGCCTGAAGACCACGTACTACCTGCGCTCGCGCCCGGCGACGAAGATCGCCCGCGCCGCGCAGGCCGCCGCCCCCGCGGCGCTCCCGCAGGCCGTGACCGACGCGGAGGCGCTGGCCTGCTCCCTTGAGAACCCCGAATCGTGCGAGGCCTGCCAGTAATGAGCACCACCAACAAGAACCTGCTGGACCCGGGCTTCGAGCTGACGCTCCGCCCGATGCGCTACCCGGACTTCTACGAGCGCTACCGGGACGCGATCAAGAACACCTGGACCGTCGAGGAGGTCGACCTCCACTCGGACGTCGCGGACCTCGCGAAGCTGACGCCCGGTGAGCAGCACATGATCGGCCGGCTGGTCGCGTTCTTCGCGACGGGCGACTCGATCGTCTCGAACAACCTCGTGCTGACGCTGTACAAGCACATCAACTCCCCGGAGGCGCGCCTGTACCTGTCGCGCCAGCTGTTCGAGGAGGCCGTGCACGTCCAGTTCTACCTGACGCTGCTCGACACCTACCTGCCCGACCCGGACGACCGCGCCGCCGCGTTCGACGCGGTCGAGGAGATCCCCTCGATCCGCGAGAAGGCGCAGTTCTGCTTCAAGTGGATGGACTCCGTCGAGAAGATCGACCAGCTGGAGACGCAGGCGGACCGCCGGCGCTTCCTGCTGAACCTGATCTGCTTCGCGGCGTGCATCGAGGGCCTGTTCTTCTACGGTGCCTTCGCGTACGTGTACTGGTTCCGTTCGCGGGGTCTGCTGCACGGTCTGGCGACGGGCACCAACTGGGTGTTCCGCGACGAGACCATGCACATGAACTTCGCCTTCGAGGTCGTGGACACCGTCCGCAAGGAGGAGCCGGAGCTCTTCGACGACGCCCTCCAGCAGCAGGTCGTCGACATGCTGAAGGAGGCCGTGGAGGCGGAGCTGCAGTTCGGTCGTGACCTGTGCGGCGACGGTCTGCCGGGCATGAACACCGAGTCGATGCGCGAGTACCTGGAGTGCGTCGCGGACCAGCGTCTGGTGCGCCTCGGGTTCCCGCCGATCTACGGCTCGCAGAACCCGTTCTCGTTCATGGAGCTCCAGGGCGTCCAGGAGCTGACGAACTTCTTCGAGCGCCGCCCGTCGGCCTACCAGGTCGCGGTCGAGGGCACGGTCGACCTGGACGAGGACTTCTAGTCCCCCCTCCGCGCGGGTGTGCGCCGGGAGCCGGAACGCGAACGAACCGCGTTCCGGCTCCTCGCGTTTCGGGGGTCGGGGTCGTGGCTCAGTGGGCCATGCGTCCCCGGCGGCCGAGGCCGAAGCGGATGCCCCGCCGGCGCGGAGGGGGTGCGAGACCGCCCGCCCGTTGGCGCGGCAGCCACACCCGCCGGGTCGCGACGGCCCGCAGCTGCCGGTCGATCCGTCGGTCGCGCCACATCCCGTACAGGCTGGGCCCGAGCAGGACCGCGGCGATGGCCAGGACGACGAGGTAGTTCACGAAGGTGCTCATACCTCCACTGTCCGCCTGATCGGCCATGATCGAACAGTGGCAGTACTGTCACTCAAGTACGAATTACTGCCACACTGAGGTCATGCTGACCAACGTGGCCGTGGCCCTCGTCGACGGAGTGGCCCCCTTCGAGTTCGGGATCTTCTGCGAGGTCTTCGGGATCGACCGCGGCGCCCAGGGGCTGCCGGTGTACGACTTCGCCGTGTGCGCGGCCGAGGAAGGTCCGCTGACCATGTCCGACGTCGGCTTCGCCATCGCACCCGCGCACGGCCTGGAGCGGCTGGAGGAGGCGGACCTGATCTGCGTGCCCGCCGACCGGCAGGCACCCGTGCGGGAGTACCCCGAGCCGTTCCTCGACGCCCTGCGGCGGGGCGTGGACCGGGGCGCGCGGGTGCTCAGCGTGTGCAGCGGGGCCTTCGTGCTCGGCGCGGCCGGGCTGCTGGACGGCCGGCGCTGCACCACGCACTGGATGCACGCCCCGGCGCTGGCCCGCCGCTTCCCGAAGGCGCGCGTGGACCCCGACGTGCTGTACGTGGACGAGGGCCCGGTGATCACCGGGGCCGGCACCGCCTCGGGCATCGACGCCTGCCTGCACGTGGTCCGCCAGGAACACGGCGCCGAGGTGGCCAACGCCATCGCCCGGCGGATGGTCGTACCCCCGCACCGGGACGGCGGGCAGGCCCAGTACGTCCGGCGGCCACTGCCGCGGACGGCGTGCGACACGGTGGGCGAGGTCATCGGGTGGATGACCCGGCACCTGGAGGACGAGATCACCGTCGAGCACCTCGCGGAGCGGGCCCACATGTCCCCGCGGACCTTCGCCCGCCGCTTCCTCCAGGAGACCGGCACCACCCCCTACCAGTGGGTGCTGCGCCAGCGGGTCCTGCTCGCGCAGGAACTGCTGGAGTCCACCGACGAGACGGTGGACTCCATCGCGACCCGCAGCGGCTTCGGCAACGCGGCGGCCCTGCGCCACCACTTCCTGCGCACCCTGGGCACCACCCCGAACGCCTTCCGCCGCGCCTTCCGGGGTCCGCAGGCGGCGTAGCGGGCGGGGCCGGACCCCCGACGCGTCAGTCGTTCGGGACGACCTCGTAGCGCGGGGTGTTCTCCTCCATCTGGCGCAGGGCGTCCTTGCGGTCCCGCTTGGAGAGCCGGTCGATGTACAGGTACCCGTACAGGTGGTCGGTCTCGTGCTGGAGGCAGCGCGCGAAGTAACCGGTGCCGCGGACCTTGATCGGGTTGCCCCGCGCGTCCTGGCCGGTCACCTCGGCGTAGTCCGGGCGGGCCAGCGCGGCGTAGGCGGTCGGGACGGAGAGGCAGCCCTCGTTCGAGTCGTCCAGCACGCGGCCCGCGGCCGGCAGCTCGACGAGCTTCGGGTTGACGACGACACCGGTGTGGCGCTTGCCGTCGTCGTCGGGGCAGTCGTAGATGAAGACCTTCGCGTCCACGCCGATCTGGTTCGCGGCCAGGCCGACGCCCTCGGCGGTCTTCTGGCTGGCGAACATGTCGTCGATGAGCTGCGCGAGCTCCTCGCCGAACTCGGTGACGTCCTTGCACTCCCGGTGCAGCACCGGATTGCCGACCACCGTGATCGGGCGCGACGTACCCCGCTCGCGGTGGGCGAGCTCGCGCGCCTCACAGTCCTCGGTGTCCACGACCCAGCCCTCGTCGTCGACCGGGACCACCTGGTTCTCCTGCTGCGCCATGTCCGCCGTACGCCTTCCGTAGATTCGCCCGAGCCACCGATGTGACCGGTACAGCCTACGGCCCGTACTCAGCAGACTTCTTCGAGATCCCGCCACTCCCGGCTGTCCGGGCTGTCGGCCACCCAGCCGTCGAGGAGCCCGCGCACCAGGCCGGCCGGCGCGGCGATGCCGCATTCGCGCTCGGGCACCCACAGCGGGCCGGAGCCCGCCGTACGGTGGCCCAGCGGGCCGGGGTGACCGGGCTCGCTGTGGTCGTGCGGGTCCAGGTGGTCGCCGGCGGCCTCGCCGCTCGGCATCGCGCTCTCCGAACACGTCCGGCACAGCAGCCGCACCGACGAGGACCAGTCCTCGGCGGCGAAGCCCGCGTCCGAGGCCAGCTGCTCCAGCGCGTTGCGGTCGGCCTCGGAGGCCGCTTCGAGCAGCACCACCCAGGTCGGCACCGGCGAGGGCGCCCACAGCTCGATCTCGTCGAATACGGGGTACGAGGGCCCGGCCGCGGTGACCCGCTCGCCGTGCGGGACCCCGTCGTGCAGGACGACCTCGCCCCAGCGCCGCCCCGAGGAGGGCAGCGGGATCGAGAGGACCTCCATGCGGGCCGGATCGAGCCTCCGGCCCCACACCACCTCGGCCTCGCCCTCGGGCGACAGCCGCACCGCGGCACTGCCCAGCTCCATGCCGACCGGCTCGCCCGCCCCCGCGCTGCTGTGCGGGTCCCCGGGCACCTTCAGCCCGTACGCCTGCCAGGCCCGCCGGGCCAGCGGCCAGTCCTGGAGCGCGGTCGCGGCGATGCCGACGTTCCACCAGTCCGGCGCGCCCGCCTCCCGGTCCAGGAGCGCCACCGCGCGCAGCCCCGCGGCCCGTGCCTGCTCCCAGTCGTGGCGGAACTTGTGCAGCAGGGCCAGGTTGAACCAGGACTCCGACAGCCAGGGCTCCAGGTCCGCCGCTCTGGTCAGGAGCGCGCCCGCGTCCTCGTACCGCCCGTCACCGATCAGCGTGAACGCGCGGTCGGTGGCCTGCCGCCAAGAGGCGGAGGGCCGATGCCGTACCTTCCCGAAGATCCTCACGATTCCCGCCTGCCGGTCCAACGGTGCAGCCTTGCGGACACCCTCACGGACACTCCTACTGCATCCAACCATGCCCGCTCGGACGCCCGCTCATTACCCATGGGTTACCCCGGTGGAACGGGAACGACTCGGCTCCGCCCGCCCCTGGCCAGAACCCGGGCCAAGGACTCCACGACCTCAGGCTCGTAGTCGTGCCCGGTGCCCAGCCGCAGCCGCTCCAGGGCCGCGAGGGAGCCGCCCGGGTGACGGGCCCCGCCGGCGAGGTCGTCGTACGCGTTCACCGCGCGCACGATGCGGGCGGCGACGGGCTGGTCCCGGTACGGGTCCGCCTGCCGTTCCACGATCACCGCCACCTCGGCGGGGACCCCCGTGCGACGGGCCACCTCGCCGCCGAGCTCGGCGATCCGGCGGGCCTCGGCCGCGGGCAGCTCGGCGGTGGCCCCGCAGGGCACGGGGTCGACGAGGGACAGCTGCCCGATGTCGTGCATCAGGGCGGCGTACTCCAGCACCGTGAGCTCCCGCTCCGAGAGCCCGAGCTCCCGGCCGACCGAGCGGCTCAGGGCGGCGACCCGGCGCGCGTGGCCGGGCGGGGTGCAGCCGGCGATCTCGGTGGCCCGGGCCAGCGAGGTGATCGTCTGCCGGTAGGTGGTGCGGACGGCCGTGATCCGGTGGAAGGACATCTGCGTCAGCAGCAGCGGCACGCTGAAGACGGGCAGCGCCCACAGGCCCACCACGGCCACGCCGAGGGTCATCACCACCCCGGTCGCGCAGATCGCCGAGCCGATGCCGAGCTGCGCGCGCAGTTCGTCGCGCAGCAGCGGTCCGTACGGCCAGCCGGTGCGGGCGGCCGCCGGGGCCGCGGCGAGCACGGCGTCGCACAGGGCGGTGAGGCCGAGCAGGAACAGCAGGAACCCGACGAGGTACGGGCCCTGCCCGACCCACTCCTCCAGTCGCCCGGAGTTGTAGAGCGGCTGGAAACAGGCGGCGGCGAAGGCGACGGTGAGCACCCGCCGGGCCACGTGGTCGAGGGCGGGCCCGCGACCCCGGGCGACGTGCGGGACGATCCCGACGAGGGCCGCCGCGACGACGACGGTGACGGTCTGGAGGACCCCGTGGTGGGTGGAGTGGCCGCCGTTCTGGCCGAGCAGGGCGTAGGCGAGCGCGCCGGCGGAGCCCAGCGGCGCCGGGTGCCGGTCCTCGGCGGCCGGCGGCCCGGCCGGCTCCCCGCCCCCGCCGCCGCGCGGATCGGGGCGGGGTACGGGGCGGGGGTGGCGGCGGGCCAGCTCACCGACCGTGATGAGGGTGCCGAAGGCGAGGGCGACACCGGGTTCGGCGACTCCGCTCCACAGGGTGTGGGCGAGTCCGGCCAGGGCCACCAGGGCGGCGGCCACGCGGATCGCCCGTACGCCGGCGGCCCTCACCGGACGCCCCGGCCGCCGGCGCCGTCACCGGTCCCGGTCCCGGCGTCCGACCGCGGCGGGCCGCCTTCGCGGCCCTGGGGCGGCAGCCCGAGGGCGGCGGGGGCGGCGGGGCCGATGACCTGGAGGTCCTCGTCGGAGGTGACCACCGGATGCCAGCCGTGCCGGCCGATCGCGCCCACCAGGGCCTTGACCATCGCCGGGTCGAACTGGGAGCCCGCGCACCGCTCCAACTCGGCCAGGGCGACCGGCACCGGGCGCGCCCGGCTGTAGGAGCGGGTCGAGGTCATCGCGTCGAAGGAGTCGGCCACCGCCACCACCCGGGCCAGCACCGGGATCTGCTCCCCGTTCAGCCCGTACGGGTATCCCGAGCCGTCGACGCGCTCGTGGTGGTGCAGGATCGCGGACCGGGCCTCCCCCAGGAACCCGATGCCGCGCACCATCTCGTGCCCGTACTCGGGGTGCAGCTCGATGACGCGGCGCTCCTCGGGCGTCAGCGGCCCGTCCTTGCGCAGCAGTCGGGTGGGTACCCCGAGCTTGCCGACGTCGTGCAGGATTCCGGCGATGCGGACGGTCTCCAGCCGGTCCCCGGCCATGCCCAGTTCCCGGGCGATCATCGCGGAGGCCTGCCCGACCCGCTCGCTGTGCCCGCGGGTGTAGCGGTCCTTGATGTCGACGGCCTGGACGAGGGCCCGGATCGTGGCCTGGTGGGCGGCGTGCTCGCGGTGGTACCGGGCGAAGACCCAGCAGGAGATGTACATCGGCAGCAGGACGAGCAGCGCGGCCGGCAGCCCGTACGGGCTGCGCCACATGACGGCCATCATCAGTCCGGCGAGGCCGTGGACGCAGTGCGGAAGGAGGGAGCGGGTCAGCAGTCCGCGCCAGGCGGTGGCGGCGGGGCGGCGTTCGGCGGCGGCGAGGACGATCCCGTCGAGGGCGGTCAGGACGAGGCAGAAGGCGACGGCGGCGGCCGTCGCGGGGAGCATCGCGTACGGGAAGTCCGCCGGCCACCCGGCCGGGTCGGCCGTGCGCCCGGCGCCGTTCGAAGGTCCGGAGCCCCCGCCCCCCGATGCGGCCGCGGCGCCCAGGGCCCGGCGACCGCCGAGGAGCCCGAAGAGCTGACCGGCGGCCCAGGCGGCCATCGCCTGCTGGGCGGCGTGCCACACCCGTCGCACCCCGGCGGGCCGCTCGACCACGAGTTGCGCGAGTCCCCCGGGCACGGCCACGAGCGCGGCGGCGGCGGGCGGCAGCAGGAAGACGGCGGCCAGCACGACGGGGAAGAAGGAGCCGATGCCCTCGGGGACCCGGCGGCCCGGAAAGGGGCGGATCCGGACGAGTTCGCAGCCGAGGTAGAGCGCGGCCGCCAAGGCGACCACGTCCCACGGCGTGGCGGTGTCCGTCAGGGCGGGGGCCGCGCACGCGAGGGCGGCGAACACCGCGGTCAGGACGCAGACCCGCGCGGCCGGCGGCAGTACCCGCATGGCGCTCTCCTCCCCCCGTGACGCACAGGCCGGATACCGGAAACGAACCAGTACCGGGAGGGGAGAATAGGGCGACCTCCGAACGGAGCGGGGCCCATTAGCGCTTTGCGCCGTACGGACGCCCCCGGATTAGCACCTTCGGGTGAACGAAGTGCTCTTCCGGGGGCGGTTGTTGAAGCGGCGACCATTCAGCCGCCGGCTCTTCGGCCCGGGGTTCCTCAGCCGGGGGCCGGACCCGCGGTCACATCGTGATCGGGCACGCCTTGGCCCGAGCGGATCAGTTCGATCCTGCCCATCACCTTGGAACGCAGATCGGACGGCACGTCGTCCGAACCGCAGCAGCGCTTCACCAGCTTCTTGACGGCCTGTTCCAGGCCGTATTTCTCCAAGCAGGGATTGCACTCGCCGAAGTGCGTCTCGAACTTCGTGCAGTCACTGTCCGGCATCTCGTGGTCCAGGAACTCATAGAGATGGTCCAGGACCTCCGCGCACTCCGTTTCGTGCGGCTCTCCGCAGCTCATGAGCCCGAGCCTTTCAGGTCGTTCGACTCTCCCGCGCCGGCGGGAACCAGCCCGCGCTCACGGGCATAGTCCTCCAGCATTCCGCGGAGTTGACGGCGGCCACGGTGCAGTCGCGACATGACCGTACCGATGGGTGTACCCATGATGTCCGCGATCTCCTTGTACGCAAAGCCTTCTACGTCGGCAAGATAGACCGCGATGCGGAACTCCTCCGGAATGGCCTGGAGCGCTTCCTTCACATCGGAATCGGGCAGATGATCGAGCGCCTGCGATTCCGCCGAACGCAATCCGGTCGACATGTGCGACTCGGCGCGCGCCAACTGCCAGTCCTCGATCTCCTCCGCCGCACTGCGCTGCGGCTCGCGCTGCTTCTTGCGGTAGGAGTTGATGAAGGTGTTGGTCAGAATCCGGTACAGCCACGCCTTGAGGTTGGTGCCCTCACGGAACTGGTGGAAGGACGCGTACGCCTTGGCGTACGTCTCTTGGACCAGGTCCTCGGCGTCGGCCGGGTTGCGCGTCATGCGCAGCGCGGCGGAGTACATCTGGTCGAGGTAGCCGAGGGCATCCCGCTCGAAGCGCGCATTGCGCTCCGGAGTAGTCTCCTGCGCCTGGCCTTCGTCGGTCCCAGCGACAGGACCCACCTCCTCCGACAGCGTGGCGGCTCCGAAAGCGGATCCGCTCGAATCGGAGAATAGTCGACCATCCCGGCCTTCCGCCGCCCGAAGCGAAGCGCGCTTGGGGCCGGGCAGAACGGTCCAGTCCAGGTCAGCGGCCTGCGGACGGTTCTGGCTGATGACCTGGGCCATGCGGTCCCTCTCCTCCGACGTGTTTCCCGTGTGTACCGACACTCCCCACAACAGGCCCCCGGGGCCCCGCATTCCCGGGCCCCGTACGCCTTTTCCGACCCCGTCGGGGCGCGCCGGTGTCCGGGTGAGCGGGATCACCCGGACATCTGTCAGGTCATGGCCGCCCGCTGAGCCGGGCGAGCCACGGGGCCACCGCCGCGGTGATCACCGCGAGGGCCTCCTCCTGCGTCGGGCCGGTCTTCTTCGGCACCGCGAACCCGTGGTCGCCGTACGGCACCTCGACCAGTTCGTACGGGTCCTGCCCGACCGGCTCCGGGAACTCCTCCGGCCTCCCGAACGGGTCCCGCCCGCCCTGCACCACCAGCACGGGCCGGTCGGCGCCCAGCAGCTCCGCGGCCCGGGACTTCTCGGGCCGACCCGGCGGGTGCAACGGGAAGGCCAGCGCGAGCACCCCGGCCGCGCCCAGCTCGGCGGCGGTCCGGCAGGCCACCCGGGCCCCGGCGCTGCGCCCGCCCGCCACCACCGGCAGCCCGGGTCGGGCCAGGGCGGGCCACAGGCCCCGCCAGCCCTCGTCCAGCACCTTGGGCGCGGCCGCGACCTTCTTCCCGGCGACCCGCCAGGGTTGCTCCACCAGGGCGACGGTCACCCCCAGCGGCGGCAGGGCGGCGGCCAGGGCCTGGAGGTCTCGGGCCTCGATCCCTCCCCCGGCCCCGTGGCTCACGGCGAGGACGAGCCGCGCCCCGCGGGCGGGGTGCCAGGTGATGCGGGCCTCGCCCGCCGGGGTGTCGACGCTCTCGGTGGTCACGGCGCGCTGCGGTGTCATGGGGCCGATCATGCCGGGTCGCCGGGTCCCGCCGGTCAAGCCGCGTCGGGCCGCGCCGGGCCATCGCGCCCGGGTCGCGCCCGGCCGCGCCGGGTCAGAAGAGCGTGCCCTCCTCCGGCGCGGCGAGCTCGCCCAGCAGTTCCGGCCCGTTGTTGCGGACGTTGCTGACGGCGGTGGACACCGGGTAGGCGCGCATCAGCCCGCCCGGCGGCGGGGTCAGCAGGTCCCGCAGATCGCCCTCGTCGGTGCGGCCCGGGTCCAGCCAGGCGTCCCAGCGGTCCGGGGTGAGCATCAGCGGCATCCGGGGGTGGATGTCGGACAGGGACTTCGGCCCCTCGTCGGGGGCCGCGCCCAGCGGGCCGGTCTCGGCCTCGGCGGTGATCACCGAGCAGGTCACCCACCAGGCGAGGGGGTGCTCGTCGGGCAGGGTCCGATCGCGCCAGAACTCGTACAGGCCGGCCATCGCGAAGACCGAGCCGTCGGTGGGGAGCACGAAGTACGGCTGCTTGCGGGCCCTCTTCTTCTTCCCCTCCACCTCCAGCTGCCGTTCGTCGTGGGCGGTGACCCACTCGTAGTAGCCGTCGGCGGGGACGATGCAGCGGCGCTGCGCGAAGGGGCGCCGGAAGGACGGCTTCTCGTGCAGGGTCTCCGACCGTGCGTTGATCATCCGGGCGGCGCCCTCGGGGCTCTTCGCCCAGGACGGCACGAGCCCCCACTTCAGTGTCCGCAGCTGGCGAACCGGACGAGGATCCGCCGCGTCCTTGAGGGGACGGTCGAGGACGACCTGGACCTCCTTGGTCGGAGCCACGTTCCAGTCGGGGGCCAACGTCTCGCGCGGCTCCCACCGCTCGACGCCGAATATCCCCGCCAGCTCTTCGGGCGTACGACTCGCCGCAAACCTTCCGCACATGGCTGACACACTGCCATGGCACCCGTACACCACCGCAAGGAGTCCGCCACTTCATGGACAGCACCACGACGGCCGGCATCTGGGACCGGCTCACCGGGATACAGACGGAACCGGATTGGCGGCTGGTGGTCGCGGCGGGCCTGGTCGCGCTGGCCGTGGTGGCCGTCCGGCCGGTGTGGCGGGTCGCCCGCAACGCGATCACCATCGCGCACGAGGGCGGCCACGGCCTGATCGCCCTGCTCTCCGGGCGCCGGCTCGACGGGATCACCCTGCACTCCGACACCAGCGGGGTCACCGTCAGCCGCGGCAAGCCCTACGGGCTCGGCATGATCCTCACGGCCGCCGCCGGGTACACGGCGCCGTCCCTCCTGGGCCTCGGCGGGGCCGTACTGCTCTCGGCGCACCGGATCACGCTGCTGCTGTGGCTGGCCACCGCGCTGCTGGTCGTGATGCTGATCATGATCCGCAACGCGTACGGGGTGCTGACGGTGGTGCTGACCGGCGCCGTCTTCGTCCTGGTGTCCTGGTTCGCGCCGTCCGAGGTGCAGGCGGTGTTCGCGTACGCGGTGGTGTGGTTCCTGCTGCTGGGCGGCGTCCGGCCGGTCTTCGAGCTCCAGGCCAAGCGCCGGCACGGTGGGGCGCCCGACTCCGACGCCGACCAGCTGGGGCGGCTCACCCACGTCCACCCGGTCGTGTGGCTGTTGTTCTTCCACATCGTCGCGCTGTCCTCGCTCATCGGGGGCGGAACCCGCCTTCTCGGCCTCTGAGACGGCGTCGCGATCAAGATCCGGGGTCCGGGGAAGCCACTAAAGTGGAGGCCATGACCGAGACCCCCGCGCTCCACGCCCTCTGGCCCGCCCCCCTCGCGGACGGGGCCGTCCACGCCACCGTCACCGTGCCGGGTTCCAAATCGGTCACCAACCGGGCCCTCGTGCTCGCCTCCCTCGCCGCCGAACCCGGCTGGGTCCGCCGTCCGCTGCGCTCGCGCGACTCCCGGCTGATGTCGGACGCGCTGCGCGCGCTCGGCGTCGGCATCGAGGAGACCGTCGCCTCCAGCTCCGCCGACGGGGACAGCGGCGAGGCCTGGCGGATCATCCCCGCCGGCCTGCACGGCCCGGCCACCGTCGACGTCGGCAACGCGGGCACGGTCATGCGCTTCCTGCCGCCCGTCGCCACCCTGGCCACCGGCGACATCCGCTTCGACGGCGACCCGCGGTCCTACGAGCGCCCCCTCGGCGAGGTCATCAACGCCCTGCGCACCCTCGGCGCCCGGATCGACGACGACGGCCGTGGCGCACTGCCCCTGACCGTCCAGGGCGGCGGCGCCCTGGAGGGCGGCACGGTCGAGATCGACGCCTCCAACTCCTCCCAGTTCGTCTCCGCGCTGCTGCTCTCCGCCCCGCGCTTCAACCAGGGCGTCGAGGTCCGGCACACCGGCGCGACCCTGCCCTCCATGCCGCACATCCGGATGACGGTGGAGATGCTCCGCGCGGCCGGGGCCCAGGTCGACACCCCCGAGGCCGGGGGCGAGAAGAACGTGTGGCGGGTCGCGCCGGGCGCGCTGCTCGGTCGCGACATGGTCGTCGAGCCGGACCTGTCCAACGCCCAGCCCTTCATGGCCGCGGCGCTGATCACGGGCGGCACGGTCACCATCCCCGACTGGCCGCGCCGCACCACGCAGCCCGGTGACGCGCTGCGCCGGATCTTCACCGAGATGGGCGGCTCCTGCGAGCTGACCGACGCGGGCCTGGTCTTCACCGGCACCGGCAAGATCCACGGCATCGACGTCGACCTGGGCGAGGTCGGTGAGCTGACCCCCGGCATCGCGGCGGTCGCGGCGCTGGCCGACTCTGAGTCGATCCTGCGCGGCGTCCAGCACCTGCGGCTGCACGAGACGGACCGCCTGGCGGCCCTGACGGCGGAGATCAACGGGCTCGGCGGCGACGTCACCGAGACCGCCGACGGCCTCCACATCCGGCCCCGCCCGCTGCACGGCGGTGTCTTCCACACCTACGACGACCACCGCATGGCCACCGCCGGCGCGGTGATCGGCCTCGCGGTGAAGGGCGTGGAGATCGAGAACGTGGCGACGACCGCGAAGACCCTGCCGGACTTCCCGGCGATGTGGGCGGACATGCTCGGCGAAGCGCCGGGAGCGGGAGCGTAGGGCCCGTCATGCGCAGGTACGGCAAGCACACCGACGAGGACGACATCCGCCAGCGCCCGAACCCCAAGGGCAACCGGCCGCGGACGAACATCCGGCCCAAGCACGAGGACGCCTCGGAGGGCTTCGTCCTGACCGTCGACCGCGGCAGGCTGACCTGTCTGGTCGAGGACCGCACCGTCCACGCCATGAAGTCGCGCGAGCTCGGCCGCAAGGCCGCGGTGGTGGGTGACCGCGTCTGGATCGTCGGTGACCTGACCGGCAACAAGGACACCCTGGCCCGGATCGTGCGGATCGAGGAGCGCAAGTCGGTCCTGCGGCGCACCGCGGACGACGACGACCCGTACGAGCGGGTGGTCGTGGCCAACGCCGACCAGCTGGCCATCGTCACGGCCCTGGCCGATCCGGAGCCCCGGCCCAGGATGATCGACCGCTGTCTGGTGGCCGCGTACGACGCCGGGCTGGAGCCGCTGCTCGTGCTCACCAAGTCCGACCTGACCTCCGCCGACAAGATCCTGGAGATCTACTCGACCTTCGGCCTGAACTACGTCGTCACCAATCGCGAGGAGCTGGCGACGGGCGACACGGCCGAGCGGGTGCGCGAGCGGCTGAACGGCCGGATCACCGCCTTCGTCGGGCACTCGGGCGTCGGCAAGACCACGCTGGTCAATTCGCTGGTCGCCGAGGGCCGCCAGCGGGCCACCGGCCACGTCAACGCGGTCACCGGCCGCGGCCGGCACACCACGACCTCCGCGCTGGCCCTTCCGCTGCCCTCCGGCGACGGCTGGGTCATCGACACCCCGGGCGTGCGCTCCTTCGGCCTGCACCACGTGGACCCCTCCCGGGTGATCCTGGCCTTCCCGGACCTGGTGCCGGGGACGGAGGAGTGCCCGCGGGCGTGCAGCCACGACGAGCAGGACTGCGCGCTCGACGCCTGGGTGGAGAAGGGCCATGCCGACCCGGCGCGGCTGTACTCGCTGCGCCGTCTGTTGCAGACGCGGGAGCGGCGCGAGGGCGACTGACCCCCGGCCCCGGGGTCCTCCGGCGGGGTGGGCCCGGGTTTACCCGAGGTCACATCGGGATAAATGCTCATCGCACCAAGTGACACGACGTCACCTGACGCGGGGAGGCACAAGCCATGGCGTGGCTGTTGGTCGTGGTCGCCGGACTCCTGGAGACGGGTTTCGCGGTCTGCCTCAAGCTGTCCCACGGGTTCACCCGCCTGTGGCCCACCGTCGCGTTCGCGTGCTTCGCGCTCGGCAGCTTCGGACTGTTGACGCTCGCCCTCAAGAAGCTGGACGTGGGGCCGGCGTACGCGGTGTGGACGGGCATCGGTGCGGCCGGCACCGCGATCTACGGCATGGTCTTCCTGGGCGACCTGGTCTCCACCCTGAAGCTCGTCTCGATCTCGCTGGTCATCCTCGGGGTCATCGGACTCCAGTTGTCCGGTTCGGCCCACTGAGGGCGGCTCCACCGACCGGTGCCCCTCCGACCGCCGCCCCGGCGGGCGCCGCACCCGTGAGCCGCAGCAACCGGCCGGGACCGGCGTCGTCCGCGCCCGGCGCCAGGACGTAGGAGAGTGCCAGCCGCACGACGAGCTCGCAGCGCTGGGCCGGTTCCGGCGCGAGCGCGGCCGCGGCCCGCTCGCTGACGGCGCGGACCAGCTCCGCGGGACCGGGCGCCGCCTGCCCCGGCCGCAATCCCATCGTGGGCGGCGAGGGCAACGCCCCGTCCCAGCATCCGGTCAGCAGGGCCCGTACGAGCGGCTGCGCCCGCGCTTCCCGTACGGTCCACTCGGCGACGGCGGCGAGCCGTTCGGCGGCGCCGGCCGGGCCCCCGGGGGTCCGGGCCTCGGGACTCAGGGCACGGTCCACGCCGTCGAGATAGCGGTCGGCCGCGCGGCGCACCAGGGCGCGACCGAGGCCGCCCTTTCCGCCGAACTCGTTGTAGAGGGTCTGCCGGGACACCCCGGCGACGGCCGCCACCTCGGTCATCCGCACGGCGGGCCAGGGGTGGGCGGACAGGGCGGCTTCCGCCGCTCGCAGCAAGGACTCGCGCGCCGCAGGCATCGCCCGGCTCCCCCCGATAGGCTCCCCGCCAGAGTTGACGGAGCGACAGGTTCTGTCAAGGGCGCCTCCCGGCCGCACCGTGGGACCCGTTCGCCGGTCCGCGGGAGTGTCGATACTGTTCGGGCATGCCCGAGTATGACGATGACCTGCGCCTTGCCCTTGAGCTCGCCGACGCCGCCGACGTCGCCACGATGCGGCGGTTCCGCGCCCTGGACCTGGCGGTCGAGACGAAGCCCGACATGACCCCGGTGAGCGAGGCGGACACCGCCACCGAGGAGATCGTCCGGGCCGGGATCCTGGCCGCGCGGCCCTCCGACGCGATCCTGGGCGAGGAGTACGGCCTCAAGGGCGAGGGCCCGCGCCGCTGGGTCGTCGACCCGATCGACGGTACGAAGAACTACGTGCGCGGGGTCCCCGTGTGGGCCACGCTGATCTCCCTGATGACCGAGGACGCCGACGGGGTGTTCCGGCCGGTCGTCGGCGTGGTGTCCGCACCCGCGCTGGGTCGCCGCTGGTGGGCCGCCCAGGGTTCGGGGGCCTTCACGGGCGGCGCGCTCGGCGACACCACGCCCCTCGGGGTGTCGAAGGTGGCGACCCTGGGCGACGCCTCCTTCGCGTACTCCTCGCTGGGCGGCTGGGAGGAGCAGGGTCGGCTTCCCGGCTTCCTGGACCTGACCCGCGCGTGCTGGCGCACCCGCGGCTACGGCGACTTCTGGCCGTACATGATGGTCGCCGAGGGCTCGCTGGACCTGTGCGCCGAACCCGAGCTGAGCCTGTGGGACATGGCCGCGCTCGCCGTCGTCGTCCAGGAGGCGGGCGGCCGCTTCACCGACCTGGACGGGGCGGACGGGGTGCACGGCGGGAACGCCGCCGCCTCCAACGGCCTGCTGCACGAGGAGATGCTGGACCTGATCCGGCCGCGCGCCTGACGCACGGCGCCGGCAAGGCCGCGCCGCGCGCCGCCGAGTGCGCCGAGCACGCCCCCTTGTTGACCCTCCGCCCCCGTGGGAATCTGAGGATCCCCCCGCTTGTGCGCTTGTGAAGCATTTCTCGAAGAAATGCCCCGCCCGCGCACCCCACCCGAGCGGGGGGCTCACCCCAGGAGGTGGCTCTCTCCATGCTCGTCCGTGACGCCATGAGCACCGTGATCCTCACCCTCGGACCCGCGCACACCCTGCGTCAGGCGGCCTGCCTGATGTCCGGCCGGCGCGTCGGCGCGGCCGTCGTCCTCGATACCGACCACAGCGGCATAGGCATCCTGACCGAGCGCGACATCCTCAACTCCCTCGGCGCGGGGCACGATCCCGACCACGAGTCCGTGGGCGCCCACACCACCAACAACGTGGTCTTCTGCACCCCGGACGCGACCCTGCGGGAAGCCGCCGAGGCCATGGTCCACGGCGGCTTCCGTCATCTGATCGTGCTGGAGGACGGCGGCCCGGTCGGCATCGTGTCCGTCCGCGACGTCGTCCGCTGTTGGGCGCCGGCGCGCCGCACGGTCCCCGCCTGATCCACGCACCCGTGCGCACGGCCCCGCACGCGCACCCGAAAACGGCCGCCGGGCCGGAGCCCCCGACTGGGGGTTCCGGCCCGGCGGCCTGCTACGACAAGCGGACCGATCAGCCGCGAAGGGCCTGGACCGCGGCCTCCAGCCGCTTGCCGAAGTCACCGTCCGCCTGGCGGAAGTTGTTGATGGCCCGCTCGGCGATGTCGTCGCGCGAGACCTTGGCGATGAAGCCGGAGAGGTTCTCGATCAGACGGGTCTTCTCGTCCTCCGAGTACAGGCGGTAGAGGTTGCCCGCCTGGACGAAGTCGTCGTCCTCGGAGTGCGAGGGGGTGGCGTGGTTGCCCGTGCCGCCGGTGACGGGGGTGGACTGCCACAGCGGCCGGTCCGTCTGGAAGGGACCGCCGAAGCTGTTGGGCTCGTAGTTCTTCGCACCCTTGTGGCGGCCGTCGTACAGGAAGCCGTCACGGGAGTGGGTGCGCGCCTCGGTGGCGTGCGGACGGTTCACCGGCAGGTGGTCGGCGTTGATGCCGACGCGGTAGCGGTGGGCGTCGCCGTACGCGAAGAGACGGCCCTGGAGCATCTTGTCCGGGGAGGGACCGATGCCGGGGACGAAGTGCGCCGGGCTGAAGATCGACTGCTCGACCTCGGCGAAGACGTTCTCCGGGTTGCGGTTGAGCTCCAGCTTGCCGATCTCGATCGGCGGGTAGTCCTCGTGCGGCCACACCTTGGTGAGGTCGAACGGGTTGAAGCGGTACTCGGCCGCCTCGGCCGCCGGCATGATCTGGACCTGGACGGTCCAGGACGGGAAGTCGCCGCGCTCGATGGACTGGCGCAGGTCTCGCTGGTGGGAGTCCGGGTCGTCACCGGCGAGGGCGTTGGCCTCGGCCTGGGTGAGGTTCTTGATCCCCTGGTCGGTCTTGAAGTGGTACTTGACCCAGAAGACCTCGCCGGCCTCGTTGTTCCACTGGAACGTGTGCGAGCCGTAGCCGTTCATGTGGCGGTAGGACGCCGGGATGCCGCGGTCACCGAACAGCCAGGTCACCTGGTGCGTGGACTCGGGCGACAGGCCCCAGAAGTCCCAGACGTTGTCCGGCTCCTGCGAGCCGGTGTACGGGTCGCGCTTCTGGGTGTGGATGAAGTCGGGGAACTTGATGGCGTCCCGGATGAAGAAGACCGGGGTGTTGTTGCCGACGAGGTCGTAGTTGCCCTCTTCGGTGTAGAACTTCAGCGCCCAGCCGCGGGGGTCACGACGGGCGTCGGCGCCGCCGAGGCTGTCCGCGACGGTGGAGAACCGCAGGAAGGTCTCCGTCTCCTTGCCGACCTCGGAGAGGAACTTCGCCCGGGTCCACTGGGAGACGTCACGCGTGAGGGTGAACGTGCCGTAGGCGCCGGCGCCACGGGCGTGCACCACGCGCTCCGGAATGCGCTCGCGGTTGAAGTGGGCGAGCTTCTCCAGCAGGAGCTGGTCCTGGACGAGAACCGGTCCGCCGACGCCGGCGGTCTCACTGTTCTGGTTGTCGGCGACCGGAGCCCCGGCCTCCGTGGTGAGCGGTCCCTGCGTCACGTGCGCCTCCTGCGTCATTACTGCTGTCCTGTCCTTGGCGTTTGCCGTAACCGATCCTACGATGGACTTTGTCTAAGTCAAGTAAGGGTCCAATTCCGCACCGGTTCGGGATCTACACCGAATCGCCTCGCTGTTAGGCTGGCGTCCATGAGTGACCGCTTGCTGGAACGACTTCGCGGACGCGGCTGGCGCATGACCGCCCAGCGGCGTGTCGTCGCCGAAGTGCTCGACGGCGACCACGTCCACCTGACGGCGGACGAGGTGCACGCGCGCGCCGTGACCAAACTGCCCGAGATCTCTCGAGCCACGGTCTACAACACCTTGGGCGAGCTCGTGAGCCTCGGCGAAGTCCTGGAAGTCTCGACGGACCGGCGCGCCAAGCGGTACGACCCGAACGCGCACCGGCCCCACCAACACCTGGTCTGCGCCCAGTGCGGCGCGATCCGCGACGTGCACCCGGCGGGCGACCCGCTGGCCGACCTGCCGGACGGCGAGCGCTTCGGCTTCGTGGTCTCGGCGGTCGAGGTGACGTACCGCGGGGTGTGCCCGAACTGCGCGGGCGCGTAGCCGCGCGGCGCGCACGCGAAGCACCCGCACGAAGAGCGGCGGGGGGGGGGGGGGGGGGCCCCCCCCCCCCCGCCCCCCCCGGCCCCCCCCCCCCCGGGGGGGCCCCCCCCCGCCCCCCCGGGGCCCCCCCCCCCCAACCCCCCCCACCACAGC
>NZ_JBIAVF010000001.1:167504-541246 GCF_042893755.1 Streptomyces sp. NPDC001568 | reverse complement strand
GGGGGGCGGGGGGGGCGGCCCCGCCCCCCCCCCCCGGGGGGGGGGGGGGCGGGGGGCCCCCCCCCCCCCCCGCCCGGCGCCGCTTTCATACCCGCCCGGTTTCGTACCCGCCCGGTCCCGACTTGCATCCGGAAACGACTCAAGGCCCGGATCCCATGGGATCCGGGCCTTGAACCTTCAGTAGCGGGGACAGGATTTGAACCTGCGACCTCTGGGTTATGAGCCCAGCGAGCTACCGAGCTGCTCCACCCCGCGTCGGTAAACCTCACTGTACGGGGAGGTCGACGGCAGATGCAAATCCGTTAACGGGTGCACCCGGACGGGGCACACCCGGCCCGGATCGACGCCCCCCGGGCGCCGGATCGCCCGACCGGGTCGCCCGACCAAGTCGGACGATCCGGTCAGGCGGAGAGTTCCTCGGCCAGCGCGTCCCGCAGCCGGGCCGCCCGCTCCGACACCTCCGCCGGACCCAGCTCCATGGCCCGCACGCACCACTTCTGCCCCTCCGAGAGGTCTCCGTGCCGGGCCGCGAGCAACCCCAGCCGCAGGGCGGCCCGGCCGTGGCCGGCGACCGCCGCGCGGGTCCACCACAGGGCGGCCTCTGGCTCGCTGCCCTCGCGGGCCAGCAGCAGCCCCAGGTTGAAGGCGCCGTTGCGCGAGCCCGCCTCCGCCGCCTCCCGGTACCACCGCGCCGCCACCGCAAGGTCGCCCCGCGCGGCGGCCAGCATGCCGACGCGCACCTGGGCCCGGCGGTGCCCCTGCTCGGCGGCCCGCTCGTACCACTCCTCGCTCTCGGTCCGCGCGACCCCGCCCGCCGGCTCGCCCAGCGCCACCGGCTCCGGCGGCGGGGCCAGCGACTCCAGCAGCGAGGCCAGCCGGAAGGCCGCCTCCGCACTGCCGCCGCCCGCCGCGCACCGCAGGTGCCGTTCGGCGGCCCGCTCCTCACCGTCGCGCACCAGGGCGATGCCGACCTGGAGCGCCGCGTCGGTGTGCCCGGCCGCGGCGGCCCGCTCGTACCACTTCAGCGCCGTGCGGTCCTCGTCCCTGCTGGCGAAGAGGATCCCGAGGTTGAAGGCGGCGTCCACGCTGCCGGCCTCGGCCGCCTTGGAGAACCAGGGTTCGGCCCCGGCCGCGTCCCCGCCCTGCAGGAGCAGGATCGCGAGGGCGTTGGCGGCTTCCCGGTGTCCGGCGTAGGCGGCCCGGCGGTACCACTGCTCGGCCTGCGCGGTCCGGTCCTGTGCGGCGCACAGCAGAGCGAGGTTGTACGCCCCGTTCTGGTCGCCCGCGTCCATGGCGGCCCGGTACCAGCGCTCCGCGGTCTGGGTCTCCCCCCGAGCGGCGTGCAGCGCGCCGAGCGCGTTCGCGGCGTTCCCGTCGCCGTCCTGGGCGGCCCGGTGCCACCAGGTCGCCGCGCTCTCCTCGTCCCCGGCGTCGCGCAGCAGGAAGCCGAGGGCGCAGGCCGCCCGGGCCTCGCCCTGCTTCGCCGAGCTCAGGTACCAGCGGCCGGCCTCCTTCAACTCGCCGCGCGCCTCCAGCAGGGCGCCCAGGTGCAGGCCGGCCCGCCGGTGGCCGCGCGCGGCGGCCTGCCGGTACCACTGCTCCGCCTCCTTGGGGTCGCCCTTGCGCAGGTGCCGCGCCAGCCGGTACGCCGCTTCGCGGTGCCCCTGCTCGGCGGCGGCCCGGAACCAGCGCTCGACGCCCTTGTCCCCACGGTGTTCCAGCAGGTCGGCCAGCCCGTAGGCGCCCAGGGCATGACCGGACTCCGCCGCCTGGCGCATCCAGTACTCGGCGGCGGGTTCGTCCCCGCGCTCGCGGTAGTGACGGCCCAGGGCGTGCGCGGCGGGGGCGGACCCGGCGACGGCGGCGACCCGCCACCAGCCGGCGGCCTCGTCGGGGTGGCCGCGCTGGTGCAGGAGGACGCCGAGGTTGTTCGCGGCGGCGCGGTCCCCTTCCCCGGTGGCGCCGCGCAGGTAGGGTTCGGCACCGGCGAGGTCACCGCGGCGCAGGAGGAGGGCCCCGAGCACGCTCATGGCTCCGGGGTCGCCCTTGTCGGCGGCCACCCGGTGGCGTGCCTCCAACTCGGCGTCGGTGGCCCCTTCGGCCTCTCCGAACGCTTCCTCCGCGAACGCCGCATCGGTCAGTGCGTTGTGCGCGTCAAAAACCTGAGCCGCCCCACCGGCTTCCGTGACCGACTCGGTCTCCGCCCTCACAAACCGCCCTGTCTCCAGCAGAGTTGACCTGTCCCCCATAAATCCCATCGTCGCATCACCTGCTACCCGCGTACACCTGGTATGTCGCAGCCAGTGAGGTCACTACAGCGTTTTGTCGACATGCCCACAGAGAGACAAGTCAAACACGCTCCGACCCCAACTCACCCGCCCCAGTGACCCCGTGTTCTCCGAATCACCCCGCACGGCCCCCCGCGAGCCGGTCCGGGCATGACGAAGGCCCGGATCCCATTGGATCCGGGCCTTCGTCTTCAGTAGCGGGGACAGGATTTGAACCTGCGACCTCTGGGTTATGAGCCCAGCGAGCTACCGAGCTGCTCCACCCCGCGTCGGTGAAACCACAGTATCACGACGCGGGACGGAGCCATTACCGCGTTGTCGCTAGCCGCCCGGCTTGGGGGTCGCCGCCTTGGCCTCGGCGTCGATCGCCCGCTTCAGCGCGGCCTCCAGGTCGTCCTGGGCCTTGCCGTAGGCGGACCAGTCGCCGGCCTTCATGGCCTTGTCGGCCTCCTCGACGGCCTTCTGCGCGTCGGAGAGGGCCGCCTTGACCGTCGGGTCCTGGGGTACGGGCTGCTGCGGCGTGCCGTCGCCCGGCGGCTGGTCCGGGTTGGTCGGCGTCGTCGGCACGGTCGGCGCCGCGGCTCCGAAGACCACGTTCAGCGCCTTGTCGAGGGTGTCCTCGAAGGCCGTCTGGCCGCCGTAGGTCACCAGCACCTTGCGCAGCAGCGGGTACTTCAGGCCGGAGCTGCGGACGTAGACGGGCTCCACGTAGAGCATGCCGCCGTCCAGGGGCACCGCGAGCAGGTTGCCGTACTCGATCTCCGAGTCACCACCGCGCAGGAGGCGGATCGACTCGGCGATCTTCGGTTCGGACTGGAACTTGCTCTGCACCTGCCCGGGACCGTCCGGCGGCTTGCTCGTCGGCATCTTCAGGATGCGGATCTTGCCGTAGTCCGGCGTGCCCGGATCGGCGTTGACCGCCATGAAGGCGCTGAGGTTGGGCCGCTCGTTCGGCGTGAACGTCGTGGTGAGCGAGAAGACCTGGTCCTTCTCCTGCTGGCCCGGCATCTTCATCGACAGGTAGTACGGCGGGACCGCCGTGCCGGCCTTGGTCGTCGGGTCGTCCGGGACGGCCCAGGCCTCGCTGCCGCTGAGGAAGGTCTGCGGGTCGGTGACGTGGTACCGGGTGAGCAGCTCGCGCTGGACCTTGAAGAGGTCCTGCGGGTAGCGCAGGTGGTCCATGAGCGGCTTGGAGATCTCGCTCTTGGTCTTGACCGTGCCCGGGAACGCCTTCATCCAGGTCTTCAGGACCGGGTCCTCGGTGTCCCACTGGTACAGGTTGACCGTGCCGTCGTACGCGTCGACGGTGGCCTTCACCGAGTTGCGGATGTAGTTGACCTGGTTCTCCTGGGCCACCACCGCGCGCTGGCTGTTGGTCAGCGAGTCCGCGGTGCTCCGGCCCAGCGTGGTCCGCGAGGCGTACGGGTAGCCGTTGGTGGTCGTGTACGCGTCGACGATCCAGACGACCCGCTTGCCGATGACGGCCGGGTAGGGGGCGCCGTCGATGGTCAGCCACGGGGCGACCGCCTCGACGCGCTCCTTCGGCGTGCGGTGGTACAGGATCCGCGAGCCCTCGCCGATGGCCCCGGAGTACAGGATCTGCGGCTCGCTGAAGGACAGGGCGTACGCGGCGCGGTTGAGCGGGTTGTCGAGGTTGACGCCGGAGTTGCCCTTGTAGCTCGTCTCCTTCTCGCCCTTGTCGTCCGAGTAGTCGAGCTCCTTCTGCGGTCCGCCGACGATCGAGTACTGCTTCGTCTGCTCGCCGTAGTAGATGCGCTGCTCGAAGTCCGTGCCGAACATGCCCTTGGAGGGCAGGTCGGACTGGGTGAAGTCGGGAGCGCCCTGGTCACCGACGGTGGTGCCCTTGGCGGCGACCACGCCGTAGCCGTGGGTGTACTTGAAGTGGTCGTTGATCCAGTTGTTCTTCGGGATGCCGCCGATGTTCAGCTCGCGGAGCCCGATCACCGTGTCCTGGCCGCTGTACCGGTCCACGGCGAGCGTGGACGGGAAGCCGTAGTAGCCCTTGACCTGCTGGAGCTGCTGGAAGGCCGGCGAGACGATGTTCGGGTCGAGGAGGCGGACGCTGGCCGTGGTGTCGGCCGCCGTGCGCAGCTTGGTCCGGTCCTCCGTCTGCGGGGTGCCCGGGTAGTCCTTGACCTCGGACCCGGCGATCCCGTAGGCGTCGCGCGTCGCCTTGATGTTCTTCTCGACGTACGGCGATTCCTTGGCCTGCTCGTTCGGCTGGACCTGGAACTTCTGCACGATCGCCGGGTAGAGCCCGCCGATCAGGATCGCCGAGAGGACCATCAGGCCGAAGCCGATGACCGGCAGCTGCCAGGTGCGGCGCCACAGGGTGGCGAAGAAGAGGACCGCGCAGATCGCGGCGATCGCGACCAGGATGGTCTTCGCCGGGAGGTAGGCGTTGGCGTCGACGTACCGCAGGCCGGTCCAGTTGTCGGCGGCCTTGAAGTCGCTGGACTTCACCGCGAGGCCGTACCGGTCGAGCCAGTACGCGATGGCCTTCAGGGTGACGAAGAGGCCGAGGAGCACCGACAGGTGGCCGGTCGCGGCGGCGGTGGCGCGGGCGCCCGGGCTGGTCACGCGCAGGCCGCCGTACAGGTAGTGCACGACGACGGCGGCGATCACCGACAGCACGACCGCGGCGAAGCCGAAGCCGAGCAGGAAGCGGTACCAGGGCAGGTCGAAGGTGTAGAAGGACACGTCAAGGTTGAACTGGGGGTCCTTGCGCCCGAAGGGCACCCCGTTGACGTACATCAGCCAGGTCTTCCACTGGCCGGCCGCCGAGGCGCCCGCGATCAGTCCGACGATCACGGCGATGCCCAGGAGCAGCCACTTCTTGTACGCGGCGATGCTCATCCGGTAACGGTCGAGGCTCTGCTGCTCCAGCGACATCGCGCTCAGCGGCGGCCGCAGCCGGTGCGCCAGCCAGATGTTCAGCCCGACCGCACCGGCCATCAGCAGGCCGAAGACGGCGAAGAGACCGATCTTGGTCCACAGGGTGGTGGTGAAGACGGTGGAGTACTTGACGGAGCGGAACCAGAGCCAGTCCGTCCAGAATCCGGCGAACATGATGAACGCCATGGCCAGGACGGCCAGGACGCCCAAGGTCGTCAGAAGAGTCCGGGCGCGCCGGGAGGGGCGGCCGACTCTCATCCGTGGCCCGGAGGGGCCTCCGCCGCGGTCCGGCATCTGGAAAGCCAAGGTGCGCACCTCGAAAGTCGCTGAGTCTGGGTACTGAATATGGGTACTGCGTCCGGGTACTGCGTCCGGTACTGGAAGAGCGGAGCCGGGTCCCCGATGGTAGGGCCCACTCTTGCAACTTACGGAGGCTTTAGTCAGTTCCCGGTAACCGGGGGAAAGGAGGCAGGATGTTGTCCATGTCCAACCTTTCTCCTTCCCCCGGCACGCCGATGGCCGCCACCCCGCTCACCCGCGCCGTCCTCGAAATCGACGAGTACGCCTCCACCCTCGGCTGGGACAAGCCGGCCCGGCTGTTCGCCCTGGTCGACACCGCCCGGCTGCGCAAGCAGGAACCCGGTCTGGCCCGTCAGCTCGGCCTCGACCAGGACGACACCGGCAAGAGCCAGCTCACTCCGATCGAGCAGGACTCCGTACCGGCCGGGACCCCGCTGGACAAGTTCCTGGGAACCATCGCGTGGCCCGCCGCGATCGTCGGCTGCGCCCTGACGGTGGAGCGGCTGATGCTGCCGCCGTCCGCGGAGGCCTCCGTACCGGAGGGGTTGAGCGACAAGCAGTTGGCGAAGTGGGTCGCCGCGCACCCGGACCGGCAGGAGGTCCGGCTGACCGTGGGGGTGCTGCGCGACGGTTCGCGGGAGTCCGCCGTGCGGCTGCGGGAGAAGGACTCCTCCAACGAGGTGCTGACGGGCGCGACCCTGGTGCCGGGTCTCGCCGAGGCCTTGGCCGCCACCTTCCTCGACTAGGACGGGCGGGTCGGGCGCGGGCCCTCCTCCTGCGGCGTGCGGTCATGAAGCCTGAGGTCAGAGGGCCGTGGGTCAGGAAGTGGTGCACCGCGGGAGGCCGGCGGTGTCCCCCTTGGAGAGCTTTTGCAGTGCCTTCGTCGCGTCGTCGATGGTGGAGACCTTGATCAGGGTCAGCCCGTCGGGCACGTGGGAGGCGGCGGAGGCGCAGTTCTCGGCCGGGGTCAGGAAGTATTCGGCCCCGGCCTGACGGGCTCCGATGGTCTTCATCTGGATGCCGCCGATCGGTCCGACCTTGCCGCTGTCGTCGATGGTTCCGGTGCCCGCGACGAACTTGCCGCCGGTCAGGTTTTCCGGGGTGAGCTTGTCGACGATGCCCAGGGCGAACATCAGGCCGGCGCTGGGGCCGCCGACGTCGGCGAGCTTGATGTCGATCGGGAACGGGAAGGTGTGGTCGGTCCCGGCCCGGATGCCGACGATGGCGTGGCCGTCGTCCTCCGCCTTGCCCGCGGTGATCGTGATCTTGGCCGTGGTGGTGGGCTCGCGGTTCGCGCGTTCCGCCTCGGCGGCGTCCTTGGCGGGGACGACGATGAACTCGACCGGCTCGCCGGGCTTGTGCTTGGTGACGAGCTTGGCCACGTCGGCGGGGTCGGTGACCTGGGCTCCGTCGACGGACTTGATCACGTCTCCGGCGTGCAGCTTGCCCTCGGACGGGCCGCCCTTGACCACCGAGGAGACGATCACGCGGGCGTTGACCGGGATGCCCAGCTGCTTGAGCGCGGCGACCTTGGCGCTCTCCTGCGACTGGCTGAACTCCTCGGCGTTCTCCTGCGTGGATTCCTTGTCCGTCTTGCCGTTCGGGTACAGGTTCTCGTGCGGTACGACGATGTTGTCGCCGGCCGCCCAGCCGTACACCGCTTCCAGCAGGTTCATGTCGTAATCGGCGCCGGTGACGCGGACCGTGGTCATGTTGAGGTGACCGGTGGTCGGGTACGTCTTGTGCCCCGAGATGCTCAGGACCGGCTCGCCGTGCGAGTCGCCGAGCGTGTTCACCGTGGGGCCCGGGCTCATCTCGGAGTAGGGGACCTTGATGAACACCCCGACGCAGAGCAGCACGAACAGCATGAGGGTGGAGGCGAGCATCGTCGCGGTGCGGCGTGGCATGAATCGACAGTACGGGACGGCCTCGGAGGGCGGCCCGTGGGGCCGGTCCGTACGGGGGCCCGTCGGGGAACTCTCAGCGGATTCTCAGCCGGCTCACCGGGACGCTCGGACGGCGTCGGAACCGGAGTGCGCCTTTTCCTTCGTCGGGACCTGATCGGCCTTGCCCATGGCCTCGCGGAATCTCGCGTAACCGGCGAGTTCGGATATGTCGCCCTGCGTGCGGTCGCGAGCCGCCCAGCTGCCCCATATCGCGGCGCCGATCGCGGCGAACAGCGGAATGAGCAACCACGCCAGTGATGCCATGAACGTGCCTCCCTGCCCCGAAAGTACGTGTCGTTGGTGGCTTCAACGCTCGTGCCCGGAAAGGGGTTACGCAAATCGAGGGCGTGTTGCGCGGCCGAACGGGTGCGAGGCTACCCCCTTGCGGGGGAAGCTCCGCGCCCGGGGGCTTCGGAGGGCGTTCGGCGGTTCTTCAGCAGGCGCCGACCCATTCCTCGGTGCCGTCGCTGAAGGTCTGGTGCTTCCAGATGGGGACCTCGTGCTTGAGGTCGTCGATCAGCATCCGGCAGGCCTCGAAGGCCTCGCCGCGGTGCGGGCAGGAGACGGCGACGACGACGGCCAGGTCGCCGACGGACAGGTCGCCCACGCGGTGGACGGCGGCGAGGGCGCGGACCGGGAACTTCGCCACGACGCGCTCGGCGACGCGGCGCATCTCGGCCTCCGCCGTCGGGTGGGAGGAGTAGCCGAGGGAGTCGACGTCGGCGCCGGCGTCGTGATTGCGCACCGTGCCGACGAACAGGGTCGTGCCTCCCGTCGAATCGTCGCCGACGGCCTTGAAGACCTCGTCGATCGAGAGCGGGGTCTCACGGATGTCGAGCAGCCGGATCGGGTCCGGAGCGGCCTGCTCACCTGGGTGGTCGAAGTGCGGTGCCATGTCATCCATCGTGCCTCAGCCGATGACATGGCGGTATAGCCGATTCGCCCGGCGCGGGCCCGCCCGGTTGGGAGCCTCCTACAGGCACGGGCCCCGCCCGGCCGGGGTGCGTACGTACCCGGGCGGGTCGGGCGGGCGCGGGGAGCTGCGCGGACGGTCGGGAACGGCCTAGATGCCGCGGCGCTTGCGGGCGCGGCGGACGGCGGCGGCCGCGCCGAGCAGGGCGACCGTCGCTCCGGCGGCTCCGGCGGCCGTGGCGGCGTCCTTGCGGCCCAGCCGGCGGCCCGCGACGGTGTGCCGGCCCGACACCTCCTGGAGCAGCTCGGCGAGCACCTCCTCGTTGGTCCAGCGGGGTCGCCAGCCCGCCGCGTGCAGCCCGCTGACGCTGACCACCCACGGGTGCATCGTGTACGCGAGGTCCCCGGCCGGGGACGGGGTCAGGCCGATCCGGTGCAGCCGGGCCGCGGCGCCCAGGGCGACGGCCGAGGGGAGCTCCATGCGGCGGATGCCGCTCAGCTCCTCCACCTCCTCCTGCTCCAGCCAGCCCTCGCAGCCGACGGCCAGCTCGCCCTCGGCCTTTTCCAGGGCGGCGTACTCCAGGGCGCTGACCAGGTCCTCCACGTGACAGAACTGCCAGGTGGGCCGGGATCCCGCGACGACGAGCAGCCGCGGGGACTCGAAGTACCGGGTCAGCGCGGTGTCGGTGCCGCCGACGAGGACCGCCGGGCGGACCACCGTCACGTTCAGCCCGGGGTGCGCGCGCGGGGCCCTGCGCCCGAGCCGCTCGATCTCCAGGAGGTCGCCGACGCCGGTGGCCTCGGCGGTGGCGCGCAGCTCGGAGTCCTCCGACAGCGGGATGTCGTTGTCCGGGAGGGCGCCATAGACCATGGCGGAGGTGCACAGCACGACCCGGTGCACGCCGGCCGCGGCGGCGGCCGTCAGTACGGTCTGGGTGCCGCGTACGTTGTACGCCGTACGGGTCGCGGGGTCGGTTTCCAGGTCGAGGTCCAGCGCGAGGTGGACGACGACGTCGGCGCCGCGCAGTTTCTCGGCGATCGCGGGGTCGCGCACGTCGAGGAGGTGCCAGTGGGCCTCGGCGCAGTCCCCGCGCCGCTCGTCGATGGCGACGACCTGCTTGACCTCGTCGGATGCGGCGAGGCGGGCCACCAGGGCCGCGCCGACGCCGGATGCGGCGCCGGTCACCGCGATCACCGGGCTGCGTCGTCGGGGTTCGGCCTGGTTTCGCGGCTGGCGAACGCCGGGGGCGCTGTCGCCGTGCTCGGAGCGGTTTTCGGCGTCGTGCGGCGCGCGAGCCTGCGGATCTGGGGAACTCACCGGGCATCTCCAGCGGTTGTCTTCAGTAGGGACACGTCGTGACGCGTACCCACCAGGTGATGTCCATCCTGCCGCAGCCCAGGAGTCGGCGGAGCACCGAGCCCGTAAGCGGGTCAGGTGTCTACGCTGGGTGGTGTTGCCGGACCATCGCCGTCGGCTCCCGCCGGCGGCCCTACGAGCCGAGGAAACCCGTGAGCGACACCCCATTCGGATTCGGCCTTCCGCCGGAGGAGCCGGAGAACGGCGACGAGGGCAAGAAGGGCGGCCAGGGCGGCCCCGCGAATCCGTTCGGGTTCGACCCCTCCGCTCTTCCGGGCGGCGCGGACAATCCGTTCGCCGCGATGTTCGGTTCCATGAACCCCAACGACCTCGGTGCGGCCTTCCAGCAGATCGGCCAGATGCTGAGCTACGAGGGCGGTCCCGTGAACTGGGACATGGCCAAGAACATCGCCCGCCAGACCGTCGCGCAGGGCACCGCGGACGGCGTGAAGGACGCGAGCGTCGGCATCGCGGAGAAGTCCGCGGTCGAGGAGGCCGTGCGCCTCGCCGACCTGTGGCTGGACGGCGTGACCTCCCTGCCGTCGGGGGCCAACGCGGCCGTCGCGTGGAGCCGCGCCGAGTGGGTCGAGGCGACCCTCCCGGTGTGGAAGGAACTGGTCGACCCGGTCGCCGAGCGCGTCGGCGCCGCGATGGGCGGGGTGCTGCCCGAGGAGATGCAGGCCATGGCGGGCCCGCTGCTCGGCATGATGCGCTCGATGGGCGGGGCGATGTTCGGCCAGCAGATCGGCCAGGCCGTGGGCGTGCTCGCGGGCGAGGTCGTCGGCTCGACCGACATCGGGCTGCCGTTGGGTCCGGCCGGGCGGGCGGCGCTGCTGCCGCTGAACATCGAGAGCTTCGGCAAGGACCTGGGCGTTCCCTCGGACGAGGTGCGCCTGTACCTGGCGCTGCGCGAGGCGGCGCACGCCCGACTGTTCGCGCACGTGCCGTGGCTGCGCTCGCACCTGTTCGGTGCGGTGGAGGGCTACGCGCGGGGCATCAAGGTCGACACCTCGAAGCTGGAGGACGCGGTCGGTCAGCTCGACCCGTCGAACCCGGAGCAGCTGCAGGAGGCGCTGGCGGGCGGCATGTTCCAGCCGGAGGACACCCCGGAGCAGAAGGCCGCCCTGGCCCGCCTGGAGACGGCGCTCGCGCTCGTCGAGGGCTGGGTCGACGCCGTCGTGCACGAGGCGGCCAAGCCCCGGCTGACCTCGGCGGACGCCATGCGCGAGACCATGCGTCGGCGTCGTGCCTCGGGCGGTCCCGCCGAGCAGACCTTCGCGACGCTGATCGGCCTGGAACTGCGTCCGCGCCGGCTGCGCGACGCCTCCCGGCTGTGGGCCTCGCTCACCGACGCGCGGGGCGTGGACGGACGCGACGGGCTGTGGGAGCACCCGGACATGCTGCCGACCGCCTCCGACCTGGACGACCCGGACGGGTTCGTGCACCGCGAGCAGCTCGACTTCTCCGAGATCGACAAGATGCTCGGTGAGGCGGCCGAGAAGCGCGAGCGTCCCGAGGGCGAAGGCGAAGGCGAGAAGTGAGCCTGCACGAAGACGCGGTCCTCGTCCTGAAGCGGTACGAGGACCAGCCCGAGCTCCGCGCCCTGTACCTGGAGCACCTGGAAGCCCATCCGGACGGGGTCTACAAGCCCTGCACGGCCGGGCACGTCACGGGCAGCGCGCTGGTCGTCGACCCGACGCGGGGCCGGGTCCTGCTGACCCTGCACAAGAAGCTCGGCATGTGGCTGCAGATGGGCGGGCACTGCGAGCCCGGTGACGCCACCCTCGCCGACGCGGCGCTGCGCGAGGCCGTCGAGGAGTCGGGGATCGCCTCCGGGCTGACCCTGCTGCCCGGCGGTCCGGTGCGGCTGGACCGGCATCCGATCCCGGCGCCGTGCAACTGGCACCTGGACGTGCAGTACGCGGCGCTGGCTCCGGCCGGCGCGGTGGCGGAGATCAGCGAGGAGTCCCTGGACCTGCGCTGGTTCCCGTACGAGGAGGTCGCGGCCGTGGCCGACACCTCCGTGGTGCGGCTGCTCGAGGCGACGCGGGCCCGCCTGGGCGGCTGAGGCCGATGTGCGTGAGGGGGCGGACCCGATCGGGTCCGCCCCCTCACGCACTGCCCGTCCGCGCCGTGCTAGTTCCAGGCGTTGTTCTGGTTCTGGGCGTGGGCGCCGTGCTGGCCCATCCCGAACTGCGCGGCCGCGCCCTGTCCGACCTGGGCGTTCTGCGGCGGCAGCACCTCGCTGGGCTGCACGAGCGCGAAGCCCGTGCCGAGGAAGCTGAGCTCCCAGCCCTCACCCGTGTTGCCGCGGCGCCGCCACACCCCGGTGGAGTGCGTCTGCGCCTGCATCTGCACGCGCAGCGAGGTCGACCAGGCGACGATCGCGTCGGCGTCGGCGTTGACGTACTTGTCCGGGGTGACCTGCATCATCAGGGGCTGCCCGGAGGTCATCAGGGCCACCTTGCCGCGGCCGCTGATGTTGAGCTGGTACTTGCCGGAGCCGGAGATCCCGTACTGGCTGTCGACGGCGATGGCCTCGGTGTGCAGGGTGGAGTCGAGGGCCAGCACGTAGCTGCTGTCGACGGTGAGGCCGTCCTGGTCGACGTCCACGACGTGGACGTACTGGGCCAGGTTGGCCAGGTAGACCGTGCCCTGCCCCGAGCAGCGCATCAGGTCGAGGCCCTCGCCGGTGCGGGCGCGGGCGTTGCGCTGGTTGGTGCTCTGGTACTCGCCGTCGAAGTCGATGATGCCCTGGTAGGCCACCATCGCCCCCTTGCGGGCGAGGACGTCGTCGGACCCGGTCAGGGAGACCCGCAGGAGCTGGGGGTTCTGGACGGTGTACCGGTCCTGGGACTGCGCTTCCGCGTAGCCGAAAAGTGCGCTCTGCATGATGTGTCCGCTCCCCCTCAGCCCCGGGTCCGGAGCCGGTCGGTGCTGTCCTCGCTGGGCTGTACGACGACGATGCCCTGGCCGGAGAAGGCCATCTGGTAGGCCTCCCCGCTGCCCCGGCCGATCATCGACGAGGCCTTGAAGCTCCGCTTCCCCTTGATCTTCAGGTTCGGGGACCAGGCGACGAGCGCGTCCGGGTCGACGTACGTCTCGTCGTCGCCGCGGCCGCAGTCGACCACGATCGGGGTGCCGCGGGAGGTGATCGCGACCCATCCGGTGCCGGAGATCTGCACGTTGAACAGGCCCTGGCCGGCGAACTTCGCCATGCCCTTGACCCGCTCGACGCCCCATTGGAGATGGGCGTCGAAGGCGAGGAGGTTGGTGCCGTTGACGGACAGGGCGTCGTTGTTGAGGTTGATCACGACGACGTCCGCGCCGTAGTCGGCCAGGTAGAGCAGGCCGTCCCCGGACGCCTTCATGATCGGGGCACCCTCGCCGGTCAGCCACTGCGAGGCCATCTGGCGGACGGCGGGCGGGTTGGGCTCGTACTGGACGAAGCCCTCGTACGCGACCATCGAGCCGGTGCGGGCGAAGAGGTCCTGGCCGCTCTGCATGGCGACCTTGAGCATGGCCCGGCCGTGGTTCTCCATGCGGGCCGTGACGGGGGTGGGGGCGTAGCCCGCGAGTTGCTGGTTCATTGCGTTCATGGCGTTCATGTGGGGCTCCCTCAGACCTCGTACGGCTGGACGACGATGAAGTTGCCGGGGGCGCCGCGGAACTGGAGGTTCACGGTCTCCCCGCTGTGGCCGGGATAGGCGTTGCGGCGCAGCCGGACCTGGCTGGAGATGATCACCTGGGAGGCGGCCGACCAGGCGACGATGGCGTTGCTGTCCGCGAACGTGGTCGGGGTGACCGGCAGGACGACGGGGATGCCGTGCGTCTTGATGATGACCGTGCCGGTGCCCTGGAAGAGCATGGTGAACAGGGCGCCGCCGGGGATGCCGTGGCCCTCGATGCGGCGGACCTCGTGCTGGAGGGACTCGTCGAACGCGAGGACGCTCTCGGCGGAGACGCAGATCCCGTCGCCCTGGAGCTCGATGGCGTGCAGGTGGGCGCCGTTCTCGGCGAGGAACACCTGGCCGCGGCCGGTGCAGCGCATCAGCTGCATCTCCTGGCCGGTGGCGTTGCCGACGACGCGGCCCGCGAACCCCGCGCCCTTGTAGCTGAAGTCGACCTTGCCCTGGTAGAGGACCATGCTGCCCTGGCGGGCGAGGACGCCCTGGCCGCCCATGGACAGGTCGACCCGCATGAGCTGCTGGTTCTGCGGGGTCCAGCGGGCGCCCGTGGGCGCCTCCTTGTACGGCTGGAGCGCGGCGGCGAGCCCGGCTCCGGCCTGCGGGGCCTGGCCGTGTGCCGGCTGCCGGCCGTAGCCGGGCTGCTGGCCGTACGGGGGCGGCTGCTGGCCGGGGATCTGGCCGTACGAGGGCTGCGGCGGCTGCTGCCCGTAGGGCGCGGGGGCCGGGGGCGGGACCTGACCGCCGTACGAGGGCTGCGGCTGCTGCCCGTACGCGGGCGGGCCGGGCTGCTGCGGCGGGTGCGGCGGGTGGCCGTAGGGCGCGGGGGCCGGCGGAGCCAGCGGGGCGACCATGGTCGGGGCGCTGTGCACCGGAGCCGGCGCCGGGGGCTGCTGCGGGGCGGGTGCCTGCGGCTGCTGCGCCGGGCCGCCGAAGGACGGCGCGGGGGCGGGCGGCTGCGGGGCGTGGGGCTGCTGGGCCGGGGGCTGCTGGGCCGGGGCCCCGAAGGACGGGGTGGGGGCGGCGCCCTGCGGCGGCGGGGCGAACCCGGGCGTCGCGGACGGCTGCGGCTGCGCCGGCTGCGGCTCCTCCTCGGCGACCTCGCCGCCGAAGTTCTGCAGCAGCGCGGCGAGCCCGCCGTCGAAGCCCTGCCCGACGGCGGCGAAGCGCCACACGTCCTTGAGGTAGAAGTCGCCGATCATCAGCGCGCGCTCGGTGCTGAACTCGGAGCCGTTGAACGAGTAACGGACGACTTCCTCGCCGCCGGCGACGATCCGGATGTAGCCGGGGCCGATCTGAGACATCTGCCCGGCGCCGTCGAGCGTGGCGCTGAAGGAGAGCCGGTGGATGGAGGCCGGGATCCGGTCGAGGGTCACCCGGAAGGATTCCGTGTCACCCGCCTGCGGGCCGAGCTGCTGGATGGACTCCTCCGGCGACTTCGGCTGGTTGAAGAAGACGAAGTAGCGGTCGTCCGAGAGCTGCTCGTTCGCGTCGAGGCCGAAGCAGCTGATGTCGAAGGTGAGCCCGGGCCCGGAGATCTGGACGCCCACGTACAGATCGGTACCCGCCGTCAGATCACTGATCTTGGCCTTGTGGCCGCGTTGGAATTCCCTGGCCATACGTCCGACCGTCCCCCATCCCGACTGTGAATGTGTGCCGCGGCATGCGTGCCGGTGCCTGCGTGCCGCTCAGGCTAACGGCTCCTGCCGACATCCGGCCAAGTCGGTACCGACCCGGTACAAACCGTGTTCCGGAGCCCCGACTCATTCCTCGCGGGGGCCACGGCTCATTCCTCGCGGGAGGCCGGAACCTTCGGGAGGCGCTCGGCCGCGACCACTCCTTCGAGGTATCCCCGGGCCCTTTCGGTCTTCGGGTACGCCTCCAGCAGCTCCCAGAAACGGGGGCCGTGGCCGGGCACGAGGAGGTGGGCCAGCTCGTGCAGCAGCACGTAGTCGACCACGTACTCGGGCATGCCCTGGAGCCGGTGCGAGAGCCGGATGCTGCCCTCGGCGGGGGTGCAGGATCCCCACCGGGTGTTCTGGTTGGTGACCCAGCGCACCGAGCGGGGGCGGGCACGGGCGCCGAAGTACTGCTCGGACAAACGCTCGGCGCGTTCGGTCAGTTCCGCGTCGCCGAGGGTCCGTTTGCTCTCCTGGGCGGCGAGCTTGTCCAGCATCACGCCCACCCAGCGGCGCTCCTCCGCCTCGGACATCCGGGCAGGGATCAGGACGACCGTCCGGTCGCCCTCACGGTAGGCGGAAACGGTCCTGCGGCGGCGCGCGCTCCGGCGGACTTCGACGGCGCGCTGCGGTGGATCGGCGGACACGCGTCGAAGGTACCCGGTCGTCGTGGTGGAAGTCCCGCGCGTCCGGGGTTCGAACGTGATCGATTCGCCGCGGATTCGGGATCGAATACCGGAAACACTCCTTTTCTCCATCTCATATGCCTAATACCCCTCGCCTGTGGACAAACTTCGGCACGCGCGGCGAGGGGCGGGCATGGTGGCGGAAAGCGGTGAATCGGGACCGACGGATCCATGGGGGATCAGGTGGGGATCCGGGCACCGGGGGTTCCGGATCAGGCCGGGATCCGGGGATGCGCAGGGTGAAGGGGGAGGTCATGTATCCGAAGGTGAAGCCCGCGCTGGCGCGGGCCTGGCGGGATCTGCAGACGGTTCAGTTCGGGGTCACCCCGGCCCATGCGGTGGTGCTGGGTCCGGTGGACACGGCCACCGGCGCGCTCATCGACCGCATCGACGGGACGCGGAGCATGGAGTTGCTGCGCTCGGAGGGCGTCGGGATGGGGCTGCCGCAGGGGCGGGTGGACGAACTCGTGCGGCGGCTGGCGGGGGCCGGGCTGCTGGACGACGTCACCGCGGGCGGGCCGCGGGCCCAGGCCGTGCGGCGCCGGCCGGAGACGCTGGAGCGGCTGGGGCCCGATCTGGGCTCGCTGTCGTTGGTGCGGCGGGAGCCCGGCGGTGACTTACGGGGTGTCGCGGCGCGCCGGGCGATACGGGTCCAGGTGCGCGGGAGCGGGCGGGTCGGGGCGGTGATCGCCGCAGTGCTGGCGGGGGCGGGGGTGGGCCGGGTCGAGGTGCTCGACGGGGGGCGGGTGGTACCGGCCGATGTGGCTCCGGGCGGGCTGGGTGCCGCGAGCGTCGGCCGGCTCAGGGCCGAGGCGGCGGGGGCGCTGGTGCGGGACTCCGCGCCGGGGCGGGGACCGCGGGCCGGCGATGCGGCCGGGCCGGAGCCGGGGCTGGCGCTGGTGGTGGTCGCTCCCCGGGACGGGCTGCGGTCCTGGGCGCCGGATCCTCAGGAGGCGACCGACTGGGTGGCCACCGGCACCCCGCACCTGTACGCGGGGGTGCTGGAGGGGACCGGGCTGGTGGGACCGCTGGTGCTACCGGGGTCCACGGCGTGCGCCGGGTGCATGGAGCGCGACCGGGTCGACCGGGATCCCGCCTGGCCGAGGATGCTCGTGCAATGGCGCTCGGCGCACCGCCGCCGGGCCACGGCCGCCTGCGATGTGGGCCTGTCCACGGCGGTGGCCGGCCTGGCCGCGGCCCACGCCCTGTCCTTCCTCGACGGGGAGGTGCCCGCGTCGGCCGGGGCCCGCTGGGAGGCCGCGCTGCCGGGCCTGTCCTGGGACCGCTCGGCGGTGTGGCCCCACCCGGACTGCCCCTGCGGGGCGGCCACGGCCGGGGAGCAGGCGCCGGCCCCGGTCCTGGCGCCGCGTCCCGCCCCGGGGCCCGAACGCGGCGCCGGGAGGGCGGCCGGTTCCGGTGGGGGCGGCGGCGGTGGCGGTGGCGACAGTGGCGGTCGAGTGGCGCTGCAGAACGTCGGTGCAGGATCGGGCGCGGACCTCCGGAGTCGGCCATGACAGGATGCGTCGGTGCCGAGGATCGCTTTGAACCGCCGCTTGCGGCACAGCTGTCTGGGAACTGGAGGGGCGCATGTCTGATCTTCCCCGGAAGGCCGTCACCCGCACCGTCAAACTGGCCGCGCTGCCACTCGGGATCGCCGGCCGCGCCACCTGGGGCCTGGGCAAGAGGATCGGCGGCAAGTCCGCCGAGATCGTCGCCCGGGAGCTCCAGCAGCGCACCGCCGAGCAGTTGTTCCGTACCCTCGGCGAACTGAAGGGCGGTGCCATGAAGTTCGGGCAGGCCCTTTCGGTGTTCGAGTCGGCGCTGCCCGAGGAGGTCGCCGGGCCCTACCGGGCGGCGCTGACCAAACTTCAGGAGGCGGCTCCACCGCTACCGGCGGCGCGGGTCCACGAGGTGCTGGCGGAGCGTCTGGGCGAGGACTGGCGCGAGCTGTTCGAGGAGTTCGAGGACAAGCCGGCTGCGGCCGCCTCGATCGGGCAGGTCCACCGGGCGGTGTGGCACGACGGCCGGCAGGTGGCGGTGAAGGTCCAGTATCCGGGGGCCGGCGAAGCGCTGCTGTCGGACCTCAAGCAGCTGGGCCGCTTCGCGGGGCTGCTCGGGCCGCTGATTCCCGGCATGGACATCAAGCCGCTGATCACCGAGATGCGCGAGCGGGTCTCGGAGGAACTGGACTACGAGCTGGAGGCGGAGGCGCAGCGCACGCACGCGGACGCCTTCGTCGACGATCCGGACGTGTTCGTGCCGGATGTCGTGTTCCAGGGCGACGAGGTGCTGGTGACCGAGTGGATGGAGGGCACTCCGCTTTCGGAGGTGATCGCCGACGGCACCCAGGAGGAACGCGACAGCGCCGGGCAGTTGCTGGCCCGGTTCCTCTTCTCCGGTCCCGCCCGGACGGGGCTGCTGCACGCGGACCCGCATCCGGGCAACTTCCGCCTGATAACGGGGGCGGACGGCCGGACGCGGCTGGGCGTGCTGGACTTCGGCACCGTCGACCGGCTGCCCGGTGGCTGGCCCAAGCCCATCGGCCGGTCCCTGCGGATGACGTTGGACGGGGACGCCGAAGGGGTCTACGGGCACCTGCGGGCCGAGGGCTTCGTCCGGGATTCCATCGACCTCGATCCCCAGGCGGTCCTCGACTACCTCAAGCCGATCATCGAGCCCGCCGAGGCCGAGGAGTTCACCTTCACGCGGACGTGGCTGCGCGGGCAGGCCGCTCGGATCGCCGACCCCCGCTCCCCCGCCCACCAGTTGGGGCGCCAGATCAACCTGCCGCCGTCGTACCTGCTGATCCACCGGGTGACGCTGAGCACGATCGGTGTGCTGTGCCAGCTGGGCGCGACGGTGCGGCTGCGGGACGAACTGACCACCTGGCTGCCGGGGTTCGGGGCGCAGGACCGACCGGCGTAGGCCGGTCCGGGCCGGGCCGGGCCTTCGTCGGGCGGAGGGCCGTCACCGGGGGCGGCCGTTCACCACCAGGCGGAGTCGAGGCGGCCCTCGATGGCGCGCAGGTTGGCCCGCGCGCAGTCGACGCAGAAGTACTGCCTGGTCCCGTTCTCCACGGAGCAGGTCCAGGTGGGCGGGGCGCCGTCGGGGGCGGAGGTTCCGCAGCGCGCGCAGATGACGGGCTGGGCCTCGGGTCCCGGCGGGGCGGGGTGGGGAGTCGGCTGGTCCACCCGCAGACGATATCCCCGCGGGCCGGGAGTGGAGCGGGGGGCGCACCGGGGGGCCGGTCCGTTCGGACCGGCCCCCCGGGTACTGCGTTTGTTCGGCTGTGTCAGCCGTCAGTGCATGACGGCCATGGCCAGCGCGCGCTTGGCGCGCAGCGACACGCGCTCGGCCCGACGCTGCATGCGCCGCGCGGCGACCAGGCGCAGGGCGTGACGCTCGGCGTCCGCCTCACGCATGCGGTCCTCCATATGGGCACGGGCCAGGGCTTCTGGGATGAGTTGCATTTCGCGGGTCCTGTTCTGACGCGAGGTGATCGCGCCGGCGGTGATGAAGTCTGCGGTGGCGGAGCCGTGCGGCTGCTCGCTCGTGGTGGTGTTGGGGGACATGAGGGCCTGCTTCAGGGGGTCGCGCGTCAGGGGGCGGTCGATGGTTCCGATGGCGGTCATGCCGCTGCAACCGGGTTCTTGCGCGGACGACCACGCGGCCGCTTGCGGGCCACGACGACGCCCTGGACGAAGAGCTCTCCACCCCAGACGCCCCAGGGCTCGCGGCGCTCCTTGGCACCGGCGAGGCAGGCCTCGACGAGCGGGCAGGTGCCGCAGAGCGACTTGGCGTACTCGACGTCGGCCGGGGACTCGGCGAAGAAGACCTCGGGGTCGAAGGTGCGACAGGGAACCGGTACGCCGAGGTTCTCGATGGCGTCGTCGAGCGCGGTGAGCGCGGTGAGGGGGATCAAGGTGGAGTCCTCCGGGACTGCGGGCGGGGAGATCGTTTGGGTCTGCGGTACGGACGGGGCGTGCGCTTCGAGTTGCACGGTGTTTGTCTTCCTCGTCTTGTTCGGCTAGTCGTTCCGGCCTGTTGGCCGGGGGCGGCTCGGCTGCCAACTCACACCGACTGGTTCTGCCAGTCCCGAGGCCCCTTCGCTCCGTCGTCCCCGTTCGGGGACAAACAGAAGGGCCGCGGATCCCGGGTGGGGTTCCGCGGCCCTGAAGGCGCCGGCCTGATCGTGAGATCAGGCTGGATCACTCCAGGGTTCGAGCCCGCGGAAGGCCCACATCAGGTGGTGCTGCTGCTTCGTCGTCTGCTTCGTCCGAGCTCCGGCACCGGCTGCGGCCGCGAAGCCATAGGCGCCATGCGCCTGGGCTTCGGCTACTGCCACCAGTGCCTTGGTCGGTCGCTCATTGCGCTCACTGACGGGAAGGACCGCCAGCAGGGCAGGGCTGTCGGCGCAAATCGCGGACAGACCGGTACCCAGGGGAGAGACGGAGCCGAGCAGGCAGGAAGCGTCGACCGAGCGATCGGTCATTTTGGTGAAGGTCATGAAGCTGGTCACTGGTCTCGCCTCCTCTCGGCGTCTCGGGGACCCTGCCCGAAGGCCGGTCCCATGCGTATTCGGATAAGTACAGCACGGATCCAGGGCTTCGGAGAAGCCACCGTTTCCGTTGCTAAGAACCTATGGGGATTCGCTGGGCATGTGCAAACTATTTTTCCGACGAGTTTCTACGCGTCGTCAGGATCCTCGCCCGCAGGGTCCTGGCCTGCGCAGATGGCCAGGACATCGGCTCCGTACCGGTCGAGCTTGCGGCCACCCACGCCGGAGATCATCGAGAGCTCGCCCGCCTCGGAGGGAGCGGCCTCCGCGATCGCCATCAGCGTCTTGTCCGTGAAGACGCAGTAGCCGGGCAAACCCTGGGCCTTCGACTGGACGGCCCGCCACGTGCGCAGCCGCTCGTAGAGGCCTTCGTCCATGTCGGACGGGCAGTCCTCGCAGCGCATCAGTTTGATGTCCCCGGCCTCGGTCAGGGTCCTGCCGCAGACGCGGCACAGCGCGGGCCCGCGGCGGGTGCGCTTGCGCCCGCTCCGGTCGGCCGCGGCGCCGGGAGCCGTTCCCGGGGCCGCGGAGCCCGGCCGCAGGCCGTTCAGGAAGCGGCTGGGGCGTCGGGAGGCCCGGCCGCCGGGAGCCCGGGAGAGCGCCCAGGAGAGCGTCAGGTGGTGACGGGCCCGGGTGACGCCGACGTAGAGCAGGCGTCGTTCCTCCTCGACCTGCTCGTCGGTCTTCGCGTACGTGATCGGCATCATGCCGTCGGTGAGGCCGGCGAGGAACACCGCGTCCCACTCCAGGCCCTTCGCGGCGTGCAGCGAGGCCAGGGTGACGCCCTGGACCGTCGGGGCGTGCTGCGCGGCCTTGCGCTCGTCCAGCTCGATCGTGAGGTCGGCGAGGGTGGCCCCGGGGCGGCTGCGGGCGAAGTCCTCCGCGAGGCGCACCAGCGCCGCCACCGATTCCCACTGGTCGCGGACGGCGCCGGACCCGGTGGGCGGTTCGGCGGTCCAGCCGGTGGAGCTCAGTACGGCCCTGACCTGGGAGCCCAGCTCGACGACGTCCTCCAGGAGGGGGTCGCTGCTGCCTCCGGAGCGGGCGGCTCCGCGCAGGGCGAGCACGGCCTTCTGCACCTCGTTGCGCTCGAAGAAGCGCTCGGCGCCGCGCAACTGGTAGGGGACTCCGACGTCGGCGAGGGCCTGCTCGTACACCTCGGACTGGGCGTTGATCCGGTAGAGCACGGCGATCTCGCCGGCGGGGACGCCCGCGGCGATCAGGTCGCGGATCCGACCGGCGACGCCCTCGGCCTCGGCGGGTTCGTCCGGGTACTCGGCGTAGACCGGGTCGGGGCCGGGCTCGCGCTGGGAGATCAGCTCCAGGCGGTGTTCGGCGGCGCGACCCTTGGCCTGGTTCAGCAGCCCGTTGGCGAGGTGGACGACCTGGGGGGTGGAGCGGTAGTCGCGGACCAGCTTGACGACGGTGGCCTGCGGGTAGCGGGTGCGGAAGTTCAGCAGGTGGTCGGGGGTCGCGCCGGTGAAGGAGTAGATCGTCTGGCTGGCGTCGCCGACGACGCACAGGCTGTCGCGGTCGCCGAGCCACAGTTCGAGGAGGCGCTGCTGGAGGGGGCTGACGTCCTGGTACTCGTCCACCACGAAGTGCTGGTACTGGCTGCGGATCTGTTCCGCGATGTCGTGGCGGTCCTGGAGGATGCCGACGGTCAGCAGCAGCACGTCCTCGAAGTCGATCATGCCGCGGTCGCGCTTGAGCTGTTCGTACGTCCCGTAGATCTGGGCGATCTCGGCCATGTCGCGGGGGGCCTCGCGACCCGCCTTCACGGCGGTGGCCGGGTAGTCGGCGGGCACGGTCTGGGTGACCTTGGCCCACTCGATCTCCCCCGTCACGTCACGCAGTTCGTTGCGGTCGAGGCGGATGCGGCAGCGCGCCCCGGCCTCGGCGACGAACTGGATCTTCCGTTCCAGCAGCCGGGGTACGTCGCCGCCGACCGCCCGCGGCCAGAAGTACTGGAGCTGGCGCAGGGCCGCGGAGTGGAAGGTCCGCGCCTGGACGCCGCCCGCGCCGAGGGTGCGCAGGCGACCGCGCATCTCACCGGCGGCGCGGTTGGTGAAGGTGACCGCCAGGACACTGGCCGGCATGAGCTGCCCGGACCGGACGCCGTAGGCGATGCGGTGGGTGATGGCCCGGGTCTTGCCGGTGCCCGCGCCCGCCAGCACGCACACCGGTCCGCGCAGGGTCGTGGCGACCTCGCGTTGCTCCGGGTCGAGGCCCAGGAGCACGGCGTCGGCGGCGTCTGCGTCGGCCGGGAAGGGGGAGGAGTGCGTTGCTGATGTCACCCCGCCATGCTGCCAGGTCCGGTGGGGCGGGCGGGAAATCCGTCCACAGGCCCGACCTGTTCTTCGTACCGGTGGGGAGGCCCGGGCGGGGTGGGGGGCCGGTCGGGGAATGGCGCGGCGGTCCCGTGCGTTCGAGTACTCGGACCACCGAGGCCCCCACGAAGGAGAGCGCAGCATGCAGGACACGGGCACCGTCACGATGTACAGCACGACCTGGTGCGGCTACTGCAACCGGCTGAAGAAGCAGCTGGACCGGGAAGGCATCGCGTACAACGAGATCAACATCGAGCTCGACCCGGCGTCCGCCGCGTTCGTGGAGAAGGCCAACGGCGGCAACCAGACCGTTCCGACCGTGCTCGTGAAGTCGGCGGGCGGCAACGAGTCCGTCATGACGAACCCGAGCCTGGCCCAGGTCAAGCAGGCCCTCGCCGTCTGATCCGCGATCCGTCGCGGTACTCGGCGAAGGCCCCCGCCTCATGGCGGGGGCCTTCGCCGTGCCGGCGACGAGCGACCACGCCGGACGTGGTCGCCGGCCGCCTCCGCGACTGTGACGAAACTTACGCGACCGGCGGGCGCGGCAGCGGCTTGCCGTACCAGAGCTCGACGAGCCGGGCCGCGATGGAGATGCCACCGGCGGGCGGCGTGACCTCGCCCCTCTCGATCGCCTCGGCGAGGTCCGCGCGGGAGAACCAGCGGGCCTCCTCGATCTCCTCCCCGTCGACGGTGATCTCCGAGGTCACGGCGCGGGCGGTGAAGCCCAGCATCAGGCTGTACGGGAACGGCCAGGGCTGGCTGGCGATGTACTCGACCTCGCCGACCTTGACGCCCGCCTCCTCCCACACCTCGCGGATCACCGACTGCTCGATCGACTCGCCCGGCTCCACGAACCCGGCCAGCGTCGAGAAGCGGCCCTCCGGCCAGTGCACCTGGCGGCCCAGCAGCGCGCGGTCCTGGTCGTCGGTGACCAGCATGATCACGGCCGGGTCGGTGCGCGGGTAGTGCTCGGCGCCGCAGCCCGGGCAGCGGCGGATGTGCCCGGCCGCCGCGACGACGGTGCGCTCGCCGCAGCGGGAGCAGAAGCGGTGCATCCGCTGCCAGTTCTCCAGCGCCACGGCGTGGACCATCAGCCCGGCGTCGCGGGGGTTCAGCAGGAGCCCGGCCTCGCGCAGTCCGGCCGGGCGGGCCGACTGGTCAATGCGGCCCGGCAGGGAGTCCTTCTGCAGCGCGAAGTACCGTACGCCGTCCTCGTCGGTGCCCAGGAAGTAGCGGTGGGTCTCGGTGACCGGGGCCTCGAAGGCCGGGGTCATCACGATGCCGGTGCCGCCGTCGGGGGTGTCGTCGATGAGGACCTGGCCGCCGGAGACGACGAAGACACGGGTCGTCGGGTGGCTCCAGGCGGCGGCCAGCCACGCCTCGTCGAGCCGGTGGTGGGCGGCGCGGTCGATTCCGCTGGGCGCGGCCAGCGTGATCGGACGCTCGGTATGGGTGCTCACTGGTACTTCCAACTCCCCCGGTGGTGGGACAAGGCAGGCGTGGCGGTGGGTGGGTGTGCGGGCGGGCTCGGCGGGTCCTCGGGGACTCAGCCGGTCTTCCAGTGCTCGGCCAGGTCGCCCCACAGGTGGGCGGTGGTCTCCACGCCCTTGAGGAGGAGGTCGATCTCGACCTTCTCGTTCGGCGAGTGCCAGCCGTCGGAGGGTACGGAGATCCCGAGGAAGAGGACGGGCGCGTCCAGGACGTCCTGGAGGTCGGCCGCCGGTCCCGAGCCGCCCTCGCGGGTGAAGCGGACCTGCCGGCCGAAGGCGCGTTCCATGGACCGTACGACGGACTGGAGCGCCGGGTGGTCCAGCGGTGTCAGGCACGGCCGGGTGGGTGCGCCGAAGGTGATGGAGTGCCGGATCCCGTCGGGGACGCGGGCGGCGACCCAGTCCTTCACGGCCGCCTCGACCTCGTACGGGTCCTGCCCGGACACCAGGCGGAACGAGAGCTTCAGGTGGGCGGAGGCGGGCACGATGGTCTTGCCGCCGGGGCCCTGGTAGCCGCCGCCGATGCCGTTGACCTCGGCGGTCGGGCGGGCCCAGACGCGCTCCAGGGTGGAGTACCCGGCCTCGCCGGAGGCGGCGTGCGACTTGGCGGTACGGAGCCACTCGGCCTCGTCGAAGGGCAGCTCGGAGATCAGCCGGCGTTCGGCGTCGCCCAGCTCGGCGACGTTGTCGTAGAAGCCGGGGATCGTGACCCGTTCGTCCTCGTCGTGCAGGGCCGCGACCAGGCGGGCGGCGACGGTGGCCGGGTTGGGCACGGCTCCGCCGAAGGCGCCGGAGTGGATGTCCTGGTCGGGGCCGTGGAAGTCGATCTCGCAGTCGGCGACGCCGCGCATGCCGGTGCACACGGTGGGGGTGGTCTCGGACCACATGCCGGTGTCGGAGACGATCACGACGTCGGCGGCGAGCTGCCGGGCGCGGGCCTCGACGAGGTCGCGGAAGTGCGGGGAGCCGGACTCCTCCTCGCCCTCGATGAGCAGCTTGAGGTGCACCGCGGGAGCGGCGGAGCCGGTCGCGGCGAGGTGCGCGCGCACGCCCAGGGTGTGGAAGAACACCTGGCCCTTGTCGTCGGCGGCGCCGCGCCCGTACATGCGGCCGTCCTTGACGACGGGTTCGAAGGGCTCGGTGTGCCAGCCGTCGGCGAGGGCGGCGGGCTGGACGTCGTGGTGTCCGTAGACGAGGACGCTCGGCGCGTCCGGGTTCTCGGCGGGCCAGTGCGCGAAGACGGCGGGGGCGCCGTCGGTCGGCCAGACCTCGACGACCGGGAAGCCGGTCCCGGTGAGTTTCGCGGCGAGCCAGTCGGCGCTGCGGCGTACGTCGTCCGCGTGTTCGGGCTGGGCCGACACGGAAGGGATCCGCAGCCACTCGGCGAGGTCGTCGAGGAAGGCGGTGCGGTGGGTGTCGATGTACGTGCGGACGACGCTGTCCGCCTGGATCTCGCTCATGCCCCGAGCCTAGCCTTCCGCCCGAGGGTCACCGTCCGTGCCCGTTTTGCCTTGGAGGATCCGCTCAAGACGGGCGCGGTCGGGGAGGTCGCGGGGGCGTATCACCCGGCCGCTGCGGACGTGCAGGAAGGCGGCGCCGACCCGGTCGAGGGGGATGCCGGTGGCTTCCGCCCAGGCCAGTCGGTAGACGGCGAGCTGGAGGGGGTCGGCCCGGGTGGTGCGGCCGGTCTTCCAGTCGACGACCTCGTACGAGCCGTCGGGGTTGCGGTAGACGGCGTCGATGCGGCCGCGGATGACGCGCCCCGCGAGGGTCAGCTGGACGGGGGCCTCCATCCGGTACGGGGTCCGCTCGGCGTACTCGCTGCGCTCGAAGGCCGCCTTGAGGGAGTCGAGGTCGGCCTCGTCGGCGATCTCCTGGTCGGAGCCGGGCAGCTCGGCGACGGGGTCGAGGAGGTCGAGGTGCGGCAGCGGCAGTTCGTCGAAGCGGGACTCGACCCAGGCGTGGAAGCGGGTGCCCTGGCGCGCGGCGGGCTGCGGGGGTTGGGGCATGGGGCGCGCGAGATCGCGTACGAAGCCCTGCTCGTCGGCGGCGAGGCGCATGAGTTGGCTCGCGGAGAGGGCGGAGGGCAGCTCGACGTCCCGGACGGCTGCGCGGGCGCGGCGGAGCTCGCCCTCCAGGGCGTCGAGGTCACGGTCCCAGGAGGCGATGGCGCGGGCCTCCTCGGCCGTGACGGTGGCCGGGCCGGCCGGGGGGTGGGAGTCGGCGGAGGCTCCGGAACCGGCGGCTGCCGACGCCGCCCAGGGCTCCCCGGCCCAGGGGTCGTCGTGGCCCGGGCGGGGACCGTGGCCCTGCCCCGCCGGGCCGGAGTCGTCGTGGTCGCGTCCCGCACGGCGGGGCTCGTGATGGCCCGGGCGGGCCGGGCGGGGGTGGGCGGGCCACGCCGCCTCGTCACCGTCCCAGGGGTCGTACGCGCCTCCTGTGGCTGCGGCGGGCTCGCCGGCCCAGGGGTCTTCCGGCGGCAGGTCGGGCCCACCGGTCGGGGAGCCGGGCCTCCCGGCCCGGGGGTCGTCCGGTCGCGGCTCCGCTCCCCGCGCACGGGGAGCGGGTACGGCCGCTGCCTCGCCCGCCCACAGGTCGTCCGACAGCGGCCCCGGCTCGGCGGCACGGGCGGCAGGCGCCGGGTCCTCCCCCGCGTACGGGTCGTCGAGCAGCGGTTCCGGCCCCCCGGGTCGGGCGGCGGGCAGCGCGGACTCCCCCGCATGCGGGTTGTCCGGCAGCGGGTCCGGGACGCCGGCGCGGGAGGCGGCACCGCCGTCCTGCGAAGCGCCGGACCACCCGCCGTCCGGCGCGCCCACGGTACGGGCGGCGGGCAGCGCGGGGTCTCCCGCCCACGGGCCGTCCGGCGCGCCGGCGCGAGCGGCGGGCAGCGCGGGGCCGTCCGCCCACGGGTCGTCCGGCGGCGGGTCCGCCCAGGGGGTTTCGTCGGTGGGGTCCTCGCAGTGCGGGGGCCAGAGGTAGGGGTCGTCCGGCGCCGGGGTGCCCGCCAGGTGGGACTCGACGAGGGCGGCGGCCCGTCGGCGCAGGGCCAGCGAGTCGGGGTCCAGGGGCAGCGGCCAGGAGTGCTCCGGGGTGGATTCCGCGGCGAGGGCCGGGTTCTCGGCGTCCGCGGCGGGCTCCTCGGCCCAGGCCTCGATCTCGCCGGAGCCGGCCGCGCAGTGGTCGTGCAGGGCGGTCAGGAAGTCGGAGGGGCCGCGGCGCCGCTTCTGGGTCGGTCCCCACCAGTGGCCGGAGGCGAGCAGCAGGGACCGCGGCCGGGTGAAGGTCACGTAGCCCAGGCGGAGTTCCTCGACGGCCTTGTGCTCCTTGAGGGCGGCCTTGAAGGACTTCAGGCCCGCCGAGGTCCAGGCGGGGTCGGCGGGCAGGGTCGCGGTGTCGCCGCGCAGGCCGTACGGGAGGACCTTCGCGTAGGAGGTCCAGGCCTCCGGCGGCTTCTCCTTCGGGAAGGAGCCGGCGCACAGGTCGGGGACGACGACCACGTCCCACTCCAGCCCCTTGGACTTGTGGGCGGTGAGCACCTTGACGGTGTTCTCCCCGCCGGGCAGCGCGTGGTCGAGGCCCTTCTCGTACTGGGCGGCGGTGCGCAGGAAGCCGAGGAAGGCGAGCAGGGTGGCTTCGCCGTCGAGGGCGGCGAAGCCCGCGGCGACGTCCATGAAGTGGGACAGGGTCTCGCGGCGGCGGGCCGCCAGCGCGTGCGGGGACGCGGAGAGCTCGACGTCCAGCCCGGTCGCGGCCAGGACCCGGTGCAGTACGTCCATCAGCGGGTCGGCGAGGGAACGCCGCAGGTCGCGCAGTTCCTGGGCGAGGTGCGCGAACCGGACGCGGGCGGCGGCGGAGAAGGGCAGTTCGTCGGGGGTCCGGCCGGCCCCGTCGAGGAAGGTCTCCAGGGCGTCGGCGAGGGAGACGATCTCCGCCGGGTCGACGCCTTCGACGGCGGCGGCGAGCCGCCCGTCGGGCCCGGCGTCGGGACCGGAGGGGCGGGCGACCAGCTGCCGGGCCCGGCGCCCGAGGAGGGCCAGGTCGCGGGGGCCGATCCGCCAGCGCGGGCCGACGAGGAGCCGGACGAGGGCCGCGTTGGCCCCGGGGTCCTGGAGCACCTCGCACACGGAGACCAGGTCGGCGACCTCCGGCAGGTGCAGCAACCCGGACAGGCCGACGACCTCCACCGGTACGTCCCGGGCCACCAGGACGGCCTGGATCCGGGCGAAGTCGGCGGCGGAGCGGCACAGCACGGCGATCTCGCCCGGCTCCCGGCCGGTGCGCACCAGGTGGGCGACGGAATCGCCGAGCCACTCCAGTTCCTCGGCGTGGGTCTCCAGCAGGGCGCAGCGGACCGAGCCGTCACGTTCGGCGCCGGGGGCGGGGCGCAGCGCCTCGACCCCCTCGTGCATGGCGCGCAGCGGGGCGGCGAGTCCGTTGGCCAGTTCGAGGAGGCGGCCGCCGCTGCGCCGGTTCTCGCTGAGCGAGAGGCGGGTCGCGGGGGCGCCGTCGGCGTGCGGGAAGTGTTCGGGGAAGTCGTCGAGGTTGGCGACCGAGGCTCCGCGCCAGCCGTAGATGGCCTGGCAGGGGTCGCCGACGGCGGTCACGGCGTGGCCGGTGCCGCCGCCGAAGAGCCCGGACAGCAGGAGCCGCTGGGCGACGGAGGTGTCCTGGTACTCGTCGAGGAGGACGACGCGGAACTCCTCGCGCAGCAGTGCGCCGACCTCGGGGCGGGTGGTGGCGAGCTGCGCGGAGAGGGCTATCTGGTCGCCGAAGTCGAAGAGGTCTCGGGAGCGTTTGGCGGCCCGGTAGCGCGAGACGAGCTCCAGGAGTTCGAGGCGGCCACGGACGGCTTCGGGGACCTTGCGCAGGTCCTCGTTGCTGAGGCGGGCGTCGGCGAGCTCGTCGAGCAGGGCGGTGTCGTACGCGCGGAGCCGGGCGGGGTCGACGAGGTGCTCGGAGAGTTCCCCGTCGAGCGCGAGGAGGTCCCCGACCAGGTCGGGGAGGGATTTGGTGAGGGACGGGTACGGGCCGGGGGCCTCGCGGAGCACCTTCGCGGCGAGCTGGAAGCGGGTGGCGTCGGCGAGGAGGCGGGCGCTCGGTTCAAGGCCGATGCGCAGGCCGTGGTCCTTGAGGAGCTGCCCGGCGAAGGCGTGGTAGGTGGAGATCCGGGGCTCACCGCCCGCCGCTCCGGCCTCCACGTCGGCCGGGGACGGGTCCGGGTCGCTGATGCCGGCGCGGGCGAGGGCCTTGCGGACGCGTTCGGCGAGTTCTCCGGCGGCCTTGTTGGTGAAGGTGAGTCCGAGGACCTGTTCGGGGGCGACGGCTCCGGTTCCGACGAGCCACACGACGCGGGCGGCCATGACGGTGGTCTTGCCCGAGCCGGCGCCCGCGACGACCACCTGGGGCGCGGGCGGGGCGGTGACGCAGGCCATCTGTTCGGGCGTGAAGGGGATCCCGAGGAGCTCCTTGAGCTGCTCGGGATCGGTGAGGACGGGGGTGCGCCCGGACTCGTACGCGGTCACCTCAAAAGGCTAGCCGCCCGCACCGACACTCCTCGCCGCCGTCTCATTCCACGGTCTGGCGGCCCTCGGGGCGGGCGCTGCACGCGCTGCGGAACGAGCAGCGGGCGCAGTGTTCGCCGGTGGCGGGGGCGAAGCGTTCGTCGAGGACCCGGCCGGCGGCGGTGGCCAGGAGGTCGCCGACCCATGCGCCGGAGGTTCCCTCCTGGAGGGGCTGCTGCGCCTGGATCTTCGGGATCGCGTCGCCGCCGTCCTTCTTGCCGGCGCCCTGGCGCAGTTGGACGAGTTCGGCGCCGCCGGGTTCGGGGCGCAGCCCGTCGAAGACCTCGTCGACGGCGCCCTCGCGGACGGCGAGCTGGTAGACGGCGAGCTGGGGGTGGCGGGCGACCTCGTCCTTGGTCGGCGCGCCCTTGCCGGTCTTGAAGTCGACGACGTACGCGCGGCCCTGCGGGTCGGCCTCGACGCGGTCCATGGAGCCGCGGATCCGTACGGCGTACTCGCCCGCGTCGAGGGTGACGTCGAAGTCGTGCTCGGTGGCCACGGAGGCGCGGCCGCCGCGGTCGGTGGTGTGCCAGCGCAGGAAGCGTTCGAGGGCGGCGCGGGCGTTGTCCTTCTCCTGGCGGGACTTCCAGGGGGCGTCGAAGGCGAGGGCGTCCCAGACGGAGTCGAGGCGTTCCATCAGGACGGCGAGGTCGGCGGGGGTGCGGCCGGAGGCGACCTCGTCGGCGAGGACGTGGACGACGTTGCCGAAGCCCTGGGCGGCGGTGGAGGGGGCGTCGGCCTTGACCTCGCGGCCGAGGAACCACTGGAGCGAACAGGTGTTGGCGAGCTGGTCCAGGGCGCTGCCCGACAGGGCGACGGGCCGGTCCCGGTCCCGGAGCGGGACGGTGCTGAGGGTGGGTTCGTACAGGCCCCACCAGCGCTGCGGATGGGCCGCGGGGACCAGGGGGCGGTCGTCGTCGTCGGTGAGCGCGGCGAGGCGGGCGAGGCGGCGGGCGGCGGCGTCGCGCAGGGCCTCGGAGGCGTCGGGGTCGACGGTGGTGGCGCGCAGCTCGGCGACGAGGGCGGGTACGGCTAGGGGCCGGCGGGGGCGGCCGGTGACGTCCTTGGGGGTGACGCCGAGTTCGGTGAGGAACCGGGAGGGCTGGTCGCCGTCCTCGGCGGGGGCCTTGACGGCGGTGACGACGAGGCGGTGGCGGGCGCGGGTGGCGGCGACGTAGAAGAGCCGCCTCTCCTCGGCGAGGAGCGCGCCGGGGGTGAGGGGTTCGGCGAGGCCGTCGCGGCCGATGCGGTCGGCTTCGAGGAGGGAGCCGCGGCGGCGCAGGTCGGGCCAGAGCCCTTCCTGGACCCCGGCGATGACGACGAGGCCCCATTCGAGGCCCTTGGACCGGTGGGCGGTCATCAGGGTGACGGCGTCGCGGCGGACGGCGCGGGTGGTGAGCGTGTCGGCGGCGATGTCCTCGGCTTCGAGCTGTTCGAGGAAGTTGAGGGCGCCGCGGCCGCCCGTACGTTCCTCCGCGCGGGCGGCGTTGTCGAAGAGGGCGCAGACGGCGTCGAGGTCGCGATCGGCGTTGCGGCCGGCGGCGCCGCCGCGGCGGGCGCCGCGTTCCAGGCGCTGCGGCCAGGGGGTGCCGTCCCACAGGGCCCACAGGGCCTCTTCGGCGGTGCCGCCGCCCTGGAGGAGTTCACGGGCCTTGCGCAGGAGCAGGCCGAGGCGCTGCGCTCCGCGGGCGTAGGCGGGGTCGTGGGCGGTGAGCCGCTCGGGCTCGGCGAGGGCGCGGGCCAGCAGGACGTCGGAGGGCGCGGGGGCGGTGACCCCGGCGGCCCGCTCCTCGTCGCGCAGCGCCCGACCGAGCCGCCGCAGGTCGGCGGCGTCCATGCCGCCGAGCGGCGAGCCGAGCAGCGTGAGCGCGTCCTCGACCCCGACCCAGCCCTCGCCGCCGCCGGTCGGCGGCTCGGCGGCGTCGCCCTCGCCCTCGTCGCCGTCACCGGCGCCGGTGCCGGTGACCGCCGGGCCGGCGTCGGCTGCTGGGCCGGAGCCCGTGCCGTCGAAGTCGCCCGGGACCGGTCCCGGGCCCGTGGCGGAGCCGGGCGCCCGGTCGGAGCCCGGGCCCTCGGGCAGGAGCGGCGGCGCCTCGGCGGGGCCTTCGGTCGGCGTCGGCGCGCCGGGGCGCCCGGCTCCCGCGGCCGGACCAGCGGGGTCCGGGGCGGCGGGCGGGGTCGGGGTCCCGGCGGAGCCGGTCGCCCGGTCCGCGTCCTGGCCCGCGGCAGCGGTAGGCGCCCCTGCCGCCGCATCCGCGTCCTCGGCGGCGGACAGCACGGACGGGCCCGGGATCTCGGCGGGGCCTTCGGTCGGCTGCGGTGCGCCGGGGAGGCCGCCTCCCGCGGCCGGACCAGCGGGGTCCGGGGCGGCGGGCGGGGTCGGGGTCCCGGTCGCGCCGAGGTCGGGGTCCGCGCCCCCGGCGGCTGCCGGGCTCGGGGTCGTGGCCGCCGTGGCGGCGAGGCGGAGGGCCGTCAGGAGGGGGGCCACGGCCGGTTCGTGGCGCAGCGCGGTCGCGGAGGCGTCCGTTTCGGCGGGGACGCCCGCCGCGATGAGGGCGCGCCGCATCGCCGGGAGGGTGCGCCCGCCCGCGCGGACGAGGACGGCCATGTCCTGCCAGGGCACCCCGTCCTCCAGGTGGGCGCGGCGCAGGACGTCGGCGATGTTGTCGAGCTCGGAGCCGGCCGTCGGGTACGTGTACACCTCCACGCGACCGCCCTCCCGTACCGGCTGGAGCGCCCGGTGGGCCTTGACGGCGGCGGACGGCAGGCGCGGCACCGGCATGCGGGTGGTCAGCAGCCGGGTCGCGGTGAGCAGCGCGGAGCCCGAGCGGCGGCCGACGGTGAGGGCCCGTACGGCCGCGCCGGGGAAGGCGGACTCGAAGTCCAGGACGTTGTTGATGTCGGCGCCGCGGAAGGCGTAGATCGACTGGTCGGGGTCGCCGAAGGCGACGAGCGTGCCGGCGGGGCCGTTCAGGGCGCGCAGCAGCCGCAGCTGGGAGGCGTCGGTGTCCTGGTACTCGTCGACGAGGATCACGTCGTACGCGGAGGCGAGGGCCGGGGTGCCCTCGGCCAGCAGGACGGCCCGGTGCAGGAGTTCCGCGTAGTCGAGGGCGCCCTGGAGGTCGAGGACGTCGAGGTACTCGGAGAGGAAGGCGGCGGCGGCCTTCCAGTCGGGGCGGCCGAGCCGGGTCGCGAAGGAGTCGAGCGCGGTCGGGCCGAGGCCGAGTTCGCGGGCGCGGGCGAGCACGGCTCGGACCTCGTCGGCGAAACCGCGGGTGGTGAGCGCGGCCCGCAGGTCGTCGGGCCAGCGGATGGAGCGGAGCCGGCGCTGGCCTTCGAGCAGGGTGCGGACCATGACGTCCTGCTCGGGGCCGGACAGCAGCCGCAGCGGGTCGGCGAAGAGTTCGTGGTCCTGGTGGGCGCGGACGAGGCCGTAGCAGAAGGAGTGGAAGGTGGTGGCCTGCGGGGCGCGGGCGCCGCCGAGGCGCAGGGCTGCCCGGTCGCGCAGTTCCACGGCGGCCTTGCGGCTGAAGGTGAGGATCAGGATGCGGGCGGGGTCGGTCCCGGCCTCGACGCGGGCGGCGGCGGCCTCGACGAGGGTGGTGGTCTTGCCGGTGCCCGGTCCGGCCAGGACCAGCAGCGGTCCGCCGGTGTGATCAACCACCGCGCGCTGGGCTGCGTCCAGCACAGGGGGAGCCACCTGTTCCGGCCCGGTGCGCACCAGGCGGTACGCGTCGGCAGCCCGCGTACGCCGCTCTGAGCGGCCGGAGGAAGAGGTGATCACGTGAGGTGCCGGTCCTGGTGGGTCTGCGGTTGCTGCGGTTGCTGCCGGGGTGACGGCGGCGGCGAGGACTGCGGTGACGGCACCCCTCGCGTGAGCCGAAGGGGCCACGCTACGCCAATCGCGCCGGCCGCCGCAGTCCCTCGCCCGGGGGTGGGACGTCGCCCCGAAGCCCTCCGGTGTCGTCCCCCGTACGGGCCTTCGACCGCCCGCCGGCGTTCCGCATGGCCGAAGCTGTCAGGTGTGAGCCTCGTCGCCTCCGCCCCGCTCGTCACTCCCGTCCCAGCGGGCCCGCCGCATGGCCAGCCGCGGTTCGCCGGAGGGCGTCTCGCGCAGCGGGGTGCCCTCGGTGCGGTACCGCTCCAGGGCCCGCCGCTCGCTGCCGGGCAGGGGTCGGCCGTCCGCGCGCACGACCCGCCACCAGGGGACGGCTCCTCCGTACAGGGCCATGACGCGCCCGACTTGGCGGGGTCCGCCCTCGCCGAGCCACTCCGCGACGTCCCCGTACGTCATCACCCGGCCGGGCGGAATCCGCTCGGCCGCTTCCAGCACCCGCTCCGCGTAGTCGGGCAGCTCTTCGCTCATCCGCACCATGCTGCCCGATGCCACCGACATCCGGACGGAAGCTTCGGTTCCATACCGGCGCGCACCCTGCTGCCCCGGCCGACCGTCGGTCCGTGCCACCATCTTCCGGGCGGTGACTGGTGATACGTGATCAAGAAGAGACGGATGTGACGGCGAAGGAGCAGGGTGTGAGCCCTCCGGACGGCAGTACGCCGGGCGCGGGCCGGGGCGGCCGCAAGGGCCGCGGCAAGGGCCGTCGTCGGGGCGGCCGCGCCGGTGACGGCGGGGAAGCGGGCAAACGCCCCGGCCCCGCTCCGAACGCCGCCGCCCTCGCCGAAGCGCGCCCCGGCACGCCCGCGGACGCGGGCAGCGCCGCGGTGTCCGGCGCGGGTCCCGGCTCGGGTCCCGACGCGCACCCCGAGGGCGCAGCGGTGCGCCCGGCGGATGCCGCGCACCCCGCCGAGGCCGACTCCGACGCCAAGGCCGACTCCGACGCCGCAGCCGACGCCCGGTCCGACGACGCCCACCCCGACGACCCGCCCGGTCACCACCCCACCGCCGCCGACCGCGTCGAGGTGGACGAGCCGCTGCTCGCCGCCCGCGTGCACCGGCCCTCCGACCTCGTACGTCTCCTCGCCGGCATCCTCGGCATCGCCGTCGTCCTCGGCATCGCCGCGTTCGCCCACGCCACCACCGCCGGCCTGGAGCAGGACATCACCAAGGGCACCGGCCAGGCGCCCGATCTGTTGATCAAGGTCGCGGGCCTGGTGTCCTCGATCGCCGTACTGCTGGTCCCGGTGGCCTTCGCCATCGAGCGGCTGATCAAGCGCGACGGGCTGCGCATCGCCGACGGCGTCCTCGCCGCCGTCCTCGCGCACGGCGTCACCCTCGCCACCGACCTGTGGGTCTCGCAGGCGGCATCCGCCACCGTCCAGGACGCCCTCACCCGGCCCACCGGGGTCGCCGGGGCGCTCACCGATCCGGTGCACGGCTACCTCGCGCCCGTGATCGCGTACATGACCGCAGTCGGGATGACCCGGCGCCCGCGCTGGCGGGTGGCCCTGTGGGTGGTGCTGCTGCTGGACGCCTTCGCGATGCTGGTCAGCGGCTACACCACGCCGTTCTCGATCATCCTGACGGTGCTGATCGGCTGGAGCGTCGCGTACGGCACCCTGTACGCGGTCGGCTCGCCGAACGTGCGGCCGACCGGGCAGAACCTCCTCGCCGGACTGCGCCGGGTCGGCTTCCAGCCGGTCAGCGCGATGCGCGCGGAGGCGCCCGACGGGGACGGCGCCGAGGCCGGGGACCGGGGGCGGCGCTACCACGTCACCCTGGAGGACGGGCCCGCGCTGGACGTCACCGTCGTGGACCGCGAACAGCAGGCCCAGGGCTTCTTCTACCGGGTGTGGCGACGGCTGACCCTGCGCGGGATCACCACGCGGCGCAGCATCCAGTCCCTGCGCCAGGCGCTGGAGCAGGAGGCCCTGCTCGCGTACGCGGCCATCGCGGCCGGGGCGAACGCGCAGAAGCTGATCGCCACCTCCGAGCTGGGGCCGGACGCCGTGATGCTCGTCTACGAGCACCTGGGCGGGCGGAGCCTTGACGCGCTGTCCGACGAGGAGATCACCGACGAGCTGTCCCGCAACGCGTGGGAGCAGGTACGGGCCCTCCAGTCGCGGCGCATCGCGCACCGCAGGCTCACCGGGGACGCGTTGGTGGTGGATCGTTCCGGCAAGGTCATCCTCACCGACCTGCGGGGCGGCGAGATCGCGGCCGGTGACCTGGTGCTGCGGATGGACATCGCGCAGCTGCTGACGACGCTGGGCCTGCGGGTCGGCCCGGAGCGGTCGGTGGCCTCGGCGGTCTCGGTGCTCGGGCCCGACGCGGTGGCGGACTGCCTGCCGCTGCTCCAGCCGATCGCGCTGAGCCGCTCCACCCGCTCGACGCTGCGCAGGCTCGCGCGGGAGCGGGCGGCCCGGGAGCGGGAGGCCGTACTGGAGTCCTCGCGGATCGCGAAGGCCGAGCGCGAGGCGGGCGCGGAGCAGGCCGCGGCGTCGACCAGCCCGGCCGCCGAGCGCAAGGCCGAGAAGCGGGCGCTGGACGACGCCATGGAAGAGGCGCGGGAGGAGGACCTCCTCAGCCAGATCCGCCGGCAGGTGCTGCTCATCCGTCCGCAGGCGCCGGTGGAACCGGCCCGGCTGGAGCGGATCCGGCCGCGCACGCTGGTGTCCTTCATCGCGGCGGCGTTCGCGGCGTACTTCCTGCTGTCGCAGATCGCCGACCTGCAACTCGGGACCATCATCGCGAACGCCCAGTGGGGCTGGGTCGGGGCGGCGCTGGCCTTCTCGGTGCTCAGCTACTTCGCCGCCGCGATGAGCCTGCTGGGCTTCGTACCGGAGCGGGTGTCGTTCCTGCGGACGGTGGTCGCCCAGGTGGCGGGCTCCTTCGTGAAGCTGGTGGCGCCGGCCGCGATCGGCGGTGTCGCGCTGAACACGCGCTTCCTCCAGCGGGCCGGGATCCGGCCGGGGCTGGCGGTGGCGAGCGTCGGCGCCTCGCAGCTGTTCGGGCTGGCCAGCCACGTCCTGCTGCTGCTGGCGTTCGGCTATCTGACGGGCACCGAGAAGACCCCGGAGATGACGCCGTCCCGAGCGGTCATCGCGGGTCTGCTGACGGTCGCGGTGCTGGTGCTGGTGGTGACGGCGGTCCCGTTCCTGCGGAAGTTCGTCGTGACCCGGGTCCGGGCCCTGTTCGCGGGTGTCGTCCCGCGCATGCTCGACGTCCTGCAGCGGCCCCAGAAGCTGCTGACCGGCATCGGCGGCATGCTGCTGCTGACCGGCTGCTTCGTCCTGTGCCTGGACGCCTCGATCCGCGCCGTCGGGGGCGGCGAGGACATCAGCTACGCGAGCATCGCGGTGGTCTTCCTCGCCGGCAACGCCCTGGGCTCGGCCGCGCCGACCCCGGGCGGCATCGGCGCGGTGGAGGCCGCGCTCGTGGTCGGCCTGGTCGCGGCCGGCCTGGACCGGGACATCGCCATCTCGGCGGTCCTCCTGTTCCGCACGATGACCTTCTGGCTCCCGGTCCTCCCGGGCTGGATCTCCTTCAACTTCCTGACCCGCAAGGAAGCGATCTAGCCACCGCCCCCGCGCTCCCGGGCGGGGCGAGCCGTGCCCGCCCGGGAGCGCGGGCACGGCTCAGGTGCGTACGGGGAAGGCCGCCTGGAACGCGAGCCGCGGGCCGGCCCCCGCGCCGATCCGCTCCAGCAGCCCGTCGAGGGCGAGGTACTCCTCCCACGGGGGCCTCCCGGTCGCCCCGCTGAGTCGGCCGACGAGCAGGTCCTCCAGCTCCGGGACCCGTTTGTCCTTCCACACCTTGTCGGCGGTGCTGACCAGCAGGTCCTCCGTCAGCACGCCGGGCCGCGTCCAGGCCGCGTGGGTGCCGGCGAACCGGGCCGATTCCGCGGGGAAGCCGCGTTCCATCAGGAGGGTCCGGCCGGCCTCCTCGTGGGCCGAGCCCGGCCCGGACAGTTCCTCCGGGTGCAGGGTCTTGCCGATGTCGTGGGTGGCGGCCCCGAAGAGCACGGCCTCCCGGTCGAAGGCGAGGTCCGGGCACCGGTCGCGAACCCAGTCGGCGAGCTGCCACGCCACGTCGTGGACGGCCCTCAGGTGCGCGGCCAGGCGGGGCGGGGCTTCGAGGGAGCGCAGCATGTCGGCCACCACCGGCGGCAGGGGCCTCAGGGCGGGTTCGGCGTCGGATTCCAGGGCGCGTGACAGGGCGTCGACTGAGGGCATCGGCGCAGGATAGCCCCGGCGGGCGGGGGCGGATGGCCGCGCCCGCCCTCAGAACGCCGTGAGCAGGGTGGTCAGGAGGGCGGCCGAGAGGGCGAGTTCGACCGCGCCGACCACCGGGGGTTTCAGGCCTCGGCCCGGGAGGGCGATCGCGCGGACGAGGCAGGCCGTGAAGGGGAGGGCCAGCCAGGGGGACAGGGCGCTCGCCGCGGCCAGGGCCGGCGCGTGGTAGGCGATGGAGCCGCGCCGGTACGCCGGGGAGCGGCGCTCGCGGATCATGGTCTTCACGTACGGCACGGTCCCCGCGAAGTAGAGCAGGCAGGCCAGCGCCGGCCGCCACACGGCCCCCGGGTCCGCACCGCCGAGCCGGGCCGCGACCAGCAGCATCCCGCAGGCCGGGACCACCGCGACCAGGCCGTTGACCAGCGCCCGCTCCCGGCCCCGCACCGCGTACCGGGTGTTCACCGCGACGAAGGGCGCCGCCGCCGTGCCCGCGAGGAGCAGCCAGGGGTTCAACGCCACCAGGGGCAGGCCCGCCGCAGCGGCGGCGCCGCCCAGGACCGCCGCCGGACGGCCGTGCCGGCCGGCCGAGCGCAGGCCGCGCGCCCGCAGCCGCAGCCACTGCTGGGCGTGGAAGACGGCCGCGTACCCGAGGAGCCAGCCGACGAGGAGCAGGACGTGCTCGGGGCCGGGGCGGGGCGCGAGGAAGGTGCCCACGAGGAAGGGCACGGCCAGCATCGCCCACGCCCCGTGCTGGTCGGGGATCCAGCGGTATCCGTCGGCTGCCACCGCCGCGCCCTCCTCCTGTTGCCGCGCTCCGCCCGATTCGCCAGCGACCCCGCGCAGTTGGGGTCCCCTCTCAGGGTGGACCCGCGGGGCCCGCGAAAGTGTGGAAGGAGGTCACGGGTGGACGGGACCTTTGTCACCGGGTTCGCGGCCGCGGCGGGCGTAGCGTCGATCCGGGGTCCGTTCCGTCCCGTTTCCCGCCCTGGAGGGTCGTTGTGCACGAGCGTCAGAAGAGCCGGGGGCGTCAGGAGAGCCGGGGGCGTCAGGAGGACCGGGCGCGGCCGAACGCCGTCGAGTCGCTCATCAGGGCGGGCAGCTTCTTCACCCGCGCCGAGGTGTCCGACGACCTGCGTACGGTGCACCGGACGGGCGGCCGCGCCGCCGAAGCCTTCTACCGGGACCGGTGGAGCCACGACAAGGTCGTGCACTCCACGCACGGCGTGAACTGCACGGGTTCCTGCCGCTGGAAGGTGTTCGTCAAGGACGGGATCATCACCTGGGAGACCCAGGCCACCGACTATCCGTCCGTCGGTCCGGACCGTCCCGAGTACGAGCCGCGCGGCTGCCCGCGCGGTGCCTCGTTCTCCTGGTACTCCTACTCCCCCACCCGGGTCCGCTACCCGCTCGTGCGCGGCACGCTGCTGGAGATGTACCGCGAGGCCAAGGCGCGTCTGGGCGATCCGGTCGCGGCGTGGGCGGACGTCCAGGGCGATCCGGAGCGCCGGCGGGCGTACCAGCGGGCTCGCGGCAAGGGCGGTCTGGTGCGCGCGACCTGGGAGGAGGCGACCGAGATCATCGCCGCCGCGCACGTGCACACCATCGCGGAGCACGGTCCGGACCGGGTCGCGGGCTTCTCGCCGATCCCCGCGATGTCGATGGCCTCGCACGCGGCGGGCGCCCGCTTCCATTCGCTCATCGGCGCCCCGATGTTGAGCTTCTACGACTGGTACGCCGACCTTCCGGTGGCGTCCCCGCAGGTGTTCGGCGACCAGACGGACGTGCCCGAGTCGGGCGACTGGTGGGACGCGGCGTACCTGATGATGTGGGGCTCGAACGTCCCGGTGACCCGCACTCCGGACGCGCACTGGATGACGGAGGCCCGCTACCGGGGCCAGAAGGTCGTCACCGTCTCCCCGGACTTCGCGGACAACACGAAGTTCGCCGACGAGTGGATGCACCCGCACCCCGGTACGGACGGGGCGTTGGCCCTGGCGATGGGCCACGTCGTCCTCAAGGAGTTCTTCGTGGAGAAGGAGACCCCCTTCTTCACCGACTACGTCCGCCGGTACACCGACCTGCCCTTCCTGGTCTCGCTCACGGAGACCGAACGGGGCCTGGTGCCGGGCAAGTTCGTCACGGCGGCCGATCTCGGGCAGGACACCGAGAACGCAGAGTGGAAGACCGTCCTCGTCGACGACGTCACGGGTGCGGCCGTCGTCCCGAACGGCACCCTCGGGCACCGCTGGGGGAAGAACGAGACGCCCGAGTGGAACCTGGACCTCGGGGACACCGTGCCCCGGCTGTCGCTCCTCGGGGAAGGCGCGAGCGCCGAGATCGTCCTGCCGCGCTTCGAGGACGACGAGCGGGGCGGCGTCGTCCGTCGCGGGGTGCCGGTGCGGCGGCTCGGCGACCGGCTCGTCACCACCGTCTTCGACCTGATGCTGGCCCAGTACGGGGTCGGCCGCCCGGGCCTGCCCGGCGAGTGGCCCACCGGGTACGAGGACGCCTCGCAGCCCGGCACCCCCGGCTGGCAGGAGTCGCTGACGTCGGTACCGGCGGCCCAGGCGGCCCGCGTGGCACGGGAGTTCGCGCAGACGGCCGAACGGTCCGGGGGCCGTTGCATGATCCTGATGGGCGCCGGCACCAACCACTGGTTCCACTCCGAGACCATCTACCGCTCCTTCCTGGCCCTGCTCACCCTCACCGGCTGCCAGGGCCGCAACGGGGGCGGCTGGGGGCACTACGTCGGGCAGGAGAAGTGCCGTCCGGTCACCGGCTGGGCCACCCTCGCGGCGGCCTCCGACTGGTCGCGGCCACCGCGCCAGATGATCGGCGCGGCCTGGTTCTACCTGCACACCGACCAGTGGCGCTACGACACCCTGCCCGCCGAGGCGTTGGCCTCGCCGCTCGCGTCGGGCGCGTTCGCGGGGATGACGGGCGCGGACTGCCTGGCGGCGAGCGCCCGCATGGGGTGGATGCCGTCGTACCCGACCTTCGACCGCAACCCGTTGGAGCTGGCGGAGGCCGAGGACCCCGTCGGCGAAACGGTCCGTCGCCTCCAGGACGGCACCCTGGGCTTCGCCGGCGAGGACCCGGACGCCCCGCGGAACTGGCCGCGCGTCCTCAACGTGTGGCGGGCCAACCTCCTCGGTTCCAGCTCCAAGGGCAACGAGTACTTCCTCAAGCACCTCCTGGGCACCCACTCCAACCTCCCGGACGACGGCCCGCGTTGTGAGCCGAGGGACGTCACCTACCGGGAGGAGGACGTCGAGGGGAAGCTGGACCTGCTGATGTCCATGGACTTCCGGATGACGTCCACGACGCTGCTCTCCGACGTGGTCCTCCCGGCGGCCACCTGGTACGAGAAGCACGACCTGTCCTCGACGGACATGCACCCCTTCCTGCACGCGTTCACCCCGGCGGTGGACCCGCCCTGGCAAGCCCGTTCCGACTACGACGCCTTCCTCGCGATCGCCCGCCGCTTCGGCGAGCTGGCCGGGCCCCGGCTCGGCGTTCGCAAGGACCTCGTCGCCACCGCGCTCCAACACGACACGGCGGGCGGCGAGATGGCCCAGCCGGGCGGGGTGGCCCTGGACTGGTCGAAGGGCGAGTGCGCACCCGTACCCGGGCGGACCATGTACAACCTGACGGTCGTCGAGCGGGACTACGGCGCGGTCGGCGAGAAGTTCGCCGCGCTCGGCCCGCTCGTGGAGCGGCTCGGCGTGACGACGAAGGCCATCACCTACGACGTGGCCGAGGAGGTCACCTACCTCGGCGAGAAGAACGGCCTGGTCAGGGGTGGTGTGGCGGACGGCCGTCCGCGTCTGGACACGGCCCGGCGGGCCTGCGAGGCGATCCTCTCGCTGTCCGGCACCTCCAACGGGCGGCTGGCGACCCAGGGGTTCGAGACGCTGGAGAAGCAGGTCGGCACGCGCATGGCGCACCTGGCCGCCGAGGCGGAGGGCAAGCGGATCACCTTCGCCGACACGCAGGCCCGCCCGGTCCCGGTGATCACCTCGCCGGAGTGGTCGGGCTCCGAGGCCGGTGGTCGCCGCTACACGGCCTTCACCGTGAACACCGAGCACCTCAAGCCCTGGCACACCCTCACCGGCCGCCAGCACTTCTTCCTCGACCACGACTGGCTGCACGAGGTCGGCGAGTCCCTTCCCGTCTACAAGCCGCCGCTGAACATGCACACCCTGTACGGGGAGCCCGAGTTGGGCGTCGTCGACGGGAAGACGGTCGCCGTCCGCTACCTGACCCCGCACAACAAGTGGGCGATCCACAGCCAGTACCAGGACAACCTGTACATGATGACGCTCGGCCGGGGCGGCCAGACGGTGTGGATGTCCCCGCAGGACGCCGAGGCGATCGGTGTCGCGGACAACGACTGGATCGAGGCGGTCAACCGCAACGGGGTGGTCACCGCCCGCGCGATCGTCTCCCACAAGATGCCGCCCGGCACGGTCTATATGAACCACGCGCAGGAGCGGACCGTCGGCGTCCCGAAGACGGAGAAGACCGGCCGCCGCGGCGGCATCCACAACTCGCTGACCCGGGTGATGCTCAAGCCCACCCACCTGATCGGCGGCTACGCCCAGCTGACCTGGGCCTTCAACTACCTCGGCCCGACCGGGAACCAGCGCGACGAGGTGACGGTCATCCGCCGCCGCGACCAGAAGGTGGAGTACTGATCCGCATGCGCGTCATGGCACAGATCGCGATGGTCATGAACCTCGACAAGTGCATCGGCTGTCACACCTGTTCGGTCACCTGCAAGCAGGCGTGGACCAACCGGCAGGGCACCGAGTACGTCTGGTTCAACAACGTGGAGACCCTCCCCGGCCAGGGCTACCCGCGCCGCTGGGAGGACCAGGAGAAGTGGAAGGGCGGCTGGGAGCGCACCCGCTCCGGCCGACTGCGGCTGCGGGCGGGCGGGCGCCTCGCCAAACTGGGCAAGATCTTCGCGAACCCGGACCTGCCGGGGATCGACGACTACTACCAACCGTGGACCTACGAGTACAAGAACCTCACCGAGGCGCCGGCCGGCGACGACCTGCCCACGGCCCGGCCCGTCTCCCAGCTCACGGGGGAACCCATCGACAGGATCGAATGGGGTCCCAACTGGGACGACAACCTCGGCGGCGCCCCCGCGCACGCGCCGAAGGACCCGATGGTGGAGAAGGTCCGCGACGAGGTCGGCGAGAAGATCCGCTTCGAGTTCGAGCAGAGCTTCATGTTCTACCTCCCCCGGATCTGCGAGCACTGCCTGAACCCGGCCTGCGTCTCGTCCTGCCCCTCGGGCGCGATGTACAAGCGCGAGGAGGACGGCATCGTCCTCGTCGACCAGGACCGCTGCCGCGGCTGGCGCATGTGCGTGACGGGCTGCCCGTACAAGAAGGTGTACTTCAACCACCACACCGGCAAGGCCGAGAAGTGCACGTTCTGCTTCCCGCGCATCGAGGTCGGGATGCCCACCGTGTGCTCCGAGACCTGCGTGGGCCGGATGCGCTACCTCGGCGTGATGCTCTACGACGCCGACGCGGTGGCGCGGGCCGCGGCCGTCGAGGACGAGCACGACCTGTACCCCGCCCAGGTGGACTGCTTCCTGGACCCCCACGACCCGGCCGTGGCCGCGGCCGCCCGGGCGGCCGGCATCACCGACGAGTGGCTGGAGGCGGCCCGCGAGTCGCCCGTGTACGACCTGATCGCCGGCTACCAGGTCGCCCTCCCCCTCCATCCGGAGTACCGCACCATGCCGATGGTCTGGTACGTCCCCCCGCTGTCCCCCGTCGTCGAGGCGGTCGCCGCCACCGGCAGCGACGGCGAGGACGCGGGCAACCTGTTCGGGGCGATCGACGCGCTGCGCATCCCCGTCGAGTACCTGGCGGCGATCCTCACGGCGGGCGACACGTACGCCGTCGAGGCGGTGCTGCGCCGGATGGCGGCCATGCGGGCCTACATGCGGAAGATCAACCTCGGCGAGCCGAAGGACGAGTCGATCGCCGCCGCGGTCGGGCTGACCGGCCGCGAGATGGAGGACATGTTCCGGCTGCTGGCCATCGCCAAGATCGAGGACCGGTACGTGGTCCCCACGGCCGCCCGCCCCGAGGCGGACGCCCTCGCCGACACCCACCCGCTCGACGCCGGCTGCCCCGTGGGCGAGCCGGCGGAGCCCCGCGTGATGCTCAACCTCAGCTCCACCAGGAGGAGTTCGTGAACCCCCATGGCCTGGTACGCCTGGTCGCCGGCTGCGCCCTGCAGTACCCGGGCGAGCACTTCCACGACGAGCTCCCCCGGCTCCGGGCGGCCCTCGCCGGGGCACCCGCCCAACCGGCCGCGCTGCTCCGCGCGTTCCTCGACCACACCGAGCGGCTCGGGCCGATCGAGCTGTGCGCCGAGTACACCGCCACGTTCGACACCCGCAACCGGCGCTGCCTCTACCTGACCTGGTGGACCGACGGCGACACGCGCCGGCGCGGCCTGTCCCTCGTCCGACTCAAGCGGATCTACCGGGACTTCGGGCTGGAGTTCGCCGGCGAGGAACTCCCCGACTTCCTGCCGGTGGCCCTGGAGTTCGCGGCGCTGCGGGAGGAGGCCGGCACCGAACTGCTCCAGGAGCACCGGGCCGGGCTGGAGCTGCTGCGCCTCGCGCTCACCGAGTCCGGGTCCCCGTACGCCCGTGTCCTGGAGGCCGTCTGCGCGACCCTGCCCGGCACCTCGCCGCAGACCCGGGCGGCGGCGAAGGCGCTGGCGCGCAACGGGCCGCCGCAGGAGCTGGTGGGCGCGGGCTCGGCGCTCGAACCGTTCGGCCCGGGCATCGAATCGCCGCAGGACCTGCCGGCGGACTTCCCCGCGGTGCTCGCGGGCGGCTTCCCGCCCGCGCGGACCGCCGACCTCCCCTGGCCCACCGCCGGAAGGAGGACGGCCTGATGGACCTCCTCCTGTGGGGCGTGCTGCCGTACGTCTCGATCGCCCTGCTCGTCGCGGGCACCGTCTGGCGGGCCCGCTACGACCAGTTCGGCTGGACCACCCGCTCCTCGCAGTCGCACGAGTCCCGGCTGCTGCGGATCGGCTCCCCGCTCTTCCACTTCGGCATGCTGTTCGTCGTCGTGGGCCACGTCGTCGGCCTGCTGGTCCCGATGGACTGGACCGACGCCCTCGGGCTGAGCGACCACGCCTACCACCTCCTCGCCGTCTCCACCGGCGCCGTCGCGGGCGTCGCGGCCGCCGCGGGCATCGGGATCCTGGTGTACCGCCGGTTCACGGTCCCGGCGGTCCGCCGGGCGACCCTGCGCGGCGACCACCTGATGTACACCGTCCTGCTCGGCGCGATGGCGCTCGGGCTGACGGCCACCCTCCTCAACTCGACCGGACAGACCGGTGGTTACAACTACCGCGAGGGCATCTCGATCTGGTTCCGCAGCCTGTTCACCCTCACCCCCGACTACGGGTTGATGGCCGGCGCGCCGCTGGTCTTCAAGCTGCACATCCTGTTCGGCCTCACCCTGTTCGCGCTGATCCCGTACTCGCGGCTGGTGCACATGTTCTCCGCGCCGCTGAAGTACCTGGCCCGGCCCTACGTGGTCTACCGGCGACGCGATCCCGGGCAGCAGGCGAACCGTCCGCCGAAGCGGGGCTGGGAGCGGCTGTCGTGAAGCGGCCCACCATCGTGCGCCGGCCCCGGCACGCGGTCGCCGAACGCCCCTTCCTCGTCATCTGGGAGGCCACCCGGGCCTGCCCGCTGGCCTGCCTGCACTGCCGGGCCGAGGCGCTGACGGCCCGCGACCCGCGGGAACTCGACGGGGCGGACGCGCGCCGGGTGATGGAGCAGAGTGCCGCCTTCGGCCGGCCCGGTCCGCTGTTCGTGATCACCGGCGGGGACCCCTTCCAGCGCGCCGACCTCACGGAGCTGATCGCGTACGGGACCTCGCTCGGGCTGCGGGTCGCCGTCTCCCCCTCCGGGACCCCGACCCTGACCCGGGAGAACCTCGCAGCCGTCCGGGACGCCGGCGCGGTGGCGCTCTCGCTGTCCCTGGACGCCTCCACCGCCGCCCGGCACGACGCCTTCCGGGGCGTGCCCGGCGTGTACGAGCGGACCCTGGAGGGCTGGCGGGCCGCCCGCGAACTGGGCCTGAAGGTGCAGGTCAACACCACGGTCTCGCGCGACGGCCTGGAGGACCTCGCCGACATCGCGGACCTCGTGCGGCGCGAGGGCGCGATGCTGTGGTCGGGCTTCCTGCTGGTGCCGACCGGGCGGGCGCGGGGCATGGACCCGCTCACCCCGGCGGAGATCGAGGACGTCCTGCACTTCCTGCACGACTGCGGCGCGGTGATGGCCACCAAAACCACGGAGGGCCACCACTTCCGCCGGGTCGCGCTCCAGCGGACCGTGCTCGACGCGCGCGGCGAGCGTCCCGCCCTCGGCCCGCTGTACGAGCGGCTGCGCGCCCGCGCCGGCGACCTCGGGTTCTTCGAGGGCGCGCGGCGGGCCGTGCGCCGGGCCCCGATGGACGTCTCCTCGGGGCGCGGCTTCGTCTTCGTCTCGCACACCGGCGAGGTGCACCCGAGCGGCTTCCTGCCGCTGTCCGGCGGCAACGTGAAGGACCGCACGCTGACCTCGGTCTACCGGGAGTCGGAGCTGTTCGCCTCGCTGCGCGATCCCGCGCTGCTGCGCGGCCGGTGCGGGGCGTGCGAGTACAGGGGGGTGTGCGGGGGCTCGCGGTCGCGGGCGTACGGCGCCACCGGGGACGTGCTGGCGGCGGATCCCTACTGCGCGTACGAGCCGGGGAGCTTCCCGTATCCGCGGGAGGTGGCGGCCCTGACCGAAAGCACGATATGCCGAGCCCCCTCTCTCCCATATGTTCCATAAGGGAACATATCGTCCACGGCCGCAGGAGAAGACAATGCGTTCAGTGATCGTCGTCGGTGGCGGCATCAGCGGTCTGGCGGCCGCCTGGCAGCTGCGCGGACGCGCGGACGTCACCGTGCTGGAGGGCCAGGCCCGGGTCGGCGGCAAGCTGCGTACGGGCACCATCGCCGGCGTCACCGTCGACGAGGGCGCCGAGTCACTGATGGCGCTGCGACCGGAGGCCGTGGAACTGGCCGCGGCCGTCGGCCTGGGCAACGCCCTGTGCGACCCGGCGCGGTCCCCCACCACCGTCTGGACCGACGGCGCCCTGCGCCCGCTGCCCGCCGGGCACGTCATGGGCATCCCCACCGACCCCTCCGCCCTGACCGGCACCGGGCTGCTCTCCCCGGAGGGCGTCCGGCGGGCCGCGGCGGAGGAGACCCTCCCGGCCGCCCCGCTCACGGCGGACTGCTCGGTCGGCGCCTACCTCGGCGCCCGCCTCGGCCAGGAGGCCGTCGACCGGCTGGTCGAACCCCTGCTGGGCGGCGTCTACGCCGGCCGCGCCGACCGCCTCTCGCTGCGCGCGGCGATGCCCCGCATCGCCGCCCTCGCCGAACAGGGCGCCCCGCTGCTGCCCGCCCTGCGCCGGATGCGGGCCGCGGGCGCGCCCCGCTCGGCCGCGGTGGCCGTACAGGGCGTGGCCGGCGGCACGGGCCGGTTCCCGCAGGCCGTGGCGCGGGCCTGCGGCGCGCGCATCCTCACCTCCACGACGGCCCGGTCCCTGCACCGGCTGCCGGGCGGCGGCTGGCGCGTCCAGGCGATGACCTCCGACGGCCCGCTGACGATGGACGCCGACGCCGTGATCCTCGCGCTCCCCGCGTTCGCCGCGGCCGAACTGCTGCGGCCCCACTCCCCCCTCGCCGAGGAGGAGCTCGCGGCCATCCAGCACGCCTCGACCGCCGTCGTCACCATGGCCTTCTCCCGGGCCAGGTCCCGCTTCCTGCCCCAGGGCAACGGCTTCCTCGTCCCGCCCGTGGACGGCCACGCCCTCAAGGCCGCCTCGTTCCTCTCCAACAAGTGGGCCTGGATGCAGGACTCGGCCCCCTCCGTGTTCGTGCTCCGCGCCTCCATCGGCCGGATCGGCGAGGAAGAGCTGCTGGACCGGCCCGACCGGCACCTGGTGCGCACCGCGATCGCCGAACTCCACCACGCGGTGGGCCCCATGGGCGAACCCCTGGCCGCCCGCGTGACCCGCTGGGACCGGGGGCTGCCGCAGTACGGCGTCGGCCACCGGGAGCGGGTGACGCGCATCCGCGAGGCCGTCGGCAAGCTCCCCGGCCTCGCGGTGTGCGGAGCGGCGTACGAGGGCGTGGGCGTCGCGGCCTGCGTGGCGACGGGCCGCAACGCCGCGAAGGAGATCCTGGCCGACGACTGACCCCGACGCCGACACGGCGGGGCCGTCGGCCCCCCGAACGGCCCACGGCGCGGGCGGAGCGGCCACGGCCCCCGCAGGATGGGGAACATGCCGAGAAACGCCCTGCGGAACGCCGCTGCCGCCGCCCTCGCCGCCGCGCTGCTCACCACCGCCGCCTGTTCCGACGGGGGCGACGCGAAGAAACCGGGCGCCGACGGCTCCGGCGACACCAAGCCCCTCAAGTGGGGCGAGTGCGACGCCCCCACCGCCCTCCAGGGCGGCGGCCCGACGCCCGGCAAGGACTGGCAGTGCGCCACCCTCGACGTGCCCCTGGACTACGCGGACCCCGGGGGCGAGACGATCCCGATCGCCCTGATCCGCGCCAAGGCGCGGGACCCGAAGAACCGGATCGGCTCGCTCGTCTTCAACTTCGGCGGCCCGGGCGGCTCCGGCATCGCCACGCTGCCCGGCGCGGCCAAGGAGTTCGACGCCCTGCGCGACCGCTACGACCTGGTCAGCTTCGACCCCCGGGGCGTGGGCGCCAGCGCCCCCGTCCGGTGCGAGACCGACAAGCAACTGGACGCGTACTACGCCCAGGACTCCTCGCCGGTCACCCCCGCGCAGGAGAAGGCGTACCTGGACAGCATCAAGGAGTACCAGAAGGCCTGCCGGACGAACTCGGGCCAGGTCCTGCCCTACGTCGGCACCGAGAACGCCGCCCGTGACCTGGACCGGATCCGTCAGGCCCTCGGCGACGAGAAGCTGAACTACTTCGGGATCTCCTACGGCACCGAGCTCGGCGGGGTCTACGCCCACCTCTTCCCCAAGAACGTCGGCCGGGCCGTCTTCGACGCCGTCGTGGACCCGACACAGACCTCCGAGCAAGGCTCCCTCGGCCAGGCCAAGGGCTTCCAACTCGCCCTCGGCAACTTCGCGCAGGACTGCGTGGACCGGGGCGACGCCTGCCAGCTCCAGGGCAGCACCGCCAAGGAGATCGAGGACAACGTCATCAAGCTCCAGAAGTCGCTGGCCGCCAAGCCCATCGCGGGCATCGGCGACCGGCAGCTCACGGAGAGCGCGGCGACCAACGGCATCGCGCAGGCCCTGTACTCCAAGGAGCTGTGGCCGCTGCTGGAGCAGGGCCTCGACGAGGCGGAGGGCGGTCAGGGCCAGCTGCTGATGGCGCTGTCCGACTCCCTCAACGGGCGCGACCAGCAGGGGCGTTACAGCAACATCATGGCCGCCAACACGGCCATCAACTGCGCCGACTCCAAGGAGCGCCACACCCTGGAGCAGACCAGGGCCAAGCTCCCCGAGTTCCGCGCGGCGTCGCCCGTCTTCGGGGACTTCCTCGGCTGGGCCATGCTGAGCTGCACCGACTGGCCCGTGGCGGGCGCCTGGGACACCCCGGACGTCTCCGCCCCCGGCTCCGCCCCGATCCTGGTGATCGGCAACACCGGCGACCCGGCGACCCCGTACGAGGGCGCCCGCAAGATGGTGGAGCGCCTCGGTGAGGGCGTGGGCGTCGAGCTGACGTACAAGGGCGAGGGGCACGGCGCGTACAACAGCGGCGACCCCTGCGTGCAGAAGGCGGTGAACGGCTACCTGCTGGACGGGAAGGTACCGACCGCGAACTCGGTCTGCACGGCGGTCCCGGACGCCACGAAGACCCCCGACGGGCCGCAGGCCTCGGAAAGCACCTGAGCCCGTGACCCCGGGGCCGCCCCGGGGAGAACGCGAACGGGGCCGTACCGCGCGGACGCGGTACGGCCCCGTCGGGGCGTTCGGGGACCGGGGTCGCCCTAGTAGATCGGCTTCTCCGGCTCGATCTGGTGGACCCAGCCGATGACTCCGCCACCGACGTGCACCGCGTCCGCGAAGCCCGCGGACTTCAGGACGGCGAGGACCTCCGCGCTGCGGACGCCCGTCTTGCAGTGCAGGACGATGCGCTTGTCCTGAGGCAGGTCCTGGAGGGCCGTGCCCATCAGGAACTCGCCCTTCGGGATCAGCTTCGCGCCGGGGATCGAGACGATCTCGTACTCGTTGATCTCGCGGACGTCGATGATCTCGATCGGCTCGTCGTTGTCGATCCACTCCTTGAGCTGCTTGGGAGTGATCGTCGAACCCGCGGCGGCCTCCTGGGCCTCCTCCGACACGACGCCGCAGAAGGCCTCGTAGTCGATGAGCTCCTTGACGGTCGCGTTCGGACCGCACACCGCGCAGTCGGGGTCCTTGCGGACCTTGACCTGGCGGTACTGCATCTCCAGGGCGTCGTAGATCATCAGGCGGCCGACCAGCGGCTCGCCCACGCCCGTGAGGACCTTGATGGCCTCGGTGACCTGGATGGACCCGATGGACGCGCAGAGCACGCCCAGCACGCCGCCCTCGGCGCAGCTCGGGACCATGCCCGGCGGCGGCGGCTCCGGGTACAGGCAGCGGTAGCACGGTCCGTGCTCGGACCAGAAGACCGAGGCCTGGCCGTCGAAGCGGTAGATCGAACCCCACACGTACGGCTTGTTCAGCAGCACGCAGGCGTCGTTGACCAGGTAACGGGTGGCGAAGTTGTCCGTGCCGTCGACGATGAGGTCGTACTGGCTGAAGATCTCCATCACGTTCTCGGCTTCGAGCCGCTCTTCGTGAAGGACCACGTTGACGTACGGGTTGATGCCCAGCACGCTGTCGCGCGCCGACGCGGCCTTGGAACGGCCGATGTCCGCCTGGCTGTGGATGATCTGGCGCTGCAGGTTCGACTCGTCGACCTCGTCGAACTCCACGATGCCCAGCGTGCCGACGCCGGCCGCGGCCAGGTACATGAGGGCGGGCGAGCCGAGGCCGCCGGCGCCCACCGCGAGCACCTTGGCGTTCTTCAGGCGCTTCTGCCCGTCCATCCCGACATCGGGAATGATCAGGTGACGGGAGTACCGACGGACCTCGTCAACGGTGAGCTCAGCAGCTGGCTCTACCAGGGGTGGCAGCGACACGGGGGCTCCAGGCGGGTCATCCCCGCGGTCACGGGGAGCATCAAAGGCTAGTTATGTCCCGTAACACTGCCACGCTCCACTTCATTCCGAGACACTCGTCCCGATCCGCGAGACGATTTCGTCCCAGTACCCGGGCATCGAGGCCCACGGGTCCCGGTCCCCGGCGCCCCGCCGGTCGGTGAGCCACACCGTGCCGGCGCCCTGCCAGCGGGCGATCCGGACGGCCTCCTCCAGGTGGGTGCGGGGCACCCCGTGGACGAGGTGGCAGAACCGCTCCGGCGGATGCTCGGCCGTCCACTCCGCCACCTGCGACCAGCGGTAGTCGGCCCAGGCCCCGGAGAAGGTGACCAGCTGGTCGGCGGCCTCCGCGTAGCCCGCGTACGGGTGGGTGCCGTGTCCGAGGACGATCAGCAGCTCCTCGCCGAGCCCGCGCAGCGCGTCCACGACCCGGCGGACGAAGGCCAGTTCCGCCCGGTCGGCGGGCGCGTCGGCGAGGTAGAAGCCGCCGACCCCGTACCAGTCGCGGAACCGGTGCGCGTCGGCGACCAGCTCCGCGAGGGGCCGCGCACCGTCTCGCATGGCGAGATGACCGAGCAGCCGGGGACCGCCGGCGCCGGGGGCCCGCAGCTTCGCCGCCGCGTCGCCGCAGTGCGGGTCGGGACGGCCGCCCGGACCCTCCGTGACGTTGAGGACCGCCCAGTGCAGCGGGGTGCCGGGCCGGGTCAGTTCGGCCCATTCGACGGGGGCGAGCAGGGGGTGGGCGTAGCCCGGGGCACCGAGACCGAGGCGGCCGGCCTCGGTCGCGGCGGCCGCCGGGCTTCCGGGCGGCGTGGTCAGATGCGGCACGCCGCCTCCATCCAGATGTCCGCCAGGGATTCCTCCAGGTTGATCCGCGGTCGCCAGCCGAGCCGGTCGCGGGCGGTGCGCACGTCGGCCTGCTGCCAAGGGCCGCAGCCGTCCGGGTACGGGTAGGGCTGCGGGGCGGTCCCGGCGATCTGCTCGGGCGTCGCCTCGGAGCGCGGCGAACCGATGGCGGCGAGGCCCGGCGGCCGGCCGGGGTGCCCGTGCTGGGGCAGGTCGAGCTCGTGCAGGGCTCCCCCGTACCCGGCGACCCGGGCGAGGACGGCCGCGGCGTCGCGCAGCCGCACCGCCCGGCCGGTGCCGATGTTGACGACGCCCTGGGCGGCGGACAGCGAGGCGGCGTGCACGGCCCGGGCGACGTCCCGTACGTCGACGAAGTCGCGCTGGACGCCGAGGCCGCTCAGCTTGAGCTCGCCGTCCCCGGACTGCATGGCCCGCCGCATGGCCTCGGCGAGCCGGCCGAGCGGGGAGCCTGCGGGGGTACCGGGACCGACGGGCGAGAAGATCCGCAGGACGACGGCGTCCAGCCCCGACCCGAGGACGAGCTCGGTGGCGGCCAACTTGCTGACGCCGTACGGCCCCCCGGGTCTCGGCACGGCGTCCTCGGCCGTGGACGAACCGGGCTGGCTGGGCCCGTACTCGGCGGCGCAGCCGAGCTGGACGAGCCGGGCCCCGCAGCCGCTGCGGCGCAGCGACTCGCAGATGGTGGCGACGGCGACGGTGTTGTGCCGGGTCAGTTCCCGGGCGCCGCCGCGGGTGGCGCCCGCGCAGTTGATGACGACGCCCGGGTGGACGGCGTCGAGGAAGCGGGTGAGCGCGCCGGGGCTGCCCGTGGCGAGGTCGAAGCGGACGTCGGCGTCGTCCCCGCGGCCGAGCGCGGTCAGCTGGACGGCGGGGTCGGCGAGCAGCCGGTCCGCGACGTAGCGGCCGAGGTACCCGTTGGCTCCGATCAGCAGCACCCTCATCGCGCCGCCCCTTGGTTGTTTGGCTGGCCGGTCATCCTGTTTCTCCTTGGTGGTGGGGTTCGGTAGGGGGTACGGCGCTCCGGCGTCGGCTCCGAAGCTCAGGGACGCGCGTGGGCCGAGGCCCGGGACAGCGCGAGGAAGGCGTGTACGAGGAGTCCCGCGGCGGCGGCGGTCACCACCGCCGGGACCGGGACCAGGGCGAGGGCCAGCGCCACGGCCGGCGGAGCGCGGTGCGCGCCGTGGCCGAGCAGCAGCCGGGCCAGGAACAGCAGCACCGCGAGCGGCACCGCCGTGCTGAGGGGCGCTCCGGTCACCGCGGCCGCCCCCGTGGCGGCCGCGGTGAACAGCAGGAGGGTCCCGGCGAGCAGGGGCCGCGCCCCGTCGGCGAAGTCCTCCAGGGCCCGACTGGCGGCGAGCCGGCGCCGGGCCCCGGCGGCGAAGAGGACCGCGGCGAGGTGCCCGGGCGCGACGGCCAGGGCGAGGGCGACGCCGAGGGCGGGTCCGTGCCGGTGCGCGGCCCAGCCGACGGCGGCCGCGCCGAGCAGGTGGGCGACCCAGGGGAACCGGCCGCCGGCGGCGCGCCCGGGCCACACCAGGGCCCCGGCCGTGACGAGCGCCGCGAGGGGGCCGGCCCACGGCGTCCCGGTGGCGGTCGCGCCGACCGCGAGGGCGCCGGGCAGCAGGGAGTACCCGACGCCGCGCAGCGCCCGTCCGGTCGCCGCGCGGCCGGCCGGCGCCGGGGCGGCCGGGACGGGGCGGGCCTCGTCCCGGGGGGTGCGCGCGTACAGCTCCTCCGCGAGGGAGAAGACGTCTCGGTGCCGGAACCGGGCGGCGGTGCGGTCGGTGATGCCGTGCGCTTCGAGTCCGGCGGCGATCTCCAGCGGGTCGACGGCCCGCTCGCAGAGCTCCCGGTGCCGGTGCAGCAGCGACTTGACGGGGTCCCCGCCGGCGGTACGCCGCCGGGGGGCCTGCGGGACGGGCGCCTCGGAGCCCGCGCGGGGATCGAGGTCGGCGGCGGTGGGTAGCGGCTCGACGGGTCCGGCCGCGAGGGGCCGCGCGGCCGGGGCGACCGGGGCGCCGGGTCCGGCCGCCGCGACCGCTGCGACCGGCGCGACGGGTCCGGCCGCCGCGACCGGCAGGACCGGCGCCCCGCCGGAGCCGTGCGCGTCACCCGCGAGGGGGCCGTGGTCGAGGGTGGTCACGCGGTGGCCTCCGTGATCCCGGAGGCGTCGCCGGCGGAGCCGGGGGTCGCCCAGGTGGGGGTGGTCCAGTGGCCCGGGACCCGGGCCTCGGCGGGCTGCTCGAAGGGGATCTCGCCGTCGGGCCGGGCGGAACCGCGGGCCAGCAGCCGCAGGTAGATGTCCTGGAAGGCGCCGACGTTCTGCTCGACGGTGAACAGTTCGAGGGCCCTGGCCCGGGCCGCCGCCCCGAGCCGCTGGGCCCGTTCGGGTTCCCCCAGCAGGGCGAGGCAGGCGTCGGCGAGGGCGCGCGGGTTGCGGGGCGGGACGACGAGCCCGGTCCCGCCGATGACCTCGCGGACGGCGCCGACGTCGGTGGAGACGGTGGCCCGGCCGCAGAACATGGCCTCGGCGAGGGTGATGGGGAAGCCCTCGATCACCGAGGACAGCACCACGATCCGCCCCGCGCCGTACGCGTCGGCCGGCGAGGGCACCTCGGGGCCGCCGACCTCCTCGAAGGTGACCGGGCTCTCCCCCACCGTACGGGCGTCGGCGGCCTCGTAGGGGAAGAGCTGCGCGGCCAACGACTGGCAGTCGGCGAGGTAGTTGACGGCGGTGGCGCCGGGCGCGACGGCCGTGGCGAGGATCCGCAGCCGGGCCCGCGGCGCGTCCTTGCGGACCTCGGCGAAGGCGTGCAGCAGGGCGATCAGGTCCTTGGCCGGGTCGATCCTGCCGACCCACACCAGGGTGTCGGGGTCGCCGCAGCCCGGCTCCTCGCCCACGGCGGCGAATCGGTCCGCCTCCATCCCCGGGTAGACGGTGCGCAGCCGGTCGCGGGGGGCGCCGCAGCGCTCCTGCCAGCGGCGGGCGTGGGCGTTGCCGGGGGTCAGCAGGTCGGCCCGGGCGTAGATCTCCCCGGCGAGGCGGGTGTGGAAGGCGGCGAGCAGGGCGCGGAGCGCGGGCCGGGTGTCGTCGGTGTCGGCCAGGTAGTGGGAGCGCAGTTGCACCCCGTACTCGGTGACCAGCAGCGGGACCCCGAAGAAGCGTTTGGCCAGGAGTCCGGGGAGGGCGGCGACCCCGCCGGCGGCGGCGTGGCAGACGTCGACCGCGCCGAGTCCCTCGCCGCCGTCCTCGTACCAGTCCAGGGACAGCGGGCGCAGCGCCCGTTCCAGTTCGTCGACGAACTCCAGCAGGTCCGGTACCTGCGCCGCCCGGACGGCGCGGCCCGCGCCGCCGGCCCGGCAGGCGGACTCGACGGTGCGCACGGCTGTCTCGGAGCGCAGGGCGGCGTACATCCCGCCCTGTTCGCGGGCGAGTTCGGCGAGTCCGTAGAGCCCGGCGGCGAACGGGTCGCCCTGGCCGGCGCAGACGCCCCGGACCAGGTCCCCGAAGGCTTCGGTGAAGCGGCGCCGCTCGCGGCGGGAGTGGGTGCGCCCGTCGTCGGCGGGAGCCCACAGCGGGGCGGTCCGTACGCGGGTGACGTGGTCGGGGAGCGGGACGTGACCCGCGCCTTCCTGACCGGCGCTGCGGCTCAGCGCGTAGAGCTCGAACTCGTGCTGCGGGAGCCCGCGCACGAGCCGGTCGCACCACAGCCTCGCCTCGCCGGCCGCATACGGATATCCGCCTTCCGTGAGCAGTGCGATCCGCACGGGTGGTACCCCCGATCTCCCTTTCAGGGGGTCGCCGTTGGCCCGGCGACCCGCCGCGGAAGAACTCAAGCGGATATGCCGAAGGCGCGACGGACGGTTGTCCGTCGCGCCACCGGAAGGGGTGAAGAGTCGTAACTTTCCCGTACGGTTCGCGTTCGAGCACGCTAGGAAAGGGTGTCTCCCCGACCTCCCGCGCGCTCCCCCGAACGCGCCCCGACTTCCCGGGCGCGCCCCGGCACGCCCTAGGCGATGGCCTCCTGCCGCGCGCTGCGCCGGTCGGCGGCCAGCGCGGGGTCGAGGGCCGGTACGGCGTCGAGCAGTCGGCGCGTGTACGGGTGGGTGGGCCGGTCGTAGACCCGGTCGACGGGTCCCTCCTCGACGATCAGGCCGCCGCGCATGACGGCGACCCGGTCGCTGACCTGCCGGACCACCGCGAGGTCGTGCGCGATGAAGACGAGCGCGATGCCGAGCTCCCGCTGGAGCTCCGCCAGCAGGGCCGTGACCTGGGCCTGGGTGGTGACGTCGAGGGCGGAGACCGGTTCGTCGCAGACGATCAGCCGGGGCCGGGGCGCGAGCGCGCGGGCGATGCCGACGCGCTGGCGCTGGCCGCCGCTGAACTCGTGCGGGTAGCGGTCGTGGTGCCCGGCCTCCAGACCGACGCGGACGAGGAGTTCACCGACCCGGGAGCGGATCGTGTCCTCGTCGCGTTCCCCGGCGGCGCGCAGCGGGTCGGCGATGGACTCCCCGACGGAGCGGCGCGGGTTGAGGGAGGACACCGGGTCCTGGAAGACCATCTGGGCGCCGGCGGTGATGCCCTTGACCTCGGCGCCCGCGCGGCGGACCTGCCCGGAGGTGGGCGCCAGCAGGCCGACGAGCATCCGGCCGAGGGTGCTCTTGCCGCTGCCGCTCTCCCCGACGATGCCCAGCGTCTCGCCTTCCCGTACGGCGAGGGACACGCCCCCGACGGCGGTGGTCCGGCGCTTGCCCCGGCCGAACTCCCGGCTCAGGTCGAGGGCCTCGACGGCGGGCGCGGACTCGACGGGAGCGGCCCGCAGCCGGGGCGGGCGGGGGGTGTCGAGCCGGGGCACGGCGGCCAGCAGGCTCCGGGTGTACGCGGCTTCCGGCGCGGCGAGGACCTCGGCGACCGGGCCCCGTTCGACGGCGGCGCCGTCCCGCATGACGAGCAGGTCGTCGACGCTCTCCGCGGCCACGCCCACGTCGTGGGTGACGAGCAGCAGGCCGAGTCCGCGTTCCGCGCGCAGTCCGTGCAGCAGGTCGAGGATCTGTGCCTGGACGGTGACGTCGAGGGCGGTGGTCGGTTCGTCGGCGATCAGCAGGCGCGGTTCGCAGGCCAGGGCCATCGCGATGAGGGCGCGCTGGCGCATGCCGCCGCTGAACTCGTGGGGCCGGGACCGGGAGCGTCGTACGGCGTCGGGGATGCCCACCCGGTCCAGGACCTGGACGGCCCTGCTCCGGGCGGCCCGCCGGGTGCCGCCCGCGTGGACCCGGTACACCTCGGCGATCTGGTCGCCGACGGCGTGGTACGGGTCCAGCGCGCTCAGCGGGTCCTGGAAAACCATCGCGGCGGCCGAACCGCGCAGCCGGCGCAGGTCGGCGGCGGACGCCGCGCCCACGTCGATGCCGTCGACGCGGACGGTGCCGCCGAGGCGGGCGCCCGTACCGCGGTGAAGCCCCAACAGGGCTGCTGCGACAGTGGACTTGCCGCTGCCCGATTCGCCGACGATGCCCAGCGCGCGGCCGGGTTCCAGGGTGAACGAGACGCCGTCGACGGCTCGTACGTGGTGGCCGGGCGCGCCGACCGGGAAGTCGACGACGAGGCCGTCGACCTCCACCAGGAGTTCCGTCATGCGAGGGCCACCCTTCGGTCGGCGACGGCGTGGAGGAGGTCGGCGACGGCGCCCGCGATGACGACCGCCGCTCCGATGGCGAGGACGACGCCCACGACCACGGGCAGGTCGACGACGCGCACGCCGTCGATCAGGGTCTTGCCGAGGCCGGGGATGCCGAAGAGGGACTCGGTGAGCACCGCGCCGCCGATCATCGTGCCGAAGTCGACGGCGCTGAGGGCGATCACGGGGGCGACCGCGCCGCGCACGGCGTGCCGGGTGACGATGGCGCGCTCGCCCACGCCGTAGGCGCGGAAGGTGCGGATGTGATCCTCCGCGAGCGTTTCCAACGTCGAACTCCTGGTCAGGCGGGCGTATTTGGCGCTTTCGAACAGGCCGAGGGTGAGCCAGGGCAGCAGCAGGTTCCAGGCCCACTGCTCGGGGTCCTCGCCCAGCGGGACGTAGGTCGGGAAGGGCAGCCACTGGAGGTGGGCGCAGACCACCATGAGCAGCAGCAGGCCGAGGATGAAGACGGGCGTCCCCGTGCCGGCGAGGGTCAGGACGGTCAGGGCCCGCTCGGTGAGGCCGCCGCGGCGCAGCGCGGACAGCAGTCCGGTGCCGACACCGATGACGAGCCAGATGACGAGCGCGCCGACGGCGAGCGAGAGGGTCGCGGGCAGCCGTTCCAGGAGCAGCTCGGTGACCTGCCGGTCGTTCTGGTACGAGAAGCCGAGGCAGGGGGCGTCGCAGTGCAGCAGCAACCCGGCGCCGCCGGAGTAGTCCCGGCCGATCAGGATTCCTTGGAGGAAGCGCAGGTACTGCACGGTCACGGAGTCGTTCAGGCCGAGTTGCTCGCGGACCTGGGCGATCTGCTGCGGGTTGCAGCGCTCGCCGCAGGCGAGGCGGGCGGGGTCGCCGGGGGCGACGTAGAAGAGGGCGTAGATGACGACGGACAGGGCGAGCAGGACGAGCAGGGCGCCGCCGGTCCTTTTGAGCACGAAGCCGATCACGCCGTGCGTTCCTTCCTGGTGCCGACCCGCAGGCGCGAGCCCTCGCGCGGGTCGAGGGCCGTGCGGACGGCGTCGCCGAGGACGGTGAAGGCCAGCACGGTGACGAAGAGCAGCCCGGCGGGGAGCAGGACGTAGGCGGGGTCGGCGCGGAACCAGGTCTGCGCGCTGGACAGCATCTGCCCCCACGAGGGGGTGGGCGGCTTGACCCCGACGCCGAGGAAGGACAGCGAGGCCTCGGCCACCATGGCGGTGGGCACCTTGATCGCCGCGAGGGTGATGACGGGCGCGGCCAGCGCGGGCAGCAGTTCGCGGCGGGCGATCCGCAGCGTGCCGTTCCCGGAGAGCCGGGCGGACTCGACGAAGTCGAGGCCGCTCAGGGCGAGGGTCTGGGCGCGCACCATGCGGGCGGTGCCGCCCCAGTCGAACAGTCCGATGAGCAGGATCAGCAGCAGCTCGCGGGGGAAGTCGGGCGGGACGACGGCGGTGAGGGCGATGCCGATGACCAGCATGGGCAGCGCGATCATCACGTCGGTGAACCGGCCGATGAGCCGGCCGACGAAGCGGTTGCCGAGGGCGGCGGCGAGTCCGACGGCCACGCCGACGGCGATCTGTACGACGGTGGCGCCGAGGGCGACGAGCAGCGAGACCCGCGCTCCGTACAGGAGGCGGGTGAAGAGGTCGCGGCCGGTGCCCGGTTCGACGCCGAGCCAGTGGTCGGCGGAGACGCCGCCGAAGGAGCCGAGGGGGACGCCGCCGCGCGCGGAGTCGACGAGGTCGTCGTGGTAGGCGTTCGGGTCCTGGCCGGTGAGCTGGGCGAACAGCGGTGCGGTGAGGGCGAGCAGCACGAGCAGTGCCAGGACCGCGGCGGCGGCGATCGCCGAGGGGCGGCGCAGCACCCGGCGCAGGACCTGGCGCGCGGCGCCCGCCGCCGGGGTGAGGACCCCGGCGGCGGACACCGGCTTTTCGATCAGGACGCTCACTTGACGGAGACCTGCGAGATGTCGAGGACGCCGGTCCAGTCGCTGATGACGACGTTCTTGACGTCCTTGCCGACGAGGCGCTTGTAGACCGGGTGGAAGAGCGGCACGTCGAGGGCCTGCTCACCGATCTTCTTGTCGAGGGCGCCCCAGCGCTTGCCGGCGGCGGCGAGGTCGGTGAGCTTGGCGATCTCGTCGATCTCGGTGTTCACGGCCGGGTCGTTGAGCTGGGCGTGGTTGTAGTTGGAGCCGTTGGTGACGATCTGCCGGCCGTCGAAGATCGGGGCGAGGAAGGGGGCGCCGGAGGGCCAGTCGGCGCCCCAGCGGGAGAGGAAGAAGCCGGGCGTGTTCTTGACGTCCCAACGCTTCTCGTTGAAGGCGTTGTTCTCCAGGCCCTCCAGCTTGACGGTGATGCCGGCGGCGGCGAGGGCCTGCTGCACGGCGGTGGCGACCTCGGGGCTGGTCTGCCGGTTCTGCGCGGTGGAGTGGGTCAGGGTGATCGTGAGGCCGTCGGGGTGGCCCGCTTCCTTGAGGAGCTCCTTGGCCTTCTCCGGGTTGCCGGTCCTCCCCGCCGGGAAGTGGTCGTAGGCGGTGAAGCCGAAGGCCTCGCGTTCGGGCAGGAAGGTGGTGGCGGGCTCGGCGAGGGCGGAGCCGCCGGCCGCGTTGATGACGCTGGTGCGGTTGATCGCGTAGGAGATGGCCTGGCGGACCTTCGGATTGTCGAAGGGGGCGACCTTCGGGTTGAAGGCCAGGTAGTTGATGTAGCCGAAGTGACCAGTGCCGACGCGGGAGGCCAGTTCCTTGTTGTCACCGATCTGCGCGAGTTCGGCGGGCCCCAGGTTGGTGTCGGTGGTGACGGCGGCCGCGTCGGGGCCGGAGCTCGTGGTCAGCCGCTGGTTGATGACGGCGGCGTCGAGCCCGGAGCGGACGTCGATCTTGTCGGGGTAGGCCTTGCGCTCCTCGTCGGTCTTCTCGTCCCAGTGCTCGTTGCGCTCCAGGGTGAGGTGTTCGCCGTCGCCGTCGTTCTTGACGACCTTGTACGGGCCGGAGGAGACCGGGTGCTCCTCGTACTTGACGCCGGTGTCCTTGGCCTTGGGCACGGGGGCGAACTGGGTCTGGGTCGCGAGGAAGGGGAACTCGCCCTCGGGCTTGCGGAGCTTGAAGACGATGGTCCTCGCGTCCGGCACCACGATGGAGTCCAGGCCCTTCCCGCCGTCCTTGTAGGGGCCCTCGTAGCTTTCGCCACCGACCAGCCAGTCCCTCAAGTAGGGCGCGCCGCCCGAGAGTTCGGCCGCGAAGGACCGCTCGATGCCGTACTTGATGTCGGCGGTGGTGATCGGCGAGCCGTCCTCGTACTTCAGCCCCTCCTTGAGGGTGTACGTCCACTCGGTGGCATCGGCGTTCGGCTTGCCGAGGTCGGTCGCGAGGTCGGGAACGACCTTCGCGCCGGCCGGGCCGTCCTCGCGGTTGCGGGTGGTCAGCGTGCGGAACACCAGCGAGGGAACGTTTCCGCCGCCCGAGGTGTAGAGCCGCGCGGGGTCGAAGTCGCTCTGCGGCTCGTTGTTGAGGACGGTCAGGGTGCCGCCCTTCTGCGGCGCGGCCCCGGTGGCGCCCGGCTTGCCTTCGGCGGCGGCCTTGTCCGTGGCGTCCTCGGGTCCGCACGCCGCGGCTCCCCCGGCCAGTACGAGGCTGACGGCGACAGCGGCGACGCGGCGCGCTCTGTGGGACTGACGGGCTGGACCGACGGAATGCATGGGAAAAGGGACCTCTCGGCATGGAGTGGGATGCGGAAAAGGCCACGCGAGGGGCAGCTGTCGCCGGTCGGCGAACGGAAGGGACCGTCGAAAGGGTGCAGCCGCGCCCGCGGGCAGGAAATACCCGGGCGCGGCGAGGCAGTCGGTGAGGAAGTCGCGCGCTCAGGCAGGCGTCAGCGACAGGAGATGTCGGCCACGCTGTGCGCGGCCACACCGAGGAGCGCCAGCTCGATGGCGGCGCTCGCGAAGAGGGTGTGGCGGTGCGACATGCGGAGAACAATTACCGATGAGCGGACACCTTGTCAACGAAACGACCGGCCCCGGTTCCGCGCTTTTGCGTCAACTCCCTGGAAAAACCCAGGGATTGGGCTTGCATTGAATATTGTTGATGTTGAGGGATTTCGTCTGCTGCTGCATGATCGGCGCGAGCGCGCCCGGTGTCTGGCAGCTCACGTGCCCGTGTCCGAGCCGGTGCCCGACCTCGTGGTTGATGAGCATCTGGCGGTAGGCCAACATCTGGTCCGGCCCGAAGGTCGTCGAGCCCTGGGCCCAGCGGAACGCGTTGATCATCACGCGTTCGGTGGAGGCGGAGTCGCAGGAGACGTTGTCGACGGTGGTGTCCAGCGAGGACTTGGCGCACCACTGGCCGGTCGTCCCGGGGCTGGCCAGAGTGATCACGAACTGCACCTCGCCGGCCGGGACCCGTTCGAAGGTCATCTGCCCGCCATGGGCCCAGCTGCGCGGGTCGTTGAGGGTGCGCTGCACGGCGTCCGCGAAGAGCTGTTGGTCCATGCCGAGCCCCTGCTCGACGTCGACCCGGTAGCGCACCACCTTGCCCTTGCCGGGCGCCTTCTCCACGCCGGGCACGGTGTCGAAGGTGCCGGGGCCCTTCAGTTGGGCGTCGATCGGCAGCCGCAGCGCCATCTGCTGTTCGTACGTCAACGGCTGCGCGGGCGCGGGCGCGGCCACGACCGGCGGGGAGTCGGGGGTGGGGCGGCCCTCGGAGCGGTCCGTACGGCCGCTCATGGCCCGGTCGGCGCCGTCGCCCCCGGCGATCGGCGTACCGCCGCCGGACTCCCCGTCGAGCGCCACCTGACCCGCGACGACGACGGCCAGCACGGTGGTGACGGCAGCGGCGGCCATCCCGGTGTACGTCCGGAACTTCGCCCCGCGCCCGGGGCCGGTGCGCTCGTCGGGGGCGGCCGGCTCGGGCTCCCGCGGCCCGGGCACCAGGGGCGCCGCCAACGGGTCGGGAGCGGGCCGACCGGTCACGAAGGGATCGTCGGCGAAGGGGCCCGGAGCGCGGGAGGCGGTGACGAAGGGATCGGTGACGAACGGATCCGGTGCGACCGCCGCGCGGGCGGCGGCCGCGGGCGCCGCGGTCGTGCGCGGCGGCGCCGAGACGTACGCGGAGGCCCGGGGGACGCCCCGCCGGTCCCCGTGGACGGCTTGGGGACCCGTTTCCGTCAGCGGGTTCGCGCCCCAGGCCCCGCCGGGTTCGTGCTGCTCGGGCCGGCCGCCGGGCCGCGCGCCGGGACCGGAACGGGCCGGCGGGACGTACCCCTGGTGGATGACGGTGGGCTCGGGCGTCCGGCGCGGTCCGCGCGGTTCCTCGTGGGGGGCCGCGGCCCCCGCCGAGAACTCGCGGGCTCCGGAGGCCCCGTAGGGCGCCGGTTCGTACAGGTCGCCGGGGAGGGGGCCGTAGGGATCCTCGTACGGCGCGGCCTCCGGCCGCGGCGGGCCGTCCGCCGGAGCGGGAGCGGCGGGTGCGGCGGCCTTGCGACTATGTCGTCCCACGGTCCTCAGCCCTTGCCGTCTTCGGTATCTCGATCGGTGTCGTGCAGCAGCTCCCGGAAGGCGGTGGCGACCACGTCCGGGTACTCCATCATCGCCACGTGCCCGGCCTCGGGAAGGCACAGCAGCCGCGAACCCCGGAAGGCCGCGGCGGCCTTGCGCGCCATACGGTACGAGACCAACTGGTCCCGGCCACCGTAGACCAACAGGGTCGGCGCGAGCACCCGCTGGGCCTGACGCCACAGTCCGTGCTGCCCGCCGAGGGTGTAGGCGTCGACGATCCCCCGCGACGAGCGGGCCAACGCGTCCCAGAAGTACGGCAGCGCCATCCGCCGTTCCATTTCCTCGACGGCCCAGCCGAAGCCCTCCGGCGTCACCCGTGCGGGGTCCCCGTAACAGAGCGCCGTCACCCCCCGGGTGCGCTGCTCGGCGGTCAACCCGCGGGTGAGGCGCGTGCACAGCGTGGCCATGCCGGGCAGCGCCAGCAGGGCGGTGGGGACGGCCGATCGCTGCACGCGCAGCTCCGGCAGCGCCGGCGACACCAGCGTCAACGTGCGCACCAGGTCGGGCCGGACGGCCGCGATCCGGGTGGAGACCGCACCGCCGAGGGAGTTCCCGAACAGGTGGACGGGCCCGCGCCCGGCGGCGTCGAGGTGGCGGATGACGGCGCGGGCGAGCGCGGTCAGCGAGTAGTCCCGGTCGGCGGGTGGCGGCGACCAGCCGAAGCCGGGGAGGTCCACGGCCTCGGCGTCGACGCTGTCGGCCAGCTGCTCCATGAGCACCGACCAGTTCTGGGAGGAGCCGCCGAGTCCGTGCACGAACAGCGCGGGCGGCAGACCCTCCCGTACGGGTGGCCGGAAACGTACGTTCAGCTCCAGGCCCGGCAGCGTCACGGTGCGCAGCCGCTCCCCTTCGGCCACCCGTACCGCCCCCACCTGGGGGTTCGGCTCGACGGTGGACCGCACACCCGGCAGCTCGGTCGAAGACATGCGGCAATGTTACGAGAGGATCACGCCGACCCCCCGGACTTCCCTTGTGTTCGCGGTCACAGGACCACCTGGCGGCCCATCGCCGATCCTCCTAGGCTCGTAGGTGAGGTACGAGCGAAGGCGAGGGGAGCGCGATGACAGCCGACCCTGCGGAACCGGACACCTTCCGGGGGAGGACTCCGGAGATCACCGACCCCGAGGCGCCCGAGGCGGACGTCGTGGAGCAACAGGCCGAACTCCAACCGCAGGAGGACGACCCGTTGTCCGGCCTGGAGGCGGGCGAGGCACCCGAGGCGGACGCCGCGGAGCAGGCCCGCGTCGTCCCGCTCGACGAGGAGGACTACCGCTGACGGTCCCCCGGCGGCCCGCCCACGGCCCGCGCCCGCCGCTGACCAGCGTGTCCGGCAGGTCCGTACCGCGAGAAAACTCGGCTTGAACCCACCAGATCGGGTTACCGAAAAGTACGATGGCGGCGCGGCGCAGAGCGCACTGTGTACTGAAAGAAAGTGGGAGGCGGCGTGACAGCCATCGAGCAGACCGAGGCAGCGCGTCCGCGGGGCACGCGACTGCCGCGTCGCGCCCGGCGCAACCAGCTCCTGGGCGCGGCCCAGGAGGTCTTCGTCGCACAGGGTTACCACGCCGCCGCGATGGACGACATCGCGGAGCGCGCCGGCGTCAGCAAGCCGGTGCTCTACCAGCACTTCCCCGGCAAGCTCGACCTCTACCTGGCGCTGTTGGACCAGCACTGCGAGGCGCTGCTGGTCGCGGTGCGCACGGCGCTGGAGTCGACCACCGACAACAAGCTGCGCGTGGCCGCGACGATGGACGCCTACTTCGCGTACGTCGAGGACGAGGGCGGCGCCTTCCGGCTGGTCTTCGAGTCGGACCTGACGAACGAGCCCGCGGTGCGCGAGCGCGTCGACCGGGTCTCGCTCCAGTGCGCCGAGGCGATCTCCGACGTCATCGCCGAGGACACGGGCCTGTCGAAGGACGAGTCGATGCTGCTGGCCGTGGGGCTGGGCGGGGTCTCCCAGGTGGTGGCCCGCTACTGGCTGTCCAGCGCGAGCCCGGTCGCCCGGGACACCGCCGTGGACCTGCTGACGTCGCTGGCCTGGCGCGGCATCGCCGGTTTCCCGCTGCACGGTACGGACGCCTGACCGGCACCTGTTCGCTGCCAGCGTGTCCGCCGCGAGCCGATCGTGTCCCCTCACCGGGCTAATGTGGACCGGGTACGGCGCGGCTGATCGCGCGAACCGGACCGTCGGAGGGACAAAGCCGTGGAGGTCAAGATCGGCGTGCAGCACGCACCCCGGGAGATCGTGCTGGAGAGCGACCTGAGCGCCGAGGAGCTGGAGAGCATCGTCTCCGCCGCGCTGTCGGGCACGGCGCCGCTGCTCAGCCTCACCGACATCAAGGGCCGCAAGGTCCTGGTGCCGTCGGACCGCCTGTCGTACATCGACCTGGGCGAGCCGAGCGTGCGCAAGGTCGGCTTCGGAGCGCTCTGAGGCACCGAGAACTGAGAGGAACGGCCCGGCGGTTGACTCCGCCGGGCCGTTTCCCTTTGTTCCGCTTCGGGTAGGACCGCACTGACCGCTTGCCCCGACGCATGGGAGTGACCAGATGCTGCTGATGGAGGCGCTCGGCTCCGGTCTACTGGGTCTCGCCCTGGCCGGCGCGGCCGTACGGATGCTCGCCCCGCGGCTGCCGTCCCCCGCAACCGTCCTGGTCAGTGGTGCGGCGGGGGCGCTCTTCGGGGCCTACCTCACGCACACCGCGCTGGGCCCGGGGCACAACACCCTGGCCTACACCTTCCTCGGCGCCGCCCTGGTCTCGGCCGTCGTGCTGTCCCTGCTGCTGCGCCCGGCCCCGCATCCGGGGAGGCCGCACCGCCGGGCTCCGTTTTCGATTCCGTCGCGGGGCTGAGAGGCCGACGCCGAAGCGCCCGCGGGAGCCCGGGACGGGGCTCGAGGGGCCGCACGAGGGGGCCTGAACAGCCGAACGGGGGCCCTGCGGGCAGGACCCCCGAACCTCCGCGCCCGTGCTGCCGTCAGGCGGCCAGGCCCAGTGCGGCCATCCGCTTGGTGTGCGCCTTCGTGATCCGGGTGAACATCTCGCCGACGGCCGCCAGGTCGAAGCCCGCCGCCATTCCGTCGACGCCGCCGACCAGCATCGTGGACAGCGCGTCGCGCTCGGCGACCACCCGCTGGGCCTGCGAGAGCGCCTCGCCCATCAGTCGGCGGGCCCACAGCGCGAGCCGGCCGCCGCAGCGGGGGTCGGCCTCGATCGCGGCGCGGACCTTCTCGACGGCGAAGCCGCCGTGGCCGGTGTCGTCGAGGACGCCGACGACGAGCGCGCGGGTGTCGGTGTCCAGGTGGGTGGCGACCTCGCGGTAGAAGTCACTGGCGATCGAGTCGCCGACGTACGCCTTGACCAGGCCCTCCAGCCAGTCCGACGGGGCCGTCTGGCGGTGGAAGTCGTCGACGCCCTTCGCGAAGGGCTCCATCGCGGACGTCGGCTCGACGTCGATGGCCGCGAGTCGCTCGCGCAGCCGCTCGAAGTGGTGGAACTCGGCGGAGGCCATCTTCGCGAGTTCGGCCTTGTCGTCGAGGGTGGGTGCGAGCTTCGCGTCCTCCGCGAGCCGCTCGAACGCGGCGAGCTCTCCGTAGGCCAGCGCGCCGAGGAGGTCCACGACGGCGGCCCGGTACTGGGGCGACGCCGAAGCCGTCGCCCAGTCCTGGGCGGCGATTCCGTGCGCCTCGGCGGGGGCGCTGTCGTCGGCGGGAGATGCGTTTTCTACGGTCGACATGCTCCGCACAATAGCCGCCCGAAAGGCCGCACAAGTCACCACACCTGCACACTGTCAGTCCGTGTAAACGCGCCTACCCGGTGAATTCACCCGACACAGCTGCGCGATTCCGAGGTACAGTGGTAATGCGCCTGCCGAATACTCGGCGGGCCATCCGAATGAGGATGCCCGGTCGGTGGCCCGATCGGCTCCAACCCGACCGCCCTCGGTGTGGTGCGTACGTACATGCGTACCGCCTCCGCACGAGGGGCCCCCTCAGCGGCAGAAGCGCTTGAGCGAAGGCTAGTGGTCCCGCGCAGCTTCGTACGTAGCAGTACTGCAAGCACGGCACGGTACGACCCCCCTCGCCGCCTCGCGCCGCGTCTCACAGAAGAGGCAGCACCCTGACTACGTTCCGAGACCTCGGGATCTATCCCGAGACGGCCGAGGCCCTTGAGGCCGTCGGCATCGTGTCCCCCTTCCCGATCCAGGAGATGACCCTCCCCGTCGCCCTTTCCGGCACGGACGTCATCGGCCAGGCGAAGACCGGCACCGGCAAGACGCTGGGCTTCGGCCTCCCCCTGCTGGAGCGCGTCACCGTTCCCGCCGACGTCGAGGCCGGCCGCGCCCGCCCCGACCAGCTGACGGACGCCCCGCAGGCCCTCGTGGTGGTTCCCACCCGCGAGCTGTGCACCCAGGTCACCAACGACCTCCTCACCGCGGGCAAGGTCCGCAACGTCCGCGTCCTCGCCATATACGGCGGCCGCGCGTACGAGCCGCAGGTCGAGGCGCTCAAGAAGGGCGTCGACATCATCGTCGGCACCCCGGGCCGCCTGCTCGACCTGGCCGGCCAGAAGAAGCTCGACCTGTCGCACGTCCGCGCCCTGGTGCTGGACGAGGCCGACGAGATGCTCGACCTGGGCTTCCTGCCCGACGTCGAGCGCATCATGAGCTACCTGCCGCCCAAGCGACAGACGATGCTGTTCTCGGCGACCATGCCGGGCGCGGTCATCGGCCTGGCCCGCCGGTACATGACGCAGCCGACGCACATCCGCGCCGTCTCCGAGGACGGTGAGGGCGCGACCGTCGCCAACACCACGCAGCACGTCTTCCGTGCGCACAACATGGACAAGCCGGAGCTCGTCTCCCGCATCCTGCAGGCCGAGGGCCGCGGCCTCGCCATGATCTTCTGCCGCACCAAGCGCACCGCGGCCGACATCGCCGAGCAGCTGGAGAAGCGCGGCTTCGCCTCGGGCGCCGTCCACGGCGACCTGGGCCAGGGCGCCCGCGAGCAGGCGCTGCGCGCCTTCCGCAACGGTAAGGTCGACGTGCTGGTCTGCACCGACGTCGCCGCCCGTGGCATCGATGTCGAGGGCGTGACCCACGTCATCAACTACCAGACGCCGGAGGACGAGAAGACCTTCCTGCACCGTGTGGGCCGCACCGGCCGCGCGGGCAAGAAGGGCATCGCCGTCACCCTGGTCGACTGGGACGACATCCCGCGCTGGCAGCTGATCAACAAGGCGCTGGAGCTGGACTTCCACGACCCGGTCGAGACGTACTCCACGTCCCCGCACCTGTACGAGGAAATGAACATCCCGGCCGGCACCAAGGGCATCCTGCCCCGCGCCGAGCGCACCCGGGCCGGCCTGAAGGCCGAGAACCTCGAAGACCTCGGCGAGACCGGTGGACGCGGTGGCCGCTCGGGCCGCGGCCCCGCCGCCGCGCCCGTGGTGACCGAGGAGCGTCCGGCCCGCACCCGTACGCCGCGCCAGCGCCGCCGCACCCGTGGTGGTTCGGACCTCGACGCCGAGGCCGTGGACGCGCCGGTGACCCCGGCCGCCGAGACGACCGCGACCGCCCCGGGCGTCGACGAGCCGCGCAGGCCGCGGCGGCGCCGCACCCGTGTGGCCGCCACGGCGGCCGCCGCCGCGGTGGCCGAGGCCGCCGTCGTCGAGGCGCCGGTCTTCGAGGCTCCGGCCGTCGTCGAGGCTCCCGTCGCGACCGAGGCTCCGGCCGTCGTCGACGAGGCCCCGGTCAAGGCGCGTCGGACCCGCACCCGCAAGGCCGTGGTGCCCGCCGCCGAAGCCGTCGCCGAAGCCGCCGTCATCCCGGCCCCGGCCGAGGAGGCCCCGGCCGCTCCGCGTCGCAGCCGGGCCCGCAAGGCCGTGGCGCCCGCCGCCGAGGCCGTCGTCGTCCCGGCTCCGGCCGTGGCCGAGGAGGCCCCGGTCGCCCCGCGCCGTCCCCGCGTCCGCAAGGTCGTGGCGCCTGCCGCCGACGAGCCCGACTTCCAGATGGCCCCGATGGTGGAGCCGCCGGTGAAGGCCCGCCGGACCCGACCCCGCAAGGTCGTCGAGACCGCTCCGGTCGTCGAGGTCGCCGCGCCGACCGAAGAGGCCGCCGCGAAGCCGAAGCGCACCCGGACCCGCAAGGCGGCCCCGGCCGCCGAGGTCGCCGCTGCGGCGGTCGCCACCGAGGAGGCCCCGGCCAAGCCGCGGCGCACCCGCGCCCGCAAGGTCGCGGAATCCGCCCCGGAGGCGTAGGCGCACACGCCCTCGGACGGCCCCGGCACCCTTTCACGAGGGGGTCGGGGCCGTTCTCGTACCCGGGGGCTACGGGCCGGTAGCCTCGGCCCATGAGCAAGCCCCCGCGCCTCACCCTGCCGTCCGTCGCCCGCGCGTACCGCCTGAGCACCGCCCGCGGCGCCTTCGCCGTGCACGAGGCCGGGCAGCCCGTTCGGGGCACCGCCCTGCTGGTCCCCGGGTACACGGGCAGCAAGGAGGACTTCGTCGGCCTGCTGGCGCCCCTGGCGGGCGCCGGGTACCGGGTCGTCGCCGTGGACGGGCGCGGCCAGTACGAGAGCCCCGGCCCGCGCGACGAAGCGGCGTACGGGCTGGAGGAGCTGGCCAGGGACGTGCTGGCCCAGGCCGCGGCGCTGGGCGGCGGCCCGCTGCACCTGGTCGGCCACTCCCTGGGCGGCCTGATCGCCCGCGCGGCGGTCCTGCGCGACGCCGCGCCGTTCGCCTCGCTCACCCTGATGAGCAGCGGGCCGGCCGCGATCACCGAGGTCCAGCAGGCCCGTACGAAACTGCTGGTCGCCGGCCTGGAGGCGCTGCGGGACGACATGCCGGCGCTGTGGGCGGCGATGCGGGCCCAGGAGACCCAGGACGCCGAGGACGCCGAGCACACCGAGAACACCGTCCCGGACGGTCCCGCGATGACCGAGTTCCTGCGGGAGCGCTGGCTGGCGACCGTTCCCGAGCAGCTGATCACCACCGGCCGGGTGCTGATCGGCGAGCCGGACCGGGTGGCGGAGCTGGCGCGGGTGCCGCTGCCCAAGCTGGTTCTGTCCGGAAAGGTCGACTACGCCTGGCCCGTCCCGTTGATGGACGACATGGCCGTCCGCTTGAGCGCGACACGAGTGGTGGTCGAGGATGCCGAACACTCCCCCAATGCGGAGAACCCGCAGGTCACAGCGGGTGCACTGGCTGCCTTCTGGGAGACCGCCCTCCAGGGATAGTTAGCGAGGGAAAAAATTTCCTTAGCGTAGGGAATGTTTGCCGCTTACACTTCGTTAACCCTGTACAAGGAGAAACACCGACGAAGGGAGAAGCCCATGCGCTTCGAGATTCTGCGCCTGAACGACGTCGACGGATCCGCCGTGGACAGCACCGTCGTGGACGCGGCCTCCGTCAACCGGATCGTGCAGCAGGCCGCCTCGGTGGGCCAGCGCATTCTGATCCGACCTGCCGGACCGGCGTCCTCCTGAACTTCGCGCAACGCCCCCGCACCGAAATCCGGTGCGGGGGCGTTCGTGTGTCCGGGGGCGGGCGCGCGCGCCGGCCCGGGCGTCAGGCTCCGCGCACGACCTGGAGCACACCGTTGATGATCTGCTGGACGGCGATGGCGGAGAGCATCATGCCCGCCAGCCGGGTGACGAGCACCACGCCGCCGTCCTTGATGACCCGGATGATCACCAGCGAGTAGCGCATGGTCAGCCACAGCACCACGTGCATGGCGATGATGGCGCACCACACCGAGACCTGCCCGGTCACCCCGTCGGCCTTCTGGACGGCCAGGATGACGGACACGATGGCACCGGGGCCCGCCAGCAGCGGCATGCCCAGCGGGACGAGGGCGACGTTCACGTCCTTGGTCTGCTTGGGCTCGTCGGTCTTGCCGGTGAGCAGGTCGAGCGCGATCAGCAGGAGCAGCAGGCCACCCGCGATCATCAGCGCGGGCACGGAGACGTGCAGGTAGTCCAGGATCTGCTGACCGCAGAGCCCGAAGACGGCGATGACGCCGAAGGCGACGCAGACGGCCTGCCAGGCCATGCGGCGCTGCACCTTGGCGGGACGACCGGAGGTCAGCGCGAGGAAGATCGGCGTGATTCCCGGGGGGTCCATGATCACAAAAAGCGTGAGAAAGAGGGATCCGAAGACGGCGAAGTCGAGCACAGTGATGCCTTGCAGGTGAGGGGTGTGACGAAAAAGGGGGAAGGACGGCGCGGGACGCGGCGCTTACGCGCGGGGGGCTCCGCCGGCGCCGGGCACGGGGAAGGCGCCGGTCGCCCGGCGCGTGATCTCGCCGTAGATCTCGGGGTCGGTCGTGTACTCGCCGAGCCGGCAGGTCTTGCGGCTGCCGTGGTAATCGCTGGACCCGGTCGTCAGCAGATCGAGTTCTGCGGCCAGAGCGCGCAGCCGGCCACGGGTGTCCGGGTCGTGGTCCATGTGGTCCACCTCGATGCCGTCCAGACCGGCGGAGGCCAGCGCGGCCAGCGCGGCCTCGGACACGCAGTCGCCGCGCTTGACGGCGCCGGGGTGCGCGAGGACGGTGACCCCGCCGGCCGCCTTGACCAGGCGGATGGCGTCGAACGGGTCGAACTCGTGCTTCTCCGCGTAGGCGCGGCCACCGTTGGCGAGCCACTCGGGGGTGAACGCGTCGGAGACCGTGGGGACGACGCCCAGCTCGACGAGGGCGGTGGCGATGTGCGGACGGCCGACCGAGCCGTCACCGGCGATCCGCGCGACCTGCTCCCAGGTGATGTCCACATCGAGCGCCCGCAGCTTGTCGATCATGGCCTGGGCGCGGGGGGTGCGGTCGTCGCGCACGAGCTCCCGTTCCCGGTAGAGCTCGGGCTCCAGCGGGTCGAAGAGGTACGCCAGCATGTGCAGGTTGACGCCGTCGAGACGGCACGACAGCTCGGCCCCGGTGATCAGGGTCAACCCGGCGGGGAGGGCGGCGGTCGCCTCCGCGTATCCGCCGACGGTGTCGTGGTCCGTCAGCGCGACCACGTCGAGACCCGCGGCGGCGGCGTTGCGCACCAGCTCGGCGGGGGTGTCCGTGCCGTCGGAGGCGGTGGAGTGGGCGTGCAGATCGATGCGCACAGCCGAACTCCAGGGCTCGCGGGGACGGAGGGACACTCCAGGATAACCGCGTCGACCCCGTGCCCTTTACCCTGCCGGGCGCCCACTGGCAAGCCCCTGCGCCCGGTTCGACCGGCCCGGCGGAATCGGGTCAGGGGGTCAGGATCCGGGGGCTCAGGGCGCCGCAGGGCAGCAGCTCGACCTCGGAGCCGGCGTCGCGGAGGTCGGTGAGGACCAGTTCGTCGTACATGAGGAGCCCGGACTGTTCCGGCCAGACGATGGCCCACAGCCACAGTCCGCGCGCCTCGCCCGCGAAGACGGCGCGGTCGTCGGGGACGCCCTTGAGGTGCCACAGCGGCGCCGGTCGCCCCGCCGCGACGACCTTCGCGTCCGGCGGGCCCGACACGTCGATGTGCGGGCCGGGGTCCGGGCCGTCGATGCCCGCGAAGCGCGCGCCGAGGCCGACGCCGAGTTCCTCCGCGACCAACAGCAGCTCACCGAGGCCGCCCAGCGGCCCGGGGCCCGAGCAGGCGACGGCGGTGGCGCGGCCGCCGCTGCGGTCGTCACCGGCGGAGACGATCCCGGTGAACAGCCACCCCACCGGCAGGGGCCACGGCATCCACACCGGCACCTGCGCCCGGTGGACGACCACGCCGAGTCCCTCGACGCTGGGCGGGATGACGGGCTGCAACGGGTGGACGGCGCCGTGCGCGGCACACTGCCAGGAGTCGGCGAAAAGACCGGGCGCGCGCACCCGGCCACCGCACTTCGGGCAACTCGGTTCGCCCCTCATAGGAAGCACGCTCCTCCCCGCCCGGCGCCCCGTCAAGGCACGCTCACCCGTCCGGATGTCATCCGTACCCGCGTGCGCGGCGCTCAGTCCAGTACGACGGCCGTACGCAGAGGGTCCCGCAGATCGGTGCCGCGCGCGAGCCAGCGTTCCTGGAGGGCGGCGGCGCCGTGGACGCGCTTCCAGGCGGCCTCGTTCGCCGTCATCGGCAGCAGGGGGAGGAAGCGGACCGGGTCCATGGGTTCGTCCAGGTCGAGGTCCTCGACCAGGCCGCCGGACTCGGCGACGAGGACGGAGGTGAACGGGGCCCCGTCCCAGAGGGGTTCGCCGACGTCGAGGGAGGCGCCGGGGGCGACGACGAGCCCCTCGACCATCGGCGAGGCCGCCAGCACCGCGAGCGGGCGCAGCAGCTTGTCGGTCGGCGCGAGCCCGGCCCGTACGGTCAGGACCAGCTCGGCGCGCGGGCCGCGCACCGGGTCGGCGACCACGTCGGTCGGGTCGGTCATGGGGTGCGCGGACATGCCGAGGGTCGCGTACCGCAGCAGGTCGCCCTCGGCGAAGCGGAGGACCTCGATGCGGTCGGTGCCCAGGAAGGTGACGGCGGCGCGGGCGTCGGGTTCGCCGAACGCGCTGCGGAGCCGGGCTTCCACGAGTGCCGGAATTTCTGCCATGGAGCGAGCATAGAACTCGTATCGCGTGGGTAAAGCGCGGGTCCTGACCACCCGTCGACTGTTAGTGTGGACAGCTGGTCGGGGCCGCGTGCAGCAGGGCCCCGTCCGAAGGCGGTGGAGGACGTCCCCCACGGGGGACCGGCCGGAGGAGGTGGGGCTGCAATGGATCGAAGTCGATCGTGCAGTACCAATCGCTCTTCCACTTCTGCGGCGGGCGCTTCCCGCCCTCTGTGATCTTCTGATCAGTAGAAGAGCGACGGCAGAACTTTGTCCTCCCGTCCTGCTTCCTTCCGTTCGCCCCGGGCCTGCCCGCCCGCGCGCCGGAAGGTCTCCCACCCGTACGGTCCGCAGCCGTGCGCGCGAAGGAGCCTGCCATGTCGATGCTGCCCTACCTCCGTGCCGCCGTCCGCCCGGCCCTGCGCAGGTCCACCCCCGCGCAGCCCGGTTACGACACCACCCGCGACCCCTCCGCCAGTAGTGCGGTCGTCGACTGCGCCGTGTACCGCGACGGCCGCAGGGACCGGCGCGAGCCGGGGTCCGCGTGCCTGACGCCCCGTGAGGCGATCCGTCGGGTCCGCGAGGACGGCGGGTTCGCCTGGATCGGTCTGCACGAGCCGACCGAGGCCGAGTTCGCCGGCATCGCCGCCACCTTCGGCCTGCACCCACTGGCCGTCGAGGACGCGGTGCACGCGCACCAGCGGCCAAAGCTGGAGCGCTACGACGACACCCTCTTCACCGTCTTCAAGACCATCCACTACGTCGAGCACGCCGAACTGACGGCGACCAGCGAGGTCGTGGAGACCGGCGAGGTGATGTGCTTCACCGGCCCGGACTTCGTCATCACCGTCCGGCACGGCGGCCAGGGCTCCCTGAAGGGCCTGCGCCACCGCCTCCAGGACGATCCGGACCTGCTCGCGCGCGGACCCTCGGCGGTGCTGCACTCGATCGCCGACCACGTCGTCGACGGGTACATCGCGGTCGCGGCGGCCGTGCAGGACGACATCGACGTGGTGGAGAGCGAGGTCTTCGCCGCTCCCGCCAAGGGCGTCGCGCGCGGCGGTGACGCGGGCCGGATCTACCAGCTCAAGCGGGAGGTGCTGGAGTTCAAGCGGGCCGTCGCGCCGCTGCTGCGGCCGATGGAGCTGCTGAGCGAGCGGCCGATGCGGCTGGTGGACCCGGCCGTGCAGAAGTACTTCCGCGACGTGGCCGACCACCTGGCGCGGGTGCACGAGCAGGTCGTCGGCTTCGACGAGCTGCTGAACTCGATCCTCCAGGCCAACCTCGCACAGGCGACGGTCGCCCAGAACGAGGACATGCGCAAGATCACCTCATGGGCGGCGATCATCGCGGTGCCGACGATGATCTGCGGGGTGTACGGGATGAACTTCGAGCACATGCCCGAGCTCCAGTGGAAGTACGGCTACCCGATGGTGATGGTCTCGATCGTCGGGGTCTGCTTCACGATCCACCGCGCGCTGCGCCGTCACGGCTGGCTGTAGCGCGCCGCACGCGAAGGCCTACCCTGTGCGCATGACTCTCAGCGCGCTCGACCTGGCCCTCGTCGAGGAGGCCTCCAAGAAGTCCGGCCTGATCTGGGTCCGCGGCGACGGCGCCGACCGGGCCCTGTGGCACGCCTGGGTGGACGGCGCCGCGCACGTCCTCGGGGACGGCCCCGGTGAGCAGCCGTTCCCGGGCCTGGCCGACGGGTCCACCGCCGAGGTGACCGTGCGCAGCAAGGACAAGGGCGGCCGGCTCGTGGCCTGGACCGCGGCCGTACGGGAGCTGGAGCCGCGCGGCGGGGCATGGGAGGCCGCGGTGGCCGAGCTCAAGGGCAAGCGGCTGAACGCGCCCGACTCGGAGCACATGATCGACCGGTGGGCGCGCGAGTGCCGGCTGCTGCGCCTGGAGCCGGTGGCGGTGTCGGGGCGGCTGCCGGACGGTTCGCTGGCCGCGGTCCCGTTGCCGACCCAGGCGACGACCCGCCGGGCGATGCCCGCGGGGCTGCCGAAGCTGCTGCTGAAGCGGAAGAAGAAGAGCGGGCGCTGAGGGCGCGCGCTCAGCCCCCGGTGCCCGTGCCCGATCCCTGGCCGGAGCCGGAGCCGCCGCCCGAGCCGCCGCCCGAGCGGGCGCCCGCGGTGTTGGTGGGGGCCGGTGCGGCGCCGCCGCCCTGGCCGTCCTTGGTCGTCGGCAGTTCGACGGTCTGGTCCTCCTGCGGCGGGTCCAGCGGGAAGGCCTTGCCCCAGTCCGCGAGTTCCACCCGGCCCGCGCCGCCCGCGCGTTCCATCAGCAGCGGGTACGGGGTCCCGGTCAGGGAGACGGAGAGCCGGCCTCCCTTGCCGCCCTCCGCGAGGACGGGTACCACCCGGGTCGGTCCGACCGTGCTGTACGGACCCTTGGTGAGCTTGCCGTCGAGGCCGAGCAGACCGTCGAGCAGCACGTCCATGTCGGTGAAGCCGCGGAACTGCTTGTAGGAGGGGTCGTTCTCGGGGACCTTCACGTACTTGTCGCCGAGCTTGCCGGCCGAGTCGGACTTCCCCCAGAAGGCGGCGCTCGCCTTCAGGTACAGCTGCTCGCCGACGCGCAGCAGCTGGAAGGTGTCCTCCTGCGACTTCACCTCGCCGGTGCCGCCCCCGGACTTCAGCCGCATGTCGAGGGTGAAGGTCTTGCCGCCGGTCACCAGGGTCCCGGACAGGTGCACCGATTCGGCCGCGCCGGCGGCCGCCTTCGCCTGTTCCTCGATCTTCTCGGCGGTCAGCTTGCCGACCCCGTTCGTGCCCTTGTCGGGGTCCTTCTTCTCGCCGCAGCCCGTACCGGTGACGGCGAGGCCCGCGCACAGGGCGCCGATGACGGCGGCCCGGCGCAGCCGTACGGCGGAGGGGTAGGCGGTCACGGGCGGGTGCCTCTCGTCGTGCGGCTGCGGGCAGCAGGCAGCGTACCCGGCCGTGGCGCGGCGGCCTCGGGACCCCCGGGCGGACGGCCCCACCAGGACGGTTGCGCGCGGCACGGGCTAGCCTGAAGCACGGCACGACTGTCGATTGACGCTCTAGGAGGCGCTCGGATGGCTGCAGGCGCCCCGCGGATCTTCGTCTCGCATCTGTCGGGTGTGCCCGTCTTCGATCCCAACGGCGATCAGGTCGGCCGGGTCCGGGACCTGGTCGCGATGCTGCGCGTGGGCGGCCGACCGCCCCGGCTGCTGGGGCTGGTCGTCGAGGTGGTCAGTCGGCGCCGGATCTTCCTGCCGATGACCCGGGTGACGGGCGTGGAGTCCGGCCAGGTCATCACGACCGGCGTCGTCAACATGCGGCGCTTCGAGCAGCGCCCGACGGAGCGGCTGATCCTCGGCGAGCTGCTGGACCGGCGGGTGACCCTGGTGTCGACGGGCGAGGAGGTCACCGTCCTCGACGTGGCCATCCAGCAGCTCCCGGCCCGCCGGGACTGGGAGATCGACCGGATCTTCGTCCGCAAGGGCAAGGCGGGCGCGCTGCGCCGCCGCGGCGAGACGCTGACCGTCGAGTGGTCCGGGGTGACCGGCTTCTCGCTGGAGGAGGACGGCCAGGGCGCCGAGAGCCTGGTGGCGACCTTCGAGCAGATGCGGCCGGCGGACCTGGCGAACGTCCTGCACCACCTGACCCCGAAGCGGCGCGCCGAGGTGGCCAACGCCCTCGACGACGACCGGCTCGCGGACGTCCTGGAGGAGCTCCCCGAGGACGACCAGGTGGAGATCCTCGGCAAGCTGAAGGAGGAGCGCGCGGCGGACGTCCTGGAGGCGATGGACCCCGACGACGCGGCCGACCTGCTGTCCGAGCTGCCGGAGGACGACAAGGAGCGGCTGCTGACGCTGATGCAGCCGGACGACGCCGCGGACGTGCGGCGCCTGCTGTCGTACGAGGAGCGGACCGCGGGCGGTCTGATGACCACCGAGCCGATCGTGCTGCGCCCGGACGCCACCGTCGCGGACGCGCTGGCCCGCGTGCGGCAGTCGGACCTGTCGCCGGCGCTGGCGGCGCAGGTGTACGTGTGCCGGCCGCCGGACGAGACGCCGACGGGCAAGTACCTGGGCACGGTGCACTTCCAGCGGCTGCTGCGGGACCCGCCGTTCACCCTGGTCAGCTCGATCGTGGACACCGACCTGCCGCCGCTGCGGCCGGACGCCTCGCTGCCGGTGGTGACCAGCTACCTGGCCGCGTACAACATGGTCGCCGTACCGGTGGTCGACGAGAGCGGTTCGCTGCTCGGCGCGGTCACCGTCGACGACGTGCTCGACCACCTGCTGCCCGAGGACTGGCGCGAGACGGACTTCCATTCCGAGGAGGCCGTGCGTGGCCACTGAGCGGGGGCGCGGCGAAGCGGCGCGCGAACGACGCCGGGAGCGGCGCGAGCATGCCCGGGACGGCTTGTCCGACCGGCTGGAGGAGGCGGCGGAGCGGCTGCGGCACGAGCGGCCGGAACGATCCGCCGAGCGGGCCAAGAGCACCGCGCCGTCCGGGTCGAGCGCGCTGTCGCGTTCACGCGTACGGCTGGACCTGCCGCGCCCGGCGCGCCGCCGACTGCTGCCCGAGTACGACCCGGAGGCGTTCGGGCGGCTGTCGGAGAAGGTGGCGCGGTTCCTCGGCACGGGCCGGTTCATCGTCTGGATGACGCTGGTCATCATCGTCTGGGTGCTGTGGAACATCTTCGCGCCGGACAACCTGCGGTTCGACCAGTACCCGTTCATCTTCCTGACGCTGATGCTGTCGCTGCAGGCCTCGTACGCCGCCCCGCTGATCCTGCTCGCGCAGAACCGGCAGGACGACCGGGACCGGGTCAACCTGGAGCAGGACCGCAAGCAGAACGAGCGCTCCATCGCGGACACCGAGTACCTGACGCGGGAGATCGCGGCGCTGCGGATGGGCCTGGGCGAGGTCGCCACGCGCGACTGGATCAGGTCCGAGTTCCAGGACCTGATCAAGGAGATGGACGAGCGGCGGCTATTCCCGCCGGAACGTGATGAAGGCGACCGCTGAGGAGCTTTCCTGAGCCGCGCCACCGAGCCGTACCATCGGGGCATGGCTACCGACACAAGCTCCGCCGCCGTGCCTGAGCAGGACGCGATCCTGGACGCTCTGGCGACGGTGAACGACCCCGAGATCCACCGGCCGATCACCGAACTCGGCATGGTCAAATCGGTGGAGATCGGCGAGGGCGGCGCGGTGGCCGTCACGGTCTACCTGACGGTGTCGGGCTGTCCGATGCGCGAGACCATCACGAAGAACGTCACCGAGGCCGTGGAGCGGGTCGCCGGCGTCACCTCCGTCGCGGTGACCCTCGACGTGATGAGCGACGAGCAGCGCAAGGACCTGGCGGCGACCCTGCGCGGCGGCACCGCCGAGCGCGAGGTGCCGTTCGCCAAGCCCGGCTCGCTGACCCGCGTGTACGCGGTCGCGTCCGGCAAGGGCGGCGTCGGCAAGTCCTCGGTGACGGTCAACCTGGCCGCCGCGATGGCGGCCGACGGCCTGAAGGTCGGCGTGGTCGACGCGGACATCTACGGGCACAGCGTGCCGCGGATGCTCGGCGTCGAGGGCCGCCCGACCCAGGTCGAGAACATGATCATGCCGCCGTCCTCGCACGGTGTGAAGGTCATCTCCATCGGCATGTTCACCCCGGGCAACGCGCCGGTCGTGTGGCGCGGCCCGATGCTGCACCGCGCGCTCCAGCAGTTCCTCGCGGACGTCTACTGGGGCGACCTGGACGTGCTGCTGCTGGACCTGCCGCCGGGTACGGGCGACATCGCGATCTCCGTGGCGCAGCTGGTGCCGAACGCCGAGATCCTCGTCGTGACCACCCCGCAGCAGGCGGCGGCCGAGGTCGCCGAGCGGGCCGGCTCGATCGCGGTGCAGACCCACCAGAAGATCGTCGGCGTGGTCGAGAACATGTCGGGCCTGCCGTGCCCGCACTGCGACGAGATGGTCGACGTCTTCGGCTCGGGCGGTGGCCAGAAGGTCGCCGACGGCCTGACGAAGACGGTCGGCGCGTCCGTGCCGGTGCTCGGCACGATCCCGATCGACGTACGGCTGCGCGAGGGCGGCGACGACGGCACCCCGGTCGTGCTGTCCGACCCGGACTCCCCCGCCGGCGCGGCCCTGCGCGCCATCGCGGGCAAGCTGGGCGGTCGCGCCCGCGGCCTGTCGGGCATGTCGCTGGGCATCACCCCGCGCAACAAGTTCTGAGACGTCGAGCAGGACGCGGAGGGGGTCACCGCCGGTCGGCGGTGACCCCCTCCGCGCTGTGCGCGGCCCCAGCGCGCGGGCGGCCGGCCCCCGGGCGCGGCCGGCCGGGTGCTACTCGTAGGCGGCCAGGTCCCCGATGACGGAGAAGCCGATCCCGTAGGCGCTCATGCCCCGTCCGTAGGCGCCCAGGTGGACGCCGCCGGGGGTGGATCCGGCGAGCACCCAGCCGAACTCGGACTCCCGGTAGTGGAAGGGCGTCGGCTCCCCGTCGACCGGCAGGGACAGCGTCGACCAGTCCTCGCCTCCGAGGTCGTCGGCGAGCTCCCACGCGGCCTCGGTCTGCTGGTCGAGCCAGTCGCTGCGCAGCGAGTGGTCCATCTGCCCCGGCCAGCTGTACGCGAGCAGTCCGGAGCCGGCGAGCCAGGCCGCCGAGGAGACCGAGGTGGCCTCCAGGGTGCCGGTGCCGTCACCGCTGCGGCGGAGCGGGTTGCTGGCCACGGTGATCACCACCGCGAAGCGTTCCTTCTCCCCGGTGGCGATCTCGCCGCGGGCGGACGGCTCGTCACCGTGTCCGGTGGAGCCGTGTTCCACGGTGCCGTCGGCGCCGGTGCCCACCTGCATGAGCCAGCGGCGGCCGGTGAAGGCCCCGTCCAGGCCGTACCAGGGGAAATCCGCGCTCAGGTACCCCTCCGCCGTCCGGCGGGCCGCGGGGACGGGCGCAGCGCCGTCCTGGGGCTGCTCGGGCGCCTGCTGCGGGTCCTGGTCGGTGTGCTCGGTCTGCGGTGGTGCGGCGGGGATGTCGGCGGGCTGTGCGCCCACCCGACTACTGCTCGTCGTCTCCATCTGGGCGGCCTCTCGTTCCGTCGGGTCCGGAACGGCCCTCCCCCTCGCTTCGCTGGGGGGACCCCCTCCCTCGGGCGTCTTCGGTCCGGACAGATGGAGGATAGCCATCGGACCCGGGATCGCCGGGCAGGCGGCGGCTCAGGTGGCGTCGGCGTCGAAGGCCGTACGCGGCTCCGGGGCCGGGGCGGCGGGCTTCTTCAGCAGGTCCGGGCCGGTCGCCGTGGCGGGCGTGGCGGCGGTTCCGGCGACGGGGTCCGCCGTGTCGTGCTCCTTGCCGTTCACCGCGTCCGTGACGTCGGTGAGCTCCTTGCGGAGGTCGAAACTGGTCCGGAGCTCCTTGAGGTCCTCGTTCTCCGTGAACTGCTTGCGGATGAACGTCTTCGGATTCAGGTCCTCGAAATCGAAGTCCTTGAATTCCGGACCGAGTTCGGAACGGATGTCCTGCTTGGCGCTGTCCGAGAACGACCGGATCTTGCGGATCACGTTCGAAACGTCCTGGATCACCTTCGGCAGCTTGTCCGGGCCGAAGACGAGGATGGCGAGAACCACGATGGTGACCAGTTCGAGTGCGCCTATGTCGTTGAACACCTTGCCGCTCCTCGGCTCTCTCCACGTCGGGCCCGGACAACGGTACCCGGCGATGACCTCGGTCCCCTACGCCGGTGCGGGCCCTTTCCCGGATTCACCCCGCTGTCACCGTGCGTTCGGCGTCATGAGCCGTTCGCGGATCCGAGAACCACCTCCAGAGTGCGCTCCTTTCCGTCGCGGAGCACGGTCAGGCGCAGCGGGTCGCCGGGGCGGTGGGCCCGGATCTTGATGATCAGCTCGTCGCCGCCCTGCACGCGGACCCCGTCGACCTTGGTGATCACGTCGCCCGGCTTGATGCCGGCGCGGGCGCCCGGTCCGTCGGCGACGACCGGGGGCTTGCCGTCCTCGCCCTTGGTCCCGACGCGGGCACCGTCGCCCTTGAACTGCATGTCCAGGGTGACGCCGATGACGGGGTGGGTGGCGCGGCCGGTGCGGATCAGCTCCTCGGCGACCCGCTTGCCCTGGTTGACCGGGATGGCGAAACCCAGGCCGATGCTCCCGCTCTGGCGGGACCCGGACTCGTCGTCCTCGCCCTGGTCCGCGCCGCGGATCGCGCTGTTGATGCCGATGACGTGGGCGCGGGAGTCCAGGAGCGGGCCGCCGGAGTTGCCCGGATTGATGGGGGCGTCGGTCTGGAGCGCGTCCACGTAGCTGATGTCGCTGCCGTCGCCCTTGTCGCCGCCCGCCGTGATGGGGCGGCCGGTCGCGCTGATGATGCCCGCGGTGACGGTGTTGGACAGGTCGAAGGGGGCGCCGATGGCCACCACCGGGTCGCCGACCTTGACGTTCTCGGAGTTGCCGAGGGCCAGCGGGCGCAGGCCCCGTACGCCGGTGACCTTCACGACGGCCAGGTCGTAGCCGCCGTCGCGGCCGACCAGGGTGGCGGGCACGCTCTCGCCGGTGCTGAAGGTGACCGTTATCCCCTTGGCGCCGGCGACCACGTGGTTGTTCGTCAGGATGTGGCCCTGGTCGTCGAGGACGAAGCCCGTGCCGGTGCCGCCGGTCGCGCCGCCGTTGACGTGCAGGGTGACCACTCCGGGCAGGGCCGTCGCGGCGATCCCGGCCACGCTGTCCGGCGCCCGACCCTTGTTCTCCGCGGCCGCCTGGGGGAGTTCCAGGCGCGTGCTGCTGCGCCGCTCGGCGACGATCCCGAGGTACCCGCCGACGCCGCCCGCGAGCAGCGCGATCACCGCGCCGACGGCGACGAGCTGCCACAGCCGGGGCGCGCGGGGGGCCTGGCCCATGTCCGTGACCTGGAGCGGGCGGTCGGCCCAGGGGTCGTAGCGGGGGGTGCCGCCCGGCGCGGCGTCGGGGAACGCGAAGGGATCCGCGGGGCCGGGCCCGGCGTCGGCGGCGTCCGGGGCACCCGCGCCCGACTCCGGATCCTCGGACGGCGCCCCGCCCACCGGGGCGGCGGGCCGGCTCCACCACCCCGGAGCCGGTTCCTGCCGCCGATCATCGCGCTGCGGGGTGCCGGAGGGATCGGCGTCGGACCGGAGACCGTCGGCGTCCCCCTCGGCCGGGCCGCCGGACGGCCGATCGGCGGAGGACGGGTCGGCGGACGGCCGATCGGCGGGCTCCGGCGCGTCCGGCTCCCGACCGTCGGAGGAACGCTCGACGGGGGACCGGTCAGCGGCGGCGTCCGCCGGGCCGCCTTCGGGGGGTCGGGGGTTCGGGTCCCCGTCGCGCGGCTGTTGACGGTCGGGCTGCTGGCTGTCGGACATGGATGCTCCCCCGCGGGCGTGTCGCACCGCACGGCGGCGCATCTGCCGCAGATTCAACCAGGTACCCGGGCCCATCGGGGGCCCGGGTCCGCGGGGCACCGCCGGTTCAGCGGGAGAGCGAAACCGGCAGCGCACTGGCCGGGGGCGCGGTGGCGGTCACCGGCAGCTGGCCGGACGGGCCCAGGCTGGGCACGCCCCCGGGGCTGGGCAACCGGTCCCGGACGACCGCCGTCAGCGGCACCGAGGGGCCGGGCCTGGAGGCCGGGGCCTCACCCCGGGCGTTCGGCTCGACCGCGTCCAACGGCAGCGAGCCGCCGAGCGCGATCGCGGCCAGCGACACGGCTCCGGCCGCGACGAAGGCGAGCCGGCGTCTGGGCCGACCCATCTCATGGATGCGGAAGCCGTCGCGCGGGGCGCCCGCGGCGACGTACGCGAAACCTCCGAAGGGCTCGGCTCCCGGAGGAGGCGCGAGACCCGAACCGCGGGAGAGCCCGGACGGACCGGACGGCCCCGGTGGGCCCGACGGGCCGTCAACAGCACCCCCCGGCAGCCCCTGGAGCCGGGCGAGCAGCCCGGCGGACAGCGGTGGCGGCGCGCTCTCCACGAACATGGTCTTCAGACGGCGCTGGGCATCGGCCTCGGCCTTGCACTTGGCACAGGTCGCCAGGTGGGCCAGGACCCGCTCCCGGGCATCGTGGTTCAGTTCCCCGTCCACGAGGGCGGCGAGCCGATCACCCAGGTGTTGTTCGGCGGGGGACGGACTGGCTCCGCTCACTCGGCTCCGCCCTCTCCCCCGGCGCCCGGGGCGCCGACCGCCACCCCGGCCAGCGCGCGCTGTTCGGCGCGCGCCTGGGGGGACCGGTGCTTGAGCGCCTTGCGCAGGTGCGATCGGCCGCGGTGGATGCGGCTGCGGACGGTGCCGAGCTTCACCCCGAGGGTGGCGGCGATCTCCTCGTAGGACAGGCCCTCGATGTCGCACAGCACCACGGCGGCGCGGAACTCCGGCGCGAGGGTGTCCAGCGCCTGCTGCACGTCCGCGTCGAAGTGGGTGTCGTGGAGGACCTGCTGGGGGGACGGCTCGCGACTCGGCAGCCGCTCCGCGGCGTCGTCGGCGAGGGCGTCGAAGCGGATCCGCTGCTTTCGGCGCACCATGTCGAGGAAGAGGTTGGTGGTGATGCGGTGCAGCCAACCCTCGAAGGTGCCCGGCGTGTACGTCGACAGTGAGCGGAAGACCCGGACGAAGACTTCCTGCGTCAGGTCCTCGGCGTCGTGCTGGTTGCCCGTCAGACGGTAGGCGAGACGGTAGACCCGCGCGCTGTGCGTGCTGACGATCTCCTCCCACGTGGGAGGGGTCCACGCCTGGGAGCCCGCATCGGCGGCAAAGGTCGCGGTGGTTGCGGTGTCGGCGGTGTGGAAGCGGTCAGCAATGTCGGTCACGGATTTCGGCTCACCAGCCGACCAGAAGAAGCGTCTGAGGACGCCCCCACGATCCACAGGCGCAGCCGCACCTCCCCTATCGGCTCTGGTGGTGTCCAGTGGAGCCCCTACCATAACCACCCCTCCCGTCAGCTCCGGATAAGCGTTTTTACGCTAACTTTGCACGGGCCTCGGGTCCCCGGCCGCCGATCTGCCCGCTGCCGTCCCCTCCGTCCCGCGTCTACCCCTCCCAACGCCCGGTCCCATCTGCGGGTTCCCGACGCCAGCGGATACAGTCACCGTTGCGCCAACTATGGGGACAGGAGAGGGTCATTAGCGGCAACCGGCAGACGAGCTGGGCGTTCGCCGACGCGTTTGTCGCCGAGGACGACGCTCTGCGATGGGCCCGCGACCGGTCCAGGGAAGCAGGGCTGCGGTCCGTCTCCCCCGGCACCGGGGCCGCGCTGCGCCTGCTGGCCGCCACCGCGGACGCCAAAGCGGTCGCCGAGATCGGTACCGGAACCGGTGTCTCCGGCATCCACCTGCTCCACGGAATGCGCCCGGACGGCGTCCTGACCACCGTCGATCCCGAACCCGACCGGCAGGCCTTCGCCCGCCAGGCGTTCCGCGCCGCCGGCTTCGCGGGCAACCGGGCGCGCTTCATCCCGGGCCGCGCCCTGGACGTACTGCCCCGGCTCGCCGACGGCGGCTACGACCTCGTCTTCTGCGACGGCGACCCCGCCGAGTCCCTCGAGTACCTCGCCGAATCGTTGCGCCTGCTGCGGCCCGGGGGGCTGGTGTGCTTCGAGGGCGTCTTCTCCGACGGTCTCACGGTCGACTCCACGGCCGTCCACATAGAGGTGACCCGGGTCCGCGAGCTGCTGCGCAGCGTCCGCGAGAGCCCGGCGCTGGAGGCCGCGTTGCTCCCGGTGGGCGACGGCCTGCTGTGCGCGGTCCGCCGCTGAGACCCGTACGGCCGCTGCCCCCGCGTCACCGAGGCCCGTACGCCGCTGCCCCCGCGCGTCGCCGCAGCCCGTAAGCCGCCGAACCCCACGCGTCGCCCGGACCCGTAGGCCGTCGGCGCCGGCGTCGCCGGGGTCCGTCCGCCCCCGGAAAACAACACCGCCCCGGACGCAGGAGCGGCCGGGGCGGTGCAGAGATGGCTCAGATGGTGCCGACGCTTCAGCCGACGACCTTCTTCAGGGCGTCACCCAGGGCGTCCGCTTCGTCAGGAGTCAGCTCGACGACGAGCCGACCGCCGCCCTCGAGCGGTACGCGCATGACGATGCCCCGCCCCTCCTTGGTGACCTCGAGCGGGCCGTCGCCCGTCCGCGGCTTCATGGCCGCCATGCTCGTTCCCCTTCCTGAAACCAGCTCATCGTCAGCCGACGGCCCCGTTCAGGCGCCTAGTACCCGGCATCGAACACATTGCTTCCCGGCCATTATCCCGCATGTCAGGACCCGATGACCAACATCGGTTGGGAACGCTTGCGCAACGCGCTCTGCCAAAACCACTCATTTCGGGGACCCGCCTGCGATACTTCGCCGCCGCTCCTCGGGATCCGCCTCCGCATTGTTTGACGCACATCACATGTCCGGGGGTCGCGGCGTCCGCCATGCTGGCCCTTGCACCGGCCGGTACCGGCCGGTAGCCAGCCCGCGACGAAGGGGGACCCCCTGCCATGGCCGACAGCGTGCTCTACGAAGTGACCGACGGACTCGCGACCATCACGATCAACCGTCCGGACGCGATGAACGCCATGAACACGGAGGCCAAGGTCGCCCTGCGCGACGCGGCCCTGGCGGCGGCAGCGGACACCGGCGTGCGGGCCGTCCTGCTCACCGCGGCGGGCACCCGGGCGTTCTGCGTGGGCCAGGACCTCAAGGAGCACATCGGGAACCTCGCGGCGGACCGCGAGAACGGCTCGTCGCTGACGATGGACACCGTCGCCGAGCACTACAACCCGATCGTCCGGGCGCTGACGGAGATGCCCAAGCCCGTGGTGGTCGGCGTCAACGGCGTCGCGGCCGGCGCCGGCTTCGGTTTCGCCCTGGCGGCGGACTACCGAGTGGTCTCCGAGGAGGCGTCCTTCAACACGTCTTTCGCGGGGGTCGCGCTGACCGCGGACTCCGGCGTGTCCTGGACCCTGCCCCGTCTGATCGGCGCCTCCCGCGCCGGTGACCTGCTGCTGTTCCCCCGCTCGGTGAAGGCCCGCGAGGCGTACGAGCTGGGCATCGCGAACCGCCTGGTGCCCGCGGCGGACCTGCACGCGCAGGCCGAGTCCGTGGCCCGCGCCCTCGCGCAGGGCCCCACGGTGGCCTACGCCGCGCTGAAGGAGTCCCTGGCGTACGGGGCGTCCCGCACGCTCCCCGAGGCCCTGGAGCGCGAGGAGGCGCTCCAGGCCCGCGCCGGGGCCTCCGAGGACCACTCCATCGCCGTCCGGGCGTTCCTCGCCAAGCAGCCGCCGAAGTACCTGGGCCGCTGACGGGCCGGCTGCCCGTCGCACCCCTCCCGCGGGGCTCAGCCGGTCCCGCGGGAGACGCAGCCCGCCAAGTGGTCGTCGACCAGTCCGCAGGCCTGCATCAGGGCGTAGGCCGTCGTGGGACCGACGAACCGGATCCCGGCCTTCTTCAGGGCTTTGGCCAGGGCGGTGGATTCGGGGGTGACCGCCGGGACGTCCGCCACGGTCCGCGGGGCCGGGCCCGGTTCCTCCGGGGCGTGGGACCAGATCAGCGCGTCCAGCTCCCCCGGCTTCCACCCGGAGAGCTCCTTCGCGTTCGCGAGGGTCGCCTCGATCTTGGCCCGGTTGCGGATGATCCCCTCGTCCGCCAGCAACCGCTGCGCGTCCGCCTCGCCGAACCGGGCGACGGCCGCGATCTCGAAGCCGGCGAAGGCGGTACGGAAGCCCTCGCGCCGGCGCAGGATCGTCAGCCAGGACAGGCCCGACTGGAACGCCTCCAGGCACAGCCGCTCGTACAGGGCGTCGTCGCCGTGGACCGGCCTGCCCCACTCGGTGTCGTGGTAGGTGACGTAGTCCTCGGTGGACAACCCCCACGGGCAGCGCAGGACGCCGTCCGGGCCGGCGACGAGCCCACCGCTCACCGGGCGTCCTTGGTCAGGTCGATCGCGGCGGCGGGGGCCGCGTCCCGGGGCGCCGCCGCGGCGGCCGAGAGCTCCGCGATCCGCGCGTCCCGTTCGGCCAGTTCGGCCCCGAGGCGGTCCAGTACGTCGTCCACCTCCGCCATCCGGTAGCCGCGGGGGGCGACCGGCAGTCGCAACCCGTCGATGTCCGCCCGGACGACCGGCCGGCTCTCCGGGAGGCCGTCGGCCACCCGGTCCGGCTCGGCCTCCGGCAGCACGGCCTCCGAACCTCCGCCGACCACCGCGAGGGTGACCGCGGCCACGACCACGACCAGCGCGATCAGCAAGAACCAGAACACGATCATCTCCCCTGAGAGGCTCCGGCCACCAGGTTAAGGTCACAGACGAGGCGCGAGGGTCGCCGAAGGAGGAAAGAGCAGGATGCTGCGATTGGGCCGACGCGAGTTCGCCACCCACGAGCCGGTGATCATGGCCATCGTGAACCGGACTCCCGACTCCTTCTACGACCAGGGCGCGACGTTCCACGACGAGCCCGCGCTGGACCGGGTCGAGCGGGCGGTCGCCGAGGGCGCGGCCATCATCGACATCGGCGGGGTCAAGGCGGGCCCCGGGGAGCACGTCGACGCCGCCGAGGAGGCCCGGCGGACGGTCGGTTTCGTGGCCGAGGTGCGGCGCCGCCACCCCGACGTGGTGATCAGCGTCGACACCTGGCGGCACGAGGTCGGCGAGGCCGTGTGCGAGGCCGGCGCGGACCTGCTGAACGACGCCTGGGGCGGGGTGGACCCCAAGCTCGCGGAGGTCGCGGCGCGCTTCGACGCGGGCCTGGTCTGCACGCACGCGGGCGGCGTCGAGCCGCGCACCCGGCCGCACCGGACCTCGTACGAGGACGTGATGGAGGACATCCTGGCCGTCACGGTCGGGTTGGCGGAGCGCGCGGCGGCGCTGGGCGTCCGACGGGACGCGATCATGATCGACCCGGGGCACGACTTCGGGAAGAACACCCGCCACTCGCTGGAGGCCACGCGCCGGCTCGGGGAGATGACCGACACGGGCTGGCCGGTGCTGGTGTCCCTGTCGAACAAGGACTTCGTCGGCGAGAGCCTCGACAAGCCGGTCAAGGAACGCCTGCTGGGCACCCTGGCGACCACGGCCGTGTCGGCGTGGCTGGGCGCGCGGGTCTACCGGGTCCACGAGGTCGCGGAGACCAAGCAGATCCTCGACATGGTGGCGACGATCCAGGGGCACCGCCCGCCGGCGGTCGCCCGCCGCGGCCTGGCCTGAGAGCCCGGCCGGGTCCCGATCCCCGCCGGGGCGCGTCCCGGGTCCCGGCCCGCCCTCCCCCGGCGGTCGGCCGCCGGGGGGTGAGCGGTGGGTGGGTGGAACGGCTCGTGCTACTTGCCGACTTCCTTCGTCACCAGGGCGATCGCCTCGTCCACGTCGTCCGTGACGTGGAAGAGGTGGAGGTCCTTCTCCGAGGCCTTGCCCTGGGCGATCACCGTGTGGCGCAGCCAGTCGATCAGGCCGCTCCAGTACTCCGTGCCGAACAGCACGATCGGGAAGCGGGTGATCTTCTGGGTCTGGACCAGGGTCAGCGCCTCGAACATCTCGTCGAGGGTGCCGAGGCCGCCGGGCAGGACCACGAAGCCCTGGCTGTACTTCACGAACATCGTCTTGCGGACGAAGAAGTACCGGAAGTTCAGCCCGAGGTCGACGTGCTCGTTGAGCCCCTGCTCGAAGGGCAGTTCGATGCCGAGCCCGACGGAGATGCCGCCGCCGTCGCGCGCGCCCTTGTTGGCCGCCTCCATCGCGCCGGGGCCGCCGCCGGTGATGACGGCGAAGCCGGCGTCGACGAGGGCCCGGCCGATCCGTACGCCGGAGTCGTACTCCGGCGAGTCGACCGGGGTGCGGGCCGAGCCGAACACGCTGATGGCGGGCGGCAGCTCCGCGAGCGTCCCGAAGCCCTCGATGAACTCCGACTGGATGCGCAGGACCCGCCAGGGATCGGTGTGCACCCACTCGGAGGGCCCGGCCGAGTCCAACAGCCGCTGGTCCGTCGTACTGCCCGCCTGCACCTGGCTCCGCCTGCGCAGCACGGGCCCGAGCTGCTGTTCCTCGGGCCGACGACGAGCGTCCCCTTCGGAATTGCGGTGGTTGCCCATGATGTGCTCCCTCCTGCTGATCGTTGGATCAGGTTAGGCGCACAAAGGTGACGAGAAGGGGAATTTACGAGGTCAGCCAGGCACGGAGTCGTTCTTCGCAGTGGAGGATCGCCTTCGTCTCCACGCGTTCGTCGACCTTGTGGGCCAGCAGCGCGTCCCCCGGGCCGTAGTTGACCGCCGGCACGCCGAGGGCGCTGAAGCGGGCCACGTCGGTCCACCCGAACTTCGGCATGGCGCGTCCGCCGACCGCCTCCATGAAGGCGGCGGCGGCCGGGTGGGACAGGCCGGGCAGGGCGCCGCCGGAGTGGTCGTCGATCACGAACTCGGCGATGTCGCAGTCCGCGAACACCTCCTTGACGTGGGCCAGGGCCTCCTCGGCGCTGCGGTCGGGGGCGTAGCGGAAGTTCACGGTGACCGTGCACGCGTCGGGGATGACGTTGTTGGCGACGCCGCCCTCGATGCGGACCGCGTTGAGCCCTTCGTGGTACTCCAGGCCGTCGATGACCGGCTTGCGGGGCTCGTACGCCGCCAGCTTCGCCAGGATCGGGGCGGCGGAGTGGATGGCGTTGGAGCCCATCCAGCTGCGCGCGGAGTGCGCGCGCTCGCCGGCCGTGCGGAGCAGGACGCGCAGGGTGCCCTGGCAGCCGCCCTCGACCTCGGCGTCGGACGGCTCCAGCAGGACGGCGAAGTCCCCGGTGAGCCAGTCCGGGTGGGCCTCGGCGACCTTGCCGAGGCCGTTGAGGTCGGCGGCGACCTCTTCCTGGTCGTAGAAGACGAAGGTGAGGTCGCGGTTCGGCTCGGGCACGGTCGCGGCGATGCGCAGCTGCACGGCGACCCCGGACTTCATGTCCGTCGTGCCGCAGCCCCACAGGACGCCGTTCTCGTCGAGGCGGGAGGGCACGTTGTCGGCGATCGGCACGGTGTCGAGGTGGCCGGCGAGTACGACGCGTTCGGCGCGGCCGAGGTGCGTACGGGCGACGACGTTGTTGCCGTGGCGGTCGACGGTGAGGTGCGGGATGCCGCGCAGCGCGTTCTCCACGAGGTCGGCGAGTACCTTCTCGTCGCCGCTCACGGAGGGGATGTCGACGAGCCGGGCGGTCAGCTCGGCAGCGTCCAGGGTGAGGTCCAGCTCGGATTCGGACATGGAACCGACCCTAACGCCCCGGGATGCCCCGGAACCGGGTGCGTCCGGCCGCTGGACGCGTCATATGCCTCAAGTACGGTAGCCGCGTGTCCGAGACCGATCGCTCCCGTCCCCGGCGCCGCCGCCCGCTCCGCGGGGCCGCGGCACTGTTCGCGTTGCTCGGCCTGGCCGGGTACTGCGTCGTCCAGTACGAGTCCAACGGCGGGGCCGGCGCCCCGTACTGCACGGTCCGGGACGCCCGTGACGCGGCGGCCGGAGGGACCGGGCACTCCTACGAGCTGAGCCCCGAGCAGGCCCGGTACGCGGCGACGATAGCCGCCGTCGGGACGACGAAGGGGATGCCCGAGCGGGCCGTGACGATCGCGCTGGCCACCGCCATGCAGGAGTCCGCGCTGCGCAACCTCGACCACGGCGACCGGGACTCGCTGGGACTCTTCCAGCAGCGCCCCTCGCAGGGCTGGGGCACCCCGGAGCAGGTCATGGACCCCGTGTACTCGGCCGGGATCTTCTACGACCGGCTGGAGGACGTCCCCGGGTACGGGGGGATGCCGCTGACGGTGGCCGCGCAGAAGGTGCAGCGCAGCGGTTTCCCGGACGCCTACGCCAAGCACGAGCCGGACGCGGCGCTCCTGACCACGGCCTTCACCGGCAAGGCCCGCGACATGCTGGCGTGCGCCGGCCCGAAGGCGCAGCCCGAGGGCGATCCGGCGCGCGTGCGCGACGCCCTGAGCCGGGACTTCGGCGCGGGCGTGCTGCCGAAGGCGGGCGCCCCGCACGGCAGTTCCGTGGCCCGGGACACGAGCGAGGTCGGGCTGCCGGTGCGGGACCAGCGGCGCGGCTGGGAGCTGGCGAACTGGGCCGTCGCGCACGCGGCCGAGCTCGGCATCCAGCGCGTCTCCCACGACGGCATGGCCTGGACCGCGGGCGAGAACCGCGGCGAGTGGGTCCCCAGCGTCGCCGGCGCGGCGGGCTCCGGCGATCCGCGCGCGGCGGGCCCGCAGGACGTACGGATCTTCCCGACCCGCCCCCGGTGAGCGGGGCCGCGCGGACGGGCGTACGAGCTGTCCCCCGTGCGGGGAGGGCGCGCGGCGCCCGCACGGCGGCCGGGCCGGAGCGCGGACCCGCTGGTCGGCGCGCGTGGCGGGAGGGCGTACGGGCATCTCATGCGCTTGTCTCCGAAGCCGATAAGCGCACGCATTACCGATCCTTTACCCGGGGCATCCGCAACTCGACACACCCCGGGGGCGGTTGTACACGGCGTACTCAGCCGCTACCGCTTAGGAGCATCATGTCCCTCCCCCTGACCCGTCGGATCGCCCGTACCGCGCTGCTCCTCGCCGCCGGTGCCGCTCCGGTGGTCGGTGCGGCCGGCGTGGCCAGTGCCGCCGGCCTGGAGTCCGTGCCGCAGCTGGGCGCGCTGACGGCGCCGGACTCCGCGGGCGCGACCGCGGCGGCCACCGACGCCACGGGCGCCGTCACCGGGGCCGTCCCCGCCACCGGCCCGGCCGGCGAGCTGGCCGGTACGGCGACCAAGACGCTCGGCGGACTCCCCGTGGGCGCCCTGCCGATCAGCACCCTGCCCGTGGGCGGCCTGCCGCTGGGCGGCTGACGCCGCCGCGGGACCCCGGAACGGCCCGAGGGGCCGGGAGCACGCGCTCCCGGCCCCTCGGGCCGTTCCGGGGTCCCGCGGTCCCGCTCAGCCCAGGCGCTTGACCGCGGCGGCGACCCGCTCGTCGGTGGCGGTGAAGGCCACGCGGACGAACCGGGCGCCCGCCTCGCCGTAGAAGTCGCCGGGCGCGGCCAGGATGCCGAGTTCCGCGAGGTGGGCGACGGTGTCCCAGCAGGGCTCGTCCCGGGTCACCCAGAGGTAGAGGCTCGCCTCGCTGTGCTCGACGCGGAAGCCGTGGGCCTCCAGGGCCGTGCGCAGCGCCTCGCGGCGGGCGGCGTAGCGGCCGCGCTGCTCGGTGACGTGGGCGTCGTCGCCCAGGGCCGCGATGACGGCGGCCTGCACGGGCGCGGCGGTCATCATGCCGCCGTGCTTGCGGATCTCCAGCAGTTCGCCGAGCACGTCGGCGTCTCCGGCGATGAAGGCGGCCCGGTAGCCCGCCAGGTTGGACCGCTTGGAGAGGGAGTGGACGGCGACGATGCCCTCGTAGGAGCCGCCGCAGACCTCGTCGTGGAGGACCGAGACGGGCTCCGCCTCCCAGCCGAGCTCCAGGTAGCACTCGTCGCTGAAGAGCAGGATGCCGTGCTCCCGCGCCCAGGCCACGATCCGGATCAGGTCCTCCTTGGGGAGGACCCTTCCGGTCGGGTTGGACGGGGAGTTGAGCCACAGCAGCTTCACGCCGGTCGGGTCGAGGTCGGTCGGGTCGTCGTAGACCACGGCCTCGGCGCCGCACAGGCGGGCGCCGACCTCGTACGTCGGGTAGGCGAGGCGCGGGTAGGCGACCTTGTCGCCGGCGCCGAGGCCGAGCTGGGTCGGCAGCCAGGCCACCAGTTCCTTGGAGCCGACCACCGGCAGGACGTTGCGGTGTCCGGCGGCGCTCGCGCCGAGCCGCTCGCGCAGCCAGCCCGTGATCGCGTCGCGCAGCGCGGGCGTCCCCCACACCGTCGGGTAGCCCGGGGAGTCGGCGGCGCCCGTCAGGGCGCGCTGGATCAGCTCCGGGACCGGGTCGACGGGCGTGCCGACCGACAGGTCGACGATGCCGTCGGGGTGGGCCGCGGCCGTCGCCTTGTACGGCTCCAGCTTGTCCCAGGGAAAGGCGGGAAGGCGGTCGGATACTGCGGCCACGGGGGTCTCTGCTCTCTCTGGGTACGCGCTGGGTGCGGGTGGTGAAACGGCTCGGTCCCGCGCGGCACGGATGCCGGACGGGACCGAGGAGCGTCTGCCGTGAACGGTCAGTGCTGCGGGTTGATGTCCGCCGGCAGCGCCGCGACGAAGGGGTGATCGCGCTCGATCAGGCCGAGCTTGGAGGCACCACCGGGCGAACCGAGCTCGTCGAAGAACTCGACGTTCGCCTTGTAGTAGTCCTTCCACTCCTCCGGGGTGTCGTCCTCGTAGAAGATGGCCTCGACCGGGCAGACCGGCTCACACGCGCCGCAGTCGACGCACTCGTCCGGGTGGATGTACAAGGACCGCTGGCCCTCGTAGATGCAGTCGACGGGGCACTCTTCGATGCATGCCTTGTCCTTGACGTCGACACAAGGCTCCGCGATGACGTAGGTCACGCTCTCGTTCCTCCTCGGTAGGGCTGTCCATTCGCGCGGGAGCGCGGCGTCGTCGATGCCCGCACCTAGTATCTCCGTTCCCGGGCACGATCCGAACAGGAGGGGCGGACAGAGCTGTGGAAATCACTGCCGGTGGGCTGCTGGAGATCCGTATCACCCCGGCTGACGTGGGTAAACGAGTCTCTGTACGACGGGTGGAGGAGGAGTCGGGGCGGTCCCCCGTCTTCGCCGACGCCGTAGGGGTTCTCACATCCTGGAACGAGGGTGTGCTCACGATCACACGCAAGGACGGCGTGTCCGTCCACATCCCGGAATCCTCGCTGGTCGCGGGCAAGACGGTGCCTCCGGCGCCGGCCCGGCGCAGGGGGCCCGCGACCTCCTTCGAGGAGCTGGCCCGGATCACGGCGCGGGCCTGGGTGCCCCTGGAGAGCGAGCCGCTCGGTCAGTGGACGTTGCGGGCCGCGGGGGGCTTCACCCGGCGGGCCAACTCCGTCCTGCCGCTCGGCGATCCCGGCATACCCCTGGACGAAGCACTCGGCCGGGTGACCTCCTGGTACGCGGAACGCAGCCTTCCGGCGTACGTGCAGGCCTCGACCGGCTCGGCGGGCACGCAGGAGCTGCTCTGCGCGGAACTGGAACGGCGCGGCTGGGTGAACGAGGTCTCGGCGGAGGTCCGCACCGGTGGCCTGGCCCCGGTCGCCGATCTGGACGCCGACGTGACCGACGTACGCCTGACCCGCGCGCCCGACGAGGCGTGGCTGGGCCGCTACGGCAAGGTCCGGGACCCGGACCTGGCCCGGCGGATGCTCGTGGCGGGTCCCTCCGTGTGGTTCGCCTCCCTCTCCGACGGCCGGGCGGTCGGCCGGTGCGTGGTGGACGGGCGCTGGGCCGGCTTCGCGGCCGTCACGGTCGCACCGGAACACCGGCGGCGGGGTCTGGCCACGGCGGTGATGACGGCGCTGGCCCGGCGGGCGTTGGAGGAGGGCGCCTCCGCGGCGTGGCTCCAGGTGGAGACGGACAACCCCGGGGCGCGGGCGCTGTACGACGGCATGGGCTTCGCGACGCACCACGCGTACCACCACTTCCGGGCCGGGGCGGCTCGATGAGCGCGCGCACGCGGGAGCTGTTCGCGGCGGAGGCCCGGGCGGAGCGGCCCGACCTGGCGCAGCTGTGCCTGTTGCTGGCGGCGGAGGCGGACCCCGAGCTGGACGAACGCGCCATGGACTGGGCGCAGATCGAGCTGGACCGGCTGGCGGGGATGCTGCCGTACGGACTGCGCGGCGGGAAGGCCTGGGCCTCGGCGCTGACGGAGCTGCTGGGTGGCCGGATGGGCTTCCACGGCACCCCGGCGGACTACGACCGGCTCTCCTCCTCCCTGCTGCACGAGGTGCTGCGGCGCCGGCGGGGGCTGCCGATCCTGCTGTCCGTGGTCTGGATGGAGGTGGCGCGGCGGGCGGGCGCGTCCGTGTACGGGCTGGGGCTGCCCGGGCACTTCGTCGTGGGCTTCGGCGACCCGGAGGACGGTGTCGTCGCGGACCCCTTCGCGGGCGGGGCCTCGCTCGGCGCGGGCCCGGCGGAGCTGGCCTCGGGGCCCCGGACGCCGGCCCGGACCTCGGACATCGTGCTGCGGATCCTGAACAACATCCGGGCCTGGGCGTCGGCCCGGCCGGAGCATTCGGCGGTGGCCCTGTGGTCGTTGGACCTGGCGCTGCTGCTGCCCTCGCACCCGGCGGCGCTGCGCTACGAGCGGGCGCGGCTGCTGGTGGAGCGGGGCGCCTTCACCGAGGGCGCGGGCGAACTGGAGGCGTACGCCGAGGTGATGGACGCCGTGGACACCGAGTCGGCGGCCCGCATCCGCGGTGAGGCCGTGTCGGCCCGCGCGCTGCTGAACTGAGTCCACGTGCGGGCGAGCCCCTTCCCCCGGCCGGGGGAAGGGGCTCGCCCGCGCGTCGGCACGGCGGCCGGGCGCGTGCGGTCAGCCGACGTTGGTGTCGATGACCGCGATCCGCTCGGCGGGCGTCTTGCCCTTGAGGGCCTTGCCGAGGGCGCCCGCGACGTCCTCGGGGGTCACGGCGGTCTTCGCGCCGGTGCCCCGCGTGATCATGACTCCGTCGAAGGAGTTCCCGTAGGTGGCCTTGAGGGCCTCCAGGTCGTACTTCTCGACGAGGCGGCCGTCCACGGCCGTCATGCTCAGGATCTTGGGCAGGGACCTGGCGCCGAACGGGAGGGACTTGCCGCCCGCCTTGACCGTCGCGGGGGAGGCCATCGCCGGCTCGGCGAACTCCTTCATCGCCCGGTCCAGTTCGGCCGGGGTGATGGTGGGTTCCCGGGTGGTGACGGGCAGTTCGACGGGGGCGGCCTTGCCGCCGCCGACGAGCGCGCCGAAGGCCTTGCGGACCAGGTCCACCGAACCGTCGACGTCGAGGCCCTCGCCCGCCTTGCCGGGGACCGCGACGGCCTTGCCGGTGTCGAACTTGATGGTCGCCTCGGTGACGCCGCCGGCGCCGCCCGCCAGCTCCTGGAGCGCGTCGCGCAGCTTCTCCTCGTCGACCGGCATCACCGCGTCGGCCGTGCGCTCGACGCCGAAGAGGGTGCCGATGACGGTGACGGGGTTGTAGTCGCTGCCGGCCGCGTTGCGGACGGTGGTCTGCGCGTCGAGGGTGAGCCCGGCCTTCTCCGGCTTCAGCTCGACCTGCTTGCCGCCGACGCTGAGCTGGAGCGGGGTCGCGGCGCGCGTGCCGAAGGCCTTCTCCAGCTTGTTGACGGCCTCGTCGCGGCTGCCGCTGATGTCGACGCCGAGGACGGTGGTGCCCTTGGGAACGTCGGAGTGGTTCAGCAGCAGGCCTGCGCCGTAGGCCAGGCCGACCAGCGCGATGACGCCGCCGCCGAGGAGGACGAGCTTGGAGCGGCCCTTCTTGGCGGGCTTGCCGGCCGGCTTGGCGCCCTTGGTCTGCTTGCCCGCCGGGGGCGCGGGCGGCGTCGGCCGGGTCTGCTTCGGCGGCTGCGGTCCGGGCGGGGGCACCGGTGCGACGGGCCCGGGCGCCGGGGCCGGCGCGCCTCCGGCCTCGGGGCCCGGCCAGCGCGGGGCCTCGTCGGCGTGTACGGGTACGGTCCCCATCGCGGGCCCGCCCGTCGGCCCGGCGGGCTCCGTCCAGGCGGGGAAGGCCTCCGTGACGGGCCCGGCGTCGTACGCCGGGTAGCCCTGCGGCGGCGTACCGACACCGGGGCCGCCGAGGTTCGGGGGCGGCGCGAAGCCCGCCCCGTTGCCGTGCGTCACGGGCGGCTGAGGCATGCCCTGGGCCGCGGGGGGCACGAAGCCGGCGCCGGGGCCCGGTGCGCCGGGTCCGGCCGGAGCGCCCGGTCCGGCCGGGGCACCCGGTCCGGCGGGACGTCCGGGCTCGGAGCCGTAGCTCGCGCCCGGCACGGGTCCCTGGCCGGCGGCGGCCGGCGGCGGGCCGGACTTGCGCGGGGCGAACCAGTTGCTGTTCGCCGCCTCCTCCGGCTCGGCGGGCCCGGGGGCCGGGGGCGCCGGCGGGGTCGGGGCCGGCGCGGCCGGTGGCAGGGCCGAGCGCACGGGCGGCGCGGAACGCACCGGAGCCGGCGCGGGCGCGGCCTGGATCGGCTCGGGCCCGGCGGGCTGACCGGTGTCCCGCACCGGCTTGCGCACGACCACGGGCGGGATCGGCCGCGAACCCGGAATGTTGATCCGGATACGGGTCGTCAGGGTGGTCTCGGTCTTCGGCCCGTCGTTGTCGGGCGTGGACGGGTTCGACGTCACAGGGTTCTCCTCCGGGGCGGTCGCCGCGGCGTCCGTGGACGGGTAGTGGCCGGTTCCGTACGGCGGTGTACCCGAGGGGTAGACGGCTCCACCGTGCCCGTGGGGCCCGGGGGGCGAACTGTCGGTTTCACGACTCAAGGCAGGTTCTCCCGGTTGGCTCCGCCGCCCGTCATACCGTGCGCGGGCAGCTCGGCGGCCCGTCCACCATACTGGCCGTCGCCACCGCACAACTGTCCCCCAGGAATCCCAGGTTCCTCTTGACCCTCCCCGGGGCGCGGTCCGAGGGCCCGTCAAACCCCCTCAAGCCGTCCCCGATCGGAGTCCCGAGGAGTGGGACGGACCGTCAACCCCGCGGTCGCACGGCCGAAACGGGACGGTCCGGGGACAGTCGCATCGTGGCGCAGATCACAGCGATCGCACTACCACCCAAAAGGTATGCGTACATACCGATTCCGGATGAACCGAGCAGGAAATCGCCCTCGGGGCGCGGAAGGCTGAGCACCACGTACGAGAGGAACCAGCCGACCGCCGCCGCGCCCACCCCGATCCCCGTGCCGGTCGAGATCCTGCCGGCGAGGAAGAGCCCGAAGAGGGCCAGCAGCGCGAGCAGCAGCCCGCCGGGGAACCACAGGTCCACCACGAGCCAGCCGGCCGCGCCGGTGAGCGCGCCGAGGACCAGCAGGCCGAGCAGGACGACGATCCGTGCGGGCGTCCAGGCGGTGCTCACGCGTCCACCCCCGCGAAGAGGTCGCGCTCGCGCTGCCCCGCCGGGGCGCCCGGCTCACCGGCGACCAACTCGTAGTACTCGCGGGTGAACAGCGGCTGGGCCAGGTCGTTCGAGAGGGCGAAGAAGGGCCCGTCGACGGCGACCTGGGTGACGTGCGCCCGCATCGCGGCCGCCTTGGCCGCGGCGAAGGCCTCCCCCGCGTCGTCGCCGATCTCGGCGGTGATCCGCCGGTCGGCGACCACCCCGGGGATGTCCTCGGGCGTCGCGACCCCCGCGAAGGGCACCCCGTCCCGGGCCGCGCCGAGCCGGGCGAAGCCCTCGTCGACGACGGAGCGCGGGACGCGGTTCCAGTAGATCTTCCCGATGGCGTGCGGGGCACCCAGCTCCGGCCGGTACCCGGCCTGCTCGGCGAGTTCCGCGGCGCGTACGGCGACGCGGTGGGCCTGGATGTGGTCGGGGTGTCCGTACCCGCCGTCCGGGTCGTACGTGACGAGGACCTGCGGCCGCAGCTCACGGATCACCTCCACGAGGTACCCGGCGGCCTCGTCCAGGTCGGCGGACCAGAAGGCGCCGGGGCGCACGTTCTGGGGCGCGCCCATCATCCCGGAGTCCCGGAAGCGGCCCGGGCCGCCGAGGAAGCGGTGGTCGGCGACCCCGAGCTCCTTCATGGCGGCGGCGAGTTCACCGACGCGGAAGGGGCCCAGCGCGTCCTCACGGTCGGCCGTCAGGTGGGCCAGCTCCGGCGGGATGACCTCGCCCTCCTCGCCGAGGGTGCAGGTCACCAACGCCACGTGGGCGCCCTCGGCCGCGTACTTGGCCATGGTGACGCCGTTGTTGATGGACTCGTCGTCCGGGTGCGCGTGCACGAGGAGCAGCCGGCGGGCGGGAAGACCGTTCATGGGTTCAGCCTACGAGCAGGACCTACAACTTGAGGCCACTGATCATGCTCGCCACGTTGGACGTGAGCTGGCTGAGCGTCGGAGCGATCGTCGAACTCGCCAGGTAGAACCCGAGCAGTACGCAGACGAACGCGTGTCCCGCCTTCAGTCCCGACCTCCGGACCAGAAGGAAGACGACGATCGCCAGCAGCACCACGGCCGAGATCGAGAGTGCCACGGCGGTTCACCTCCACGTCGAGCGGACATCGGTCGCGTATTTCGCGCGCGCGGCGAAGTCGTACCCACCGTGCGCTACGGATCATAACTATCCGTACCAGCGTATCGATCGAATTCCGGCAGCACGAGGGGCGTACGGCGGCCACGGACGGGGGCACGAAAACGCCGGCCGGGGAGGCTGCGCGCCTCCCCGGCCGGCTGTCGGCACCCGCACGGCCGCACCCGCCCAGGGTGCCCGGCCTGTATCTCGGGTCAGAAACGGTCAAGTTGCCCCCGTGTTAAGCGCGTTGTGGTTACGGCGGTCACGGGGGCGCGATCCACGGCCGATGCCGACGGGTGGCCAAAAATGATCGACGGAAGGGGCCCGTCCGGGCGGCCCGCCGGGGTGTCCGGAGCGGGCTTCCCGGGACAGGCCGGGTTAAACCTCAGCCTGGGGCGGCGGGGCGGGCGGCTCCGGGGACGGCGGGACCACCTGCTTCTCGGCCGCGAAGTGACAGGCCGACGGGTGGGCGGCCGGACCCGAGGGGAAGACCGCCGGGACCGCCAGCAGCGGCACCTCCTCGGCGCAACGCGCCTCGGCCTTCCAGCAGCGGGTGCGGAAGCGGCAGCCCGACGGCGGGTTGGCCGGCGAGGGCACGTCCCCGGAGAGGATGATCCGCTCCCGGTGCGCGCGGGCCCGCGGGTCGGGGACGGGGACGGCGGAGAGCAGGGCCTGGGTGTACGGGTGGGTGGGGTGCTCGTAGATCTGGGTGTCGGAACCGATCTCCACGATGCGTCCGAGGTACATGACGCCGACCCGGTCGGAGATGTGGCGGACGATCGAGAGGTCGTGCGCGATGAACACGTACGACAGGTCGAACTCGTTCTGGAGCCGTTCCAGCAGGTTGATCACCTGGGCCTGGACGGAGACGTCCAGGGCGGAGACGGGCTCGTCGGCGACGATGACCTCCGGCCGGAGGGCGAGGCCGCGGGCGATGCCGATGCGCTGGCGCTGGCCGCCGGAGAACTGGTGCGGGTAGCGGTTGATGTACTCCGGGTTCAGACCCACGACGTCGAGGAGGTCCTGGACCTTGCGGCGCCGGTCGCCCTTCGGGGCGACCTCGGGGTGGATCTCGTAGGGCTCGCCGATGATGTCGCCGACCGTCATGCGGGGGTTGAGCGAGGTGTACGGGTCCTGGAACACCATCTGGATGTTGCGGCGGACGGCCTTGAGGGCCTTGCCGGACAGCCGGGTGAGGTCCTCGCCCTTGTACGAGATCGCGCCGGCGGTCGGGCGCTCCAGGTTGACCAGCATCCTCGCGACGGTGGACTTGCCGCAGCCGGACTCGCCCACGATGCCCAGGGTCTCGCCCCGGGCGAGGGCGAAGGAGACCCCGTCGACGGCCTTGACGGCGCCGACCTGCTTGCGGAAGAGGATGCCCTGGGTCAGCGGGTAGTGCTTGACGAGGTCGCGGACCTCCAGGATGGCTTCAGGCACCGAGGCACTCCTTCCAGAAGAAGCACGCGCTCGTCCGGTCCGGGCCCACCTCGGCCAGCGGCGGCACCTCGGCCCGGCAGAGCGGCCGGGCCATGGGGCAGCGCGGGTTGAAGGCGCAGCCGGGCGGGATGGCGAGCAGGTTGGGCGGCAGCCCCTTGATCGCGTAGAGCCCCTGGCCCTTCTGGTCCAGGCGCGGGATCGAGTCGAGCAGGCCCCGGGTGTAGGGATGCGCGGGGGCGCCGTAGATCGCGTGGACCGGGGCGGTCTCGACGATCCGGCCCGCGTACATGACGGCGATCTTGTCGGCCACGTCGGCGACGACGCCGAGGTCGTGCGTGATGAGGATCAGGCCCATGTTGAGTTCGCGCTGGAGCTCGGCGAGCAGGTCCATGACCTGGGCCTGCACGGTGACGTCCAGGGCGGTGGTCGGCTCGTCGGCGATGATCAGGGAGGGTTCCAGGGCCATCGCCATGGCGATCATGATGCGTTGGCGCATGCCGCCGGAGAACTGGTGCGGGTAGTCCCCCACCCGCTGCTTCGCGGCCGGGATCCTGACCCGGTCCATCAGCTCGACGGCCTTGGCGCGGGAGTCCTTGCGGGACATCCCGCGGTGGACCTCGTACATCTCGCCGAGCTGTGCGCCCACGCTGACCACGGGATTGAGGGAGGACAGCGCGTCCTGGAAGATCATGGCCATCCGGGCGCCGCGGATCCGGCGGCGTTCGTCCTCCTTCATCTTCAGCAGGTCCTGGCCCTGGAAGAGGATCTCGCCGCCCGCGATCCGGCCCGGCGGGGTGTCGAGGATTCCCATGATGGCCTGCGCCGTCACGGACTTGCCCGAGCCGGACTCGCCGAGCACGGCGAGGGTCTCGCCCTCGTCGACCGAGTAGTTCACGCCGTTGACGGCCTTCGCGACGCCGTCGCGGGTCTTGAACTCCACGTGCAGGTCGCGGACTTCGAGCAGCATCTGACGGCTCACTCCTCAGCGCAGCTTGGGGTCGAGGGCGTCGCGCACCGCGTCGCCGAGCATGATGAAGGCGAGCACGGTGATGCTGAGCGCGCCCGCGGGATAGAGCAGCATGTGCGGGGCGTTGCGGATCTGCGAGGCGGCGTTGGAGATGTCGATGCCCCACGAGACCGTCGGCGGGCGCAGGCCGACGCCGAGGAACGACAGGGTGGCTTCGAGGGCGATGTAGGTGCCCAGTGCGATGGTGGCGACGACGATGACGGGTGCGACGGCGTTGGGGGCGACGTGCCGCAGCAGCATCCGACCGTTGCCGGCGCCGAGGGCGCGGGCGGCCTGGACGTAGTCGTTCTGTTTGGCGGTGATGACCGAGCCGCGCGCGATGCGGGCGATCTGCGGCCAGCCGAGCAGCACGATGAACCCGACGACGGGCCACACGGTGGTGCTGGTGACCACGGACAGGAACACCAGGCCGCCGAGGACGACGGGGATGCCGAAGAAGATGTCGGCGACCCGGGAGAGGAGCGAGTCCCCCCAGCCCCCGAAGAATCCGGCGAGGCCGCCGAAGACGGAGCCGAGCAGGGCGGCTCCGACGGTCGCGCAGATCCCGACGGTGATGGAGGCGCGGGCCCCGTAGACGGTACGGGTGTAGACGTCGCAGCCCTGGGTGTCGTAGCCGAAGGGGTGGCCCGGGGAGGAACCCTCCTGGGACTTGGACAGGTCGCACTGCAGGGGGTCGCCGCTCGCGATGAGTTGCGGCCAGATGGAGATGACGATGAGGAAGAGGATCAGCAGCGAGGAGACGATGAAGACGGGGTTGCGGCGCAGTTGGTGCCAGGCGTCGGACCACAGGGAGCGGGCCTTCTCGCCGGAACCACCGGGGCCGTCGCTCTTCCCGATGCCCTCGACGCTCTCGGCCTCCTCCAGCGCGAGGTCCATGGCCCCGCCCTGACCGGTGGGTGACATGGCCTCTCCCTCCCGGGGGCCGACGGGGTCGTATCCGCCGGGGTGGTCGGGGCGCTCGGGCTCAGGCATAACGGATCCTCGGGTCCAGGACCGCGTAGAGCAGGTCGACGAGCAGGTTCGCCAGCAGGAAGACGATCACGAGGATGGTCACGAAGCCGACGACGGTCGGGGAGTTGTTGCGCAGGATGCCCTGGTAGAGCTGGTAGCCGACGCCGTGGATGTTGAAGATCCGCTCGGTGACGATGGCGCCGCCCATGAGGGCGCCGATGTCGGTGCCGATGAAGGTGACGACCGGGATCAGGGAGTTGCGCAGCAGGTGCCGGGTGATGACCCGGCGGCGCGGCAGCCCCTTGGCGACGGCGGTGCGGACGTAGTCGGCCTTGACGTTCTCGGCGATGGAGGTGCGCGAGAGGCGGGTGACGTACGCGAGGGAGACCAGGGCGAGGACGATGCCGGGCAGGATCAGCTCGCTGAACGGCGCGTCCGGGGAGACCGTGGGCCGCACCCAGCCCCATTTGACGCCGAAGAGGTACTGGAGCAGGTAGCCGGTCACGAAGGTGGGCACCGAGATGACGACGAGGGTGAGGACCAGGACCGTGGTGTCGGTGGCCCTGCCGCGGCGCAGGCCGCTGACGACGCCGAGGGTGATGCCGACGAGGACCTCGATGACGATGGCGACGATGGTCAGGCGCAGGGTGACGGGGAAGGAGCTCGCCATCAGCTCGGTGACGGGCTGCCCGTTGAAAGCGGTGCCGAAGTCGCCCTGGAAGATCTGGCCCATGTAGTGGAGGTACTGCTTCCACAGGGGTTGGTCGAGGTACAGGTCCTTGCGGATGCGGGCCGCGGTGGCCGGGTCCGGTGCCTTGTCGCCGAAGAGGGCGGCCACCGGATCGCCGAGCGCGTACACCATGAAGAAGATCAGGAACGTGCTGCCGATGAACACGGGGATCATCTGGAGCAGCCGCCGGATCACGTAACGTCCCATGGAATGCTCCATGCTGTCGGTGGGCGCGGCGGGCCTCCCCCGCCCCGGGGGCGGTGGGAGGCCCGGTTCGATCCGTCGGGGGCGGTCAGGTGACCTTGATCTGGTCGTACACGGGAACGCTGAACTGGTTCAGGGCCACGTCGGAGAGGCGCTCGGAGTAGCCGGCGCTGCCGTTCTGGTACCAGAGCGGGATGGACGGCATCTGCTCGGCGAGGATCTTCTCCGCGTCCCGGAAGATCGCGGTCGCCTTCGTGGCGTCGTTCTCCTTGTTGGCGTCGTCGATGAGCTTGTCGAAGTCCGGGTTGCTGAACTTCCCGTAGTTGGAGGAGGCGCCGGTGTAGTAGAGCGGCTCCAGGAAGTTCTGGATCAGCGGGTAGTCGGCCTGCCAGCCGGAGCGGAAGGGGCCGGTGAGCTTGAAGGAGCTCTGCTGGTTGCGGAAGTCCGCGAAGGTGCCGACCGGGTTGACCGTGCAGACGGGACCCTCGCCGAGCGCGTTGTTGACGCTGTTGCAGACGGCGTCCATCCAGTCGCGGTGCGAGCCGGTGTCCACGTTGGAGGTCAGCGTGACCTTGCCGCCGGGGAGCCCGCCGCCCTCCTGGATGAGCTTCTTCGCCTGGGCCGGGTCGTAGACGCAGCCGTCCCCGCAGGCGGTGGAGGAGAAGCCGCCCGCCTCGCCGAGGGCCGGGGAGGTCCAGTCCTTGGCCGGGGTGCGGGTCTCGCGGAAGATCTGCTTGGTGATCTCGTCGCGGTTGATCGCCATGGAGATGCCGCGGCGGACCTTCTCCATGCCCTCCTTGCCCCACTGCGGGTCGTACAGCGGGAAGGTGAGGGTCTGGATGATCAGCGCCGGCTGGTTGATGTACCGGTCGCCCAGGTCGTCCTTGACCTTCTTCAGCTGCTGCGCCGGGACGTCGTCGACGAGGTCGAGGTTGCCGGAGATCAGGTCGGTGTAGGCCGTGTTGTTGTCGGTGTACACCTTGAGGTCGACGCCGCTGTTCTGCGCCTTGTCCGCGCCCGGGTACCCCTCCCACGTGCGCAGCTTCATGCCGGTGCCCTTGGTGTACGAGTCCACCGTGTACGGGCCGTTGCCGACGGGCTTGGCGAGCCAGCCGGAGTGGTCGGTGAAGAAGGCCTTCGGCAGCGGGGAGAAGGCCTGGTAGCCGAGGGTCTCGGGCCAGGTGGAGAACTTCTCCTTGAGGGCGACGGTGAAGGTCTTGGGGTCCTTGACGACCAGCCCGGACATGGTCTTCGTCTTCGGCTCGCCGGAGGCCGGGTGCACGTCGTCGTAGCCGACGATGTCGGAGAAGAACGGCGAGTTGTTCTGCTTGTTGCGGACGTCGGCCCCGTAGTTCCAGGCGTCCACGAAGGACTGGGCGGTGACCGGCTCGTCGTTGCTGAACTTCCAGCCGTCCTTCAGCGTGACGGTGAAGTTCTGGCTGTCGGTGGTCTCGATCTTCTCGGCGAGCATGTTCTTGGCCTCGCCGGTCTTCGCGTCGTACCGCTTGAGACCGCGGAACAGCATGTCGAGGACCTTGCCGCCCTGCACCTCGTTGGTGTTGGCGGGCTCCAGCGGGTTCTGCGGGTCACCCCACGAGGAGCTGACGATCCCCGCGCCACCGCCCGCGTCCCCCCCGTCGCTGCCACCGCCGCAGGCCGTCACCGTGAGGGCGACGGCCGCCGCGCATGCGGCCCACTTGACGTGGGTGGCTCCGCGCATGGAGTGCCTCCTATGGGTCCCGGACTCGCTTAGGGCCCACTGTCACCCTCCGCACGGCCCCCTACACTCCCGTTCGACCGATTGCACCCGCACGTCCCGCCGCTGTCACCCCTGCGGGTGCATGGGCAGCTCCCAGGTGTCGACCGCGTAGTGCAGCGCCATGCCGTGCGCCTCGTACAGCGCGAGGGCGCCCGTCTCGTTGTGGGTGTCGACGCCCAGGCCCACCGTCCGCCGGCCGCGGGCCGCGTAGGCGGCGAAGCCGTGGCGCAGCAGGTGGCCGCCGATGCCGCGACCCCGGAGGTCGGCGCGGACTCCGATGTGGCTGAGCCAGCCCATGCTGGTGCGGTCGTTCCGGGTGAGGAGCACGCCGACGTCGCCCTCGGCGGGCAGCGAGGCGATCCACACCAGTGACCAGTCGAGGTCGCGGGCGTCGAGGTGGTCCAACCAGGGCTCGTACGCCCGCTCCACGTGTCCGAAGTGCGCGGCGAAGGTCTCCTCGACGAGGGCGTGGGCCCGGCGCCGGTCGACCTCGTCGGCCGCGCAGTCGCGCAGGGCGAGCCCGGCGGGCGGGGCGGGCGACAGGTCGGTGTCCGGGGCGGTGTCGGCATCCGGGCCGAGGGCGCGGGTCATCACCTGGTGGCGGCGGATCGTGCGGTAACCGCGCTTCCTGAGCAGGCCGAGGTCGAGGGTGGGCTTCACGTTGAGCTGGATCCGCAGGCGGGCCTTCGGGGACCCGGCCGCGAGGGTGGCCGCCCGGGCCTCCATCAGCGTCAGCAGTCGCAGGGCGGCCTCGTCCTCGCCGGGCAGGACGTAGTGGTCGCCGTCGACGCGACCCGGCCCGGAGTCGGCCCAGACCAGGGCGTAGGCGACGAGCCGGCCGGCGCGGAAGGCCAGCCAGGAGTCGACGGCCAGGTCCACGTCGGGGTGGTTCAGGTCGGCCTCGACCGTGCCCAGGTCCGTCTCGGGTCTGCCGATCTCGATGACGTCGACGGCGTTGAGCAGTGCGCAGATGTCGGACGCGTCCCCGGGCCCCGCCGGACGGACGGTCAGCAAGTCGGTCATCCGACCACTCTCGACGCCGCCGGGGGCCGGCCGCAACCGGCTTTGTCCCGGCGACGACGGCCGGGACGCGAAGGGCCCCGCCCCGAACACCGGAACGCCCGGCACCGGAGGATTCCGGTGCCGGGCGCCCCTTGCGTCCGCGGCCGTGGCCGCCGCGCGGGGTCAGACGGGCAGGACCGCCCGCTCCTCCGCGAAGTGGCACGCCGACTCGTGCGCGGCCGGGGTGTCCACGCCGGTGAACCGGGTCGGGATCGCCAGCAGCGGCTCCTCCTCGGCGCAGCGCGCCTCGGCCTTCCAGCAGCGGGTGCGGAAGCGGCAGCCCGACGGCGGGTTGGCCGGCGAGGGGACGTCACCGGTGAGGATGATCCGGTCGCGGCCCTCGCGGGCCTCCGGGTCCGGCACGGGCACGGCGGAGAGCAGTGCCTGCGTGTACGGGTGGGTCGGGTGCTCGTAGATCTCCGCGTCGGAGCCGATCTCGGCCATCTTGCCCAGGTACATGACGCCCACGCGGTCCGAGATGTGCCGGACGATCGAGAGGTCGTGCGCGATGAACACGTAGGACAGGTTGAACTCGTCCTGCAGCTTGCCCATCAGGTTGATGACCTGCGCCTGCACCGACACGTCGAGCGCGGAGACCGGCTCGTCGCAGATGATGATCTCCGGGTTGAGCGCGAGGCCGCGGGCGATGCCGATGCGCTGGCGCTGGCCGCCGGAGAACTGGTGCGGGTAGCGGTTGATGTACTCCGGGTTCAGACCCACGACGTCCAGGAGTTCCTGGACCTTGCGGCGCCGGTCGCCCTTGGGAGCCACCTCGGGGTGGATCTCGTAGGGCTCGCCGATGATGTCGCCGACCGTCATGCGGGGGTTGAGCGAGGTGTACGGGTCCTGGAACACCATCTGGATGTTGCGGCGGACGGCCTTGAGGGCCTTGCCGGACAGCCGGGTGATGTCCTGGCCCTTGTAGAAGACCTCGCCCGCGGTGGCCTTCTCCAGGCTCATCAGCAGCTTGGCGACGGTGGACTTGCCACAACCGGACTCGCCGACGATGCCGAGGGTCTCGCCCTGGTACAGGTCGAAGGAGACGCCGTCCACGGCCTTGACCGCGCCGACCTGCTTCTTGAACAGGATGCCCTGGGTCAGCGGGAAGTGCTTGACCAGGTTGCGCACCTGAAGGATCGGCTCACCCTTGGGCTTGGTGAGGTCAGCCATGGATCTGCTCCTTCCAGAAGTGGCACGCGCTGCCGCGGCCGGGCAGCTCGGTGCCGTCCTGCTCGGTCACCTGGTGCAGCACGGGTACGTCCGTGCGGCAGATGTCCTGAGCCTTGGGGCAGCGCGGGTTGAAGGCGCAGCCCGAGGGGATGGCGAGCAGGTTGGGCGGCAGGCCCTTGATCGCGTAGAGCTCCTGGCCCTTCTGGTCCAGGCGCGGGATCGAGTCGAGCAGGCCGCGGGTGTAAGGGTGCGCGGGGCGCTTGTAGATCTCGTGGACCGGGGCGTTCTCGACGATCCGGCCGCCGTACATGACGGCGATCTTGTCCGCGACGTCGGCGACGACGCCGAGGTCGTGGGTGATCAGGATCAGGCCCATGTTCATCTCGCGCTGGAGTTCCGCGAGGAGGTCCATGACCTGGGCCTGGACCGTCACGTCGAGGGCCGTGGTCGGCTCGTCGGCGATGATCAGGTCGGGCTCCAGGGCCATCGCCATGGCGATCATGATGCGCTGGCGCATGCCGCCGGAGAACTGGTGCGGGTAGTCACCCACGCGCGCCTTGGCGGCGGGGATCTTCACCCGGTCCATGAGCTCGATGGCCTTGGCCGTCGAGTCCTTCTTGGACATGCCGCGGTGCACCCGGAACATCTCGCCGAGCTGGGCGCCGACGGTGTGCACGGGGTTCAGCGAGGACAGCGCGTCCTGGAAGATCATGGCGATCTTCGAGCCGCGGACCTTGCGGAACTCCTCGGTCGACAGCTTGAGCAGGTCGGTGCCCTGGAAAAGGATCTCGCCCTGCGGGATCTTGCCGGGGGGCATGTCGAGGATGCCCATGATGGCCTGCGCCGTCACGGACTTGCCCGAGCCGGACTCGCCGAGGACGGCGAGGGTCTCGCCGGCGTTCACCGAGTACGAGACGCCGTTGACGGCCTTGGCCACGCCGTCGCGGGTGTGGAACTCGACGTGCAGGTCGCGCACGTCCAGCAGGGGGGTGTTGCCCTCCGGCGCCGATCGGGGCGCGGGGACGTTCGAGGTCTTGTCGATGATGGTCAACGTACGCCCTTCCTCAGCGCAGCTTCGGGTCGAGGGCGTCGCGCACCGCGTCGCCGACCATGATGAACGCGAGCACGGTGATGCTCAGCGCGATGGCCGGGAAGAGGAGCACGTGAGGTGCCTGCAGCCAGCGGACGGAGGCGTCGCTGACCATCAGGCCCCAGGAGATGCCGGGCGGCTGGACGCCGATGCCGAGGTACGACAGCGCGGACTCCGCGCCGATGTACACACCGAGGCTGATCGCACCGACCACGATGACGGGCGCGATCGCGTTGGGCAGGATGTGCCGCAGCGTGATGCGCATCGTGCCGGCGCCCAGTGCGCGGGCGGCGACGACGTAGTCGTTGTTCTTGTTCTGCAGCACCGACGAACGCATGATGCGGAAGATCTGCGGCCAACCCAGGGTGGCCAGCACGACGGAGACCGTCCAGGCGTTGCCCTTGCCGAGACCCGACATGATCAGCATGCCGCCGAGGAGCAGCGGGATGGCGAAGAAGATCTCGGTGAAGCGGGACAGGATGCTGTCGACGAATCCACCGATCCAGCCGGCGATGAGGCCGAGCGCGCCACCGACGACGACCACCAGGGTGGTCGTGACGATGCCGACGATGATCGAGTTGCGGGCGGCCCACACGGTGCGCGTGTAGACGTCGCAGCCCTGGACGTCGAAGCCGAACCAGTGCTCGGCGCTCGGCTTCTTGAGCGAGTCCTGCAGCTTGCACGCGCCGGCCTCGAAGGGGCTGCCGGGCGTGAACCACTGCGGGACCGCGGAGAGCACGAGCAGGATGAGGACGAGCGCGCCACCGATCAGGAAGATCGGGTTGCGGCGGAGGTCGGAGACGGCGTCGGACCAGAGGCTGGCCTCGCGCTCCTTCTTCGGCTTGCCGTGGCCGGGCTTGCCCGCGGCCGGTCCGCTCGCGGAGGGAGCTTCGGCGGTCTGGGTGTCGGTCAACTCATCCCCCACCGTAGTTGTGTCACGCATAGCGGATCCTCGGGTCGAGCACTGCGTAGAGCAGGTCCACGATCAGGTTGGCGACGAGGTACACGATGATCAGGAGCGAGACGACGCCCACGATCACGGTGCCCTCCTTGCGGTACACCGACTCGGCCAACAGGCCGCCGATCCCGTGGATGTTGAAGATCTTCTCGGTGATGACCGCGCCGCCCATCAGGGCTCCGAGGTCGGCGCCGAGGAAGGTGACGATCGGGATGAGGGCGTTGCGCAGACCGTGGTTGACGACGACGCGGCGACGGGGCAGACCCTTCGCGGTCGCGGTGCGCACGTAGTCCGAGCGCATGGTCTCCATCATCGACGTACGGGTCAGTCGGGCCACGTACGCGAGCGAGGTCGAGGCGAGTACCAGCGCCGGGAGGAGGTAGGCGCGGATGCCGTCGTTCTCGTTGAAGGAGACGGAGAAGAAGTCGATGCCCCAGCTGTTCTTGAGCTGGACGCCCAGCGTCAGCTGGAGGACGAACCCGCTCACGAAGACCGGGACCGAGATGACGAGCAGGGTGGAGAGCAGGACGAGCTGGTCGAGGAACTTGCCCCGGCGCAGGGCGGCCATGATGCCGGCGGTGACGCCGACGGCGGCCTCGATGACGAACGCGACGATCGCGAGGTTCATCGTGTAGGGGAAGGCTTCGGTGATCTTGTCCCAGACGGAGCGTCCGGTCAGGGTCTCGCCGAAGTTGCCCTGGAACAGGTTGGTTATGTAGTTCCAGTACTGCGACAGGAACGAGTCGTCGAGGTGGTACTTCTCGCGAAGCATCGCCGCGACGATCGGGTCCGCCTTCTTCTCGCCGGCGAGTGCCTGGATGGGGTCACCGGGGAGTTTGAACGCGAGCCAGTAGATGAGGAACGTGGCACCGATCAGGACAGGGATCGCCTGTATGAGTCGGCGGATGAGGTAGCGGCCCATCAGACCTCCAGCAAGAACAGGGGGAAAGGGCAGGCAGGCGGAGACCTGCCTCCGCCTGCCCGCCCCCGGGTTCCCCTAAGTGAAGAGGGGTGTTAGTTGAGTTCGACGTTCGCCAGGTCCATGCGGCCCTGGGCGTCGACCTGAACGTTCTTCACGGACTTGGAGTAGGCCGCAGAAGACATGTACGTGAAGACCGGGATGTACGGAAGGTCGCGGATGATGATGTCATCGGCCTTCTGGTACAGCTTCAGGCCCTCGGCCGGGTCGGTGGCCTTGTCGGCCTCCGCCATCAGGGCCTCGAACTCGTCGTTCTTGTAGTGGCCGTAGTTGGAGCCGTTCTCGATCGCGACCTTCGAGAAGATCGGACGGAGGTAGTTCTCCGCCGCCGGGTAGTCCATGGACCACGCCATGCGGAAGGCGCCCTTGTACTTCGAGGCACCGAGGTCGTCCAGCAGCTCACCGAACTTGGCGTACGGCTTGGTGGTGACGTCCACGCCGAGGTTGGCCTTCAGCTGGTTCGCGACGGCCTCGATCCACTCCTTGTGGCCGCCGTCGGCGTTGTAGCCGAGCTCCATCTTGTTGCCGGGGACCCCGCCGGCCTTGGTGAAGATCTCCTTGGCCTTGGTCGGGTTGTACGTCCCGACCTCGCCCAGGGCACCCTTGCGGTAGCCCGGGATGATCGGGCTGATGAAGTCGTCGGCCGGCTTGCGGGTGCCGTTGAAGATGGTCTTCGTGATGGCGTCCCGGTCGATGGCCATGGAGATGGCCTGACGGATCTCCACCTTGCCGTACGTCTCGGGGTTCTGCTCCAGCGGGAGACCGAGGTAGCCGACGCCCGACTCGGGCTTGTACAGGTACCGGTCGCCGAACTCCTGCGAGACGTTGGCCATCGCGGAGATCGGGAGCTTGTCGACGATCTGGAGGTTGTCGGCGCGCAGGTCGTTGTACGCCGTGTCCAGGTTGTCGTAGATCTTGAAGGTGACGCCGGACAGCTTGGCGCGACCCTCGGCCGGGTACTTGTCGTACCGCTTGACCTTGATCTGCTTGTTGTGCTCCCAGGCGCCGTCCATCTGGAAGGCGCCGTTGCCGATCGGAGCCTCGCCGAACTTCTTCGGGTCGGCCTCGAACGCCTTCGGCAGCGGGTAGAAGGCGTTGTAGCCCAGCATCGTCTTGAACTGGGAGAAGGCTTCCTTCAGCGTGACGGTGAAGGTCTTCTCGTCAACGACCTTCAGGCCCTTGAGCTCCTTGGAGGTGGGCTTCTTGTCCTTGCCCGGCGCGAGCTCGTCGGAGCCCTCGATCTTCGAGAAGAACGGCAGGCCCTCGGCCGCGTTGTCCTGGTTGGCACCCCAGTTCCAGGCGCGGACGAACGACTGGGCGTCGACCTTCTCGCCGTTGTGGAAGGTGTAGCCGTCCTTGATCTTGATGGTCCAGGTCTTCGAGTCCGTGGTGTCGATGGACTCCGCGACCGCGAGCTTGGGCTCGTTGGTCTTGTTGTCGTAGTCGACCAGACCGGTGAAGAGCGCGTTGAGGACCTCGGCGCCCTCGGACTCGGCGGTGTTCTGACCCACCAGGCCGTGCTGCGGCTCGCCGAGCAGCACGGTGATGCTGCCACCCTCGCCGCCCGCGTTGTCCTTGCTGGTGCTGCAAGCCGTGGCGGCCATCGCCACGATGACGGCACCCGCGACCCACTTGGCGCTCGTTGCTCCGCGCATGGGTAATTGCCTCCTCAGGAGTCACTGTCGATTCGTGAAGGACCCGGCTCCGCTGACACCCCTGACAGCGAAATCCGGTCCCATCGTGTGTGCTCGTGAGTCGACGCTCCCCACAGCGTGTGACCCATTGACCCGAGCTCAATGGAGCCATCCTCGGGGACACCCAGACCGTAAACCACACTTAAGTGGTCTCGTTTTCACAACATCACCTCATGTCGAAAACCCGATATCCGGACAAACGGATATGAGACAGACACGTGCGAAACGGACTGTTAGCCCACCTTCCGGAGTGTCACGGTCGGAATGCGGACACCAGAACGCAACAATCCGCTTGACAAACGCGAACGGCCCCTCCCCTCGCCGACCGGGCGAGGGGAGGGGCCGTTTCCAGCCGTACGACTTTTCGACAGTCGATCGGCCGGCCAGGCTCCCGCTGCGGTACCGCGCTGACGGTACGACAGCACCCCGGAACCCTCTCGGGGTTCACCGGGGCACCACCGCGGCCGGCTACCGCCGGCCGCGCCTGCTGACTACTTGCCGGACTTGGCGCGCGAAGCGGTGCGCGAGCGGTCCTTCTGGTCCAGGACGACCTTGCGGATGCGGACGGCCTCCGGGGTCACCTCGACGCACTCGTCGTCGCGGCAGAACTCCAGGGACTGCTCCAGGGAGAGCTTGCGCGGCGGCACCACGTTCTCGGTGTTGTCCGCCGAAGCCGCACGCATGTTGGTGAGCTTCTTCTCCTTGGTGATGTTCACGTCCATGTCGTCGGAGCGCGAGTTCTCGCCGACGATCATGCCCTCGTACACCTCGGTGCCGGGGTCGGTGAACAGGACGCCGCGCTCCTGCAGGTTGATCATCGCGAACGGCGTGACCGAACCGGAGCGGTCGGCGACCAGGGAACCGTTGTTACGGGTCACCAGCGGGCCGAACCACGGCTCGTGGCCCTCGTGGATCGAGTGGGCGATGCCGGTGCCGCGCGTACCGGTCAGGAACTCGGTACGGAAGCCGATGAGGCCGCGCGACGGGACGACGAACTCCATGCGGACCCAGCCGGAGCCGTGGTTCGACATGTTGTCCATGCGGCCCTTGCGGACGCCCATGAGCTGCGTGACCGCGCCCATGTGCTCCTCGGGGACGTCGATCGTCATGCGCTCGACCGGCTCGTGCGTCTTGCCGTCGATCTCCTGCGTGACCACCTGCGGCTTGCCGATGGTCAGCTCGAAGCCCTCGCGGCGCATCTGCTCGACCAGGATGGCGAGCGCGAGCTCACCGCGACCCTGGACCTCCCAGGCGTCGGGGCGCTCGGTGTCGAGCACGCGGAGCGAGACGTTACCGACCAGCTCGCGGTCCAGACGGTCCTTGACCTGGCGGGCGGTGACCTTGCGGTCCTTGACCGCGGACTTGGCGTCCGCGCCCTTGCCGCTGCCGCCGCGGCCGACCATCGGGGAGGTGTTCGTACCGATGGTCATGGAGATCGCCGGCTCGTCGACCGAGATCAGCGGGAGCGCGATCGGGTTCTCCGGGTCGGCCAGCGTCTCGCCGATCATGATGTCGGGGAAACCGGCGACGGCGCAGATGTCACCGGGGCCCGCCACCTCGGCCGGCTTGCGGGTGAGCGCCTCGGTCATCATCAGCTCGGTGATGCGGACGTTGGAGATCGTGCCGTCACGCTTGATCCACGCGACGGTCTGACCCTTGCGGAGCTCACCCTGCTCGACGCGCACCAGGGCGATGCGGCCCAGGAAGTTGTCGGCGTCCAGGTTGGTGACGTGGGCCTGGAGGGGGGCCTCCTCGTCGTACACCGGGGCGGGGACGTGCTCCAGGATGGTGGAGAAGAACGGCTCCAGGCTGTCGCTGTCCGCGGGGACGGTGCCGTCCTCCGGCTTGGTCAGCGACGCGACGCCGTCACGGCCGCAGGCGTAGACGATCGGGAACTCGATCTGGTCCTCGTCCGCGTCCAGGTCCAGGAACAGGTCGTACGTCTCGTTGACGACCTCGTCGATCCGGGAGTCCGGGCGGTCCGTCTTGTTGATGCAGAGGATGACCGGCATCTTCGCCTGCAGGGCCTTGCGCAGGACGAAGCGCGTCTGGGGCAGCGGGCCCTCGGACGCGTCGACCAGCAGGACGACCGCGTCCACCATCGACAGACCGCGCTCGACCTCACCACCGAAGTCGGCGTGGCCGGGGGTGTCGATGATGTTGATCGTGATGGGCGCCCCGCCGGACTTGGGGTGGTACTTCACCGCCGTGTTCTTGGCGAGGATCGTGATGCCCTTCTCACGCTCCAGGTCGTTCGAGTCCATCATGCGGTCGTCGAGGTGCTGGTGGGCGGCGAAGGCACCGGCCTGCTTGAGCATGGCATCGACGATGGTCGTCTTGCCATGGTCGACGTGGGCGACGATGGCGACGTTACGGATGTCGTGGCGCGTGGGCACTTCGGCGCTTCTCCCGGGATCGTGGATGGCGTCGCGTACGGCCTGGCACGCGCGCCTCGACCGGGCGAAAACCTGCCACGGCCTTACCCCATCGTACGTCGGTTGGCGGGAACCGGCTGCCGGGGGGTCTGTCAAGAGGCCGGACGAGCGAGGACGGCCGGGTGTGGGGTGGGGAGTCCCGGCCATCGGTGGAGCCTGTGTTCATGCGGGTCAACGGGTATGCACGACCTTGCCCGCCGGGTGTCCGGCGGGCAAGGGACTTGAGTCACTTCTGAGCTTGTGACCCGCGGGTCACCGGGTGGCGCACCCGTTTGTCACCAGTTCTCCTCCGGCGGTACGCCCGCCGGCCGCCCCTACTTCTTCTTGTCCTTCGCCTGGACGGCCTTCTTCCAACCGATGTCCTGGAAGCGGGGCGCTCCCAGGCCGAAGGCGCCGGCATTGACCAGACCGGGCTTGGCCGCCACCAGCTCGGGGCGCTGGTAGAGCGGGACGGATCCGGCGGCGGCCCAGATCCGGGCGTCCGCCTTGCGCATGAGTTCGCGGGCCTGCTTCTCGTCGAGCTCGCCGAGGGCCTCGTCGAAGAGCTGGTCGATGTGGTCGGTGCCGACGCGGGTGTAGTTCTGTTCGACGAGGAGCGAGCCGTCGGCGGCCGGCTCCGGCTTGGCGAAGATCGGCCGGGCGTCGGTGGCCGGGTAGGCCGTCGCGGGCCAGGAGTAGAGCGCCAGGTCGTACTGGCCCGAGGCGATGTGGTCCTTGAAGAAGCTCTCGTCCGCGACCTTGGTGATCTCGGTGCCGATGCCGATCTCGCGCAGGGTCCGGGAGATCCGCTCGCCGACCGAGCGCAGGGCCTCCGAGCCCGGGCCGGCGGGGAGCACGAAGCGCAGGGTGAGCTGCTTGCCGTCCTTGGCGAGCATGGTGCCGGAGGTGCGGGCCGTCTGCTTGACGGGGGCGGGGGCGGGGCTGGCCTCCGCGGGCTCCTTGGCGTCGTCCCCGTCCGCCGCGGCCGTGCCTTCGGCGGCCTCGGCGCGCTTGCCGTCGTCCACCGCCTCGGCCTGCGCGAGCAGGACGTCCTCCTGCTGGGCGGCGAGGGAGGCCGGGGCCAGGGCGGCGGCCGGCCGGTCCTCCCCGGCTCCGGGGCCGCCCGGCAGGAAGGCGTCGGCGTCGACGATCTCCCCGTCGAGGCCGTACGCGGATCCGTCCGGGAGCGGCGGCAGGACGTCCTGCCCCTGCTCGCCCCCGTGGTCGCCGGGCGCCGCGGCGGGGCGGCCCGGGAGGGCTCTGGTGCGGGCGGTCAGCTGGGCGGCCGCCGAGCGCAGGTCGCCGTTGCGGCCGTCGTCCTGGCCGACGATGTACAGGCCGTCGTTGCCGGTGCCCGGCCCCGCGGCGGCCGAGGGGGTCTTCGAGTCGTCCTTCGCGGCGCCCTCCGGGCCCGCCTTGGTGCCGGCGGGGTCGGTCAGCCGGCCGCCCCGGCGCCAGCCCGCGTCGGCGAGGAGCGCCTGGGAGGCCTTCGGGTCCCGGCCGCCGAGGGCGTCGCTGTTGTCGGCGTACGCCTGCTGCCCGGCGAGGGCCAGGTGGCTGCCGACGGGCTCGGCGGGCAGGCCGAGCGGCTTGAGCACGATCTCGGCCAGCGCCTTGCGGTCCAGGGCGCGGGCGATGGCGCGCCGGACCCGTTCGTCGGCCAGCGGGCCGGAGGCGCCGTTCATGGCGAGCTGGGTGTAGGCGGGCTCCAGCGACTTGCGGACGGCGAAGGTGCGCAGGGCCGCCTGCTCGTCGGCGTACTTCTTGACGGCGTCGGCGTTCTTCTGCCGCAGTTCCTGTTCCTCCCGGGCCTTGCCCTCGTCCGCGCCGTGGGCCAGCGCCCAGGACAGGGTGGCCTGCGCGGGCGTCAGGGCGGCGCCGGGGCCGTGCGCCCCGTTCGCACCCCGCGCGCGCCCGGCGTCGCGGTGGGCGAGGGCGATCCGGTCGGCGCCCGCCCGGTCGAGCTCCCCGAGGTCGATCCTCCCGGCGGCCAGCGCGGCGGGCCGCTGCGCGCGGGGCACCGCCGTCAGGACGAGGGTGTCGAGCTTGGCCGGCTGACCCCACCAGCGCGGGTTGCGGGTCAGCGCGGCGGTGCCGGTCTTCTTGTCGATGGCACCGAGGGAGAAGGGTCCGGCGGTGACCTTGAGGGTGCCGCGGGCGCCCTCGTTGAAGGCGTCCGGGGTGCCGGTGACCTGCTTCGGGTACAGCGGGCTGAACAGCGAGCGCCAGTCCGCGTACGGCTTGGAGAAGGTGACCTTGACCTCCAGGTCGGTCTTGCCCTTCTCGATCTTCTCGATCCGGTCGTAGCCCGCGTTGCGGGCCGTCCAGTACGCCGAGTCCTTGCCGTTCAGGGCCCGCCACTGGGCGACGAAGTCGGCGGCCCCGATCTCACGGCCGTCGCTCCAGACCGCCTGCTGGTGCAGCTTGTAGAGGACGACCTGCTTGGGCTCGCGTGCGACGACCTCGGCCTTCTCCAGGTAGTCGGGATTGGCCACGGGCCGACCCTTGCCGTCCAGGACGAACAGGTGCGGCAGGACCGCGCCGGCGATGCGGGAGGTGGTGGCGTCCGCGTCGGCCTGGAACGTGTTCAGCGTGTTCGGCAGGCTGTCCACCGCCCAGCGCAGGACACCGCCGTCGGTGACCCGGTCGCGGGCCGTCGTCGCGATGTCCGGACCCGCTGCGGCCCGTCCACCTTCCTCGTCGCCCGCGCCGCAGCCCGCGAGGAGCGGCAGTGCGAGGACTCCCGAGGTCAGGAGCGCCAAGGACCTGCGCGTTCGCTGGGACATGGGTGGTACCTCCGGAGCGGGGCGTGATGGGACGCGAGAAATGGGGTCAAGATCACGTTCGGCGGTATATGGAGCTGATCACACTGGTGTTGAAACCCACTGAAATAGACAGCCCCCCGGGCTCCCCGCAGCCGGACCGCGCCACGCCGCGAACCCCACCCGGGCGGACCAATCCGGCCCGTGGCCCGGGCGGTCGTTGCGCCGATCGAGGGACGGAAGGGAGCGGGAGGGGCGCGCGTTTCGGCCTGCGCGCCCGCAATCGCCGCACGTCTCTTCACAACCGGGGACGGGAGGGGCGACACTCGCAGGCGCCCATGAGCACGGTCACCGCACCCGCGGAAGTGAGGGCACGTCATGTCCCTGCAAGACGATCTGACCGCCGTACGACGCAACCTGAACGAGCTGGTCCGCTCGGTGGAGCGGCTTGAGCGAGACGTCGCCCGGCAGGCATCGGGCGACGCGCCGCGGCCGCCCGGTCAGGCCCCGATGATCACCGTCCCGGACACGCCGTACGACAGCACCCTCTGGACGGACTCCGACGACGAGGGCCTCGGCGCCCGCGACCGTCGCGCCCCCTGACGCGGCGTCGGACCGTCCGTACCCACCCCATCTGGCCCGGCGCCCGCGGCGCCGGGTCTCCTGGGCCACCCCTCGACACTCCACCCGGAGTTCTCCTTGGCCACAGGCACGGAACCATCCCAGCAGCGGCCCGGCGGCGTCCACGGGCCCTCCCGGGCCGCCATCGCGGCCCGGCACCTGCGGACCGACCGGTGGTGGCTCTCGCCCGCCGGCACCGCGGCCGGGCTGCTCGCCTTCATCGCGTACTCGACCTGGCGGGCGTTCGCCAACGCCCACTACTACGCGGCCCCGTACGTCTCCCCGTTCTACTCCCCCTGCCTGGCGGAGAACTGCGAGCGGATGCGCGGCGGCCCCAACCTGGACCTGTTCGGCAGCTGGTGGGGTCTGTCCCCCGCGCTGCTGATCCTGATCTTCCCGCTCGGCTTCCGGCTGACCTGCTACTACTACCGCAAGGCCTACTACCGGGGCTTCTGGGCGTCGCCGCCCGCCTGCGCCGTCGCCGAGCCGCACTCCTCGTACACGGGTGAGACGCGCTTCCCGCTGATCCTGCAGAACGCGCACCGCTACTTCTTCTACGCGGCGGTCCCGGTCGCCGCGATCCTCACCTACGACACCGTGCTGACCTTCCGCGACGCGCACTACGACTGGGGCCACGCGGGCCTGGGCACCTTGATCTTCCTGGCCAACACCGTGCTGATCTGGGCGTACACCCTGTCCTGCCACTCCTGCCGGCACATCATGGGCGGCCGCCTGAAGCACTTCTCGAAGCACCCGGTGCGCTACCGCCTGTGGGGCTGGGTCAGCCGGCTCAACGCCCGCCACATGCAGCTGGCGTGGGCCTCGCTGATCAGCGTCGCCCTGTGCGACCTCTACGTGTACCTGCTGGCCACCGGCACCTTCGACGACCCGAGGATCTTCTGACATGGCGCAAGTCGACCGGCAGCAGTGGGACGTGGTCGTGGTCGGCGCCGGCGGCGCCGGACTGCGGGCCGCCATCGAGGCCCGGGAGCGGGGCGCGCGGACGGCCGTGATCTGCAAGTCCCTCTTCGGCAAGGCCCACACGGTGATGGCGGAGGGCGGCATCGCCGCCTCCATGGGCAACGTGAACGGGGGCGACAACTGGCAGGTCCACTTCCGCGACACCATGCGCGGCGGGAAGTTCCTCAACCAGTGGCGGATGGCCGAGCTGCACGCCAAGGAGGCACCGGACCGGGTCTGGGAGCTGGAGACCTGGGGGGCGCTGTTCGACCGCACCCCCGACGGGAGGATCTCGCAGCGCAACTTCGGCGGCCACGAGTACCCGCGCCTCGCGCACGTCGGCGACCGCACCGGCCTGGAGCTGATCCGCACGCTCCAGCAGAAGATCGTCGCCCTCCAGCAGGAGGACTTCAAGGAGCACGGGGACTACGAGGCCCGGCTCAAGGTCTTCCAGGAGTGCACGGTCACCCGGGTCCTGAAGGACGGGGACGCCGTCTCGGGGGCCTTCTGCTACGAGCGCGAGTCGGGCCGCTTCTTCGTCCTGGAGGCCCCGGCGGTGGTGCTGGCCACGGGCGGTATCGGCAAGTCCTTCAAGACCACCTCCAACTCCTGGGAGTACACCGGCGACGGGCACGCGCTGGCCCTGCTCGCCGGAGCGCCCCTGCTGAACATGGAGTTCGTGCAGTTCCATCCGACCGGCATGGTCTGGCCGCCCTCGGTCAAGGGGATCCTCGTCACCGAATCGGTGCGCGGTGACGGCGGGGTGCTGCGCAACAGCGAGGGCAAGCGGTTCATGTTCGACTACGTCCCGGACGTCTTCAAGGAGAAGTACGCCGAGTCGGAGGAGGAGGGCGACCGCTGGTACGAGGACCCGGACCACAACCGGCGTCCGCCCGAACTGCTCCCCCGCGACGAGGTGGCCCGGGCGATCAACTCCGAGGTCAAGGCGGGCCGCGGCTCCCCGCACGGCGGGGTGTTCCTGGACGTGTCGACCCGGATGCCGGCCGAGCGGATCCGGCGGCGGCTGCCCTCCATGTACCACCAGTTCAAGGAGCTGGCGGACGTGGACATCACCGCCGAGGCGATGGAGGTCGGCCCGACCTGCCACTACGTGATGGGCGGGATCGCGGTCGACTCCGACACCGCGGCGACGGTGGGCGTGCCCGGGCTGTTCGCCGCCGGTGAGGTCGCGGGCGGCATGCACGGCTCGAACCGGCTCGGCGGCAACTCCCTCTCCGACCTGCTGGTGTTCGGCCGTCGGGCCGGCCTGCACGCGGCGGAGCACGCCGCAGCGGCCGGGCCCGCGCGGCCGGCCGTCCCCCAGGGTCAGGTCGACGCGGCGGCGGCGGAGGCCCTGGCCCCCTTCCACGCCGCCGAGGGCGCGGAGAACCCGTACACGCTCCACCAGGAGCTCCAGACGACCATGAACGACCTGGTCGGCATCATCCGCCGGGAGGGGGAGATGGCCGAGGCGCTGGAGAGGCTCGCGGGGCTGCGCGTACGGGCCGCCCGGGCCGGGGTCGAGGGGCACCGGCAGTTCAACCCGGGCTGGCACCTGGCGCTGGACCTGCGCAACATGCTGCTGGTCAGCGAGTGCGTGGCCCGGGCGGCGCTGGAGCGCACCGAGAGCCGGGGCGGACACACCCGCGAGGACTGTCCGGCGATGGAGCGGGACTGGCGCGCGGTGAACCTGCTGTGCGTCCCGGCGGAGCCCGGGCCGGACCCCGCGGACCCGGCGGCCGACCGGATCGCGCTCGTCCGTACCCGGACCGAACCCATCCGCCCCGACCTGCTCGCGCTGTTCGAGAAGGACGAGCTGGTCAAGTACCTCGCCGAAGAGGAGCTCTACGAGTGACTACCTACGATGCCGCCTTCCGGGTCTGGCGCGGCGACGCCGAGGGCGGCGAACTGCGGGACTTCACCGTCGAGGTGAACGACGGCGAGGTCGTGCTGGACATCGTGCACCGGCTCCAGGCGACGCAGACCCCGGACCTGGCGGTGCGCTGGAACTGCAAGGCGGGCAAGTGCGGTTCGTGCAGCGCCGAGGTCAACGGGCGGCCGCGGCTGCTGTGCATGACGCGGATGTCCGTCTTCGACCGGGACGAGACGGTCACGATCACTCCGCTGCGGGCGTTCCCCGTGGTCCGGGACCTGGTCACCGACGTGTCCTTCAACTACGCGAAGGCGCGGGAGGTACCGGCGTTCGTCCCGCCGGAGGGGGTGCCGGCGGGCGCGTACCGGATGGACCAGGTGGACGTGGAACGCTCGCAGGAGTTCCGCAAGTGCATCGAGTGCTTCCTGTGCCAGGACACCTGTCACGTGGTCCGTGACCACGAGGAGAACAAGGGCGCCTTCGCCGGTCCGCGCTTCCTGATGCGGGTCGCCGAGCTCGACATGCACCCGCTGGACGCGGCGGCCGAGGCCGGTCTGGACCGCGGGCGCGCGGCCCAGGAGGAGCACGGGCTCGGCTACTGCAACATCACCAAGTGCTGTACGGAGGTCTGCCCCGAGGGCATCCGGATCACCGACAACGCCCTGATCCCGCTGAAGGAGCGGGCCGCGGACCGCAAGTACGACCCGCTGGTGTGGCTGGGGAGCCGGATCCGCAGGCGCGGCGCGCCGTAGGGCCGACGCGGTCCCATCGACCCGCCCCCCTGCCGTTCACTTCGCCGTGGACAATGCCCCCTGGGGAAACGTCATTGACGTGGAGTCAGGGGGCATGCGCGGTGCGGGTGGGGGATGAACTGGCGGGCCGGTACCGGCTGGACGAGCGGCTCGGTCGGGGCGGGATGGGCGAGGTGTGGCGCGGGCACGACCTGAGCCTGGACCGGTCGGTCGCGGTGAAGGTGCTGCTGGAGGCGGCCACGGGCGACGAGCCGGCCGCCCGGTTCCGGCGCGAGGCGACGATCGGCGCCCGGCTCCAGCACCCCGGGATCACCGTGGTGCACGACGTGGGCCGGCAGGACGGCCGGCTGTTCATCGTCATGGAGCTGCTGTCCGGCGAGGACCTGGCGGCGGTACTGGCCCGCTCCCCGGGCGGGCTACCGGTGGCGACGGCCCTCGACCTGGCCGCGCAGACGGCCGAGGCCCTGTCCGCGGCGCACGCGCAGGCCGTGGTGCACCGGGACCTCAAGCCCGGGAACCTGTTCCTGCTGCCCGGCGGCCGGCTCAAGATCTGCGACTTCGGCATCGCGCACTCCTCGGACGCGACGGCGGGCTGGACGGTCACGGGCCGGATGTTCGGCACGCCCGCGTACATGGCGCCCGAGCAGTGGCGGGGCGAGCGGGTCGACGCCCGGTGCGACCTGTACGCGCTGGGGTGCGTGCTGTACGCCCTGCTGAGCGGGGAGCCGCCGTTCGGCTCGACCGGCAGCCCGTACGCCCTCATGCTGCGCCACGTGGAGGAGGCCCCGGCGGCGCTGCCGGTGACACCGGACGTGGCCGCGCTGCTGGCGACGCTGCTGGCGAAGTCCCCGACCGACCGCCCCGCGTCGGCGGCCAAGGCCGCGGCGGCGCTGCGCGCGCTGGAACGGGCGGTGGGGTCGGGGGCCCCGGTGGCGGCCGCGGCGGGCACCGCCGAGGCGACTGCGGCGGTCCGGTCGGCCGGGGGCGCCGGGGCCGGGGGCGCCGGGGCCGGGGGCGCCGGGGCGGCGGGGGCGGGCGTCGGCGGGGCGCGGGCCGGGAGCGCCGGGCCGGGGGGCGGGCCCCGGCCGGCCCGGCCGGCCGCCGCCGGGGATCGGGCGGGCGCCGCCCCGTCCCGGACGCGGGACGCGGCCCCGCCCGGGGAGGTGCTGTGGCGCTCCCGCGTCCGGCCGCAGGCCCTGCACGCCGCCGGGGACAGCGTGGTGTGGCGCAGCGGGCACGAGGTGGGCTCGGTGTGGGCCGCCACCGGTGCGGGACTGTGGACGGCCCGCGCCGACGAGGGCGTACCCGCGTCGGAACTGCCCACGGTCTCGGCCGTGTCCTCGGCGGCGGACACCGGGTCGGTGTACGTGGCCGTGTCGGGCCGGGACGGCGAGGGCGTCCGCGTACTGGCCCGCGAGGCCGGCGACGGCCGGGTCCGCTGGTGGCGCGACCTGCCGGAACCACCGGCCAGGACTCCGGCGCTCACCGCGACCGGCGGGCTGGTCCTGTACGGGGCGGGCGGCGGACTCACCGCCCTGGACGGGGCGAGCGGGGAGACCGTGTGGCGGTACGGGGTCCAGGGGACCATCTCCCGCCGGCCGACCGTCTCCGGGAACTGCCTGGTCCTGGCGGACGGCCTGCTCCTCACCGCCCTGCACCTGCCCACGGGGAAGCCGCTGTGGCACTGGCCGCGCAACACGCACCGCGGCGGGCCGAGGCTGCCCGGCGGTCCGGTGCACGTGACGGACGGGAAGACGGTACGGGCGCTGCACCGGCGGGAGGGTCACGTCGTCTGGCACTTCGACGCGGGAACTCCGGCGCCGACCGGGATGCTGGCCCTCGACGACACCGTGCACGTGGCCGCGCACCGGGCGCAGGAGGGCTGGGACACGGTGTGCGCGCTGGACGCGGAGAGCGGGGCGGTGCGTTGGCGCCGACCGCTGGTCCGGCGTCAGGGGCCGGACTGCGCGGTCGAGCTGCTGGGCGCCGGGCCGGCTCGGCACGACGTGCGGGGCGCGCCCGGCGCGCGGGACCTGCTGTACGTGAAGGCCGCGGACGGCGGCCGGGGCGGGCTGCTGGGCCGCACGCCCCGGCCCCCGTTCCTGGCCGCCCTGGACCTGCTGAGCGGGGAACTGCGCTGGCAGTGGGAGCACGCGGGCATCGGGAGCGCGGTGCGGACCGGGGGCGGCGTCGCGGTCGCCCTGCCGGAACTGACCGCCGTCGCCGTCCCGTAGCCGGGGCCGGGCGGTCCCGGCCGGGCCCGCCCGGGGCCACGGCAGGCGGCCCACTCCGGGTGCGGGCGGGGCGAACCGCCCATAATCTCCGAAATGTGACTCCGCCCCCCTGGACGAAGAGGCGCTCCGCCGCCCGGATACCCCTGCGCACCGGACTGGCCCTGGCCGCCGCGCTGCTGGCGTTCGGCGGGTGGGGGGTGGTCGGGGCGCCCGTGGCCCGCGCCGAGGATCCCGTCACCCTGTCACGACAGGGGCAGGTCACCGACCGCGTCGGGGCCGTGGGCGACCGGCTGCCCGCGGTCACGGCGGCTTTGGACAAGCTGTACGCCGACCGCCGGATCCAGCTCTTCGTCACGTACGTCAACGACTTCTCCGGGCGCTCCGCGCAGAGCTGGGCGGACGCCACGGCGCAGAAGAACGGGCTGGGGCAGAACGACGTCCTGCTCGCGGTGGCCACCGGGGCCCGGCAGTACGCCTATTCGGCCGATACCGAGTCCGGTTTCACGGAGCAGCAGCTGGCGGACGTCGCCCGGACCGCCATCGAGCCCGCCCTGAAGGAGAACGACTGGGCGGGCGCCGCGATCGGCGCGGCGAACGGCTACGGCGCGGTGCTCGGCGGGCTGCCGGTCCCGGTCCCGGCCATCACCCCCGGCGAGGCCGATCCGGGTGGCGGCGCGGGCGGCGAGAGCGGCGCGGGCGACTTCGTCCTGCCGGTCGTCGCCGTCGGCGCGGCCGGCGCGCTGGGTGCGTACGCGTACAGCCGCCGCAAGCGCGGCAAGGGCGGCGGCCGCGGTGCGGCGACCTCGCACGCGGGCTGGGACGGACAGCGGGCGGAGGTGTCGCTGCCGGAGCTCGACGCCCGGGCGAAGGCGCTGCTGGTCGGGACGGACGACGCGGTCCGCACCAGTACGGAGGAACTCGGCTTCGCCTCGGCGCAGTTCGGCGACGAGGCCGTCGGCACCTTCACGGAGGCCGTGGCGCACGCGAAGGACGAGCTGACGCACGCCTTCCGGCTGCGCCAGCAGCTCGACGACGCCTACCCGGAGGACGACGCGACCCGGCGCCGGATGCTGGACGAGATCGTGGCCCGCTGTACGGAGGCCAACCGTCGGCTCGACGCGGAGTCGGAGGCCTTCGACCGGCTCCGGGACCTGGAGAAGAACGCCCCGCGGGCGGTGGAGACCGTCGAGGCGCACCTGGGGGAGCTGACCGGGCGCACGACGACGGCGGTGGCGACGCTGACGGCGCTGGCCGGGCGGTACGCGGACTCCGCTTCGGCCCCGGTGGCCTCCAACCCGGAACAGGCCAAGGACCGGCTGCTGTTCGCGACGACCCACCTCGGTGAGGCCCGGGCCGCGCTCCACGAGGAGGAGAACGGCAGGGCGGCCGTGCACGTACGGGCGGCCGAGGGCGCGGTGGACCAGGCGGCCACCCTGGTGGACGCGGTGGAGCGGCGGGCCCAGGAGCTGGCGGAGGCCGCCGGGAAGCTGCCGGGCGCGCTGACGGAGACGGAGTCCGACCTCGCCGACGCCGCCGGGCTGCTGACGGGCACCGCGGAGGGCGTCTCGACGGCGGACCTGCGCGGCCGGATCGGCCGGGCGCAGGCCGTACTCGCGGACGTGCGCCGGGAGCAGGAGGCCGGGCGGTACGACCCGATCGACGCGCTGCGGCGCGTGGAGGAGGCCGACGCGGCCCTCGACGAATCGCTGGCCGGGGCGCGGGAGCAGGAGTCGGGCCGGCGTCGCGCGGTGGGCCTGCTGGACCAGGCCCTGTTGTCGGCCCGCAGCGCGATCGGCGCGGCGACGGACTACATCACCACCAGCCGGGGTGCGGTCGCCAGCCAGGCCCGGACCCGGCTGGCGGAGGCGCAGCGGCACCTGGAGCGCTCGGTGTCGCTGGCCGCGACGGACCCGGCGGGCGCGCTGACGGAGGCGCAGCAGGCGGACTCGCTGGCCCGGCAGGCGCAGCAGCTGGCGGAGCAGGACGTACGGGCGTACCAGAACCCGTACGCCGGTTCCCGCGCCGGCGGCGGCCGGGGCGGGGCCGTGCTCGGCGGCATCATCCTCGGCGAGATCCTGCGCGGCGGCGGGGGCTTCGGCGGGGGCGGGTACGGCGGCCGGGGCGGCTTCGGCGGTGGGGGCGGCGGCGGGAGCCGCGGTCCGGGATCCTTCGGCGGCGGCGGGACGCGCGGCCGGATGGGCGGTGGCGGCCGCTTCTGACCGACCGGCGTGACCGTGCCTGGTACCCGTACCCGCACCGGCACCCGCACCGGCACCGGCACCGGCACCGGCACCGGCACACCGCGATATGCGACATGCGACATGCGACCCGTAACGCCTCGTGCAAGGACGTCGACGTCCCCTCACCAGGAGAGAGACCCATGAGCAAGCAGACCATCCTCGGCCGCGTCACCCAGCTCGCGAAGGCCAACATCAACGCGCTGCTGGACCAGGCCGAGGATCCGCAGAAGATGCTCGACCAGCTGATCCGCGACTACACGAACAACATCTCGGAGGCCGAGCAGGCGGTGGCCACCACCATCGGCAACCTGCGGATGCTGGAGGCGGACCACAAGGAGGACCGGGACGCGGCCGCCGAGTGGGGCGACAAGGCGCTGGCGGCCAGCCGGAAGGCGGACGAACTGCGGGCGGCGGGGAGCGTCGCGGACGCCGACAGGTTCGACAACCTCGCGAAGGTGGCCCTGGGCCGGCAGATGCAGTCCGAGCGGGAGGCGAAGACGGCCGAGCCGACGATCGCCGCCCAGACGGAGGTCGTCGACAAGCTGAAGTCGGGCCTGGCCTCGATGAAGGACAAGCTGACGGAGCTCCAGGCGAAGCGGGACGAGCTGGTGGCCCGGGCCAGGACCGCGCAGGCGCAGAACACGATGATGGACGCGGTGAAGAACATCGACGTCATGGACCCGACCAGCGACCTGAACCGGTTCGAGGAGAAGGTCCGCCGGGAGGAGGCCATGGCGGCGGGCAAGCAGGAGCTGGCGGCCTCCTCCCTGGACGCGCAGTTCGAGTCCCTGGAGGACCTCGGCAAGAGCGCGGAGATCGAGGACCGCCTCGCCGCCCTCAAGGCGGGCAGGCCGGGCCGGGCGGCCTGATCCGGACACGGACCGACCCCCGGCCCGCCCCACGTGAGGGCGGGCAAGGGGGTGCCGCGGCGGGGGGTGCGGTCTCGCACCCCCCGTGCCCGGCTATCCGTACAGGGCGAGGAGCTGTTCCGCCGTCAGTTCGGTGACGGACTCCCCCGGGCCGCCCGGCATGGGCAGCGGCAGTTCGAACCAGACGGTCTTGCCCCGGTGGGTGCGGCGGGTGCCCCAGCCCGCGGAGAGCAGGCCGACGAGTTGCAGGCCGCGGCCGCCCTCGTCGGTGTCCCGGGCCCGGCGGCGGCGGGGTTGGGCCAGGTTCGCGTCCCACACCTCGCACACCAGGGTCCGGTCCAGCAGCAGCCGTAGCCGGATCTCGCCCTCGCCGTACCGCAGCGCGTTCGTCACCAGTTCACTGACCAGCAGTTCCGTGGTGTCGAGCAGGCCTTCGAGTCCCCAGGCGGGCAGTTTGCCCCGGGCCAGTTCGCGGGCGCGACCCACCGAGCGGGCCTCGCGGGGCAACTGCCAGTCGCCGACCGCGTCCAGGGGCAACCCCTGCACCCGGGCCATGAGCAGGGCGATGTCGTCCTCCCCGTGCCGGGTGTCGAGGGTGTTCAGCACGTGGTCGCAGACGTCCTCCAGCGGGCGCACCGGATCCGCGAGGGCTTCGCGCAGTCCGCGCAGCCCCTCCTCCAGCGGGTGGTCGCGGGATTCGACCAGCCCGTCGGTGTAGAGGGCCAGCAGGGCGCCCTCCGGCAGTTCCACCTCGACCTCCTCGAAGGGTTCGCCGCCCACGCCGAGCGGCATCCCGGTGGGGATCTCCAGGAGCAGGCCGGGGCGGGGGGCGCCGCCCTCCTCGGCCGGTTCGACCAGCACGGGCGGCATGTGGCCCGCGTTGGCGATGGTGCAACGCCGGGTGACCGGGTCGTAGACGGCGTACACGCAGGTGGCGAGGTAGACCTCGGAGCGGTCGGCGTCCCGCGAGTGCAGGGCGGCGCGTGAGGCCTGCTGGGAGCCGCCGGGGGCGCCGAGACCGCGCGCGACCTCGTCGAGGGCGGTGAGCACCTCCGCCGGTTCGAGGTCCAGCAGGGCCAGGGTGCGGACGGCGGTCCGCAGCTCGCCCATGGCGACGGCGGCCCGCAGGCCGCGCCCCATCACGTCGCCGACGACGAGCGCCGTGCGGTGTCCGGGCAGCTCGATGACGTCGAACCAGTCCCCACCGACCTCGGTCGCCGCGTTCCCCGGCAGGTACCGGCAGGCGATGTCGAGTCCGGCGGCCTCCGGGTCACCGGGGGGCAGCAGGCTGCGTTGCAGTATCAGGGCCCTTTCGTGTTCCCGCCGGTAGAGGCGGGCGTTGTCGATGCAGACGGCCGCCCGGGCGGCCAGTTCGACGGCGACGGCCCGGTCCCGCTCGCCGAAGGGCTCGCTGCCCTTCGTACGGGAGAACTGGGCGAGGCCGACCACCGTGTCGTGGGCCACCATCGGCACCAGCAGCGTGGACTGCACGAGGTCGTCCGACCCCCCTGCGGGGGCGAGCCGGGGTCGCGCCGTGCGCAGGGCCAGTGCCCCGGGCGAGGCGGCCGGATAGCGGTGGATCTCCCCTACGGAGACCAGCGCGCCGGGCCCCGACAGCGGGGCGTCCGACACGGCGGAGGCGAAGGCGACCCGCCGCAGCGGCGCGGACGGGGCGCGCCCGGCCCCCTGCCCGGGCAGCGAGGGCACTCCGGGGCCCTGCGGACGGGCGGGGCGGTCGTCGTCCCCGAGCAGCAGCCCCTGGTAGAGGTCGACGGCGGCCAGGTCGCAGAAGCCCGGGACGGTGACGTCCAGGAGTTCTCGGGCGGTGGTCTCCAGGTCGAGGGAGTTCCCGATCCGGTGCCCGGCCTCGTTGAGGAGGGCGAGGTTGCGGCGCACCCCGGCGGCCTCGCGGGCGGCGAGGTGGCGACGGGTGACGTCGGTGCCGAGGCCGGCGATGCCGATGGGCAGGCCGGTGCCGCCGTGGACCCGGTAGAGGTTGATGGACCAGTGGCGCTTCTCGCGGCTGCCCGGGGCCGCGCCGGTGATCCTCAGGTCGGTGACGGACTGACCGGTCTCCAGGACCCGGCGCAGGGCGTCGGCCATCCGGTCTGCCTCGTGGGCGGGCAGGTAGTCGTGCACGGTCCGGCCGCGGTGCTCCTCCACGGCTCCGCCGAACACGGTCGCGAAGCGGCGGTTGGCGCGCTGCACGGTGAGGTCCGTACCGAAGAGCAGGAACCCGAAAGGAGATTGGCCGAATATCGCCTGCGAAGCCGCGAGATCGGATTCGATCCGCCGCAGCGCGCGCACGTCGACCACGACGCACAGCGCCGCCCGCTCGGCGGTCTCGGTCAGCGTCGGCATCACATAGATCTCGGCCACCCCGTGCGCCCCGTCCCCATCGGGGATCCGGAAGGGGACCAGGCCCGTCCACTCCTTGCCGTCGAGGATCTCCGCGACCTTGCGGTGCCCACCGGCCCGCAGCTCCGGGGGCATGAAGGCCTCGACCGGGTCGCGCCCGACCGCCTGGGCGGCGGTGAGCCCGAACAGCTCCTCGGCGCGCAGGCTCCACTGGTCGACGAGCCCGTCCGGACCGATCGAGAAGGAAGCGACCTTTATGTAGTCATATATCGAGCCAGGCGGACTGCTGTGCCACAAGGAGTCGTGCCATGTCTCCCTGGGCACTCGGCCCTGATGTGCCTGCGCAGGTATCTCGCTCACGCGACCGTCCCCTCCAGCTCACCGCAACCGGACCGGCCATGACCGAAGTATTCAGCACCACGGCCCCGGACGGCACGGCGTTCACGATCACAAAAAGGTCCCGTTGTTTTCGAGCCACGTCCGGTGATCGTTGGCCACCCTTCACCTTGTTACTCACCAGGAAGAGCCAACTCGAACCACACAGTCTTGCCCGATTTCCCGTGGCGGGTTCCCCAACGCTGCGCCGAGACGGCCACGAGGTGGAGCCCCCGGCCCCCTTCGTCGTCCGGCTGGGCGACCTTCGCGCGGGGCGGATCCGGAAGCGGATCGGAAACTTCCACGAGCAGCGCGTCGCCGGCCGCCAGGTCCCCGGCGGCCGGTTTGCGCCGTACCAGACGGACCCCGATGGGGCCGGAGGCGTAGCGCAGGGAGTTCGTCACCAGCTCACTGACCAGCAGGACGGTCACGTCGCCGACGGAGTCCAGGCCCCAGGAACGCAGCGTGCCGCGAACGGCGTGGCGGGCGGTGCGGACGGCACCGGGTTCGGCGGGGAAGGCCCATTCGGCACGTTCACCGTCTGCGTCGATCACGCCGATCACTTCCCGGGCCAGCAGTGACCCCAGTCCGGTTCGTCGGGGACGAAAGGGGGACGAGATAGGGATTAATAGCGACATACCCGATATTCGGGGCGTCGTACCACTCGATCCCCCACGCACCGGCGCACGGTGGCGCAGACGGCCTACCGCGCGAGCCTCACGCGCCCCGGTGCGCCCCGTCGTGCGGCTCCGGGAGCGCGGCGGCGCGCAGCCGGCGCCCGGCCTCGGCGACCGCGGGCCGGTCCTGGTCGAGCCAGTCCACGGAGTCCAGCTCGGCGGGCCCCAGCCAGCGCAGCTCGTCGTGGTCCTCCAGCGGGGCGGGCTCCCCGGACAGCAACCGGGCCGTCCACACGTGCAGCACGAGACCCGGTTTGAGCGGCCACTCCCCCGGGATCCGCTCCAGCGCCTCGGTCTCGACCCCGAGCTCCTCGCGCAGTTCGCGCACCAGCGCCTCGGGTACGGATTCGCCGGGTTCGGCCTTGCCCCCGGGGAGCTCCCAGCGCCCGGCCAGCTCGGGCGGGGCGCTGCGCCGGGCGGCCAGCAGGCGCCCGTCATGACAAAGGGCTCCGCCCACGACCACGCGTTCAGTCATGGACGGAGCCTATGCCAGGGCCGTCGGCGTTCCGGCGGCCTCAGTTCGTCGTGGCGGTCTGGCTGCCCTGTCCGATCCGCTCGACCCAGTAGAGCTGCTTGTGTCCCCGGTCGTCGAGGCTGTCGACGACCTTCTGGGCCTCGGCCCGGGTGGGGTACCGACCCACCCGGTAGCGGTTGCCGTTGTCGTCCTGACGTATGACCAGCCATGGGAGCAGGGCACCGCTGTCGTTCATCGCGCTTCACCCTCCGCCGATGTACCTGCCCAGGAAACCGCATTGCGCATATGCCCGAGCTTACGCCCGACCTTTACTGTGCGGATACGGTTTTTCACGAAGAGGTACCTTGAGGGCGTACGCATCCGGCCAGGCGTACGAAAGGGCCGTGTGCGCCGGTTCAGACCCGGCGTACGGAAGGCATCGGCAGGGCCACCGCCCCGACCGCCGCCCCCTTGCGGCAGACGTCGCCGCAGGTGGCGTCGAGGGAACAGCACAGCGAGCAGATCGGCCCGGCCTGGGCCGGGCAGTCGGCGATGTCCGGGAGCTCGTACGCCGCCACGCAGACGGAACACGTGTGCGTGGCGGTGATGTCCGCGACCTCCACGCCGGGGCCGTTCACGGTGTTCGGCCTGGCCAGGTAGTACTTCCCGCCGGTCGCCCAGGCGATCAACGGGCACAGCACGAGGGCCAGTCCGGCGGCGATGAAGGTGGAGAAGGCCTCGGCCCAGGTGCCGAAGAGTCCGAAGAAGGCGAGGATCGACACCGTGGAGGCGATCACCATCGCGCCGAAACCCGCCGGGTTGACGGCGTACAGATAGGCCCGCTTGAACTCGATGTACGGCGGGCTCAGTCCGAGCCGCTTGTTGATCACGAGGTCGGTGGCGACGGCGGCGATCCAGGCGATGCCGACGTTGGAGTAGAAGCCCAGCAGCTTGCCGAGCATCGCGAACATGTTGAGCTCCATCAGCGTCAGCGCGATGCCGAGGTTGAGGAAGATGTACCAGACCCGGCCGGGGTGGCGGTGGGTGATGCGGGAGAAGAAGTTGGACCAGGAGAGCGAGCCGCTGTAGGCGTTGGTGACGTTGATCTTGACCTGCGACACGATGACGAACAGCGCGGCGGCGGGCAGGGCGAAGCCGCCGAGCCAGGGGCGCAGCGCCTCGATCTGCGGGGCGATCGGTTCCAGGGCGTGCGTCCGGCCGACCGCCTCCAGCGCGACGAAGGCGAGGAAGGCCCCGCCGAGCTGCTTGGCGGCGCCGATGATCACCCAGCCGGGTCCGGCGGCGAGTACGGCGAGGTTCCACCTGCGACTGTTGGCGGCGGTCCTGGCCGGCATGAAGCGCAGGTAGTCGGCCTGCTCGCCGATCTGCGCGATGAGCGAGAGGGCGATTCCGGTCCCGAAGCCGAAGCCGATCCAGGAGAAGCCGGCGCCGGCTCCTTCGGTCCCGCCGAAGTGGGTGAAGGCGCCCCAGGCGTCGGGCGCCTCGAAGGCGAGGACCAGGAAGGGCAGCGCGAGCCCGACCAGCCAGACCGGTTGCGTCCAGGCCTGCACCTTGGCGAGGGCGCCCATGCCGCGGAAGACGACCGGGATCACGATGAGGGTGGTGACCAGATAGCCGATCTCGACGGGCAGGCCGAAGGCCTGGTACATGGCCTGGGCCATGATCGAGCCTTCGAGGGCGAAGAAGATGAAGGTGAAGGAGGCGTAGATGAGCGAGGTCAGGGTGGAGCCGAAGTACCCGAAGCCGGCGCCGCGCGTCACCAGGTCCATGTCCAGCCCGTACGTCGCGCAGGCGCGCGCGATCGGGATGCCGGTCAGGAAGATGACGGCCGCGGCGGCCAGGATCGCGGCGGCTCCGCTGGTGAATCCGTAGGCGAAGACGATGGACGCGCCGATCGCGAAGTCGGCGAGGTAGGCGATCCCGCCGAGCGCGGTGCCGGCGACGGTGCCGGGTCCCCACCGGCGGAACGCGTGCGGCGCGTACCGCAGCGAATAGTCCTCGCGGCTCTCGTCGGCCGCGAGCTTGGCGTAACTGCGGGCCGGCGGCGCGGGGGCGGGAGTGGTGGCGGTGTCGGTCATGCCGCCCGACGCTAGGTCCGGCACGTGACGGCCCGTCACTCCCGCGCGTTGCCCCCGGGTAACACCCACCCGCCCGGCGTCACCGCCCGGTAAACACCACCGCACCCGCCGTCCGCTCACCGATACGCACCCCGCCGGCCCCGGAGCACGCCCCCGGGCCCGGCTGTCGCGCGGCTACCTCACCGGCAGGTGGTAGGCGAGCCGGTAGCGGTCCGCCGGGACGACGACGTCGGCCGTTTCCACCGCCCGCCCTGAAGCGAAGTACGTGCGGCTGACGACGAGGACCACGTGGCCCGGGACCCCACCGAGCGACATGATCTCCTCGGCCAGGCCCGGTCTCGCGCCGACCTCCTCGACCACGTTGTCGACGACGACGTCGATCGCGGCCATCCGGTCGACCACCCCGGAGCCGCCCAGCGGCCCCTCCTCCGGCAGCATCACCGGGGTCCGGCCGGTCACCGCGAGCGGCTCCCAGGAGGTGGAGAGCATCATCGCCTCCCCCGCGTCGCGGAACACGTACCGCGTGCGCATGACCCGGTCGCCCGGTTCGATGCCGAGCCGCTTCGCGATCTCGGCCGGCGCCGGCGCCTGCTCGCTGTTCGACTCCCACGTGCCGCGCGCGCCCGTCTCCGCCTGCTCCTGCCGGAACGGCGTCGACGCGCCGCCCGTGCGGTAGCCGGAACGCGCGACCCGGCGCGGTACGGGCTGCTCGCGCACGTAGGTGCCGGAGCCGGAGCGGCCCTCGACCAGCCCTTCGGCCATGAGGACTTTGCGCGCCTCCAGGGCGACGGTGTCGGAGACCCCGTACTCCTCGCGGATCCGGGCCTGTGAAGGGAGCCGGGCATGCGGGGGCAGGGACCCATCGACGATCTTCCGTCGCAGATCACCGGCGACGCGAAGATAGGCCGGCTGCTCACCGAAAGTCACTGGCCACTCCCATCAGGTTGACAGACAGCTACACCCTGGCAACCGACGGTTGTACTGCGCAAGCACGGGCCAGAGTTTCACCCGAAGTGATGAAGCCAGGTCACTCAAACCCGTCACCACGCGTTACCCACCGGGCCCCGAACCGATTCCGCCACCACTACCGCCACGACTACCGCGACCGATCCCGCGCGCGACCCCGCCTCCCCCGGCGGCGGCACCCTCAGACCGATTCCGCCGAAGGCGCGCCCCCCGCATCCTCGCCCGCGTCGCCCGGGTAGTCCTCGAGCCACTCCGGAACCACGGTCGACAACCCGTAGGCGCCGCGCAACGCCTTCTCCGTGTCGACGGAGACCGCCGCCAACGCCTGGTCCCACGCGGCCTGGAAATCGGCCGGCCGCGAGGCTCCCGACGCCTTCTGCCAGGCCCGGCGCGCCGCCTCGATCTCCCCCAGCTGCGCGGCCGCCGCCGGACCCGTGCCCGGCCGTCGCGTCACGTCCTGGAGCATCCGCACCTCCGCGCCCAGCGCCTCCTCGACCTCCCGCGCCCACGTCCGGTACCGCGGCAGCGCGTCGGCGACCTCCGCGTCGGGGCCGCGCCCCAACGCCTGGTCCGCCGTGTTCAGCGAACGCAGCAGGGTCACCTGCTCGGGCGTCAGCATCCCCTCGTCCTGGCGCAGGCTGCCCCGGTGATCCTGTTCCGAGGTGCCGATCACGCAGATCAGGCGCCGGTCGCCCTCCCGCCAGGACTCGCGCGAGGGCGCGAAGTAGAACATCTCCGCGTAGGCGGGCAGCGCCCACGTGTCCATCGCGTACGCGTCCTGCGCCTTCCAGCACAGGTCCGTGACCGTCTGCTGGAGCTTCTGCGTGCCGGGGAAGGCCGCCGTGTCGAGCAGGGTCGTGGAGGTCACCTCGGCGTCGTGCACCTGCCCGCAGCCGATGCGGTGGGCGAGGGGGTCCTCGTCGAGGAGGTCGCCGCCGGGGACGTTGAAGCACTCGCCCGCCCGGAGCTCCTCCATGACGGCCGGCTCGCCCTCGACCTCCTCGTACGCGCGGGAGGGACCCATCCGGTCCAGGAAGGCCCTGCCGTAGGCGTCGATGCCCACCACCGCGACGACGGTCATCGCCAGCGAGACCACCAGGCCCACGACGGCCAGCGGTCGGCCCCGTTCCCGCTTGCGCGCGATCTGCGCCAGCGCCACGACCCCGAAGACGATCCCGAGCGGCGGGAAGCACAGCAGCCCGACCAGCAGGGAGGCGAGGGCGAACCCGTTGAGCGCGGGCGGGTACGCGTGGGCCGGCGGCCCCCACACCGGCTGCGGGGGCGGCGGAGGCCAGTGGTGGCCGGGACCGGGGGCCTGCGGCGGGGGCGGGGTGCTCACAGGGTGAGGTGCTCCATCACGGGGGGCGCGAACGAATGCGCGAAATAGTACGCAGCGGGGGCGACCGGCCATCCGGTCGCCCCCGCGTTCATCGCGCGATCCAGCCTGTTATCGCGCCCCTTGCCACCCGGTCGCCCGGGAGGTCGTCAGAACTGCAACGCCCACGAGTCGATCTTGCCGACGTCGGCGCCCGCCAGGTCGGCGACCCGCAGCTTCCAGACCCCGTTGGCGACCTCGGAGGAGGCGTTCACGGTGAAGGTCTGGATGATGTTGTCCGCGCTGCCGCCGGTGCGGTTGCGCAGGTTGTAGACGGTGCCGTCGGGGGCGACGAGGTCGACCTTCAGGTCACCGACGTAGGTGTGCTTGATGTCGACCGGCACGCTCAGCGTGGCCGGGGCGTTGCCGGAGATCCCACTGACGGTGATCGGCGACTCGACGGTGGAGTTGTCGTTGATCGCGTAGTCGTTGAGGTTCTCGAAGCGGGTGCCCGGACCGGGCGGGGTGGTGCCCCCGCCCACGTTCAGCAGCCGGTTCGGGGAACCGGTGCCGGCACCGGTGACCACGTTCGGGGTGGCCGCGGCGACCAGGCCCGCGGAGACCTGCGCCGGAGTGCCGGCCGGGTTCTGCGAGAGGTAGATCGCGGCCGCGCCCGCGACGTGCGGGGAGGCCATGGACGTGCCCGAGATGGTGTTCGTCGCGGTGTCCCCGGTGCCCCACGTCGAGGTGATGTTGGAGCCCGGCGCGAAGATGTCCAGGATGCTGCCGTAGTTGGAGAAGCTGGACTTGGCGTCGGTGTTGGTGGTCGAGCCGACGGTGATGGCCTCGCCGACGCGCGCCGGGGACTTGGTGCTCGCGTCCGTCGACTCGTTGCCCGCCGCGACCGCGTACGTGATGCCGGCGGCTATGGAGTTGCGTACGGCCGTGTCGAGGGCGGAGTCCGCGCCGCCGCCGAGCGACATGTTGGCGACGGCCGGCTTGACGGCGTTGCGCGTCACCCAGTCGATGCCCGCGACGACCTGGGCCGTGGTGCCCGAGCCCTGGTTGTTGAGCACGCGGACGCCGACGATCTTGGCCTTCTTGGCCACGCCGTGCGCCGTGCCGCCGACGGTGCCCGCCACGTGGGTGCCGTGGCCGTGGCCGTCCTGGGCGGTGTTGTCGTTGTCGATCGCGTCGTAGCCGTAGGAGGCGCGACCGCCGAAGTCCTGGTGGGTGATCCGGACGCCGGTGTCGATGATGTAGGCGGTGACGCCCTCGCCGGCCTTGTCCGGGTAGGTGTAGCTGTTGTCCAGCGGGAGCGAGCGCTGGTCGATGCGGTCCAGGCCCCAGGACGGCGGGTTGGGCTGGGTGGCGTCGACGGTGAAGAGGCGGTTCTGCACGACCGACTTGACGGCGGGGTCGGCGGCGAGCTTTCTGGCCTGCGCCTCGGAGACCTCGACGGAATAGCCGTTGAGGGCGGCGCTGTAGGTCCGGTCGATCTTCGCGCCGTACCGCTTGGCGACGGCCTTGCCGCTCTCGGCGGTGGAGCGGGCGGCGGAGTCGTTCAGGGTCACGATGTAGCTGCCGGAGATCGCTCCCTCGACACCTGCGTTCTCGATGACGCCCAATGCGCCGCGGTCGGCCGCCGAGGCGGGTAGGGCGGCGGCCGCGCCGAGCGCGAGGGCCACGACGGCGGTCGCGCTGATGCCGGCGATCTTCCGGCGGGTGTGACGCATCACGGACATGTGAGGGGTCCTCCTCATAGGTGGTGCGCTGCGGGGGGTGTGCGACGGCGCACGAAGACCCTGAAAGGCATGTTCATGACAATGAACGGTGCCCAACAGGCCGTCGCCTCCGAAAGGTTGACCCACCTGTGCGGCATCCCACAAGAGGACAACGGACGCGTAACATCCGTGCCATACAACGGCCATGATTGAGCAAAGGCGTTCCGCACATGACGCACGCACTCCCTGGTTATGTCTGCTCCGAGGACGGCACCCGCGCGGACGTGCGGACCGCCCCGTGGTGCTGCCCGGTCTGCGGTGGCCCTTGGGACCTCGACTTCGCACCCGATCCGGCCATCGCCCTGGAGCCGTCCGCCGGCCCCCATTCCCTGTGGCGCTACGCGGCCGCGCTGCCGCTGCCGGGGGCGTTCTCGGTCTCCCTGTCCGAAGGCCACACCCCGATGGTGCCGCTGACGGAACGCGTTCACGCCAAACTCGACTTCCTGATGCCGACCCTGTCCTTCAAGGACCGCGGCGCCGTGATGCTCGCGGAACTGGCCCGCCGGCTGGCGCCCGAGCGGGTCGTCGCGGACAGCAGCGGCAACGCCGGCACGTCCGTGGCGGCCTACTGCGCGCGGGCCGGACTCACTTGTGAAGTTTTCGTGCCCGAGGGCACCTCGCCGAAGAAGACCGAGCAGATGCGGGCCCACGGGGCGACGGTACGGATCGTGCCGGGCGGTCGCGAGGCCACCGCACTGGCCGCCCGGGCCGCCGCGGACGCCCCCGGGGTCTTCTACGCGAGCCACGTCTTCAATCCCTACTTCCTCCAGGGCACGAAGACGTACGTGTACGAGATCTGGGAGGCCATGGCGGGCCGACTGCCCGAGGTCCTGGTGGTCCCGGTCGGCAACGGCACCCTGTTGCTCGGCGCCGCGCTGGCGGTGGAGGAGCTGGCCCGGCGCGGGGTGCGGCCCCCCGCGCTGATCGCGGTGCAGGCGGCGGCGGTCGCCCCGCTGGCCACCGCGTTCGCCGCGGGGGCAAAGGACGCGGAGCCGGTGCCCCAACTGCCGACCCTGGCCGAGGGGATCGCCATCCCGGCGCCACCACGGGCCCGGCAGATCCTGGCGGCCGTACGGAAGTCCGGCGGCACGTTCCTGACCGTCCCGGACGACCGGCTGCGCGAGGCCCGGCGCGACCTGGCCGGCCGCGGCCTCTTCGTCGAGCCGACGGCGGCGGCCTGCTGGGCGGCGGTCCGCCCCGGCGCCCCCGACGACCCCCTCCAGGGCCGCACCGCGGTGATCCCGCTGTGCGGGGCGGGGGCGAAGACGGGGCCGCAGGCGTAACCGGGCGGGCGCGGGCTCCGGCGGGCACCGTGACATGGTGTCGGAAATCCGCCAGCCCCCGCGGGGCCGCTCTGGTGAACTGCACCCATGACCGACACCCGTGACCTCGCCTCCCGCGCCGCCGCCTTCGCCGCGCTGCACACCCCCGCCGCCCCGCTCGCCCTCGCCAACGCCTGGGACGTCGCCAGTGCCCGCGTCGTCGAGGCCGCCGGGTCCCGCGCCGTCGCCACCACCAGTGCGGGCGTGGCCTGGTCCCTCGGGTCGCCCGACGGGGACGCCCTCGCCCGCGAGCGGGCCCTCGACCTGATCGCCCGCGTGGCGGGCGCCGTGTCCGTGCCCGTCACCGCGGACATCGAGGGCGGCTTCGGCGCCGACGCCGCCGGGGTCGGGGAGACCGTCACCGGGGTGCTGGCCGCGGGCGCCGTCGGCGTCAACATCGAGGACGGCGACCGCGCCCCCGCCGACCACGCGGAGCGACTGGCCGCGGCCCGCGCCGCCGCGGAGGCCGTCGGGGTGCCGCTCTTCATCAACGCCCGCGTCGACACCTACCTGCGCGGCCTCGGCGCCCCGGGGACCCGGCTCGACGAGACCCTGGCCCGCGCCGCCGCCTACCTCGAAGCCGGTGCCTCGGGGATCTTCGTGCCCGGCGTCGTCGACCCGGACACCCTCGCCGAGCTCGCCAAGGGCATCGACGCCCCGCTCAACGTCCTCGTCGGCCCGGCCGCGCCGTCCGTCGCCGAGCTGGGCGCCATCGGGGTGGCCCGGGTCAGCCTCGGGTCCTGGGTCGCGGAGGCCGCGTACGCCGTGGCCCGTCGCGCCACCGAGGAACTGCTCGCGGGCGGTACGTACGGCTCCCTCGCCGACTCGCTCTCCTACGGCGAGCTGAACGGCCTGCTCGAGGGCTGAGAAGGCGGTGTGCCCGCGTGGGCCGACGGCCCGGATCGTCGTCGAGACCATGCCGCCGTTCGCTCGGGGGCGCGAGGGGCAGCGGTGCCGGCGGCGGGCATCAGCCGCCGGCCGCCCGGTCGTAGAGGGCCTTGGCGCGCTCGTCGTACAGGGCCGCCGTGGAGTCCACGTCCGTGTCGCCGCCGCTCAGCACCCCGATCAGCCGGCCGGGTCGGTCCGTACCGCCGCGGTCGGCGATCCAGGGGCTGCCGCTGGTGCCGGTCCAGAATCCCGAGCAGCTGATGTACAGCATGTCGGGGTCATCGTCGTCGTGGCGGGTCCGGGTGGTGCAGGAGACCGGCTTGTTCTGCGGGTTGTGCTCGGACTCCGGATAGCCGATCACGGTCACCTCGCGCTCGTAGCCGGAGGTCCAGTCGGGTCGGGGGGCCTCACCGGCGCCGACGCGCTGCTGGAGGCTGCGTCCGTCCTCGTCCGGCTCGACGGTGAGGAAGGCGAAGTCGGCGGTGTCGTCGCCCCACTTCGTCCAGCGTTCGTCCACGTGGATCGAGCTGACCTTCCACACGCCGAGCGGCTGGGTGCCCTCGCCCTCCCCGGAGAAGGCGGGGGCGAAGGAGAGCTCGCCGATGGCGAGGCCGTCGTGGGCGACCTCGCCCGGCTGTCCGTCCTCGCCCGCCGGCGCCACGCAGTGCGCGGCGGTGGCGACGACGTTGCCCCGGGGGCTGTCGACGACGCTCGCCGTGCACCAGTGCTCCCCGCCCGCCATGAGCACGCCCACGGTGGGGAAGGGGTGCACCGACCGGTCCTCGGACGCCTTGAGGAGGACGACGGCGGCCACCGCCGCGATCCCCGCGACGGCGGCGGCCGACACGCTCCGCACCACCGGGCTCAGCCCACGGCGGGCTCGGGTGTCGGCGCTCGCAACACCTTGCTGATCCACGCCAGCGAACCCTCCCTCATGCCGCGTACGTACGACTTTCCGTTGTGCTCACCATCCTGGATCACCTGGAGCCGGGTGTGCACGGGGCCCTTGCCGTACTGCTTCATGAACTTCTCGGCCAGGTCGCGGCCGCTCTCCTTGGTGCCGATCTGGAAGTTGATGTAGACGTCCGGACCGCCCGCCTTGATCAGCTTGTCGGCGAGCTTCTCCGGGTTGTTCTCGTCCATGGCCTGCCGGTTTCCCTTCCAGAGCGGGGAATCGGGGACGAAGTCGACGCCGCTGGCGATGACCGCCTTGAAGCGTTCCGGGTACTTCAGGACGTGCTTGAAGGCCCCGAAGCCGCCCGAGGAAGAACCCATGAAGGCCCAGCCGTCGCGGGAGGTGAAGGTGCGGAAATTGGCCTTCGTGAAATCCGGGACGTCATCGGCCATCCAGGTGCCCATCTTCGGCTGCCCGGGGATGTCCGAGCCGTCGAAGTGGTTCTTGGTGTCGGCGTTGATCACCGGCATGACGAGGATGAAGGGCAGGCTGGTGCCCTCCCTCGCCCCGTCGATCACGGCCTGCTGGAGGCCGAGGCCGGGGCCGGTGCCCCAGTAGTTCTTGGGGTAGCCGCGGCCTCCGGGCAGGGAGATCAGCACCGGGAAGGCGCTCTTGGCGTACCGCGGCTCGTCGTACTCCTTGGGGACCCACACCCACACGTCCCCGGTGAACCCCGACTTCGCCCCGGTCAGGGTGGTCACGGCGATCTGCGTGCCGTCCGGCAGCCGGCTGGCGCGGCTGAACCGGGCCTTCGGGCCGGTGGGCATCAGCACCCCCGGCCGGATGTCCTCGGCGGCGGCCGACTCCTGGATCTTCCCGAAGGACACCGGTTCCCCTATGTCGGAGAAGAGGCCGGCCATGTACGCCGCCCCGCCGCCCCCGGCGACGAGGAGGAGCGCGAGCGTGCCGATCACGAGCCGACGCCGGCGCTTCGGGCGGCCACGACGGCCCCCGGTCGTGGGGCCCCCGGCCTTGGGGCTGTCGGCCCTGGGGCTGTCGTCGCCTTGCTGGTCTTGCTGCACGGATTGTTCCCGTTCCTTCTGCGGCGCCCTGGTTGGGCGCGAGTCGGACCGATAGGTCCCCCTTACACACCTGACAGAGGTGTGAACGACCGTATGGGTTGCCTGGGACCGGGGCGACGTGGCGAGGGCCACGCGGGGAGGACGGGAACGGGGCGGGCGGAGACGGGAGCGGGAGCCGGAACGGGGGCGCCCGGCGGTGCGGACGGCCGGGCGACGCGGCTCGCCGGGCGACGCGGGGCCGGGCGGTGCGGACGGCCGGGCCGATCAGCCCGCGTCGGGCTTCGGGGCCTTCAGGACCTTGCTGACCTCGGCCAGGGCGCTCTCCTTCATGCCCCGGACGTAGTCCCAGCCGTTGTGGTCCCCGCCCACGATCTCGTGGATGGTGACCTTGACGGGGCCCTTGCCGAACTGCTGCTGGAACTTGTCGAGGCGGGCGCGACCGCCCTCCTTGGTCCCGTACTGGAAGGCGACGAGGACCTCGGGGCCCTTGGTGTCGATCAGCTTCTGCGCCAGCTTCTCCGGATTGTTGGCGTCCATGTCCGCCTGGTGGCCCTTCCACAGCGGGGAGTCGGGAACGATCTCGCCGCCGTTGGCGATCACGGCCTTGAACTTGTCCGGGTGCTGCATGACGTGCTTGAGGCCGACGAAGGCGCCGGAGGAGTTGCCCATGAAGGCCCAGCCGTCGCGGGACTTGTACGTACGGAAGTTGGCGCGGGCGAAGTCCGGTACGTCCTCGGATATCCAGGTGCCCATCTTCGGCTGCCCGGGTATGTCGGAGCCGTCGTAGTAGTACTTGGCGTCCGGGTTGAGGACGGGCATGACGAGGATGAAGGGCAGGCTGGTGCCGGCCTTGACTCCCTCGCTGACGGCCTTCTGGAGGCCGAGGCTGCGGTCGGACCAGTAGTTGGCCGGGTAGCCGTTGCCGCCGGGGAGCGCGATGAGGACCGGGAAGGCGCTCTTGGCGTACTTCGGGTCGTCGTACTCCTTGGGGGCCCAGACCCAGACGTCGCCCTCGAAGCCCGACTTGGCTCCGGCGAGCCGGGTCTTGGCGATGACCGTGCCGTCGTCGAGCTTGGCGGTCTGCTTGAAGGCGGCCTTGGGGCCGGAGGGCATGAGGACGTCCGGGTCGCCGCTCGGGGTGGCCGGGGCGGAGGCGCCGGGGGACTTGGTCTTGGCCCCGGCGTCGGCCGCGCCGCCCTGGTTGTTCTTGCCGAAGCTGACGGCCTCGCCGTTGCCGGAGAACCACTCGTACTTCCAGGCGGCGAAGCCGCCGCCGCCGAGGACCAGCGCGCAGGCGACGCCCGCGCCGATCCATATCGCGCGCCGGGACCGCCGGGGCGCGCGCTCGGGCTCGCGGCTGGACGGCGGCTGCTGCGGGTACTGGTGCACGAACTTCGCTCCGAACGATCATGGCTGTCCCGGGCGGGACAGAGCGGCTGGACATCCCGTTGGCTCAGATGGGCGAACGCCCGGGAGAGTTCCACAACACGGCGAGAACTTGCCCCGAAGCTCCGGGGCCCGGCGGTTACCTCAGGGTGTCGAGCACCTCGGCGCAGCGGCCCAGCAACACCACGATCTGCGCCCGTTCCTCCGCGGAGAAGGCGGCGGCGAGCGCCCGCTCGACCCGTACGGCGGCCTCGTCGGCCTGGTCCAGTACGGCGCGGCCCTCCTCCGTGAGGCGGGTCTCCAGGACGTTGCGGTGCCACGCGTGGGGGGTGCGTTCGATGAGACCGCGTTCCTGGAGGTTCTTCAGCACCGTGTTCATGGTCGGCGGGGTGACCCCGCAGAGCCGGGACAGGGCGGCCGCCGAGATGCCGGCGTTCTCGCCGAGCCAGTAGAGGGCGGCGTACTGCGGAACCGTTACTGCGGCCGGCTTGAGGGCGGCGTTCTTCGCCCCGAGGAGCGCCTGCTCGGCGCGCTTGACGTGCGAGCCGATGCGCTCCTCGGCGGGCATGGAAGTCATGGGGGCATCCTACGACCCTTGCCAATCATTAGGGTTCTAACTACTGTGCGCCTACACCTGATCGAAAGAGGACACCCATGCCCATGTGGTCGAAGCTCCTGCCCGTGCCCCTCGTGCTGGCCGCCGCGCTGTCGCTGGGGGCGGCTCCCGCGCCGTCCGGGGCCGACGTCCGCGTCACCACCGCCTTCACGCTGCCCGGCGCGAAGGTCTACCCCGAGGGGATAGCGACCGACGGCCGTACGGGCACGGTCTACGTCGGCTCGTACGCGGACGGCACCGTCTACCGCGCCCGGCCGGGAGCCCGCCGCGCCGAGGTGTTCCTGCCGGCGGGCGCCGACGGCCGCACCACCGCGAACGGCCTGCGCGTCGACGCGAGCGGCCGCCTCTGGGTCACGGACTCCACCAAGGGCGTCACCGTGTACGACACCCGGACCGGCGCCCGGTTGGCCCGCTTCGACGTCCCCGGGGACGCCCCCCGCTTCGTCAACGACCTCGCCATCGCTCCCGACGGCTCCGCCCACCTCACGGACAGCCTGCGCGGGGTGATCTACCGGGTCACCCCGGGGCAGTTGGCCTCCGGCGGCGGCCCGCTGCTCGCCGCGTACGACCTGACCGCCGCCCTGCGGCCCCGTCCGGCCGGCGGCTTCAGCCTCAACGGCATCGTCGCGGACCCGGCGGGCCGCTACCTGCTCACCGTCGACATGCCCGAGGGCGAGCTGCTGCGCGTCGACCTCCGCACGGGCGCCGTCAGCCGCGTCGCCCTGACCGGCGGGACCCTCACCTCCCCCGACGGGCTGGACCTCGCCGCCGACGGGACCCTGCGGGTCGCCCAGAACGTGCCCAACACCCTGACCCGCTGGAAGCTCTCCGCGGACGGCACCCGGGGCCGCCTGACCGGCACCCTGACGGACCCCTCCCTCCAGATCCCCACGACCCTGACCCACCGCCCGGGCCGCACCCTGGTGGTCCGCTCGCAGTTCGACAAGGACGGCCCGCTGACCCCTTCCACCGGCGCGCCGACGACGTTCACGATCGCCTCGGTCCGCGGCTTCTGACCGGCGGGGCCCGCCGTCACCAGTCCGGCTCGGCGCCCTCCGCGAGCTCCCGGTACGCCTGCGCGACGTCGTGGACGTGGACGGTGGTCGCCTCGTCGATCGACGGGTCCCGGGAGCCGTCGAGCATGTCGATGACCCTCAGGTCCCGCGCCTTGGCCGCCTTCGACGCCAGCTCCCGGGCGAAGCGGCCGTTGCCGAGCCGGTCGATGAGCGCGTCGAGCACGACGCGTTCGCAGCAACCGCGCAGCGCCGCCGCCGCGTCGTCGCTGAGGACGTCGTTCTGCCGGCGGAAGAAGGACTCGGCGATCAGGACCAGCTCCTCGGCCGAGTAGGCCGGGAAGTCGACCCGCGTGTGGAACCGGGAGATGAGACCGGGATTGGCGGACAGCAGCTCCCTGATCTCCTGCGGGTATCCGGCGAGCACGACGACCAGGCGGTGCCGGTCGTCCTCGGCCCGCTTCAGCAGCACCTGGAGCGCCTCGTTGCCGAAGGCGTCCCCGCCGCTGTACCCGTCGTTGACCAGCGCGTACGCCTCGTCGACGAACAGGACCCCGCCCAGCGCCCGGTCGATGGCCCCGGTGGTCTTCAGCGCCGTGGAGCCGAGGTGCTGCCCCACGAGGTCCACCCGTTGGACCTCGACGACGTGACCGCGCTCCAGCATGCCGAGCCCGGCGAAGATCTGGCCGACGATCCTGGCCACCGTCGTCTTGCCGGTGCCGGGCGGTCCCGCGAACACCAGGTGCACGGGCTCCGGCGCCGCGCCGATCCCCTGCGCCCGGCGCACCGCGGCCATCCTGAGCTGGGCGGACAGGGTACGCACCTGCCGCTTGACGGGGGCCAGGCCCACCATCGCGTCCAGCTCGGCCATCGCCGCGTCGAGCATCGCCGTACGGTCCTGCTCGCTCAGCTCCGCCACCCCGTCCGGTCGCGCCGGCGGGGGGCCGGCCTGGGCGGGGACGGGCCGAACCGCCGGGGCCGTGGCGGGAGGGGCCGGCGGCGGGGTGACCGCCCGGGCCCGCTGGGCGACGTCGGCCAGCCCGGGGCTGTGGCGGAAAGCCGTCTGGAACTGCTTGAGCGCCTCCTCGGCCCGCCCGAGCTCCTCGTACGCACGGCCGCGCAGGTAGCAGACCTCGCCGAGGAAGCCGGCGTTCTCCCGCAGCGCGTGCGGCAACGGGCGCAGCACGTTGAGCGCCTCGTGGTGGACGCCCTGCGCCACCAGGCCGGCGGCGACGTACAGCTGGGACTCGTCCAGCAGGAAGGCGTCGCCGATGCCCGGCGCGAACCGCAGCAGCAGCGGCCAGTCCCGCTTGACGAAGGCGTACCGGGCCAGCACGAAGCGGGTCTCGTCGCAGTCGAGCAGCGCGGACGACAGCATCTGCCACGCCTCGTCGGGCCGCTCCTCGTCCAGCAGCTTCGCCGCCTTCGCGAGCCACAGGTCCCGGCGCGACTCCAGGCGGAAGTCGACGTACCCGCCGATCTGGAACCGCGAGACCAACGGCGTACGGAGTTGCGCGCGCAGCGCGCCGAAGGCGTGCGACTGGCCGTACATCGCCTCGACGGCCTCACCCCGCCCCAGACCCGCGGCGTGCAGGCCCAGCCACGCGTCGGCGGCCCCCGGATCGTGCCCGACGGCCACCCGGAAGGCCTCCCCGGCCGCCACCCGGTCCCCCCGGCCGAGGAGGCCGACCCCCTGAACCCACGCCTGCTCGCACTTCCTCGCGGCCCGCCCCGACACGACCCTTCCCGCCACCACGCCTTCCCCCACCTTCCGCCCGACTCCCGCTGACTTTACGTCAGCACCCTTGCGCCGACGGACCGGTGACGCCAACGCCGGGATCGAAGACCCCCGACGGTTCTCACACCCGCACGACGTGAGCTGCGGTGCACGCATGGGCCACGACGTGCCCACGCTCATCACGCGATGACTCCGGCAAGTCGCCGCCGTCGTCTCCGTCGAGGTGCTGCGCCGGCACCCGGAAGGGGAGGAGCACGAGATCAACCGGATCGGAGTCGGAGAAACCCGTGGCACGCCGACGGGACATGCGGCGAGACTGCGCGGGTGAGCGACTCCTGCCCCGGCCCCCTGCCGCAGGCACCTCGCGCTGGACGCCGCACCCCATCGACCCGGCGCGCGACGCCTTCGAGGACGGGGAGGCCGAGGACCGCCCGCTCTTCGCCTTCCGGCGCCGGGACCACCACCTGGATCGACCGGACCGACCTGCACCCGGAGAGGTGACCGATGCCGTCCCGGCGCCCCGAGGAAATCGGCTACGGCCATGTGGTCGAGCGCTACGTGACGAGGATGTACGCGGGCCTCCCGCGCTACCTCGTACTGAACGGCCGGCGCTTCCTGAGCCCCCGGTGGTGGCACACCACCCGCTTCACCCGACACCTGCTGAACGACGCCGCCGCGATCACCGACGAGGAACTGGAAGCCCTCCTCGGGTACGAATGGCGCTCGCGCCTCACCGCCGCCTGGCTGATCGGCGTCGACCGCCGCGACCGGTTCCGGGCCCGCGTCGGCGACCTGCTCCTGGCGAGCGAGGTCTGCTACTCCGGCGGCGCCTACTGCTTCGCCCTGGCCCGCTTCGGCACGCACGCGGACGCCGACATCCTGACCGCGTACCTCGACCGCTACCTCCCCCGTACCGACCTGCACTACGACCAGCCCGCCGCCCTGGGCGCCCTCCTGCGCCTCGACGCCCTCCTCGACACCCACCACGCCGACCGTTTCACGCAGCCCGACGGCCTCTGGGACCACTGGGTCGAAGGCGTGGCACGCCTCGGCCACCCCAGCCACTCCCCCGCCGAGCTCCGCCACTGGACGGACCTCCACTGCGACTTCGCCGACGGCTGGACCCGCCCGCAATCCCGGCGGGGCCGTGCACGGTGACGGCGAAGGGGCCGGACTCGACAGAGTCCGACCCCTTCTGGCCCGCACGACTACACGTTGAAGCTGAACGTTCAGCACAGAGCTCCGACCTGCGAAAGCGCGGCTTCCGGAGCCCTTATCCAGCACCCATCCAGCACGGTGCGGATCCATCCAGCACATCCAGCACGCGCGACCCGCGGCGAGGCAGCCTGCCCACCACCGCGACATCCATTGTGTACACATGGGACACTCGGTACCCTTGAGCTCATGACCCAGCCACTGCCCATAGAGTCCATCCGCGACGTGCGTGCACACCTGGCGGAGGTCGTGGAGCGCGCAGACCGCGACGACATGCCCACGGTGATCACACGCCGAGGCAAGGAAGTCGCCGCCATCGTCTCCATCGAGGTGCTGCGCAAGTACCAGGAATGGGAAGAGCGCGAGATCAACCGGATCATCGACGAGCGCATGGCCAACCCGACTCCCGGCATCCCGATCGAGGGCATCATGAGGGAGACGCTGGCACGCAGTGAATGAGCACAGCGTGAGTGAGTACCGAACCGTCTTTCGCCCCGAGGCACAGGCCGAGCTCCTGAAGATCCCTCGCGACATGGCGCTGCGCATCCTGGCCAAGCTGACCGAGCTGGAGACCGACCCTCTCGGCTTCAACACCACTGCACTCGTGTCCCAGCCCGAACGTCGCCGCCTGCGCGTCGGCGACTACCGCATCGTCTACACGATCGACAACGGGGAGCTGGTGGTCTGGGTCGTTCACGTGGGACACCGGTCCACCGTTTACGAGACCTGATTGCCGCTGACCCCTCGTCAGAATATCCAGCACCCATCCAGCAAGGTGACGACGAAGGGGTCGGACTCGACTGAGCCCGACCCCATCTGACCTGCATGTTTGCCACGTCAAGGACGTGGTGTTATTTCATCCGCTCAGACGTTGAAGCGGAACTCCACCACGTCGCCGTCCTGCATGACGTACTCCTTGCCCTCCATGCGGGCCTTGCCCTTCGAGCGGGCTTCGGCCACCGAGCCGCATTCGACCAGGTCGGCGAAGGAGATGACCTCGGCCTTGATGAAGCCGCGCTGGAAGTCGGTGTGGATGACGCCGGCCGCCTCCGGGGCGGTGGCGCCCTTCTTGATGGTCCAGGCGCGGGTTTCCTTCGGGCCTGCCGTCAGGTAGGTCTGGAGGCCGAGGGTGGTGAAGCCGACGCGGCCGAGGGTGGCCATGCCGGGCTCCTCCTGGCCGACCGACTGGAGGAGTTCGAGGGCCTCGTCGTCCTCCAGTTCGATGAGCTCCTGCTCCAGCTTCGCGTTCAGGAAGATCGCCTCGGCCGGGGCGACGAGCGCGCGCTGCTCGTCCTTGAAGGCCTCGTCCGTCAGCTCGTCCTCGTCGACGTTGAAGACGTACAGGAACGGCTTCGTCGTCAGGAGGTGGAGCTCGTGGAGGAGGTCACCGCGCTCCGTGCCCTTGGTGATGCCCTTGGAGAAGAGGGTGTCGCCGGCTTCGAGGATCTTCTTCGCCTCGACGACGGCCGCGAGGACCGCGACCTTCTCCTTCTGGAGGCGGGACTCCTTCGTCAGGCGCGGCTCCGCCTTCTCGATGGACTGGAGGTCGGCGAGGATCAGCTCGGTGTTGATCGTCTCGATGTCGTCCTTGGGCGAGACCTTGCCGTCGACGTGCACGACGTTCTCGTCCTTGAAGGCACGGATGACCTGGCAGATGGCGTCGGACTCGCGGATGTTCGCGAGGAACTTGTTGCCGAGGCCCTCGCCCTCCGACGCACCGCGCACGATGCCGGCGATGTCGACGAAGTCGACCGTCGCCGGGAGGACCTTCTGCGAGCCGAAGATGCCCGCGAGGACGGCCAGACGGGTGTCCGGGACGCCGACGACGCCGACGTTCGGCTCGATCGTGGCGAACGGGTAGTTGGCCGCCAGCACGTCGTTCTTGGTCAGGGCGTTGAACAGGGTCGACTTGCCGACATTCGGCAGGCCGACGATTCCGATCGTGAGCGACACGTTGGCGACTTCCCGTAGCTGGAGGGGGCGGCGGCCCGGAGGTGGGCCACCGGACAGTTTACTTTCAGATGAGTGCCACTCGATGTACGCGTGTCCGGGCGGCCGGACAGGGGGCCTCCCGCCTAGTTTGGTGGGGTGGAGCAATACAGGATGCGTTCGGTACGTCACCCTCAGGCGCCCCAGCCGCCTCGGGAGTCCCCGGCGCCCCGGCGCCCGGCGCCCGTGGGCGGCGTACCCGCGCAGGCGCAGCGCCCCCGGCCCCGGGTGCCCGCCGGTGGTCGCCGACGTCGGATGCCCCGGCCCCGGCTGACGGGGCTCGGCGGCGGGCTGCTCGCGTGCACCGGCACGCTGCTGGCCGCCGGGATCTCCTGGCTGCTCTTCGGGTCCTCGCTCTTCGTGTACGGGCTGCTCTTCCTGCCGGTCGCCGCCGTGACCGCCCTGTGGGTGCGCCCGGCGGACCTGATCACGGCGCCGATCTCCGTCCCGATCGCCTTCGCCGTCGGGGTGTGGCCCGTCTCCGGCGGCTCCGGCGGCTTCGCCGGGGAGCTCATGGGGGTGGTGTCCGCGCTGTCCCTGCACGCCGGCTGGCTGTACGCGGGCACCCTCGTCGCCGCCCTCATCGCGCTGACCCGCCGCGCGGTGCTGAGCGGCCGCCGCCGTGCCGCCCGGCGCGGCACGGCGGCCTACTGACGCTCCCGGCCCACGCCCCCGGTCAGCGCTCCCCGGCGCCGATCAGGCCTCCGTGCCGCGCGCCGGGCCCGTGCCGCGCGCCGGGCCCGTGGGCGCGCCCCGACGGCCTACCCCGCGAGGTCCCGCGCCGCCATCGCCGCGCCGACGATGCCGGCGTCGTTCTGCAGCTTCGCCGGGACGATCTCGGCCCGGATGCCCTCGATCAGCGGGAGGAACTTCTCCGGCTTGCGGCTGACGCCGCCGCCGAGGACGAAGAGGTCCGGGGAGAACAGCATCTCCACGTGGGCCAGGTACTTCTCCAGGCGTCGGGCCCAGTGCGGCCAGCTGAGGTCTTCGTCCTCCTTGGCCTTGACGGAGGCGCGGGTCTCCGCGTCGTGGCCCTTCAGTTCGAGGTGGCCGAGCTCGGTGTTCGGTACGAGCAGGCCGTCCCGGAAGACGGCGCTGCCGATGCCCGTGCCGAGGGTGAGCAGGATGACCGTGCCCGAGACCCCGCGTCCCGCCCCGTAGGTGATCTCGGCGATGCCCGCCGCGTCGGCGTCGTTGAGGACCGTGACCTTCCGGCCGCCCAGCCGCGAGGACAGCAGGGACGCGGCGTCGAGGCCGATCCATCCCTGGTCCACGTTGGCGGCCGACCGGGTGATGCCGTGCGTGACCACGCCGGGGAAGGTGACCCCGACCGGACCCTTCCACGAGAAGGCGTCCACCACCTCGGCAACGCAGCCGGCCACCCCCTCGGGGGTGGCCGGGTGCGGTGTCAGTACTTTGTGCCGTTCCTGCGCCAGCTCGCCGCGGTCCAGGTCCACGGGAGCGCCCTTGATCCCTGAACCGCCGATGTCCACACCGAAGATCTCCATGGGATCACCGTACGAAGCCCGCGCCCCGGGAGCTAGTCGTCCCGGCCGCCGACCCTCAGCCCTCCGAGCCGCCCGCGACCAGTCCGGCCGCCTCGGCGCGCAGGTCGCGGCGCAGTTCCTTCGGCAGCGAGAAGACGATCGACTCCTCGGCGGTCTTGACGATCTCGACGTCCGCGTACCCGCGCTGCGTCAGCCACTCCAGGACCTCCTCGACCAGCACCTCCGGCACCGAGGCGCCCGAGGTGAGGCCGACGGTGGTGACGCCGTCCAGCCAGGCCTCGTCGATCTCCGACGCGAAGTCGACCAGGTGGGCGGCGCGCGCGCCCGCGTCGAGGGCGACCTCGACGAGGCGGATGGAGTTCGAGGAGTTCTTCGACCCGACGACGATGACCAGGTCGGAGTCGGCGCCCATCACCTTGACGGCGGCCTGCCGGTTCGAGGTGGCGTAGCAGATGTCATCGCTGGGCGGCGAGACGAGCAGCGGGAACTTGGTCTTCAGGGCGTCGACCGTCTCCATCGTCTCGTCGACGGAGAGGGTGGTCTGCGACAGCCAGACGACCTTCGACTCGTCGCGCACCTTCACGTTCGCGACGTCGTCGGGACCGTCGACGATCGTGATGTGGTCCGGCGCCTCGCCGGAGGTGCCGATGACCTCCTCGTGGCCCTCGTGGCCGATGAGGAGGATGTCGAAGTCCTCGTTCGCGTAGCGGATCGCTTCCTTGTGCACCTTGGTGACCAGCGGGCACGTCGCGTCGATCGTCGCGAGCTTGCCGCGCGCCGCCTCCTCGTGGACGACGGGGGCCACGCCGTGCGCGGAGAACATCACGATGGAGCCCTCGGGGACCTCCTCCGTCCGCTCGACGAAGATGGCGCCCTTCTTCTCCAGCGTCTGGACGACGTACTTGTTGTGCACGATCTCGTGGCGTACGTAGACCGGCGCACCGTACTGCTCGAGGGCCTTCTCGACGGCGATCACGGCTCGGTCCACGCCCGCGCAGTAGCCGCGGGGGGCGGCGAGCAGGACGCGGCGGGATGCGGGAGCGGGAGCGGGTGCAGTCATGCCCTCCATCGTACGGGGGGCTCCAGCAGGCCGTACGTCCCCCGTCCGGCACACACTTGCCCGAAAGCCTGTCCCGCCTATCCCTCGGAGGACGGATGGCGTCCGTCACGGATTCCGGCACGCCCGCGCCCACCGCCCTGCGGCGGAGCCTCGGCTTCCGGGACCTGGTCGTCTACGGTCTGCTCTTCATCGCGCCCATGGCGCCGGTCGGGGTCTTCGGGACCCTGGACGCGAAGTCGCACGGGGCGGTGGCGCTGGTCTACCTGGTCGCGACGGTCGCGATGGCCTTCACGGCGTTCAGTTACGCGCAGATGGTGCGGGTGGCCCCGCAGGCCGGTTCGGTCTTCACGTACGCCCGCAAGGGGCTCGGGGAGGGACCGGGGCTGATCGCCGGTTGGATGGCGATGCTGGACTACCTGCTGATCCCGGCGGTGGCGTACCTGTTCTCCGGGATCGCGATGAACGCGCTGGTCCCGGAGGTGTCCCGGTGGGTGTGGACGGCCCTCGCCGTCGTGATCACGACCCTGCTGAACCTGTGGGGCGTACGGGCGGCCGCGCGGGTGGGGTTCGCCGTGCTGGCCATGGAGATCGTGGTCCTGCTGGTCTTCCTGGTCGCCGCGGTGGTGGCGCTGGCGGACGGCGGGGCGCGGCGCGGCTGGCTGTCGCCGCTGACCGGGGACGGTTCGCTCGGCTTCTCGACGGCCGCGGTGCTGGGCGCGGTGTCGGTCGCGGTCCTGTCGTACCTGGGCTTCGACGCCATCGCCTCGTTCGCCGAGGAGGTGACGGGCGGTTCGGCGCGGGTGGCGCGCGCGGTGCTGTTCTGCCTGGCGGTGACCGGGGTGCTGTTCATCGCGCAGACCTATCTGGCGGCGCTGCTGACCCCGGTGTCCTCGGCGGAGCTGGCCGCGGATCCGGCGCTCCAGGGGCCCGCCTTCTACGACACGGTCGAGTCCGCGTCGGGGTCGTGGCTGCACGACCTGGTGGCGGTGAGCAAGGCGATCGGGGCGGCGTTCGCCGCGTTGGCCGGGCAGGCGGCGGCGGGCCGGCTGCTGTTCGCGATGGCCCGGGAGGGCCGGCTGCCGCGGGTCCTGGCCCGTACGTCGGACGGCACCCCGCGGGCGGCCCTGCTGGTGGCGGCGACGGTGACGCTGGTGGCGGCGGTGTGGGCGGCTCGCCGCGACGACGGCCTCGACCACCTGGTGTCGGTGGTGGACGTGGGCGCGCTGGTGGCGTTCACGCTGCTGCACGCCTCGGTCGTGGGCTGGTTCGTGGTGCGGCGTGCGGGGGGTCCGCCGAACTGGTGGAAGCACCTGGTGGTGCCGGTGCTGGGTGCGCTGGTGACCGTCGCCGTGATCGTCGAGGCGTCCTGGGAGGCGCAGGTGGTGGGGGCGGTGTGGCTGGCGGTGGGCCTGGGGGTGCTGGTGGTCCAGCGGGGCCGACGCGCTCCCGAACGCTCCGACGGGCCCGGTACCGGTGTCGGCCCCGGCGGCTAGCCTGCCTGCATGGGTCTGAATACGTCGGCTGATGCGCCGCTGCCGGTCGGTCAGGTGTCCCGGCTCATCGGGGGCTGGATCGACCGGCTGGGTCAGGTGTGGGTGGAGGGGCAGATCACGCAGCTGTCCCGGCGGCCGGGCGCGGGGGTGGTCTTCCTGACGCTGCGCGATCCGTCGCACGACATCTCCGTGGGCGTGACCTGCTTCCGGCAGGTCTTCGAGGAGGTCGCGGACGCGGTGACGGAGGGCGCCCGGGTCGTCGTACTGGCGAAGCCGGAGTGGTACGCCCCGCGCGGGCAGTTGTCCCTGCGGGCGACGGAGATCCGGCCCGTCGGCATCGGGGAGCTGCTGGCCCGGCTGGAGCGGCTCAAGCGGTCGCTGGCCTCGGAGGGGCTGTTCGCCCTGGACCGCAAGAAGCCGCTGCCGTTCCTGCCGCAGCTGATCGGGCTGGTGGTGGGGCGGGCGTCGGCGGCCGAGCGGGACGTACTGGAGAACGCCCGGCGGCGCTGGCCGGCGGTGCGCTTCGAGGTCCGCAACGTGGCCGTCCAGGGGGTGCACGCGGTGCCGCAGGTGGTCCAGGCGGTCAAGGAGCTGGACGCCCGGCCGGACGTGGACGTGATCATCGTGGCGCGCGGCGGCGGCAGCGTGGAGGACCTGCTGCCGTTCTCGGACGAGGAGGTCGTACGGGCGGTCGCGGCGGCCCGTACGCCGGTCGTCTCGGCGATCGGGCACGAGCCGGACTCCCCGCTGCTGGACCTCGTCGCGGACCTGCGGGCCTCGACGCCCACGGACGCGGCGAAGAAGGTGGTTCCGGATGTCGGGGAGGAGCTGGAGCGGGTACGTCAGCTCCAGGGCCGGGGGCTGCGCGCGGTGCGCGGGCTGCTCGACCGGGAGGAACGGGGGCTCGCGCACGCCCTGGCCCGGCCGGTCTTCGTCCATCCGCAGCGGATGGTGGAGACCCGGGAGGACGAGGTGGAGGCCCTGCTGGCGCGCGGCCGGCGCACGCTCGGGCACCTGCTGGACCGGGCCGACTCGGAGCTGGCGCACACCCTGGCCCGGGTGGTGGCGCTGTCCCCGGCGGCGACGCTGGAGCGCGGGTACGCGGTCCTCCAGCGGGCGGACGGACACGTGGTGGGCGCCCCCGGCGACGTCGCCGTGGGCGACGTGCTGCGGGCGCGGGTGGCGGCGGGCGCGTTCTCGGTGTCGGTCGTGGAGGTACCGCAGGGGGAGGCCGGGGAGGCCGCGGAGACCGGGGAAGGCGCCCGGGACACCGCGGCCCGGGACCCCGACGGCGCCCGCTGAAGACGACACACTGCCGCAACAAATTCGATGTACCACACACATACGATGGGAACGGGAATGACTGACACCGAAACGGCGCTGGGCTACGAGCAGGCCCGCGACGAGCTCGTCGACGTCGTCCGCAAGCTGGAGGCCGGTGGCACCTCACTGGAGGAGTCGCTGGCGCTCTGGGAGCGCGGCGAGGAGCTGGCGAAGGTCTGCCGGCACTGGCTGGAGGGGGCTCGCGCCCGGCTGGATTCGGCGCTGGCGGCACGGGACGCGGAGGCGGACGGGGGCGACGCGGGCGGTCCGGGTCGCCGGGAGTGATCCCGATCACCCCGCGCTGATTTAGTTGAAAATTCACCTACTTTCGTCCTAGAGTCGGAGACACCGCGCTTCACCCCCGTTAAAGAAGAAGGCTTTCCGATGTCTCTCGTTCTCGACGCCGCCGCTCAGGACCTGCTGTTCCGCGAGGCCCGCACCGCCAACACCTTCTCCGACGAGCCGGTGACCGATGAGCAGGTCCAGGCGATCTACGACCTGGTGAAGTTCGGCCCCACCGCGTTCAACCAGACCCCGCTGCGCATCACCCTGGTCCGCTCCCCCGAGGCCCGCGAGCGCCTCGTGAAGCACATGGCCGAGGGCAACCAGGCCAAGACCGCCGCCGCCCCGCTGGTCGCGATCCTGTCCGCGGACAACGAGTTCCACGAGGAGCTCCCCCAGCTGCTGCCGCACTTCCCGCAGGCCAAGGACGCCTTCTTCTCCGAGCGCCCGGTCCGCGAGCAGTCCGCGCTGGTCAACGCCGCGCTGCAGGCCGCCTACTTCATAGTCGGCGTCCGCGCCGCCGGCCTGGCCGCCGGCCCGATGACCGGCCTGGACTTCGCCGGCGTCCAGAAGGAGTTCCTGGACGCCGACCACACCCCGCTGATGGTCATCAACATCGGCAAGCCGGGCGAGGACGCCTGGTTCCCGCGCAGCCCGCGCCTGGCCTTCGAGCAGGTCATCACCACCGTCTGAGCCCCGTCCGGCAGACGCCGCGGAGCACGACGAAGAGGCCGCCCGCCCCGGGAATCCCGGGGCGGGCGGCCTCTTCGTCGTACGCGTACGCGGTCCCCCGCGAACCGGGGACTAGCGCGCGTCGGGGCCCTGCTTGAACTCCAGCGAACCCGCCATCCGCGCCAGCTGTTCGAAGGGGGCCGTCCCGGTCACGACGGTGACGTAGCCCTGCTCCTGCCGTACGAGGGCGTCGTACTTCTCGCCCTCCCAGCGCTCCCACGCCCGGTCACCGATCTGCTCGGTCCCACCGGCGGCGCGCGCGCCCTGGGTGACCTTCGACAGGTACTTCGGCGAGACGTCGGTGGACTGCTCCACCGCCACGTACTCCTTGCCCGAGGCGAGGAAGCCCAGGTGCCAGGCGTTCGCGTTCTTGCGCTCGTACGTCACCGAGGTCGCCCGCCACTCCTGCGGAAGCCCCACGGGCGCCGCCACCGGGTACGGCGCCGCGCGCCGGGCCGTGAGGGTCTCCACCCGGTAGTCGACCGTGCGCGTCGGATCGGCGTCGTCGTCGTGGGGGACGAAGATGTAGATCCCCGCCACGACCAGACCGATCACCGCCAGCGACCGGAACATGTCCCAGATCGTCTGCTTGCCCTTCATACCTGCCACGGCACCATCGTCCCGCATCGCACGGGGGCGATCACCGCCGGGGTGGCCGTGTCGGGCTCGCACGGGAAACGGGCCCTCCGAGCGCAAGACGTCCGCTCACGCCAACCCCTTGACCGATATTCCGCTCATACGTGACCCGCTCTGCTCAATATGTCGACGTACCGATAGAGTTCCAGCACCCTCACATCCCGGCCGTCGTCGTACAGAAAGGTGCGCTCCGATGACCGAGCACAACCTGCCGCCCCAGCTCGAAGTCCATCCCGACTCCCCCGACCGCAACCTCGCCCTGGAACTCGTCCGGGTCACCGAGGCCGCAGCCCTGGCCGCCGGCCGGTGGGTCGGCCGCGGCGACAAGATCGGCGCCGACGGCGCCGCTGTCAACGCGATGCGCACCCTGATCTCCACCGTCTCGATGAACGGCGTCGTCGTCATCGGCGAGGGGGAGAAGGACGAAGCCCCCATGCTCTTCAACGGCGAGCGGGTCGGCGACGGCACCGGCGCCGAGGTCGACATCGCCGTGGACCCGATCGACGGGACCACGCTCAACGCCAAGGGCATGCCCAACGCCATCGCCGTACTGGCGGCCGCCGACCGCGGCACCATGTTCGACCCGTCCGCGGTCTTCTACATGGACAAGCTCGTCACCGGCCCCGAGGCCGCCGACTTCGTCGACATCAACGCCCCCGTCGCGGTGAACATCCGCCGCGTCGCCAAGGCGAAGAGCATCGCCGTCGAGGACGTCACCGTCGTCATCCTGGACCGCCCCCGCCACGAGGGCATCGTCAAGGAGATCCGCGAGACCGGCGCCCGCATCAAGTTCATCTCGGACGGCGACGTCGCGGGCTCGGTCATGGCGGTGCGCGAGGGCACCGGCGTGGACCTGCTCCTCGGCATCGGCGGCACCCCCGAGGGCATCATCTCGGCCTGCGCCATCAAGTGCCTCGGCGGCACCATCCAGGGCAAGTTGTGGCCGAAGGACGACGCCGAGCGCGGGCGGGCGATCGACGCGGGCCACGACCTGGACCGCGTCCTGACCACGACCGATCTGGTGTCCGGCGAGAACGTCTTCTTCGTCGCCACCGGCATCACGGACGGCGAGCTGCTGCGCGGCGTCCACTACCGCTCGGAGACCGCGACCACGTCCTCGCTGGTCATGCGCTCGAAGTCGGGCACGATCCGGCAGATCGACTCCACCCACCGACTGTCGAAGCTGCGCGCGTACAGCGGGATCGACTTCGACCGCGCCAAGTAGGAGCGGCCGACCCGAGGGCGGTACGACGGTGAGGGGCGGTCCCGCGTGCGGCGGGCCCGCCCCTCTCGCGTCCGTACGTCGTACCGCGCGCCCGGCCGGGGCCGGGGCGCGGCGGATCGGGCTCAGCCCGCCGCGGCGATGGGCCCGGGCCCGGCGGCGCCGGGCAGCAGTTCGGTGGCGCGCCGCCGGCGCCGGCCCAGTACGACCCGCCGCTCGGCGGCGGTGAGGCCGCCCCAGACGCCGTAGGGCTCGGGCTGGAGCAGGGCGTGCTCCCGGCAGGCGACCATGACGGGGCAGCGCGCGCAGACCCGCTTGGCGGCCTCTTCGCGGGCGAGCCGGGCCGCGGTGGGTTCCTTGGAGGGGGCGAAGAAGAGTCCCGCCTCGTCCCTGCGACACACCGCCTCCGCGTGCCAGGGGCCGTCCTCTTCCCTGGCCGGCACCCGCGGCTTCGGCACGGCGGCCGTCCGCGTCGGGAGGCTCTGGACGACGGCTGCCTGCAGGGACTGATGCGGCGGATGCGGCACGGTCTACTCCTGACGACGTATACGCGAGCGAGAGACGATGCACCAGTCCCTACCCGCTGGGCGTGCCGCTATGCCCGGCGGGCCGTCGGGCGCGGGAGGTTCGACCGAAATACGACGCAGGCCCGAAACCCTCGTGCCACCCCCGGCCCGGCGCCGCGCGCGGGCGCCGCTCAGCCCTCCGCGCGCTTGCGGAGCTTGAGGGCGAGGTCGACCAGTCGGGCCCCGGGCTTGGGACGGGCCTCGATGTTGCCGAGCAGTGAGAAGCCGCGGACGATCACGACCGGCGCCTGCGGATCGGTGGCGCCGCGGGCCTGACCGCTGACCTCGAAGTTGCCGAGGACCCCGCTGCCGTAGCCGCGCAGGGTGACGTTCTCCGGGACGATGATCTCGACGTTGCCGAGCACCGACGTCACGTTGATCTCGGTGATCTGCTGCTCGAAGACGGCCTCGGTCAGGTCGATGTTGATGTCGCCCATGACCGAAACGGCTCGGGTACGGGCACCCGGGCGCCAACGCCCCTTGCGCGCGGAGGCGCTGCAGACGGCGACGACGGTCTCGGTCCAGCCCGAGCCGGGGGCCGTCACCGGGGCGGCCTCCGCGGACCCGCCGGGGACGGCCGGGAGGTCCCGTACGAGCACGTCCAGCTCGCCGACCGTCTTGAAGGCGTAGAGGGAGTCCAGGCGGTCGGAGTGCTCCTCCGCGGTCAGCCGGCCCTCGGCGAGGGCATCGGAGAGGATCTGCGCGATCCGGTCCCGGTCGGCATCGGAGGCGCGCAGCTCGGAGGGGGCGGCGGCAGCGGGGGCGGCGGGGTGCTTTTCCAGGTCCACGACGCCAGCATAGCGAGACACGATAGATCGCGATACTACTGAGTGAGCCTTACCTCACAGACATGGCGCCGCCGGGAGGTCCTACGCTGGACACCGCGCTGCCAAATTGGTCGCCAGCGCCGTCTGCCGATTGAAGGAATGCCCCCCATGCCGGAGTTCGCGTACACCGACCTGCTGCCCCTGGGCGAGGACACCACCCCGTACCGGTTGGTGACCGCCGAGGGCGTGTCCACCTTCGAGGCGGACGGCCGTACGTTCCTCAAGGTCGAGCCGGAGGCGCTGCGCAAGCTCGCCGAAGAGGCGATCCACGACATCCAGCACTTCCTGCGCCCCGCGCACCTCGCGCAGCTGCGTCGCATCATCGACGACCCGGAGGCCAGCGCGAACGACAAGTTCGTCGCGCTGGACCTGCTGAAGAACGCGAACATCGCCGCGGCCGGCGTGCTGCCGATGTGCCAGGACACGGGCACCGCGATCGTCATGGGCAAGCGCGGCCAGAACGTGCTCACCGAGGGCGGCGACGAGGCGGCGCTCTCCCGCGGCATCTTCGACGCGTACACCCGCCTGAACCTGCGCTACTCGCAGATGGCCCCGATCACCATGTGGGAGGAGAAGAACACCGGCTCGAACCTGCCCGCGCAGATCGAGCTGTACGCGACCGACGGCGGCGCGTACAAGTTCCTCTTCATGGCCAAGGGCGGCGGCTCGGCCAACAAGTCCTTCCTCTACCAGGAGACGAAGGCGGTCCTCAACGAGGCCTCCATGATGAAGTTCCTGGAGGAGAAGATCCGCTCGCTCGGTACGGCGGCCTGCCCGCCCTACCACCTGGCGATCGTCGTCGGCGGCACCTCCGCCGAGCACGCCCTGAAGACCGCCAAGTACGCCTCGGCGCACTACCTGGACGAGCTGCCCCGCGAGGGCTCGCCGCTCGGCCACGGCTTCCGCGACGAGGCCCTGGAGCAGCAGGTCTTCGAGCTGACCCAGAAGATCGGCATCGGCGCCCAGTTCGGCGGCAAGTACTTCTGCCACGACGTGCGCGTGGTGCGCCTGCCGCGCCACGGCGCCTCGCTGCCCGTCGCCATCGCCGTGTCCTGCTCGGCCGACCGCCAGGCCACCGCCAAGATCACCGCCGAGGGCGTCTTCCTGGAGCAGCTGGAGACGGATCCGGCGCGCTTCCTGCCGGAGACCACCGACGAGCACCTGAGCGAGGCCGCCGACGTCGTCTCCATCGACCTGAACCAGCCGATGGACGACATCCTGGCGACCCTGACCAAGCACCCGGTCAAGACCCGGCTGAGCCTGACCGGACCGCTGGTCGTGGCGCGCGACATCGCGCACGCCAAGATCAAGGAGCTGCTGGACTCGGGTGCGGAGATGCCGCAATACCTGAAGGACCACCCGGTGTACTACGCCGGCCCGGCGAAGACCCCTGAGGGCTACGCCTCCGGCTCCTTCGGCCCGACGACGGCCGGCCGCATGGACTCGTACGTCGAGCAGTTCCAGGCGGCGGGCGGCTCGAAGGTCATGCTGGCCAAGGGCAACCGCTCGCAGCAGGTGACGAACGCCTGCGGCACGCACGGCGGCTTCTACCTCGGATCCATCGGCGGCCCGGCGGCGCGGCTGGCGCAGGACTGCATCAAGAAGGTCGAGGTCCTGGAGTACGAGGAGCTCGGCATGGAGGCGGTGTGGAAGATCGAGGTCGAGGACTTCCCGGCGTTCATCGTCGTCGATGACAAGGGCAACGACTTCTTCCAGAACCCGGCCCCCGAACCGACGTTCACCCACATCCCGGTCCGCGGCCCGGGCCTGTAGCACGCGTACGCCGGAGGGGCCCTCTGCCGATCGGCGGAGGGCCCCTCCGGCATGTCCGCCGATCGGCAGATGGAGTCGGGGCGGGCGGGCGGCGAGGCTTTGACCACGAGCAAGAAGCTTCGACGACAAGGGATTTCACGATGATGAACCGCACCCGCACCCGCACCGGCGCCCTCGCCCTCGCCCTCACCACCGTCGCCGTGCTCACCTCCGTCGCCGCGGCCGTTCCCGGTTCCGCCGCCGCCGCGCCGAAGATCCGGCCCGGCGCCGTGCACGGGGCGGCCTCGATCCTGTACGTGTACGCCGCCGACCACGACATCCGCTTCACGGTCGACGCCGAGGCGGCCCCGTTCAGCAGGCCGCTGAACGACCCCCGGATCAAGAACGGCCTGCCGACGGACGCCCGCGGCAAGGTGTCCTTCTCGCACCGCGTCCCCGGTCAGGACGTCACCCGCTGGGGCGAGGCCGAGGTGGACTGCCTGGTGACGGGCCGGCGGACGGCCACGCTCAGCGCGGTGATCACGGCCGGGAACACCGACGAGGTGGGCAAGCGGATCGGCATCAGCATCGAGGACGGCGGACGCGGCGAGCCGGACCGCCTCGGCTTCTCCTGGGGCGTCGCCAATCTGGACGTACGGCCCGACGGAACGGTCGTCCAGCCGACGGTGGGCACCTGCATGGCCCTGGCCCCCTTCGCCGAGGTCACCAAGGGCGGCTTCAAGCTCACCCCGGCCACCCTGCCTCCCCTGCCCGTCCAGCCGAAGGGCTGACCGGCGTTCGTCACGATCGGCCGGGGCGATCGTCCGCGGCGATCCGTTCGCGGGAAATCGTCACGAAGTGTTCAGCCACGGGTGGAGCATGCCGTCCGGGGCCGGCCCGCGCACCGGGATAACGTCGGCGGCATGACGCGGTCGTTCCTTCCCACTGCCGGTGCCGTGCGGGTCGTCGCCCATCGGGGGGCCTCGCACGAGCACCCCGAGCACACCGTCGCCGCCTACCGGCAGGCCGTCGCCGACGGGGCCGACGCCCTGGAGTGCGACGTGCGGCTCAGCGCCGACGGGCGGCTCGTGTGCGTGCACGACCGACGGGTGGAGCGGACCTCGGACGGGCGCGGGGTGGTGTCGCAGATGACGTACGAGGAGCTCGCCGCCCTCGACTTCGGCGGCTGGAAGGGCCCGGAGCACCGGGGAGCCCGGGTGCTGCTCTTCGAGGACCTGCTGCGGGAGGTGCTCGCCGCGCCCCGGCGCGTCGGGCTGGCCGTGGAGACCAAGCACCCCGCGCGGGCCGGCGGCCGGCTGGAGGTCGAGCTCGTACGGGTCCTGCGGGCGCACGGCCTCGCGGACGGCTCGGACGGCCGCGTCGAGGTGATGAGCTTCTCCCGCGGCGCCCTGACGCGGATGCACCGCTTGGCCCCCGGACTGCCCGCCGTGTACCTGATGGAGCGCCGACTGCGGCCCCCGAGGCCGCCGTACGCGACGCACGCGGGCCCGGGCATCGAGCTGGTGCGCCGGGATCCGGGGCTGGTGGGGCGGCTGAGGGCGAAGGGGCTGGCGGTGCGGGTGTGGACCGTGGACGAGCCCGCGGACGTGGAGTTGTGCGTGCGGCTCGGCGTGGAGACGATCATCACCAACCGGCCGCGGGACGTACGGAAGCTGCTGCGCGACCTGTGAGGCGGCGGCCCGAGCCCGGTACACCCGGCCGGGGTGCGCCGGCCGGGCGTGGGGGGCGTGCCCGGGGACGGGCAGGCGGCTCGGTTACGCGAAGCGCTGGTTCGCGGAGCCGTTGCAGGGTTGCAGGCGCAGTTGCTCGTGCGCGGCCGGGACCGTCAGGCACATGCCCGTCGCGGCGGCGGGGCGCAGGGTCGCGCCGTCACGGACGAACTGCTGGTTGGCGCCGCCGTGGCAGTTCCAGAGGATGAGGCCGGTGCCGTTGCCGTAGCCGGCGCCGGGGACGTCGAGGCAGCGGTCGTGGGTGAGTTCGACGCGCAGGGACTTGCGGGTGGAGTCGTACCACCAGCCCTGGTTGCGGCCGCCGTGGCAGTCCCAGCCGACGACCTTGGTGTTGTTGGCGCTGGATCCGCCGGAGGCGTCGAGGCAGTTGCCGGTCGCCGCGTTGGTCAGTGGTGCGTACAGGTCGTCCCAGGCGCCGGCCTGTAGGACGGGGGTGCCGGTGCTCGCCGGGTCGGCGCAGGAGGCCTCGCGCAGGCCGGAGGCGTAGAACTGGGTGAGGCAGGCCGCGAAGGCGCCGTGGCCGCGGGAGTTGGGGTGGAAGGACTGCCGGGCGGTGTTCTCGTCCCACGGGAAGTGGTCGCCGAGGTCCAGGTAGAGGCCGCGGGCCCAGGCGTCCTCCATGCAGACCTCGTGGCCGTGGAAGAGGCGCGAGTTGTCCAGGTAGAGGGCGCCCGAATCGCGGGCGGCGGCGCGCATGCCCTCCTCGAAGGTGGGGACGGCGTGGTCGCGGCCCCAGCGGGCGTCGGAGTCGTAGCCGGCGCAGCCGCCGGGGAGCTTGCCGGGGAAGTTCGGGTTGTCGCCGAAGTCGGGGCCGATGGGGCTGGGGTAGCCCATGACGACGAGCTTGTACTCGGAGTCGGCGTAGCCGGCGTCGCGCATGACGGTCCTCAGGTCCGCGACGGTCGAGCGGACCTTGGGCTTGAGGCCGTCGACGCGGGCCTGCCAGCCGGGGGCGTACTTGGGTTCACAGGTACCCTGGACGAGTACCCATCGGGTCACGCAGTCGGTCATGACGGGGCCGAACTGGAGGTCGTCGTTGGCCCCGGCGACCAGCAGCACCATTTTGATCTTCGTGTTGCGCGCCTTGATCGCCAGGCTGTCGCTCTGGACGAGTTCGTCGGCGTACTGCTTGCTGCCGCCGATCCTGATGTTGCCGGTGTAGCCGCCGGAGCAGGCTACGTTGAAGGTCAGGTCGGCCTGGATGCCCGTGCGGTGGATGGCCGCGTCGGGCGAGCGGTGGCACTGGTTGTTCGGCGTGTTCGTGGCGGGGTCGTAGCTGCCGACGCCCTCGCCGGAGATCTCGCTGTCGCCGAGCGAGATGAGCCCGGTCCTGCGCTGGGCGGGCGGGCGGATCGCCGGGTCCCCGTAGATCCGGGTGGCCTCGGCGGCCCGGACGGCCTCCAGCTCGGGCGGCAGCGGGGTGACCGCACCCGCGACCGCACCCGCGGCGATGCCCGGGGCCGCCGGGGCGGCCTGGGCCATGGGGGTGATGGCGGTGACGCCCCCGAGGGCGGCCGCGATCGCCGCGACCGAGGCGAAGGTAGATCTGAACCTGGATTTCGTACGCGCACGTGCCATGAACGCCTCCCCGAAATCGGTGTTACCCACGGTATTTACTGGTGGGTAGGGGAGTTGGGAACACTTCGAACAAGACAATTGCTCAACTTTTTCAGGAGGTCACGCACATGACTGAAGATCAGCAGCCCGAAGCGTTCCGGACCGAGCACGACTCGATGGGTGACGTACAGGTGCCCCTGAACGCCAAGTGGCGCGCGCAGACCCAGCGCGCGGTGGAGAACTTCCCCCTGTCGGGCCAGCGGCTGGAGCGCGCCCACATCGCGGCCCTCGCTCGGGTCAAGGCAGCCGCCGCCGTGGTGAACGCCCGCCTGGGCGTGCTGGACGCGGACCTCGCGGAGGCCGTCCGGTCGGCCGCCGAGGAGGTCGTGGACGGCCGTTGGGACGAGCACTTCCCCCTCGACGTGTTCCAGACGGGTTCCGGCACCTCGTCCAACATGAACGCCAACGAGGTGATCGCCACCCTCGCCACCGAGCGGCTGGGGCGCGAGGTGCACCCCAACGACCACGTCAACGCCTCGCAGAGCTCCAACGACGTGTTCCCCTCCTCCATCCACATCGCCGCCACCGCCGCCGTCACCGGCGAGCTGATGCCGGCGCTGGAGCACCTGGCGGCCTCGCTGGAGCGCAAGGAGACCGAGTTCGCCGAGGTGGTCAAGGCCGGCCGCACGCACCTGATGGACGCCACCCCGGTCACCCTGGGGCAGGAGTTCGGCGGGTACGCGAGCCAGGTCCGCTACGGGGTCGAGCGGCTGCGGGCGGTCGTCCCCCGGCTGGCCGAACTCCCGCTGGGCGGGACGGCCGTCGGGACCGGCATCAACACCCCGCCCGGGTTCTCCTCCGCCGTGATCGCCGAGGTCGCCCGGGCCACCCGGCTGCCGCTGACCGAGGCCCGCAACCACTTCGAGGCGCAGGGCGCGCGCGACGCCCTCGTGGAAACCTCCGGAATGCTGCGGACCATCGCCGTATCACTCACCAAGATTTCGAACGACCTGCGCTGGATGGCCTCCGGACCGCGCACAGGATTGGCTGAAATCAATCTCCCGGATCTGCAACCGGGGTCCTCGATCATGCCCGGAAAGGTCAATCCGGTCGTCCCGGAGGCCGTCCTGATGATCGCCGCCCAGGTGATGGGGAACGACGCGACGGTCGCCGTGGCAGGTGCCGCCGGCAATTTCGAGCTCAACGTGATGCTCCCGGTGATGGCCCGGAACCTGCTCGAATCGATTCGCCTGCTCAGCAACGGAACCCGGCTCCTGGCCGACCGCACCGTGGACGGGATCACCGCGAACGCCGAGCGTGCCAGGGAGTACGCCGAGTCCTCGCCCTCCGTGGTGACCCCGCTGAACCGCTGGATCGGGTACGAGGAAGCCGCCAAGGTCGTCAAGAAGGCGCTCGCGGAACGCAGGACGATCAGGGAGGTCGTACTGGAGTCCGGCTACGTGGAACGCGGAGACCTCACCCTCGAACAACTCGACGAGGCATTGGACGTCCTGCGGATGACCCGCCCCTGACCCGGCCCCGAGCTGTTACCGGACAGGGGCCGAATCCGGTCGTTTACCGTCCCCGGGCACCTCGGTGACCTGCGCCGCAGCCACCGTAGGGGCGCCAGCCCTAAGATCTGCGCATGACAGGTACCTTCCGGCCCGGGGACGGCCCGGCGCGGCGCGAAGCGCGCGACGGGGCGCGGGACACGCACTGGACGCCCGGGGAGCAGATCCTCTGGCGCTACCGCGACCACGCCCCCGGGCTGCGGGGCCCGGTCCACATCTGCCGCCCGGTCACCGTCGTGCAGGACACCGACGAACTGCTGGCGGTGTGGATGGCGCCGGGCACCGAATGCGTCAAGCCGGTCCTCGCCGACGGCACGCCCGTGCACCAGGAGCCGCTCGCCACCCGCTACACCGCGCCGCGCACCACCGTACGGTCGCACTGGTTCGGCAGCGGCGTGCTGAAGCTGGCCCGGCCCGGGGACCCGTGGTCGGTCTGGCTGTTCTGGGACCGGGGCTGGCGGTTCAAGAACTGGTACGTGAACCTGGAGGAGCCCCGCGCCCGGTGGGCCGGCGGGGTGGATTCCGAGGACCACTTCCTCGACATCGCCGTCTACCCGGACCGCAGCTGGGAGTGGCTGGACGAGGACGAGTTCGCGCAGGCCCAGCGGACCGGCCTGATGGACCCGCACCGGGCGCGACGGGTGCGGGAGGCGGGCCGCGCGGCGGTCGAGGTGATCGGCGCGTGGGGGGCTCCGTTCTCCGGTGGCTGGCCCGACTGGCGGCCCGATCCGACCTGGAACGTTCCGCCTCTCCCCGAGGATTGGGACCGCACCCCGGCGCATATGACCTCATGAGACCCTTGATGCGCCCCCGGGGTTGAAACGTAGGATCGTCCTCCGCCGGTCGTGCGCGGGGCGAAAGTCGGGTCCCGGGATCACAAATGACCTGCGGCGACCGGTACTTGACCGGGGGTCAACGCTGAACGAGAGGTAACGAGCGGGACGCGGAACCAGGGGGCGGAGGTGTCCCCGCCGCTGAGCGGGTATACCGCGACTGACCGAGTTGAGTGCAGCGCACATCCAGCGCAAACGGACGGAATTCCACGCGTGACGGAGTACCCCACCTCCCAGGAGGGCCCGCAGCCCGCCGGTGCCTCCGGCGGAGGGTCGGACGAGGCAGGCCACGGCAAGGCCCCGATCGCGGCCGCCGAGGCCGTACGCACGCATGCGCAGGTTCCGGTATCCGGCCAGGGCGGCGCCGCCGAGGTACCGCGTCCGCGCGGCGCCGGCGCCCCGGGTCCGGGCTCCGGACAGCCCGCGGAGGCCGCCCGTGCCCCGGGGCACGGCGCGGCGGACACCGGTCCCGGCGGCGCCCGCACCCGCGACGACGAGGCCGCCCGCAACGCCGGCCGGCGTGACGCGGCGGACGCCGGACCGGGCCCCGCGACGCCGGGGCACGCCGGACCGCCGGGCCCCCGCACTCCCCTCGGAACGGCCCCCTTGCTGCCCTCGGCTCCCGAGCCGCTTCCGGGCGCCGGTGGCGGGGCGGCGATACCGGGCTCCGGGACCGGGGAGGTGACGGCGGCGCGCCGCGAGGGCGACCGGCTGCGGTTCGTCGGCGCCGCGACCCGGCGCATCGCCCGCGGCATCGACCTGGACGAGATCGTGCTCGGCCTGTGCCGGGCGACGGTGCCGACCTTCTCCGACGCGATCCTCGTGTACCTGCGCGATCCGCTGCCCGTCGGCGACGAGCGGCCCGTCGGCCCGGTCGTCCTGCGGCTGCGGCGCACCGACCGGCTCCGGCCGATCGACGACCTCACCGACGGCGGTACGGGCGAACCCGCCGGGGTCACGGGGGTCGCCGGGGCCACCGGCGCCGCCGGGGAGCTCGACTTCAGCCAGCTCCCGCTCGTCGGCCCGCAGGGTGACCTGCCGGCCGCCGAGCTGTGCGAGATCCGCCCGGGCGGGGCCCTCGCCGAGGTGCTGCGCGGCGTACGGCCGGTCTTCGGATCGGCCGCCGGGGCCAAGGACGCACTGCCGGAGCTGCTGGGATCCGAGCATCCCGTGCCGCGCGGCCAGCGGGCCATCCTGGCCCCGCTGCGGGGCCGCCGGCGCGTGATCGGCGCGGCGGTGTTCCTGCGCACCCCGGACCGGGACGCCTTCGAGCAGAACGACCTGCTGGTCGCCGCGCAGCTGGCCACCCACACCGCGCTCGGCATCGACAAGGCGGTGTTGTACGGCCGCGAGGCGTACATCGCCGACGAGCTCCAGCGCACGATGCTGCCCGACAGCCTGCCCCAGCCCACCGGGGTCCGGCTCGCCTCCCGCTACCTGCCGGCCGCCGAGACGGCCCGGGTCGGCGGGGACTGGTACGACGCCATACCGCTGCCCGGCAGCCGGGTCGCGCTGGTCGTCGGCGACGTGATGGGCCACTCCATGACCTCCGCCGCGATCATGGGCCAGCTCCGCACCACGGCGCAGACCCTGGCGCAGCTGGACCTGCCGCCCGCGGAGGTCCTGCACCACCTGGACGAGCAGGCCCAGCGGCTGGGCTCCGACCGGATGGCCACCTGCCTCTACGCGGTCTACGACCCGGTCTCGCACCGGATCACCATCGCCAACGCCGGCCACCCGCCGCCGGTGCTGCTGCACCTGGGCGGCCGCGCCGAGGTGCTGCGGGTGCCGCCCGGTGCCCCGATCGGCGTAGGCGGCGTCGACTTCGAGGCCGTGGAGCTGGACGCCCCGGCCGGCGCCACCCTGCTGCTGTACACGGACGGGCTGGTGGAGTCCCGGCTGCGGGACGTGTGGACCGGCATCGAGCAGCTGCGCGAACGGCTGGCGACCACGGCCCAGCTGACCGGGCTGGACCACCCGCCGCCGCTGGAGGCGCTCTGCGACGACGTCCTGGACATGCTCGGTCCGGGCGACCGGGACGACGACATCGCCCTGCTGGCGGCCCGTTTCGACGGGATCGCGCCGAGCGACGTCGCGTACTGGTTCCTGGACCCGGAGGAGACCGCTCCGGGCCGGGCCCGCCGGTTCGCCCGCCGGGCGCTGACCCGGTGGGGTCTGGAGGAGCTCAGCGACTCCCTGGAGCTCCTCGTCAGCGAGGTCGTCACGAACGCCGTGCGGTACGCCGAAAGGCCCGTGACGCTGCGGCTGCTGCGCACCGACGTGCTGCGCTGCGAGGTCGGCGACGACTCCCCGCAGCTGCCCCGGCAGCGGCGGGCCCGGGACACCGACGAGGGCGGGCGCGGCTTGTTCCTGGTCAACCGGCTGGCGCGGCGCTGGGGCGCCACCCGGCTCAGCAGCGGGAAGGTGGTCTGGTTCGAGCTCCCGTTGCCGGGAGCGAATGACCGGCGTTGACTGGGTACGCGCGGGAGGGTGCCTCGTTCCGGCGTGAGCCGGGGGGGGGCCGCCAGTGATCCCACCCGACCCCCAGGGGAGGCCGCTCATGACCCAGGACGTGCCGAAGGTCCGGTACACGACGAACAACGCCGGGATCCCGGTGGAGAGCGACGAGCACTCGCTCACCATCGGCCCGGACGGTCCCGTGCTGCTCCAGGACCACTACCTGATCGAGAAGATGGCCCAGTTCAACCGTGAACGGGTTCCCGAACGGGTGGTCCACGCCAAGGGCGCCGGCGCGTACGGGGACTTCCGGGTGACGAACGACGTCAGCCAGTTCACCCGGGCGGACCTCTTCCAGCCGGGGCGGCGCACCCAGGTGCTGGCCCGGTTCTCGACCGTGGCCGGCGAGCAGGGCTCCCCCGACACCTGGCGGGACCCGCGCGGCTTCGCCCTGAAGTTCTACACCGAGCACGGCAACTACGACCTGGTCGGCAACAACACCCCGGTCTTCTTCGTCCGTGACCCGAGCAAGTTCCAGGACTTCATCCGTTCGCAGAAGCGGCGGCCGGACAACGGGCTGCGCGATCACGACATGCAGTGGGACTTCTGGACGCTGTCCCCCGAGTCGGCGCACCAGGTGACGCTGCTGATGGGCGACCGGGGCATTCCCCGGGGCTACCGGCACATGAACGGCTACGGCTCGCACACCTATATGTGGGTCAACGAGGGCGGCCAGAAGTTCTGGGTGAAGTACCACTTCCACACCGATCAGGGCATCGAGTTCCTGCCGCAGGAGGACGCCGACCGGATCGCGGGCGAGGACCCCGACTTCCACCGGCGGGACCTGTTCGACGCGATCGCGGGCGGCGACGCGCCGGGCTGGACGCTGAAGGTGCAGGTCATGCCGTTCGAGGACGCCCCGGACTACCGGTTCAACCCGTTCGACCTGACGAAGGTGTGGCCGCACGCGGACTACCCGCTGATCGAGGTCGGCCGGATGACGCTGGACCGCAACCCCGAGGACTACTTCGTCCACATCGAGCAGGCCGCCTTCGAGCCCTCGAACCTGGTGCCGGGCATCGGCCCGTCGCCGGACAAGATGCTGCTCGGCCGGCTGTTCTCGTACCCCGACGCGCACCGCTACCGGATCGGGGCGAACTACGCGCAGCTGCCGCCGAACCGGCCCCGGTCGCAGGTGTCCTCGTACGCGAAGGACGGTGCGATGCGCTACGAGGCCGCGGCGACGGCGCGCCCGTACGCGCCGAACTCCTACGGCGGCCCGGCGGCCGACCCGGGCCGCTCCGGCGAGCCGGCCGGTTGGGCGGCGGCGGGCGAGATGGTGCGGGCGGCGTACGACCTGCGCAGCGAGGACGACGACTTCGGTCAGCCGGGCACGTTGGTGCGGCAGGTGATGGATGACGCGGCCCGGGAGCGGCTGGTGTCGAACGTCGCCGGGCACTTGGCGGACGGGGTGAGCGCGCCGGTGCTGGAGCGGGCCCTGCGGTACTGGCGGGCCGTCGACAAGGGCGTCGGCGACCGGATCGCCGCACGGTTCGACCGGCCCTGAGGGGCCACGCGCAACACGGAGCGCCGTATCCGTACGCACCACCGCCCCGCAGCGTGATCGCTGCGGGGCGGTGGTGCGTACGGATACGGGTACGGGCGGACCGTACCGTCGGCTACTCCTCCTGCGGCGGGTTGGGCCGGGGGAAGATGAACGACTTCGTCGGATCGGCGGTCTTCGTCGGGTCGACGGTCTTGGTCGGATCGACGGTCTTCGTCGGGCCGGTCGACTTCGTCGGATCGGGCTTGGTGGTGCTCTGCGACGGGTTCGGCGAGGTCGACGGCCGGCTCGGAGTGATGCTCGGCGTCGGGCTCGTCGAGGGCGAGGTGGAGGGAGCCGGCGGGGACACGCTGCGGCTCGGCGCGACGGGGGTGCCCATGCGTGCCTCGGTGAGGCTGAACTCGGCCGTGTCGACGCCCTTGAGCGCGGCGAGGGTGTAGGCCTTCCAGATCTCGGCGGGGAAGCTGGAACCGCCCGCTCGGCCCTTGCCGGCGGTGCCGGTCAGGGTGACCTGCTTGTGCGAGTTGGGGTCCTCACCGAACATCGCGACGATGGTGACCAGTTCCGGGGTGTAGCCCGTGAACCAGGCGGCGACGTTGAGTTCGGCGGTACCGGTCTTGCCCGCGGCCTGGTAGGCACCGCTGCGCACGGCCTGGCCGGAGCCCTCGGCGACGACCCCGGTGAGCACCTTGGTGACGGTGTCGGCGGTCTGGCGGGAGATGGCCTGGCCGCCGATCGGGTTGACCGGGGTGAACTCGCCGTCCTTGTGCTCGGCCGACTTGATGATGGTCGGGGTGACCTTCTTGCCGTGGTTGTCGAGTGTGGCGTAGACGGCGGCCATCTCGACGGTGTTGGCGCTCATGGTGCCCAGCGACATGGCCGGCTGGTTCTCGTCCCAGCCCTTGCGGTCCACCATGCCGAGCTGGAGCGCCGTCTTCTTCACGTGCTTCGGCTTCGTGTCGACGATCATCTGCGCGTACACCGAGTTGACGGAGGCGTTCGTGGCGTCCTGGACCGTCATCATCGGGTCGCCGTAGTTGAAGTCGTCCTGGTTCTGCGGGTTGAACGGGATGTCACTGCCGACGACCTTGCGCTTGCTCGTGCCGTCGTACAGGGCGTTCGGCGAGATCTCCTTGCCGTCCTGCGTGCTCGCGTTGTTCTCCAGGGCGGACGCCAGCACGATCGGCTTGAAGGTCGAGCCGGGCTGGTAGTCGGTGCGCAGCGCGTTGCTCGCGGACTTCTCCGTGAGGCCCTGGCCGCCGTACATCGCGACGATCGCGCCGGTCTTGGGGTCGACCGAGGTGGCGCCTGCCTGGACGTTCTGGTCGACGGGGCGGTCCTTGGTGTTCTTCCGGTCGAGCTTGGACTCCAGCTCGTCCTGGACCGCCTTCTCCAGCGCGGCCTGCTTCTTCTTGTCGATGTTGAGGACGATCGTCCAGCCGCCGGCCGCGATGTCGGCGTCGGTGATCTTCTGCTTGTTCAGCTCGACCTCGGCAGCCTGGACCAGGTAGCCCTTCTGCCCCTCCATGCCCGGGCGGGGCTTCGGCTTGATCGGCTCCTGGAACTTCAGGGTCTTGCGCTTGGCCTCGTCCAGCTCGCCCATCTCGACCATGTTGTCGAGGACCGCGTTGAAGCGGATCATGACGAGGTTCTTGCCGTTCGGTCCGGCGGTCGCCCAGTCGTACTGGCTGGGGGCCTGGATGACGGCGGCGAGGTAGGCGCCCTGTTCCAGGGTCAGCTTCTCGGCGTCGACGCCGTAGAAGGCCTGGGCCGCGGCCTGGATGCCGTAGGCGTTGCGACCGTAGAAGTTGGTGTTGAGGTAACCGGCGAGGATGTCGTCCTTCTCCATCCGCTGGTCGACCTTGAGGGAGATGATCAGCTCCCGGACCTTGCGGGTGGGCGACTGGTCCTGCGTCAGGTAGTAGTTCTTGACGTACTGCTGGGTGATCGTCGAGCCACCGGCGGTGCCCTTGCCCCGGAGGGTGTTGAAGAGGCCGCGGCCCACGCCCATCAGGTCGATGCCGCGGTCCTTGTAGAAGGACTTGTTCTCGATCGCGATGAACGCGTTGCGCACGTCCTCCGGGATCTTGTCGATCGGGAGGTTCTCGCGGTTGACCTCGCCGGTGCGGGCCATGACCGAGCCGTCGGCGTACTTGTACGTGTTGCTCTGGAGCGTCGCCGTCTTGTTCGGGTCGGTGGGCTCGTCCACGAGGAAGTAGAGGAGGACGACCGTGCCTATGCCGAGCAGGATCATCACGAAGAAGGCGCCGAGGATCTTCTTCCAGGTGAAGAAGCGGCGTATGCCGGTTGGTCTGCCGGCGCTGCCATTGGCGCGCCCGCGCGGCGTATTCCGCGCACCGCTGCGCTGCTGCGCTCGTCGCGCTTCTGCTCGGCCCATCGCTCCCGCTCCGCTCGATTACCCCCCCGACGTCAGCTCAGAAAACTAACACCGCAGGCTGTGACAAAGGTTGGTCATCCCTGATCAATACCGGTCAATTCGGACGTGAGAATCAGCACCCACTCCAATGGAACCGACGCTCACGATGCCTGAAGGGTTGCGGACTCCGCAAAAAGTGATATCACTTTGATAGACGCTTCGGCCCGTCCCGATCGGACGCCGAGCAACAAACGGGGGTATTCCATGACAGCGACAGTGGGCACACGACCGAGCGAAGTACGGGAGTTCGCGGCACGCAGTGTCGGCGGGGGCCTGGCCCTGCTGGGCGGACTCGTGGGGGTGATCGCGGGGGCGGCCGTGATCGTCGTCGGCGCGCAGGCCTCGACCGTCGCCGCGCAGGCCTCCTTGATCCTCCTGGGCATCCTGGTGGCCCTCGCCTCGGTCGTCGCCATGAGCGGGCTCAACACCGTGGCGCCGGGCGAGGCCCGGGTCGTCCAGCTCTTCGGCCGCTACCGGGGCACGATCCGCGAGGACGGGCTGCGCTGGGTCAACCCGCTCACCTCCCGCGAGAAGCTCTCCACCCGGGTGCGCAACCACGAGACCGCCGTCCTGAAGGTGAACGACGCCTACGGCAACCCGATCGAGCTGGCGGCCGTCGTGGTGTGGCGCGTCGCCGACACCGCGCGGGCCGTGTTCGAGGTGGAGGACTTCACCGAGTTCGTCGAGACGCAGACCGAGGCGGCCGTCCGGCACATCGCGATCGAGTACCCCTACGACTCCCACGACGAGGGCGGACTCTCGCTGCGCGGCAACGCGGAGGAGATCACCGAGAAGCTCGCCGTGGAACTGGCGACCCGCGTCGAGGCGGCGGGCGTGCACATCATCGAGTCCCGCTTCACGCACCTCGCGTACGCTCCGGAGATCGCCTCCGCGATGCTCCAGCGCCAGCAGGCCGGGGCCGTCGTGGCGGCCCGCAAGCAGATCGTCGAGGGCGCGGTCGGGATGGTGGAACTCGCCCTCACCCGCCTCGCCGAGGAGGACATCGTGGACCTGGACCCCGAGCGGAAGGCCTCCATGGTCTCGAACCTGATGGTGGTGCTCTGCGGTGACCGCGCGGCCCAGCCCGTCATCAACACGGGCACCCTCTACCAGTGAGTCCCGCAGGCGGCGTCCGGCCCGGCGCCGAGCCCGAGGGCCCGGAGCAGGGCCGGTCCGGTCCGGAGGAGGGCGGTCCGGGGCCGGTCGACCGGCCCCGGGCCGGGAAGCAGGCGCGCAAGCAGGTGCTGCTGCGCCTCGACCCCCAGGTGTACGAAGCCCTCTCCCGCTGGGCGGGGGAGGAACTGCGCAGCGCCAACGCGCAGATCGAGTTCCTGCTCCGCCGGGCCCTGTCCGACTCGGGCCGGCTGCCGGGCGGGGCCGCCCCGATCAGGCCGCGCGGCCGTCCGCGCAACACCCCGGAGTCCTGAGGGCTCCCGGCCGGCCCACGCCCCCGCCCACGGCGTGTGGAAGCCTCCCGGAGCCGGGGCGGCCGGGTACGCTCGGCGCGTCCCCTCCGGCCCGCTCAGCGAATTCCGAGGCGCGCGTGCGACCGACCCCCGGTGTGACCTCCACCGGCCGGCGGGCCGCCCGGGCCGCGGCCGGCGCCTGCGCGGCCCTCGCGGCCTGCTCCGGCCTGGTGTGGGCGGCGCTCACCCTGACCGACGCGACGCCGGACGACCCGGCCGCGCCCGCTCCCTGCGCCTACACCGCCACCCGCGGCGGCAAGGGGCCGGGCCTGCCGCCCGCCGGCTTCGCCGGGGCCGCCCGCCCCTACACCGCCGACCTGGTCACCAACCGGGGCACGGTCACCATCGAGGTCCTCACCGCCGCCGCGCCGTGCGCCGCGCACTCCTTCGCCCACCTCGCCCGGAAGGCGTACTTCGCCGGCGGCGCCTGCCACCGCCTCACCACCAGCGGCATCTTCGTGCTGGAATGCGGGGACCCGGCGGGCGGCGACGCCGGCGGCCCCGGGTACTCCTTCCCCGACGAGAACCTGACGGGCGCCGCCTACCCGGCGGGGACCGTCGCCCTGTCCAAGGCGGCGCCCGGCCGCAACGGCAGCCGGTTCTTCCTCGGGTACGCCGATCCGGCCGTTCCCATGGACCCCGCCTGGACCCCGTTCGCCAAGGTCGTCGGGGGCCTCGACGTGCTGCGCCGGATCGCCGCGAACGGCACCGCCGACGGCAGTACGGACGGGCCGCCCGCGCGGCCCGTCGTACTGGAGTCGGTGACGGTGCACCGCCCTCCCGGCGACCGCTGAACCGGCGGACGCGCGGGCAGGGCCCGTACGGTCAGGAGCCGCGGCGCAGCAGGACGAAGCCGTCCTGCTCGGCCTCCGTCCGGTAACCGCCGCCCGTACGGGCCTCGTCGAGGGCGAGGGCCTCCTGCACCCGCGACAGCGGCCAGCGCCGCTCCGGCGCCACCCGGGTGTCCACGATGATCCACTGCGGGGAGGGCCGGCTGTCGGGCCAGCCGTGGAGGCTGACGCCGGCGCGGTCGGCGAGGTGCGGGACCAGGGCGTCGGAGGCCTGGACGGTGGCCCCGTCGGGGATCCGGTCCATCAGCCGGTGCGCCACCTCGACCCGGGGATCGTCGCGCCAGGTCAGCGGCCTGACCGACTGCCACAGGGGGAAGTGCGGGAGCAGCAGCAGGGTCACCGCGGCGCACCCCGCCAGGTAGCGGTGCAGGCTGGGGCCCCGCGTACCCCGGCGGTGCAGGGCGTCGACGAAGGCCACGAAGACGATCGGCATGACCAGCAGCGAGTAGTGGTACCCGGTGCCCCAGTGCGGCGGGTAGCCCGAGCCGAAGCGCCACAGCAGCGTCGGCAGGGCGACGAGCACGAACGGGGAGCGCAGGGCCAGGAACAGGCTCGGGGCGAGCACCAGGATCAGCGTCGTCACCTTCTCCTGCGGGGTGATCAGCCCGAGCGTCCACGCGCGGACGAACTGCGCCGCGCCGCCGCCCGTCCCGGCCTGCTCGGCGCTGCGCGCGCCGTGCGAGGCGAGGTAGCCGTCGAGGCCGCCCGGATGGAAGGCGGGCAGGACGACCAGCAGCGCGAGGACGCTCGCCAGCAGACCGGCGACGGCGGTCGCGACCCCGAGGCGCCGCGCCCCGCGCCAGGCGATGACCAGGCCGATCGCGGCGACCGTGAAGCCCATGTCCTCCTTCACCAGGACGAGCGGCAGCGCCCAGCACGCGGCGGCGCGCGGCCGACCGTCGCCGAGGGCGGTCAGGGAGCACACCAGGAGCGGGACGGCGAAGGCCCACTCGTGGAAGTCGAAGGCGACGGCGGCGGCGATCCCCCAGGACAGGCCGTAGCACGCGGCGATGACCGCCGCGGCGGGCGGGCCGAGCACGCGCCGCGCCCAGAACGCCAGCGGCAGCACGCTCCCGGCGATCAGCCCTGCCTGCGCCACGAGCAGCACCTTCGCCGACGGCCACAGCCAGTACGCGGGCGCCAGCAGCGCCAGCACCGGAGAGAAGTGGTCGCCCAGCACGGGGAAGTCCGGCCCCTTCACCTCGGAGACGGGCAGCCGCCCCTCCGCGTAGGAACGCACGACCTGTACGAAGATCCCCAGGTCGAAGCTGTGCGAGAGCAACTGTTCGTGGATGCGCAGCGACAGGAGCAGGTAGGCGAAGAACAGCGACCCGGCCAGGGCCCAGGCCCACCACGCGACACGGGGAGCGGCCGGGACCGGCGCCCCGGCCCGCGTCCGGGGATCCGGGCCGGACGGCTGTGGGGGGAGCTCCGCGGTCTGCGGGGTACCGGCGGGGGAAGCGGGCATGACGCGCCTTTCGGGGATGCGGTCCGCGTACGGGGCCCGGAGACGGCCCCGCCCTCAACGTGCCGGCCGGGTCGGGCGCCCGGCCCGACCCGGCTCCCGCCGTCCGGGAGTTCCCCCGATCGGCCCCGCCCTCAGTCGGTGGGCCACACCGGCAGCGGGCGCACCGCCTCGCGCAGGGCGCCCGCGATGACCCGGAACTCCTCCTGCCGGGCCGTGCCCGTACGGATGGCCAGGGCGATCCGTCGGGAGGGGGCGGGCTCGGCGAAGTACCCCGTCGACAGGTGCTCGTTGCGGGCGGTCTCCAGCCGCAGCGCGGTGCGCGGCAGCAGCGTCACGCCCAGTCCCCCGGCGACCAGTTGTACGAGTGTGGACAGCCCGGCGGCGGTCGTGGTGACGTCCGCGCCGACGGTCCGCCCGGCCTCGCGGCAGATGTCCAGGGCCTGGTCGCGCAGGCAGTGCCCCTCGTCGAGCAGCAGCAGTTGGAGCCCGCGCAGCTCCTCGCGGGGGATGTCCCGGCGCCCGGCGAGGGGGTGTCCGCGGGGGGCGAGCAGGACGAAGTCCTCGTCGAAGACGGGCAGTTCGGTGACGCCGGGGACGCCGAGCGGGACGGCGAGCAGCAGCAGGTCCAGCCGGCCGCCCGAGAGCCCCTCCAGCAGCGAGGCCGTCTGCTCCTCGTGCACCTGGAGGTCCATGCCGGGGTAGCGGCGCCGGAACAGCCCGAGCACGGTCGGCAGCAGGTACGGGGCCACCGTCGGGATCACGCCGAGCCGCAGGACCCCGGTGAAGGGGGCCCGTACCGCCTCGGCCTCCTCCAGCAGCCCGCCCATCGCGTCGAGCACGCCCCGCGCCCGCAGGGCGATCCGCTCGCCCGCCGGGGACAGCAGCACCTTGCGGGTGGTGCGTTCCAGCAGCCGCACCCCGAGGGCTTCCTCCAGCGCGGAAACGGCCCCGGACAGCGCGGGCTGGCTCATTCCGATCGCCGCGGCGGCGTCCCGGAAGTGCAGGTGCTCCGCCACCGCCGCGAAGGCGCGCAGCTGCGCCAGCGTCGGCTGCTTCGGTCCTCTACTACTGACAGCCACTGATAGGTACCTCCGATCACCCGACACAAGACTAGCTATTTCCGTAATCAATGCAGCTGTGTCAGCATGTGAGATCCGTCCAACCCCTTCGGAAAGCCCCCAAAAGGGCCACTTTCCATTTCGCAAGGAGAGTTCGTGCTCACTGTCGGTGACAAGTTCCCCACCTACGATCTGACCGCTTGCGTCTCGCTCGAAGCGGGCAGCGAGTTCGCGCAGATCGACCACAAGACCTACGAGGGCAAGTGGCGCGTGGTGTTCTTCTGGCCGAAGGACTTCACCTTCGTCTGCCCGACCGAGATCGCCGCCTTCGGCAAGCTGAACGACGAGTTCCTGGACCGCGACGCCCAGATCCTCGGCGTCTCCGGCGACTCCGAGTTCGTCCACCACGCCTGGCGCAAGGACCACGCCGACCTGCGTGACCTGCCCTTCCCGATGCTGGCCGACTCCAAGCACGAGCTGATGCGCGACTGCGGCGTCCAGGGCGCCGACGGCTTCGCGCAGCGCGCCGTCTTCATCGTCGACCAGAACAACGAGATCCAGTTCACGATGGTGACCGCCGGTTCCGTGGGCCGTAACCCCAAGGAGGTCCTGCGGGTCCTCGACGCCCTGCAGACCGACGAGCTGTGCCCCTGCAACTGGACCAAGGGCGAGACCACCCTCGACGCCGGCGCGCTGCTGGCCGGTGAGTGACGGATGTCCCTCGACTCCCTGAAGTCGGCCATACCGGACTTCGCCAAGGACCTGAAGCTGAACCTCGGTTCGGTCATCGGCAACGCCGACAGCAACGGCATCCTCTCGCAGCAGCAGCTGTGGGGCACCGTCCTGTCCTGCGCCATCGCGGCCCGTTCCCCTCGCGTCCTGCGTGAGCTGGAGCCGGAGGCGAAGGCGGCGCTGACCCCGGAGGCGTACACCGCCGCCAAGTCGGCCGCCGCGATCATGGCGATGAACAACGTCTTCTACCGCACGCGCCACCTGCTCTCCGACCCGGAGTACGGGACGCTGCGCGCGGGCCTGCGGATGAACGTCATCGGCAACCCCGGCGTCGAGAAGGTCGACTTCGAGCTGTGGTCGCTCGCGGTCTCCGCGATCAACGGCTGCGGCCAGTGCCTGGACTCGCACGAGCAGGTCCTGCGCAAGGCCGGTGTCGACCGCGAGACGGTCCAGGAGGCGTTCAAGATCGCTTCGGTGATCCAGGCCGTCGCCGTCACCCTCGACGCGGAAGCGGCCCTCGCCGCCGAGTGACCTCGTGTACCGAGTGACCTCGCGCATCGCGTGACAGCGCACTCCACGTGATCGCGCGTCCGTCGCGCAAGGGGCCCCCGCCGCCGTTCCCGGCAGCGGGGGCCCCTTCGTTCACTTCGCGAGCCGGGCCATCAGGGCCCGGGCGTCCTCGATCAGGGCCGCCGCGACGGCGTCCTCGTCGGGTTCGGCGTCGGCGGGAGAGTCCATTCCCGAGGCCCCCCACTGGAGGGCGACCGTGAAGACCGCGCCGCCGTCGAGCACCTCGATGCGGGGCGACACCGCGTGCCGGAAGAACAGCGCCCGCTCCCCCAGCCCCGGGACCTCCTGCACCTCGATGGACCCGGGCTCCGCCTCCGGATAGACCGGCGGCCGGGATCCGAACTCCACCTCCGGGTCGGACTTCTTGTGCAGTTCGACGAGCACGTGCCCGTAGTAGCTGGTCCTGCCCTCGTCCCAACTGCCCGCGGAAAAGGTGCAGAACGACCAGTCCAGGGCCGGGCTCTGCGAATGCCGCATCGGCCCCCGGTCCTCCAGGGTCCCCGTGACCCCGGAAACAGCCTTCAGTTCGGCGTCCTTGCACAGGTCCCCGGAGTGCCGGTAGGCGAGCGGCGGCGCGCTGGAGAAACGATCCTGCGCAGCCAGGACCCCCGCCCACACCGCGGAGGCCAGTACCGCCCCGCCCAGCGCCCACAGCCAGGACCGGCCGACCCCCCGCTTCCCGCCCCCGCCGCCCTCCTGCGGCGGCGGCCCGACCGCGCCGGCCGGTTCGGCCGGGCGCTCGGACGTCCACTCCCCGTCGAGCTCAGGCTCGCTGATCATCCCCGGCCTCCCGTACGGCGACCTCCACCGCGGTCGCCCCGTGCGGTCCGGGGCCGCTCAGGGCCGGGAACCCGCGCTGTTCGCGGGAGTACGCCCGCAGGTAGCCGACCACCGTGTTGGTGACGGCGGCCAGCGGTACGGCGACCACCGCGCCACCGATGCCCGCGACCATCCCGCCGGCGGCGACCGCCAGCACCACCGCGAGCGGGTGCACCCGTACGGCCCGGCCGAGGATGAAGGGTTGCAGGACGTGCCCCTCGATCTGCTGCACCGCCAGCACCACGAGGACGACCATCAGCGCGGTGAACGGCCCCTCGGTCACCAGCGCCACGACCACCGCCAGCGCGCCGGAGATCACGGCGCCGACGAGCGGGATGAACGCGAACAGGAAGATGAACACAGCCAGCGGCACGGCCATCGTCACGTTGAGGAAGTAGAGCCCGAGGCCGATGAAGACCGCGTCGATGAGCGCGACGAGCACGGTGCCGCGCACGTACGCCGTCAGCGTGCGCCAGGCGCGCGGACCGGCGCCCGCGACACCGGGACGGGCCGCGGCCGGGACCAGGCCGAGGACCCAGGTCCAGATCTTCTTGCCGTCGTAGAGCAGGAAGAGCGTGGAGAACATCGCGAGCAGCATGCCCGTCATGACCTCGACGAGCACCGTCACGCCCTGCAGGCCGGCGGAGGTGATCTCCTCGGTGTTGGTGCCGATGGTCTCGCTGAGGTTCTTCGCGACGTCGTTGATCTGCTTCTCGGTCACGTGGAACGGACTGTCCAGTGCCCAGGTCTTGAGTTCGTTGATGCCTTCGCGAAGCCGGTTCGAGAGGTCGTCGAGGTTCTCCATGACCTGCCAGACGACGAACCAGCCGACCAGCCCGATCACCACGAACCCGAGGATCGCCGTGACGGCGGTGGCCAGTCCGCGCGGCAGCCCCAACCGGCGCAGCCGGACCACGAACGGCTGGAGCAACGCGGTCACCAACATGGCGGCGGCGAAGGCGAGCACGACCAGCCGCACTTCGCTGATCACCTTCATCAGCACCCACAGCAACCCGGCGAGCAGCAGCAGCCGCCAGCTGGCCTCCGCGGCGACGCGCACCCCCCAGGGGATGACGCTGACCGGGTCGGGGCGTTCCGGGGCGCCGCCCGGGCCCGTGCCGGCGTGCGCGGCCGCGGGCCGCGCCCCGGCGGTCACCACGGGGGCGGGCGGCGGCGGTTCGCCGACGCCCTCGGCCTCGGCCTCGACTTCGGCGCGTCGTTCGTCCAGGCGCGCCTCCATCCGGCTGAGCCTGCTCCCGAGCCGGCCGAGCCAGCCTGCCCTCTTCGCCATGTCGTTCCCTTCCCCCCGCCCGCCGCGTCGGCGTGACTCGTCCGGCCGCGCCCCGCACGACCGTACACGCGAGCAGCCCCGCACCGTAGGACGGTGAGGGGCTGCTCGGGGTCGGGCGGGCCGACTAGTACCAGTTGTTGGCCTGCCAGAAGCTCCAGGCGCCGCAGGGGCTGCCGTAGCGCTCGTTCATGTAGTTCAGGCCCCACTTGATCTGGGTGGCCGGGTTGGTGCGCCAGTCGGCGCCGGCCGAGGCCATCTTCGTACCGGGGAGCGCCTGGACCAGACCGTACGCGCCCGAGGAGGCGTTGACGGCCTTGTAGTTCCAGGTGGACTCGTGGTTGATGATGTTGGAGAAGCACTGGAACTGCCCCGACGGGACCATCTGCTGGGCCATCGCCTTGACCTGGGCGACCGTGTAGGAGCCCTGGACGGGGAAGTCGGCCGAGTCGCGGGACGCGGACCGGCTGGCGATCTCGCCCTCCTCCTCGCGCTCCGCCTTGGCCTTGGCCTCGAGGTCGGCCTTTTCCTTGTCCTTCTTCGCCTTGTCGGCCTTCTCGGCCTCGGCCTTCTTGGACTTGGCGTCCTCGGCGGCCTGGACGCGAGCGGCCTCCTCCGTCGAACGCTTGGCGTCGGTGTCGGCGGCATGGGCGATGGCGTCGGCCTGCTGCGCGAGGGTGGCGCTCTGGACCTGGGCCTGCTCGTCGACCGGGATTTCAGCGAGGAGAGTCGCGCCGGAAGCGGTCGTCTCGAGGTCGTTCGAGGAGGGGTCGCCGGTGGCGACTCCCACGACTGCGCCGACGGTGGTGACCGCGGTGGCCGAAGCCACTGCGAAACCCCGAACCGAGATCCGGCTCACACGGTGTCCTTCCAGCAGCGTCCGCAGTGACCGCGCGGGCGCAAGAGTGCCCCTCGACACTGGCCTCCGTGGTGGTGCGGTCACTGGAGGCGCGGGCCCGTGGGCAACTCCCCTGCGGGAGTCGCCGCGTGAAGCTCGGGCGGCATACGGCGAACGGTTCTGGAGTTGTGGTGCTGCGCGTACCTCACGGGAGATACAGGTGTGCCGTATGCGGGGCCTGACGGGAAACAGACTCTGCCGGACCCCGACGCCGCAGGGCAATTCTCCGTTGCGTGGGAAAGGTCACACCTGCCGCGGGGCAGCTGATTGCGACAAAGGGCTGTGCGACGCGACGCCGCCCGGCTAGGCTCTGGGCCTTTTGCCGGGCGGCGCCAACTCGTGTTGCGGTTATGGGGCTTTTGGCCCGTTCCGGATCAGAGTGTCTCCAGCATCTCGGTGACCAGCGCGGCGATCGGGGACCGCTCGGAGCGGGTCAGCGTGATGTGTGCGAACAGCGGATGCCCCTTCAGCTTCTCGACGACGGCGACGACTCCGTCGTACCGGCCGACCCTCAGGTTGTCCCGCTGGGCGACGTCGTGGGTCAGGACGACCCGCGAGTTGGCGCCGATCCTGGAGAGCACCGTCAGCAGGACGTTGCGTTCCAGGGACTGCGCCTCGTCCACGATGACGAAGGCGTCGTGCAGCGAACGGCCGCGGATGTGCGTCAGCGGCAGGACCTCCAGCATGCCGCGGTTCAGCACCTCCTCGATGACCTCACGCCCGGCGACGGCCGAGAGGGTGTCGAAGACCGCCTGCGCCCAGGGGCTCATCTTCTCGGAGGCGTCGCCCGGCAGGTAGCCGAGGTCCTGGCCGCCGACCGCGTACAACGGCCGGAAGACCATCACCTTCTGGTGCTGCCTGCGCTCCAGGACCGCCTCCAGGCCGGCGCACAGCGCCAGCGCGGATTTGCCGGTACCGGCCCGGCCGCCCATGGAGAGGATGCCGATCTCCGGATCGAGCAGCAGGTCGAGGGCGATGCGCTGCTCGGCGCTGCGACCGTGCAGCCCGAAGGCCTCGCGGTCGCCGCGTACGAGCTTCACGTTGCCGTCGGCCGTGACCCGGCCCAGTGCCTTGCCGCGCTCGGACTGGAGGACCAGCCCGGTGTGGACGGGCAGCTCGGCGGCCTCCGGGACGTAGAGGCGCTCCTCGGAGAAGAGGAGGTCCACCTGTTCGCCGGAGAGGGCGAGCTCGCTCATGCCGGTCCAGCCGCCGTCGGTGATGGCGAGCTCGGCGCGGTACTCCTCCGCCAGCAACCCCACGGAGGAGGCCTTGATGCGCAGGGGAAGATCCTTCGACACGACCGTGACGTCGTAGCCCTCGGCCTGGAGGTTGCGGGCGACGGCGAGGATCCGCGAGTCGTTGTCCCCCAGTCGGAAGCCGGCGGGCAGGACGCCCGGGTCGGAGTGGTTGAGCTCGACGCGCAGCGTGCCGCCCAGATCTCCCAGCGGGATGGGGGCGTCGAGACGTCCGTACCGGACCCGGAAGTCGTCGAGCAGGCGCAGGGCCTGGCGCGCGAAGTAGCCGAGTTCGGGATGGTGCCTCTTTGCCTCCAGCTCGGTGATCACCACGATCGGGAGCACGACCTCGTGCTCGTCGAAGCGGGAGATCGCGTTGGGGTCTGCCAGCAGGACGCTGGTGTCGAGGACGTAGGTGCGCCTGTCGGGCAGGCGGCGCTTTGTGCTGGTCACCACGGAAGGACGTACCCCCTCGGAAGAGGTCGGGCCATGAAGACCGGACCGGTCAACGGCGCCAATGCGCGGGCCGCGTTCCGGCCCTCCAATCCGACCGTGCGAACCGCACGCGCGTCCTGGTGCAAAGGGCCTCCCGGGCGGACGGCCCTGTGCCGTCCGCTGAGACTCGACACCCGTGGATCGGACGTCGACCTGCCAGGGTTATGCCCTCGAACATGCGCGGCCATGCCACGGCATATGACGGACGCTCGGTGAACCCCTGGTGAAGGCCTTGCGCGGGGGACGAACGGGGGCAGAGGGGATATCGGCGCGCCGGGGGGATATCGGCCGCCGGAATACCGGCGGCGGTGGCTCAGCTGCCGTAGCGCCGGTGCCGGGCGGCGTAGTCGCGCAGCGCGCGCAGGAAGTCGACCTTGCGGAAGGCCGGCCAGAAGACCTCGCAGAAGTAGTACTCCGAGTGGGCGCTCTGCCACAGCATGAAGCCGGACAGCCGCTGCTCGCCGCTGGTGCGGATGACGAGGTCCGGGTCGGGCTGGCCGCGGGTGTAGAGGTGCTCCGCGATGTGGTCGATGTCCAGGACCTCGGCGAGCTCCTCGAAGGAGGTGCCCTTCTCGGCGTGCTCCAGCAGCAGCGAGCGGACCGCGTCGGCGATCTCCTGACGGCCGCCGTAGCCGACCGCGACGTTGACGAGTATTCCGTCGACGTCGTGCGTGGCCTGCTCGGCCTCCTTGAGCACGGACTGGGTCCGCGAGGGCAGGATGTCGAGGTTCCCCACGTGGTGGACCCGCCAGCGGCCGTCCGCCGCGAGACCCCGGACCGTGTTCTCGATGATGTTGAGCAGCGGGCGGAGCTCCACCTCGGGCCGGTCGAGGTTGTCCGTGGAGAGCATCCACAGGGTGACGACCTCGACGTCCGTCTCGGTGCACCAGCCGAGCATCTCCGAAATCTTGTCGGCCCCGGCTTGGTGGCCCTGCTCCGTCGTACCTCCGGACGCCTTGGCCCAGCGCCGGTTCCCGTCCAGGATCACGCCGATGTGCTTGGGCGACGCGTCATGGTCGAGGCGGCCTTCCACCCGGCGTGCGTAGAGCCTGTACACCAGGTCGCGCAGCTTCACGATCTTCGAGCCCCTCCGTGCAATGCCCCCGAGCGAATTGCGGTCTCCCCCGAGGCGGCCACATTACTGCGCGGCGGGATGGGGTACCCAACTCGGTCTGTCACAAGTCCGTGATAGGGAGGACATCGTGACTGATACCAATCCCTATCGGGCAGAGCCCTCGCGCTACGACTCCATGGAGTACCGCCGCACCGGCCGCAGCGGCCTCAAGCTCCCCGCCGTCTCCCTCGGCCTCTGGCACAACTTCGGCGACGACGCGTCCCTGGAGAACCAGCGGGCGATCCTGCGCCGGGCCTTCGACCTCGGCGTGACCCACTTCGACCTGGCCAACAACTACGGGCCGCCCCCGGGCTCGGCCGAGCTCAACTTCGGCAAGATCTTCGCGCAGGACTTCGCGGCGCGCCGCGAGGAGCTGGTGCTCTCCACCAAGGCCGGCTATTTCATGCACCCCGGTCCGTACGGCGAGTGGGGCAGCCGCAAGTACCTGCTCGGCTCGCTCGACGCCTCCCTCAAGCGGATGGGCGTGGACCACGTCGACGTCTTCTACTCGCACCGCTTCGACCCGGAGACCCCGCTGGAGGAGACCATGGGCGCGCTCGCGTCCGCGGTCCAGCAGGGCAAGGCGCTGTACGTCGGCGTCTCCTCGTACACCGCGGAGCAGACGGCCGAGGCGGCCCGGATCCTGACCGGCATGGGCGTGCGGCCGCTGATCCACCAGCCCTCGTACTCCATGATCAACCGCTGGACGGAGGAGGACGCCCTGCTGGACACCCTGGAGGAGGCCGGCATGGGCTGCATCTCCTTCGCGCCCCTCGCCCAGGGGCTGCTGACGGGCAAGTACCTCAAGGACATCCCTGCGGGCTCGCGGGCCACCCAGGGCAAGTCCCTGAATCCGGCGCTGCTCTCGGAGGACGTCGTCCGGCGTCTGAACGGTCTGAACGAGATCGCCGCGCGACGCGGGCAGTCGTTGGCGCAGTTGGCGCTCACGTGGGTGCTGCGGGACGACCGGATGACCTCGGCGCTGATCGGCGCTTCGAGCGTGAAGCAGTTGGAGGAGAACGTGGCCGCACTGGCGGCGGCGCCTTTGTCGCAGCAGGAGTTGAAGGAGATCGACTCCTTCGCGGTCTCCACCCCCGGCACCAACATCTGGGCCCAGCGGGGCTGACCTGCGGCGATGACGCACGACTGAAGTGCGGGCGCGATGAACGAAAAACGGGCCGGTCCGTGGGGGGGATACGGACCGGCCCGAGGGGGGGGGTTCCACCATAACCCTTCGTAAAGCATGCTGCGTGCATCGGCGCGAAATGATTACGCTCCGAATCCGCCCAGCAGCAATCCGGTGAGCGCTCCGGCCGTCATGAAGGGGCCGAAGGCGAAGCCCTGCTTCCGGGTGGCCCGGCCCCTCAGCAGCAGGCCCAGCCCGTAGAGGGCGCCGTAGAGGAAGCCCAGGAACGCGCCGACCATCCATACCCCCCACCCGTACCACCCAAGAGCGACCCCCAGGGGGAGCGCCAGCTTGACGTCGCCCAGGCCCATCCCGGCGGGGTTGATCAGGAACAGCACGAGGTACGCCGCCCCCAGCGCGCCCCCGCCCAGCAGTGCGAGCCGCCAGGAGCCCGCGGCGCCCGGGAGCAGGGCCGCGCCGCCGAGGAGGCCGGCGGTGGCGGCGGCGAGCGGGAGGGTCAGGACGTCGGGCAGCCGGTGCACGGCGAGGTCGACGAGGGCCAGCAGGACCAGGACCGGCGCGAGGGCGACGAACACGGCCGCCTCGGGGCGGGGCGCCGCCGCGGCGGCGAGGGCGGCGCAGAGCCCGGCGGTGACGGCGGCGGCCGTGACGGCCCCGGACCCGGACCTCCCGTAGCGGTGTTCCCGGCGCGGGGCGGGGCGGCAGCGGGCGGGGCCCAGCCAGCCGGGGATCGGGTGCCCGTCGGGGCAGTGCGCCCGCCAGGACTCCTCCGGCGGCACGGAGAGCCGGTACGCGGCGCGGGGCAGCAGCAGCCCGGCGACCGCGCCGTAGGAGGCGGCGAGGATGGCCGCGAGGATGCCCATGCGGTGACGGTAGGCGGTGGCGCGCAGCGCGGGGAGGGCCCGTCGGCCCCACGGCCCCCGGCCCCACTCCCCCGCGCCCTGAACCCGCGACCCTGAACCCGCGACCCCGGCCCCGCACCCCTGGCCCCGCGGCCCGCGACCCGGCAAGGTGGCCGCATGGGGAAGTGGGCGGACGGATACGGGACGCTGCGGGCCGGCGACGTGACGGTGGGGCTGGAGGTGGCCGCCTCGTACGCGGCGCGCACGCGGGGGCTGCTGGGGCGCGACGGGATCGAGGGGGCCATGCTGCTCACCCCGGCGGCGAGCGTGCACACCTTCCGGATGCGCTTCCCGATCGACGTGGCCTACCTGGACCGGCACTTCGGGGTCCTCGCGGTCCGCACGATGGTCCCCGGCCGGCTCGGCCTGCCCCGCCCGCGCGCCCGCCACGTCCTGGAGGCGGAGGCGGGCGCGATGCGACGGTGGGGCCTGCGCGCGGGCTCCCGCGTCGAGCTGACCGGGCCCGAGCGGCTCCGAACGGCCCCGCGCGACCCGTGAACCGGCCCCGTACGGACCCGGAACGACCCCGTACGGCCCTGGAGCGCGGCCGGAGCCGGCGTCCACCGGGCGGGACTGCGGCGACACGAGCTGGGGCCCGGGGCTCACGGGCGGTAGGTTGGGGCGGTTGAGCTGGGGTGGCAGGGGAGCGGCATGAGCGGCATGACGGAGAACGCGCACATCAAGGCGCTGGAGCAGATCATGCCGGCGACGCACGGCGCCGACGAGGACATCGATTGGCAGGCGGCGGAGGCCGTCTGGGGAACCCGGTTCCCGGCCGATTACGTGGCCTTCATGGGCCGGTTCGGCGCGGGCTCCATCAACGGCGAGGCCAGTGTGCTGCTGCCGCTGCCCAAGCCGGGACTGCAATGGGATCCGGCGGAGATGGCCGAGGAGACCGGCAACGCCCGTCAGGTGTGGGAGGCCGAGGGCGGTCGGGCCGCCTTCGACGTGGACCCCGAGTCGATCATCGCGTGGGGGGTCACCGGCGGGTCCGACATCCTGTGCTGGCTGACCTCCGATCCCGACCCGGACCGGTGGCCCGTCCTGGTGGTCGGGCGGCACACCGCCGACTCCTTCGCGGTGCACCCGTACGGCATGGCCGAATTCCTGCTGCTGCTGTGCTCCGACGAGTTCGACGTGAGCCCCGTCAGCATCACCTTCTGGGACGCGGGCCACCTCAGCTTCGTGCACTGGCGCAAGGCCCAGCGGCGTTGGCAGGAGGGCCGCAATCCGGAGACGGGCGAGCCCGACCCGTACGCGGGCGAGTTCGCCGACTGATCTTTTTCAGGACACCCACAGCCCGTTTCCCTGGCCGGAAACGGGCTTTTTGGTGTGTCTACGCGCGTCCGATTTACCGATCGCTTATCGGAAAACACCAGTTGGAAATGCAGCATTTGGAGCATTGAACATAACTACCGCCCCCATGGAATCGGCCACCCGGTGGACAGGAGAGAATTCCGGCCAACGGGCCACGGCGGGACACCCCGGCCCCGAGCAACTCATAAGTAATAACGGGACTCAAAAGAAAATCAGGGGAACCCACCGTGCGAAGAAGAATGTTCGGCCCGGCCGCTTCGGCCGCCGTGCTAGGCCTCCTGCTACCGCTGTCCGGCTGCGGAGGTTCCGACAGCGCGGCGGGGGACGACGACACGTTGCGCCTGGTCGCCGCCGAGTACGGCAACACCCCGGCCAACAGCTCCAAGGCCTTCTGGGACAAGGCGACGCGTGATTTCACGGCCGCCAACCCCGGCATCAAGGTCGAGGTCCAACTCCTGCCGTGGGCGGACATCGACCGCGAGGTCACCCGCATGGTGGGCGCCGGCAAGGCCCCCGACATGGCCCTCATGGGCTCCTACTCGGACTTCGCCGCGCAGGGGAAGCTGTACTCCGCGGACGAGCTCCTCTCCATCTCCGCCGAGGCGAACTTCCTCCAGCCGCTCGCCGAGGCCGGTTCGGTCGGCAGCACCCTCTACGGCCTGCCGTTCGTGGCGAGCAGCCGCCTCCTGTTCTACAACGAGGCCCTTTTCGCCAAGGCCGGCATCCAGTCCGCCCCCAAGACCTGGATGGACCTGAAGGCCGACGCCAAGGCGCTCAAGGACAAGGGCGTGAAGTACCCGTACGCGATGCCGCTGGGGCCCGAGGAGGCGCACGCGGAGGCGCTGATCTGGGAGCTGAGCAACGGCGGCGGGTTCGCCGACAGCAGCGGCAACTACAGCCTGGCCTCCGAGCAGAACGTCGAGACCTTCCGCTGGATCAAGGAGAACCTGATCACCCCGGGTCTGGTCGGCCCGACGCCGCCGGCGCAGCTCAACCGCGCCGACGCCTTCGCCGCGTTCCTGCGGGGCGAGGTCGGCATGGTCAACGGCTACCCGTCCCTGCTGCACGAGGCGAGCGCGAAGGGCATCGGCGTCAAGGCCGTGCCCATGCCGGTGTCGGACAGCCTGGGTTCCGGGGAGAGCACGCCGACCGTGGGCGTGGCGGACTGGATGATGGCGTTCAAGCAGAACGGCAAGGGGCCGCAGATCGGCAAGTTCCTGGACTTCATCTACCAGGACAAGATCCTTTCGGAGTTCGCCGGCCGCTACCACCTGTTGCCCTCGACGGTCACCGCCGCGCGCACCCCGGCGGGCGGCGGACTCGGTTCCACCGACGAGGCCTTCCTGACGGCCCTGCGCGGCGCGCAGCTCTACCCGGTGAACGACCCGTCGTGGGTGACCGTCAGCGACTCCATCAAGCGCAACATCGGCCGCGCGGTGGAGCCTTCCGTCGATCCGAAGACCGTGCTGGAGGGGATCGCCTCCAAGGCGAACGAGGCCGGCAAGAAGCACTGAAGGACCCGAAGGACCCCCCGAACACGGGACCTTCGCCTCCCTGCCCCACCTCATCCCGTGCGGCAGAATGGCTGACGGCACTTGATCCAAGGCCGTGGCCCAGTCGCCCGCCGAGCACCCACAAGGTGCGCGGGGCGACCGGCCTCCTCCTCCCCCTGCGGTCACCGGCTCAGCGCTGCTGCCCGTTCTCCGTGGAGAACGCCGTCCGGTACTGGCCGCAGTCCGAATCCCAGCGCAGCGTGCCCGTGAGCGTGCCGTAGCCCGAGCGCGTGAGCGACCACTCCACCGTGTACTCGCCGGTGTCGCACGCGATCCGCTTGCCCCCCTCGACCTTGCGGCTGCCCGTCGCGGGCTGATCGGTCAGTTCCCGGTGCACCTCCCCCGCCTTGGCGCCCTTCGCCGTGCGCAGTACGGCGTGCACGACGATCGGGTGCTTGCCGTCCTTGGTGGTCAGCGCCTTCTTCAGCAGCTTCGAGTCGGACACCGACCAGGCGAACTCGTACGAGGGCAGCCAGGCCAGCGTCCTGGGGTCGGGAACCTGTCGTTCGTACTCGCGGGCGCCCTCGGGGCCGGGGCCCGTCACCGTCTTGTACTGGACGCCCGGGTGGAACCGGAAGCGGCCCTCCACCTTGTGCATGTCGTCCTTGGTCCACATCGACTTCATGGCCTTCTCGCCGCCGGCCGGGTCCTGGAGGTACGAGGTGCTCGGCGCGGCGGTGGCGGCGCCCTGACCGAGGGCGGGGGCGAGGGCCGCCGCGGCGGCGACGAGGGCGAGGGCGGCGGTACGGGTGCGGTTCATGCCCGGCCCAACGGGCACCCGCGGCGGGCCGGAACGACGCCCCGGGCGCGTTCACCCGTACGGAGCGGGCGCGACGCCCGGAGGTGACGAACTCCGCGGCGGCACGGAAGCCGGCGCGGGCGGGTCCGGTTGGCTGCCGGTGAAAGGCGCGGAACCACGCGCCTCGGATGGCGGGGGATGTCATGGGTGTGACGGTGGACGGCACGGTGGCCGCGGGCTGGGAATCGGTCCGGGCGGCGTTCGAGAGCTTCGTGGCCGCGGAACCGCACGCGCCGGAGGCCCAGTTGGCGGTGCGTCACCACGGGCGCACCGTGGTCGACCTGTGGGGCGGCGAGGACACCGACGGGGACACCCTGAGCGGGGTGTTCTCCCTCACCAAGGGTGCGACCCACCTGGTGGTGGCGCTGTTGGCGCAGGACGGCGTACTGGACCTGGAGCGCCCGGTGTCCTCGTACTGGCCGGAGTTCACCGGGGACGGCAAGGAGACCCTGACCCTGCGGCAGTTGGTCGCGCACCGCGCCGGACTGATCGGGGTCGACGGGGGCTTCTCCTACGAGGAGATCGCGGACGACGCCGGCCTCGCGGCCCGACTGGTCGGGCAGAAGCCGTACTGGGACCCGGGGACGGAATACGGCTACCACGCGTTCGTCATCGGCGCGCTGACCGGTGAGGTGGTGCGAAGGGTGACGGGCAGGTCCCTCCAGGAGGTCTACGAGGAGCGCGTGCGGGCCCCGTACGGGCTGGACCTGTACATGGGGCTGCCGCGGGAGCTGGAGGGCCGCTGGAAGCCGGTGCTGGAGATGCTGCCGACGCCGGCGCAGGCGGCGGCCCTCGTGGCGGGCGGCCCGATGCCGGAATTGATGCGGGTCGCCTTCAACGCGCACGGGGAGACCCCGATGGACCCGGTGGCGTACGCCAACCACCCGCGGGTGCGGGCCCTGGGCCCGGCCTCGGCGGGCGGCGTCGGCACGGCGCGCGGGGTGGCCGCCCTGTATGCGGCGGCCATCAGCGGCGTCGGGGGCCGGCCCGCGCTGTTGGAGCCGGCGACGGCCGCCGAGGTCGCCCGCCCGCACACGCCGGGTACGGACCGGGTGACCGCGGAGGTCGACCACTTCGGGCTCGGCTTCGAGCGGCAGCACGCGGTGGGCCCGGAGGCGTTCGGGCACTGCGGCGCGGCGGGCGGCCTGGGCTTCGCCGACCCGGCCACGGGCATCGCGTACGGGTACACCCGCCGCCGCTACGGCTTCCCGGGCGGCCTGGCCCCGGAGAACGGCCCCCTGACCGCGGCGGTCCTGGAGGCGGCCCGGGGGGCGTAGTCCCGGTCCGTGTGGTGGGGCGGGGCGGCGGGGGCCGGTCGGGGGGGCGGGGTCAGGCCTGGCCGGTTTCGAAGCGGTTGACGTGGCCGTCGGCGGTGACGTCGAAGCGCCAGGCGGTGCGCATCTCGCCCCAGGTGTCGTTGCGGTAGTCGACGACGAGGGAGCGGCCGTGGTCGGACTCGGACACCACGGACATGTGGCCGTTGCAGGAGAAGACCTCCTTCTCGGTCCACTGGGTGACGTCGCGGTCGGAGCCGTCGTCGGACATGGTCGCGCCGGGGGCGAGGACGGCCTCGAAGGCGCTGCGGTCCCCGGCGTTGACGGCGGTGACGAAGGCGCGGACGGTGGGGTCGGCGAGCTGGGCCGGGTCGATCACGGGGGCCTCCTGGTCGGGCGTACGGACCCTCGTACGGGCCCGTGGTGCGCGACCAGGGAACACCGGGGGCGGCGCCGGGGCGCCGACCCTCACCCGTTCGCCGCCGGACGGCGTGTCAGGGGGGCGGTCGTGGGGGTTCGGCTGCGGGGATTCGGTCGCGGGGGTTCGGTCGCGGGAGGCGTCAGGGCGAGTCGGGGGTGGTGCGGACCGGGAAGCCGGTGGGGCGGCCCTGTTCCTTCAACCAGGTCAGCACCCGGTCCAGGGCTTCGACGGTCTGCCGGCGGTCGCCGCCCCCGTCGTGGAACAGCACCGTGGGGCCGTTGCCGATCTCGCGCTGGACGGCGGCGACGATGGCCGCCGCGCCGGGCTTGCCGAAGTCCTTGGTGTCGACGTTCCAGCCGAGCGGGCGCATCCCGTTGGCCGCCGCGATGCGACGGCTGTCGGGGGTGAACGCCCCGCCGGGGGCCCGGTAGTACTCGACCTTCCCGCCCGCGCCGGCCGCTTCCTCGATCAGCCTCTTCGCGTCGAGGATCTGCGCCTCCTGGTAGGCGACGGGCTTCTTGTCCATCTTCGTATCGTGGTCCATGGAGTGGTCGCAGAGCCGGTGGCCGGCCGCGACCACCTTCTTGACGAGGTCCGGATGGGCCTTGGCCTGGGGGCCGACCATGCAGAAGGTGGCCTTCACGTCGTGCGCGGCGAGGACGTCGAGGACCTTGGGGGTCCAGCGGGGGTCGGGGCCGTCGTCGATGGTGATGTTGACGGCGTTGCCACCGCTCTCGGAGGCGTGCGCGATGCTGTCCGGGAGGGTGGTGGGTGAGCCGGGGGCGCCGGGGCCGGTCGTCCGGGTGGCGTTGTCGCGGGGGCCGGTGCGGGGGCCGTCCGTTCCGATGAGTGCGGTGACTCCCCCTATGGTCCCCGCGACGGCCACGGCCGAGGCCGCGACGGCTATCCGGCCCCGGAGACCGAGCTTCTGCGTACGCGTCATGTGTCCACTCCCCATCCGCCCTTGAAAGGGTTATGTGGGTCATGACGCCTTCGGACTTGGTTGGGTTCCGCCCAATTGCTCTATAAATTGCAGGTAATAAGGACTTTGGTCCTTCATGAGCACAGATGGCACCACAGGCGCGGCGGCCCCGGCAGGCGCGAGGGCCCCGGCCGCCCCGCAGGACCCACACCCCCCCTCGGGAACGCGAACGGCGGGTCCGGCGCCGGGGATTCGTCCCCGTGCCGGACCCGCCGATTCGGTATCCGTGGTGCGTGGTGCGTGATGCCTGATGCGTGGTGCGTCACGCCTCACGCGTGGTGCCAGGTGTGAGGGTGCCGGGTGGGCGCGGGCGTCAGTGCGCCGGCGAGTCCTGCGGGGCCGGGCCGCCGCCCCGCAGCGGGACCTCCTTGACGAACCAGGCCGCCACGAAGCCCAGTACGGCGACGGCCGCGCCGAGCAGGAAGGCCGAGTGCGTACCGGCGGCCACCGCGTGCTGGTAGGCGTCGCGCACGGCCTCCGGCAGCTTGGCGAGGCTCGCCGCGTCCAATTGGGCCGAGCCCGCCGCGGCGGCGGCCTGGGCACCCTGGCGCTCCACCATGGTGTCCGTGACCTGGGTGGTGAACAGGGAGCCCATGAGGGCGACGCCGAAGGAGCCGCCGAGCGTACGGAAGAGGGTGGCGGAGGACGAGGCCACGCCCATGTCCTTCATCTCGACGCTGTTCTGCGCGACCAACATGGTGATCTGCATCAGGAAGCCGAGACCGGCGCCCAGGACGGCCATGTAGACGCCGGAGACCAGACGCGAGGTGTCGGTGTCCATCGTCGCGAGCAGGAACAGGCCGACGACCATGAGGGCGCCGCCGATGATCGGGAAGATCTTGTACTTGCCGCTGTTGGTGGTGACCCGGCCCGCGATGAGCGAAACGAGCATCATCGAGAGCAGCATGGGCAGGAGCAGCAGCCCCGAGTTGGTGGCGGAGGCGCCCTGCACGGACTGCTGGAAGAGCGGCAGGTAGAGCACGCCACCGAACATCGCGAAGCCGACGAGGAAGCCGATCACGGACATGAGGGTGAAGTTGCGGCTGCGGAAGATGTGCAGCGGCATGATCGGCTCGGCGGCCTTGGTCTCGACGTAGAGGAAGGCGGCGGTCGACGCGATGCCGACGGCGATCAGACCGAGGACCTCGACGGAGCCCCAGGCGTACTCGGTGCCGCCCCAGGTGGTGACGAGGACGGTCGAGGTGATGGCGATGGTCAGCAGCGCCGCGCCCAGGTAGTCGATCTTGCTCTTGGACCGCTTCTTGGGCAGGTGCAGCACGGCGGAGACCATGGCGAGGGCCACGGCGCCGAGCGGCAGGTTGATGTAGAAGGACCAGCGCCAGCCCATGTGGTCGGTGATGGTGCCGCCGACCAGCGGGCCGCCGATCATGGCGAGGGCCATCACGCCGGCCATCATGCCCTGGTACTTGCCGCGCTCACGGGGCGGTATGAGGTCGCCGATGATCGCCATGACACCGACCATCAGACCGCCGGCGCCCAGACCCTGGATGGCGCGGAAGCCGATGAGCTGACCCATGTCCTGGGCCATGCCGCTGAGGACGGAGCCGATCAGGAAGATGACGATCGAGGCGAGGAAGGAGCCCTTCCGCCCGTACATGTCGCCGATCTTGCCCCAGATGGGGGTGGAGGCGGCGGTCGCGAGGGTGTAGGCGGTGACCACCCAGGAGAGGTGCTCCAGCCCACCGAGTTCGCCGACGATGGTCGGCATCGCGGTACCGATGATCATGTTGTCGAGCATCGCGAGCAGCATCGCGATCATGAGGGCCATGAGGACGACGCGCACGCTGCGCGGCTTGGGTCCCGTTTCCACCTCCTCCACGGGTACGGCCGTCTTGACTGTCTCGCTCATGTCCACTCCCCTGGCACCGACACTTCGACTCACACCCGCCGGGAACTTACTTGCCGCCCGGCTAGTTCACTACACTGGGGACGGTAGACGTGTCACTAGCCGGTCGTCAAGTAAGTACATGTGTCGTACGTAAGTGTGGGGAGAGTCATGTCCAACAGCTCCAGCGGCGGTCCGCAGCAGCGGCGCGGCAACACGCGCCAGCGCATCCAGGACGTCGCGCTGGAGCTGTTCGCCGAGCAGGGGTACGAGAAGACGTCGCTGCGGGAGATCGCGGAGCGGCTGGAGGTCACGAAGGCGGCGCTGTACTACCACTTCAAGACCAAGGAAGACATCATCATCAGCGTCTTCGACGACTCGACCCGGCCGATCGACGAGCTGATCGCCTGGGCGCAGGAGCAGCCGCCGACGCTGGAGATGAAGCGCGAGGTGCTGCGCCGGTACAGCGAGGCGATGGCGGCGGGCGCGCAGCTGTACCGCTTCATGCAGGAGAACCAGGCGACGATGCGGGAGCTGAGCATCGGCGAAACCGTGAAGCGACGCCTGTTCACCCTGGTGGAACTGCTGCGCACGGAGGAGGGCCCGCTGACGGACCAGGTCCGCTGCGTGAGCGCCCTGTTCACGCTGCACGCCGGGATGATGTTCCTCCAGCACGTGGAGGGTGACCCGGAGGAGACCCGGCAGGCGGCGCTCGAAGTCGCGACGGACCTGATCACGCAGGCACACCACGAGGTCGGATAGTCGATCGCGCGCCCCGGCGGGGACCGGGGCGGGCCCGTCACGTGGCTCGGCGGGCTCGTGGGCGGGCTCGGCCGGCTCGCGGGCGGGCTCGGCCGGCCCATCGTCGGAGCAGCGGTCCGCCCGGCAACTCGCCCCGCAGGGCGTCCCCGTTCCCCGGTCACCCCTCGCTCCGCCGGATTCAGCTCCGCCGCCTGAAGGTGCCGGGGGCTGTCCCGTGCATCCGCTTGAACGCGTGGGCGAAGGCGAACTCGGAGGCGTAGCCCACCTGGGCGGCGATGGATCTCAAGGGTGCGTCCGACGCCCGCAGCAGGCGCGCCGCTGTGCTCATCCGCCACCAGGTCAGGTAGCCGAGGGGTGGTTGACCGACCAGTGCGGCGAAGCGCCTGGCGAACGGTGCCCGGGAAAGCCCCGCTTCCGCGGCGAGCTTCGCCACGGTCCACGGCGCCGCCGGGTCCCGGTGGATGGCGTGGAGGGCGGCGGTGACCGGCGGATCGTTGAGCGCGGCGGCCCAGCCGGTGGTGTTGCCCCGGGCGGGCTGTTCGGAGAACCAGATGCGCAGGATGTACAGCAGCAGTGTGTCCAGGAGCGCGGGGACGGCCGCGTCAGTGCCGAGGCGCGGGTGCTCCAGCTCGGCGGCCAGAAGCCCTACGGCGGCGCGCAGTTCCGGGTGCCGGTCCGGGGCCGGGGCCGAGGCCGGCGCCGGGTCCGGAGCCGCGGGAAGGTGGATCCGGTCGGGCAGGTCGCGCAGCAGCGGGTGGGTGCGGGACGGGTCGAGCCGGTAGGTCCCGCAGAGCACGACGGTGACCGGACCGCCGTCTCCGGTCCGGTCGACGCTGTCCGACGCGAAGGGCTCGGAGTACGCGGGGTCGTCGGGGCCGCAGGCGAGGGCCGTCGCCGGGGTTTCGGGGCTGTCGGCCAGGGTGTGACCACTGCCGTGGGGCAGGAACACCACGTCCCCCACGCCCAGCGGGACGGGTTCCGCGTCCGGCGCGATCAGCCAACAGGAGCCCCGAAGGATCACCTGGAAGCCCGCCGACCCCGGCACGGTCGCGAACTCCTGCCGCCAGGGGGCGTGCCACCGCACGTACGCCGACCGGGGGCGGCCGGTTCGCATCACCGCGATGACGTCACTGAGCACATCCATGGGGTGAGAGTAGTCGGGCGAGACGAACGCGTATGAAAAGGGCCCCTCTGCCGCATGGATCGTCTCCGCGTCCGGCCTTAGATTCGCGGCATGAAGATGAGGACGAAGATGAAGACAGCACGCATCCACGAGTACGGCGACGCCTCCGTGATCCGCTACGACGACGTTCCGCGCCCTCGGCCCGCGTCCGGTGAAGTGCTCGTCCGCGTCGCCGCGACGTCGTTCAACCCGACCGAGGCCGCGTTGCGGGGCGGACTGCTGCAAGCCTTCCTCCCCTTGGACCTGCCCCACACGCTCGGATGGGACGTCGCCGGTACGGTCGCCGAAGTCGGCGCGGACGCACGGGGGTTCGCCGTCGGCGATCGGGTCATCGGACGGCTCGACGGCGCGGGCGCGGCCGCCGAGTACGTACGGGCACCCGTGGCCACCCTGGTCACGGCTCCCGCCTCCATCCCCCTCACGGATGCCGCGGCTCTTCCCGTGGCCGGCCTCACGGCGTGGCAGGCAGTGTTCGAGCACGGGAAGGTCGCCGCCGGTCAGCGGGTCCTGGTGAACGGCGCGGGCGGAGGGGTCGGTGGCTTCGTGACGCAGTTGGCCACGTACGCGGGAGCCGAGGTGATCGCCACGGCCGGCCCCCGCAGCGCCGAAGCCGTCCGGCGGCAGGGGGCGGACCACGTGATCGACTACACCGCCGCACCGGTGGGGGCCGCGCTCGGCGGCCCGGTGGACACCCTGCTCAACCTGGTTCCGCTGAGCCCGTCGGACGCGGCGGCTCTGGCCCCGCTGGTGCGGCCCGGCGGGCGGATCGTCTCGATCGCCACCCCGATCGAGCCGCCGGCGGACGCCGGGGTGACGGCGATGCACATGGTCGCCCGCAACGATGTGGCGCAGCTGGCGGCGCTGGTGGAGCTCGTCGACGCGGGCGTGGTCGGCGTCGACATCAGCGCGTCCCACCCACTGACCGACCTCGGCGCCATCCACCGCCTCAGCGAGGTCGGCGGGATCCGGGGCAAGGTCATCATCGTCCCTTGAGTCGCCTCCGGCCGCTGCCGTTCGCGGCCGAACCACCCGTGGTGCGGGGCCCGTTCGCTCGGAACATTCTGCGGAGAAGGTAACTCGTGCCATCGGATCGGTACGGACGGGGACGGCAGGAGCTACATCGCGGTCGCGGGAGCGGAATCCGCGTACCTCACCGACTCGGCGGATTCGCTGCGCCAACTGATCCGGGACATCAAGGCCGGCAAGGCCGACCACCTCCTCACCGACTGACGCCCCCGCCGGGGCGCCCGGCATGACGCGGGGGCGGTCAGGCGGGCCGGTCGAGACGGCGCTCCGAGGCGGCGATCGGGACGTCGTTGATGCTGGCCTCCCTACGGCGCATCAGACCGGCCTGGTCGAACTCCCACTGCTCGTTGCCGTGGCTGCGCCACCACTGGCCGGAGGCGTCATGCCACTCGTACTCGAAGCGGACGGAGATCCGGTCACCGGTGTACGCCCAGAGCTCCTTGCGGAGCCGGTAGTCCAGCTCCCGCTCCCACTTGTCGGCGAGGAAGGCCCGGATCTCGTCCCGGCCGGTGAGGAAACGGTCGCGGTTCCGCCAGACCGAGTCCTCGGTGTAGGCGAGCGCGACCCGCTCCGGATCGCGACTGTTCCAGGCGTCCTCCGCCGCCTGGACCTTCGCCCGGGCGGACTCCTCGGTGAACGGCGGCAGGGGAGGACGTACAGCGGCAGTACCCATGACGAGGCCTCTCGAAGGCGGTGACCGAAGCGCGGAGAACGAACGTTCTCACGGTAGAGAACGATCGTTTTCCTCGCAAGTGAATCTGCATTACGCTGCCCGCATGGACTCCCCCATGAACGACGACGAGGCACGCGACCGGCTGCTGGACGCCGCAGAGGCCCTCTTCTACTCGGAGGGCATTCAAGCCGTCGGCATGGACCGCATCCGCGCCGAATCCGGCGTCGCGCTCAAGCGGCTGTACCGGATCTTCCCCGCCAAGGAAGCCCTGGTCACGGCCTACCTGGAGCGCCGGGACCGGCGCTGGATCGCCGGACTGCGCGAATCCGTCGACGGCGCGCCCGACCCGGTCACGGCCGTCTTCGACTGGCTCGCGGCCTGGTTCTCGGAGCCGGACTTCCGCGGCTGCGCGTTCCTCAACGCCTACGGGGAACTGGGCGCGGGCCCCGCCGCCGTACTGGACGTCGTCCACCGCCACAAGGCGGAGCTACGGAACCTCCTGGCCGGCCTCACCGGCCCGGCCGACCCGCCCGGCCTCGCCGATCAGCTGCTGATCCTGGTCGAGGGTGCGACGGTGGTGGCGGCCCTCGACCCCGGCCCGGCCCCGGCCCACCACGCCGCGGCGGCGGCCCGCACCCTCCTGGGCCGGGCCCCCGCAGCCGCCCGCGCCTAGCTCGCGCCGCGCGGGAAGGTGATCTCGACGCGGCGGTTCTTCTTGCGGCCTTCCTCGGTGCCGTTGTCCGCGATGGGGTAGTCCTCGCTGTAGCCCCGCACGTCGAAGGTGACCGAGGGGTTCGTGACGGTCTTGACGAGCTCCGTCTGCACCGCGTCGGCCCGCTGCTTGGACAGCTCCTTGCCGTGCTCGTAGCTGCCCTGGTCGTCGGTGAAGCCGAAGACGCGGACGCGGGTGGCCTTCTGCTGGTTGATCTCGTTGGCGATGGCCTGTATCCGGGCCGCCGCCTGCGCGTTGAAGACCGCACTGTTCTCGGGGAACAGCACCTCGGACTGCAACGCCATCATGACGGTCTGGTTGGTCTCCTGCCGCCGCTGCTCCCCACCGAGGTCCTCGACGACCTCGGCGATGTCGAGCACCTTGATGGGCGCGAGCGTCCCACCTTGCGGGATCTTGAGCCCGGGGGACGCGGAGTCGATCGCCACGGGCGCAGCGGCGGACGGCTCCGTGCCGGGGGGTACGGACGGCTTGGGGTCATCAGCATGCGCGCTGGTGGCACCGATGAAGTGAGCGCCGGCGATCACCAGAGTCGAAATGGCTGTAACTGCAGTGACTCGATTGCGTGTTGTCATGACGTCACCCGGAGAGTTTGACGGTAGCCGTGGCAAACGTGGGCAGGTTGAACTCCACCTCGGTGCTACTGGCCGGCGGAGCCGGGAACTGAGCAAAGAACGGGATGGTCTCTCCAGCCCCAATGCGAGTGATGCCGACCGTGCAAAGGCACCTGCTCTCGGTATCCCGGAGAACGTAGTAACGCTTCTTTCCTGCCTTGTCAGTCAGTGTGGCGCCGGCCACTGAAGCCGCACTCGCGCTCTTCTCGTCTCCGCGCCAAGCTGCCGTTTGCACGAAGGCAGCCGATCCACCGTTCTTGATCTGGCCACTGACCGTAAGGAATCCGCCCTGATCCCGAACCGCGGAGTTCAACGTGAGAACGATGCCGTCCGGGCCTGCCGACGTTGCGATCACTTCAACAGGAGCCGTGCTCTGACCGGCACTGGGAGAAGATCCCTGAGAGCCGCCCGAGGAGGCCTGCGGAGGTGAGGACGCCGGTGCCTTGCCATCCCCTCCATCAGCACCACACCCGGCCAAGGCAAGAACCATGGCCGCCGCAGCAGCGCCAGCCCCCGAACGCACCTTCACCACGTGCCGAATCCTCATCTGAGCCGCTTCCTTATCTCTGTCGTCCACTATCAGCTGTCCAAACGGACCTTGAACAGGCGCCTGGCCAACTTGTCCCACGGTTCGGGCTTTGACGGGTCGAAGCTGATGTCGTCGCCGCCGTCACAATCGAAGGTGATCGGTCCCGGGCGCTCCGGCTCCTCCACCGAAGCACTGGGAGCCGGCTCACTGGTCGGCGACCCACCGGGGGTCGGCTCGACCTCGGGCGGAACAACCACCGAGCCGAGACGACACAAAGGCTCGACCACCGCAGTGGCCTTCGCCTTGCCCTGCACACCAGACGTTCCGGGGATGACCGAATCGCCAACGGTGCCGTTCGTGGTGACCTCGACCTTGAATGTCAGGCCACGACGTACGCACGTCGCCACAGCATCGTTCTGCGCTGCGAAACTCAGGGCCCCGCCACACGCCCCTTCCACGTCGAACCGGTTTCCCGCGAGAAGGGCCTCCCAGTCGGCAGCTGTGAGACTCACAAGATCCAGCCCGGGGGTCAATTGGTCCCTCAGATCGCGGGCGGCTGCCAGCGCCGCCGCGTCCGCCGCCCCCTGCCCATTACTGCGTGTCACCGAGGCCTGGCCGATCACGAAAAATGCGAGCGCGGCGAAGAGGAGACAGGCCACAGTCACGATGTAAATGGGAAATGCCTGCCCCCCATCAGACGACCCGCGCCGAGTCACCCTGCTGTGATGTCCTCGACTGCCTGAGCGATACGGTTCGTGATGGACGTGCCGATGCCTGAGCCGACGATTGCTCCGATGATCACTACGACCACCAGGATGATGCCCAGGTATTCGAAGGCCGTTTGGCCTCGGTCCTGGTTTGCGTAGCGCTTGCGGAGTCGGGTGATCGCCGTGTCCGTCCACGTGTGCAGTCGGATCGTGGCCTTCAGCAGCGAGTTGTGTGACATGGGGGTCCCCTCCCGGGCCGGTGCCACTGTTGATGGGCGGACGGTACGGGGAGTTACGGGTGATAACCAAGGGTCCCGGGGCCCAAATGCGGACCCATTGCGTCCTGCGGCTAGCCATGGCCGGTCACCCCCGGACGGGCGGTTCCCAGCCAGCGGGCTATGGCTTCGCTGCGGGTGGTGGTCCTGAGCTTCGCGAAGATGCGGTTGATGTGGTTCTTGACCGTCTTCTCGCTGATGAAGCAGGCGCCGGCGATCTGTTGATTGTTCATTCCGGACGCGATCAAGTCCATGATCTCGGTCTCCCGCGAACTCAGCCCATATGGAACAGAGTTGTGCATGCGCTCCGTAGAGGATGCCACACTTCGTTGCGGTTGCGAAGAGGAGCGGAGGTCTTCCAGCAAGGTCGTGGCGACCGACGTCGAGAAGTGGGCGCGGCCCGCGCGCACGTCGCGGACCGCGCGGATCAGGTCGTCCGCCGTGAACTCGCCGTGGACCAGGTAGCCGCCCGCGCCCAGGAGCAGGGTCTCGCGGATCGTGTCGGCTTCGCGGCTGTGCGTCAGCATCAGGACGGGGGCCAGCGGCACCAGGTGCGGGAGGGCGGAGATGCCGTCCACGCCCGGCATGCGGACGTCCAGCAGGATCACGTCCGGGCTGTGCCGGCGGGTCAGGCTCAGGGCCTCCCGGCCGTCGCGGGCCTGCGCCACCACGTGGAGGTCGTCGGTGGCGGCCAGCAGGGCGGCGAGGCCGGCCCGGACGACCGGGTTGTCGTCGGCGATCAGGACGCGGATCGGCATCATGGCTCAGCCGCCTCCGAGGAGGGCGCCGAAGTCGACGTCCGCGCCGTAGACGAAGCCGCAGACGAGCAGGATCAGCGTGCCCGGCAGCATGAACATGGTGACCGCGAAGGTGGCCTTGGGGACGGCCCGGGCGGCGCGCCGGCGGGCGTTCTGGGCGTCGGTGCGGCGCATGTCCTCGGCGATGGCGATGAGGGTCTCCACGATCGGGGAGCCGAGTTCCTCGCCCTGCTGGAGGGCGGTGACGAACTGGGCGACCTGCTCGGAGTCGTTGCGGCGACGCAGTTCGTCGAAGGCCTGGCGGCGGCTGACGCCCATGTCCATCTGCTGGAGGGTGATGCGCACCTCGTCGGCCCAGGGGCCCTCGTACTTGCGCGACACGCGCTCCAGCGCCTGGCGGAATCCGAGCCCGGCGCTGACGACGACGGCGAGGACGTCGAGGAAGTCGGGCAGGGTCCGCTCGATGTTGTCGCGGCGGACCCGGATCGCGGACCACAGGCCGGCCTCGATCCAGAACAGGCCGAAGGCGACCATCAGGAGGGCCGGCACCAGCCGGCCGTTCATCAGCATGGCCAGGGCGCCGAAGCCGCCGAGGAATCCGTACACGGCGCGGCGGGCGGCGTAGCGGTCGATGGTCAGGCCGGACGGGTTGCCGGCCATGTCGATCTGGCGGCGTTTGCGGGCGACCTGCTTGGGGCCCATCAGGCGCAGGACGAGCGGGGCCCAGCGGATGCCGAGGCGGTCGACGAGGGAGCCGACGGCGGTCGTGCGGGTGGCGCCGACCTCCAGGGCGAGCGCGAGGTCGGTGGGGAGTTTGACGTCGGCGCGGTAGAGGCGGATGCCGTGGAGGATGCCGAAGACGGCGAGGCCGAGGGCCAGGGCGAGGGCGAGGGGAAGCAGCGCGGTCATGTGGTCGTCCGCCTCACACGTCGATCTTCGAGAGGCGGCGGATGAGGACGAAGCCGAGGGCGAACAGGCCCAGGGAGACCAGCACCGCCACCTGCCCGACGAAGGCGCCCGTCATGCGGTCGAGGGCGCCGGGCATCATCGTGTTCACCAGGAGCAGCGAGCCCACGCCGATCGCGGGGACCAGGTACGCGGTGACGGTGACCTGGGAGAGCTGCGTACGGATCTCCCTGCGGGTCTCCTTGCGCTGTTCCAGGGTGACGGTCAGGTTCCGCAGGCTGTCCACGATGGCCCCGCCCGCCCGCGCCGACAGGACGAGGGTGGAGACGAGGACGACGAGTTCCCGCGACGGGAGCCGGTCGACGATCTCGCCCAGGGCCTCCTCGATGGAGTGGCCGACGGCGAGGCGGTCGGCGACCCGGGAGAGTTCCTCGCCGGCCGGGGCCTCCAGTTCCTCCGCCGCGATGCCGATGGCGGTGCGCAGGGCCAGGCCGGCCTGGGTGGCGTTGGCGAGGATGCGGGCCAGTTCCGGGAGCTGGTTGATGAACCGTTCGGTGCGGCGGGCCCGCTGCCAGTTGAGGAAGGCGTTGGCGGCCCAGATGCCGATCAGGCCGGCGAGGGGGCCGAAGAAGGGCGCCAGCAGGGACGCGGCGACCAGCCAGACGCCGGCGACGGCCATCAGCATGTAGACGAAGAACTCGCCGGGGGTGAGGTCCATGCCGGTGGTGGCCAGCTTCAGTTCGAGGCGGCGTCCGAACCGGGTTCCGCGCAGTCGTCGGTCCACGGCCGGGAAGCGGCGTCGGCGGCCGGTCGGTTCGGGTGCTCCGCTCGCCGAGAGGCGCTCGATGAGGGCGGCGCGCTGGGCGTGGCCGGAGGCGTAGGCGTGCACGCCCAGGGATACGAGCAGGCCGGCCAGCAGGGTGGCGCCGAGGGTGAGGAGGACGAGGTTGTTCACAGGACGGTCCGAGAGGTGAGCGGGTCGAACGGTTCGTACCGCTCGTCCGACAGGGCGACCCCGAAGGCCTGGGGAATCGGCTGGCTGTTCATGTAGAGGCGTTCCGCGATCCGGCGCGGCAGCGGGTGGTAGGCGAAGTGGCCGTGGACGCGCCCGTCGGCGCCCATGGGCTGGGCGACGTAGCGGCAGACGGTGGTGATGCGGAAGGGTTCGCGGCCGTGCGAGTCGAGGATGGAGATCTCCGTGATGCGGCGCGAGCCGTCACCGAAGCGGGTCAGCTGGACGATGACGTTGACCGCGCTGTTGATCTGGTCCTGGAGCGCTTCGAAGGGGATCTCCACCTCCGACATGGACGCGAGGGTCTGCAGGCGCATCAGGGCGTCCTGGGAGCTGTTGGCGTGGACGGTGGCGAGGGAGCCGTCGTGACCGGTGGACATGGCCTGGAGCATGTCGAGGGTCTCGCCGCCGCGGACCTCGCCGACGATGATGCGGTCGGGGCGCATGCGCAGGGAGTTGCGTACGAGGTCGCGGATGGTGATCTGGCCCTTGCCCTCCACGTTCGGGGGCCGGGATTCGAGGCGGATGACGTGCGCCTGCTGGAGCTGGAGCTCGGCCGAGTCCTCGATGGTGATGACGCGCTCGCCCTCCGGGATGAGTCCGGAGAGGGCGTTGAGGAGGGTGGTCTTGCCGGTGCCGGTGGCGCCGGAGACGATCACGTTCATCTTCGCCTGGACCAGCCCGGACAGCAGCAGGAGCATCTGCTCGTCGAGGGAGCCGAGGCCGATCATCTCGTGCAGGGTGAAGGCGCGCGGGAAGCGGCGGATGGTGAGGGTGGCGCCGGTCAGCGAGAGCGGCGGGATGATGACGTTGACGCGCTCGCCGCTGGGGAGGCGGGCGTCGACCATCGGGTTGGCCTCGTCCACGCGGCGGTTGACGGTGGAGACGATGCGCTCGATGGTCTGCATGAGCTGCTCGTGCGAGGCGAAGCGGATGGGGAGCTGCTCGACGCGGCCGGCCCGCTCGACGAAGATCTGGTCCGGCCCGTTGACCATGATCTCGGAGATCGAGGCGTCCTCGAGGAGCGGTTCGAGCACGCCGAGGCCGAGGGCTTCGTCCACGACGCGGCGCACGAGTTGGGCGCGCTCGGCGGTGGACAGGACGGGGCCCTCGCGGCTGATGATGTGCCCGAGTACGCGTTCCAGTCGCGCGCGGCGCTCGGCGGGCGCGAGCGCGGACATCTCGGCGAGGTCGATCTCCTCGAGCAGCTTGGCGCGGTACGAGGAGACCAGCCGGCCGTCCTCGCGGGGGCTGTGCCGGTCGTCGGGGGTGTTGACCCGGGAGCGCAGGCTCATGGGCGGGCTCCGATCGGGTTCGGGTCGTCGTTGGGCATCACGGCGGTGGCCGTGGCCGGCTCGGGGTTCAGGCCGGGGATGATCGAGTTGATCCGGATGGAGACGTTCGCGGTGACGGCGTCGGTGTTCTTCGAGACGGTGACGTCGGCGCTCAGGCCGCCGCGCACGGCGGCCCGGCCCGCGGCCTCCCCGCCGGAGCCCTTGCGGGCCTCCACGCGGGCCGCCGTGCGGGCTGCGGTGTCCGCCTGTTCGTGGACGTACGCGATCCAGCCCAGCTGGATCCCGCAGAGCGCGACGAACAGCAGGATCGGTACGAAGCCGATGTATTCCAGGGCCACTTGGCCCCGGTCGGAGCGGATGCGCCGCCTCATGCCCTCACTCCTCCCTCTCCATCGCCGCGCCGGCCGTGCCGTCCAGGGAACCGAAGTTGAGGCCGGGGAACAGGACCGGGATCCGGACGGTCACCGTCGCCTTGTACAGGTCTCCCGCCCGGCCGCACTGCGTCGTCGGGCCCCAGGCGCCGCCGATGTGTTCCACCGCCGCCGTCCGGCAGGCCCCGTCCCCCTTGACCGCCCCCGCCCGCGCCGCCTCGTCGGCCGCGTTGCCGACCAGGGAGAAGGCGTAGCCGATCAGCACGCATTCCCACACCGCCGCGACGAGCAGCAGGATCAGCGGGACCATGCCGACGAACTCGACGGCGACCTGACCCCGGTCGGGGCGGCCGGTGCGCGCGGACCGCCGGGCGGCCATCCGTCAGCCCTCCCGGCCGCGGCGCAGCCGGGCCACCGGGCCCGACGGGCGGACGGCGAGGGCGTGGCCGGGTCCGGCCTTGGGGTCGTCCGCGACGGCGAGCAGGCCCAGTTCGCCGGCCAGGGTCCACAGGGCCTGTTTCACCGTCGAGCGGTTGTCGAGGTCCTGGACGCGGCCGGCGTCGACGACGCCCTGGAGTTCCTTGAAGGCGGCCGGGACGGGGGTGCGGGCGACCCGGGTCTTGGTGATCTTCTCTATCAGCGCGGGCTGGATCTCGGTGTGCTTGCTCCAGCGGTTGACGACCACGGTGGTGTCCTCGGCCTTGCGCACCTGGAGCCGCTCCCACATGCGGACCATCCGTTTGGCGGCCCGTACGGAGACCACGTCCGGGGTGACGACCAGGACCGCCACGTCGGCCATTTCCACGGCGGTGGCGTTGGCGCCGGTCACCTGGGTCCCGCAGTCGACGACGACGAGTTCGTAGCGGGCGCGCAGGGCGGCGATGACGTGGCGGGCGGCCCGGTCGTCGACCTCTTCGCCGCGTTCGCCCTCGCCGGGTGCCAGCAGCAGGGCCAGGCCGGTGCGGTCCTCGTAGACGGCGTCCTGGAGGACGCGCGGGGAGATGTCCTGGATGCCGGCGAGGTCGGCGACGGAGCGTCGGAACTGCACGTCGAGGTACGAGCCGACGTCCCCGGCCTGGAGGTCGAGGTCGACGAGGGCGGTGCGGCGGCCGGAGGCGGCCGCGGCGAGGGCGAACTGGACGGCGGCGAAGGTGGTGCCGACGCCGCCCTTGGCGCCGGTGACGGTGACGAGCCGGCCGCCGGGGCCGGTGGGCGCGTCGGCGCCCCGGCCCAGGTGGCGGCGTACGCCCGCGGACCACTGGGCGGCGGCCTGGACGCGGGTGGCGAGTTCCTCGTAGCCCAGCGGCAGGCCGACGAGGCCGCGCGCGCCGGAGTCCATGGCGGCGGAGAAGACCCCGGGGCCGGCGTCGGAGGAGAGCAGGACCACGCCGACCGCCGGGAAGCGCAGGGCGACTTCGCGGATGAGTTCCAGGGCGGGGACGGGCCCGATCCGTTCGTGGACGAGGACCACTTCGGGCAGTTCGTCGACGGATTCGGCGGCCATCCGGCCGAGGGTGTCGAGGAGGGAGGTGGAATCGGGGACGGGAGCGGCCGGCTCGGCGTCCGGGAGCTGGCTGAGCAGGGCCACGATGGCGCGGGCGGCGTCCGCGTCACCGGCGGCGGGCAGGATACGAGTGGTCATCCGCGCCTCACTTGTCCCCTTCGAGGGTGTACGTGCGCTCGCTCGGGCCGGGCGCCGAGTCGGTGCCGGGGGCCACCAGGGCCAGCCGTACGTGCTCCGCGAAGGATTCGGCGTACGCGACGCGCTGGGTGTCCTTGGTGGTCAGGGCGAAGGTGATGGGTACGGCCTCGGTCGGGCCGGTGCGGTCGCTGTTCTTCTCCAGGGCGGTGAGCTTGCCGACGCCGAGGACGCGGGCGTTGGCGACGATGATGACCGACCGGGACGGGTCGGTGTCCTTGGCGCCCTTGAAGGTGGCGAGGATGTTGACCTTGGCTCCGGAGGTGATCTTGCCGGCCACTCCCGTCGCCGCGTCGATCATGATGGCGATCTCCTGCTCACCGGCCTGGAGCTGCGGTTTGTCGACGAACATGTCCGTCTGGAGCAGCGAGCCCTTCTTCAGGGTGGTGAGCGCGATCTTGTCCTTGAGGGCTCCGAGGTCGGTGACGGCCGTGCCGGACAGCCAACGCTTGGGGACCGTGACCTCCTCGAACTGGCCGGCGCCGAGGGCGCTGTAGGGGGCGATGTCGCCCTTGACCCGGTAGGCGACGACCTCGGACCCGACCTTCGAATTGACGTCGCCGATGACCACGAGGACCCCGCCGAACGCCGCGAGGGCGCACAGGACCGACAGCAGGAGCAGGATGACGCCGCGGCGCTGGCGTGAGTTCATGAGCCGTACTACCTCGCCGTTCTTCGTTCGTTCGGGCCGGTCAGGATCTGGATCTGGGGCGGTTGGCCGCTTCGGGCGGCGGCGCGGCGAGCGGGGCGGCGCAGAATCCGCAGCGGTCGCCGATGAGCTCGAAGCCGCACCACCGGCACTCCTCGCGGCGTACGGAGGAGACCAGTTGGTAGAGCACGGAGGGGTCGGGGATGGCCGCGGCGAACTCGACGAGCTTGGGTGTGGCCCACCAGTCGGCGGAGTCGGCCGGCAGCGGGTTCTCCATGACGCCCTGCACCTGCCAGGCGGGGGCCAGTTCGGCCGTGACCCAGTCGGAGGACGACTGCCCGCGGGCGAAGGTCAGGTGGGTGGCGAAGCCGGGTCCCGGCGGCAGCTCGCCCTCGCGTGCGCCCGTCGCCCCTGGCGGGCCGAGCTTCGCGAGGTGCGGCGTCGGGTGGGCCAGTACGGCGAACCGGGCGCTCGGTGACCAGGACCTGGCGTGCGCCTTCAGGCCGACGGGGACCCGGTCGAGCTTGGCGACGGTGCCGAGCAGGGCGCCCGCCCAGATGTAGTGCGAGAGCAGTCGGGCGGCCGAGGCGATGACGCCGGGGCTGAAGTCGCAGACGCTGAGCTGGCGCAGCTGACGCACCAGCACGGCGGTGGCCAGCGGCGGGAGATCGATGTCGATGAGCGCGATCCGGTCGGTCTCCAGGATGGCCCGGACGGTGTGCAGGCGGCGCGCGGTGGCCGCCGGCAGCCATGGCGGTACGACGACCACGAGGTGGCCGTGCCGCTCCAGCAGGGCGGAGGTCTCGGCGAGTGCGCCCTCCAGGTCCGCCTCGCCCGGCGGGCGCAGGACGGCGGCGCCCGGGGTGTGCCGGTCCGGGGCCGGCAGCACCAGATCGGCGCTGGTGACAGCGATGGCGGTCGGCACCCGAATCCCCCCGTTCACCCGGTACACCACGCACGTTCCCGTGGCCGTCACGTACGCGCCCGTACTGCGCGACCGCAAACTTCCGACGTGCTTCCCCCTTGCCACAGCACCATATCCGCGACCTCCCTGGTGGGGCAGGGGCTTGCGGATTCCCGTGCCACGAGCACGTGTCACAGGTGGCGGGAAACCCGGACAACCGGGATTCGGGGGCCCGTTGATTTCAAGCCACTTCGCAAAGCCCCTTGACAGGGAGATTGGTCTGGACCAACTTGGCTGCGCCAGCACTTGGTTGCGGGGAACCCCCACTCCCCCTCATTCCGCTTGTCCCTTCCTCCCCCCACGGAGCCCACGTGAACCGCATACGCTCCCTTGCCCTGCTGGGCGCGGCCACGCTCGCCGCCGGCGGCCTCACGGCCCTCGCCTCCGGCACCGCCCAGGCGGCCGACGTCAACGTCGTGCGCAACGGCGGCTTCGAATCCGGCTTGGCCAACTGGTCCTGTTCCGGTGGCAGCGGCGCCTCCGTCTCCTCCCCGGTCTTCGCCGGAACGGGCGCGTTGCGCGCCGCCCCGGCGGGCCAGGACAACGCCCGCTGCAGCCAGACCGTCACGGTCAAGCCGAATTCGACGTACACCCTGAGCACCCAGGTCCAGGGCAGCTACGTCTACCTCGGCGCGACCGGCACCGGCACGCAGGACGTCTCCACCTGGACGCCGGGTTCCGGCGCCGGCTGGCAGAAGCTCTCCACCACCTTCTCCACCGGCCCGAACACCACCCAGGTCAGCGTCTGGACCCACGGCTGGTACGGCCAAACACCGTACGTGATAGACGAGTTCAGCGTCGTCGGACCCGACGGGGGCGGCGGCACCGACCCCGGTCCGAGCATCCCGGGCGCCCCCGCCGGGACCGCCGTTTCCGGCCAGAGCGCGAGCGCGCTCACCCTTTCGTGGAACGCGGTCGGCGGCGCGGCCGGCTACCACGTCTACCAGGACGGGGTCCGGGTCAAGTCCGTCACGGACGCCTCCACCCAGATCACCGGGCTCGCCGCGGCGACCTCGTACGCGTTCCAGGTCAGCGCCTACAACGCGGCCGGCGAGGGCGCCAAGTCGGCGCCGGTGACCGGTACGACGACGGGCGGGGGCCCGGGTCCCGGCCCGAACCCGTCCGTCCCCAAGCACGCGCTGACCGGCTACTGGCAGAACTTCAACAACGGCGCGACCGTCCAGAAGCTCTCCGACGTCTCGAACGAGTACGACATCATCGCCGTCTCCTTCGCCGACGCCACGACCACGCCCGGCGCCATCACCTTCAACCTCGACTCGGCGGGCCTGAACGGCTACACCGTGCCCCAGTTCAAGGCGGACATCGCCGCGAAGAAGACCGCGGGCAAGTCGGTCATCCTCTCCATCGGCGGCGAGAAGGGCACGATCTCGGTCAACGACTCGGCCTCGGCCAACAATCTGGCGAACTCGGCCTGGGCGCTGATGCAGGAGTACGGCTTCAACGGCATCGACATCGACCTGGAGAACGGACTCAACCCGACCTACATGACGCAGGCGCTGCGCGCCCTGTCGGCCAAGGCGGGCCCGTCCATGGTGCTGACCATGGCGCCGCAGACGATCGACATGCAGTCCACGCAGGGCGGCTACTTCAGGACGGCCCTCAACGTGAAGGACATCCTGACCGTCGTCAACATGCAGTACTACAACAGCGGTGCGATGAACGGCTGCGACGGCAAGGTCTACGCGCAGGGCTCGGTGGACTTCCTGACCGCCCTGGCCTGCATCCAGCTGGAGGGCGGCCTCGACCCGTCCCAGGTCGGCATCGGGGTCCCGGCCTCGCCCAGCGGCGCCGGCAGCGGCTACGTGTCGCCGGCCATCGTCAACAACGCCCTGGACTGCCTGGCCCGCGGCACGAACTGCGGATCCTTCAAGCCGTCGAAGACCTACCCGGGTCTGCGCGGGGCGATGACCTGGTCGACCAACTGGGACGCCAAGGCGGGTAGCGCCTGGTCCAACGCGGTGGGTCCCAAGGTCCACGCGCTCCCTTAGGCGGTACGAGTGGGGGTGGCCGATTCAGGTCGGCGCACCCGGCAGGTTCTTGACCCGGACATGCCATGAGAGCACGCTGTGCGCGTCCGCACGGCTACCCCCACACTCCCGACCCAGGAGAACGCATGCGGCTCCACACCCGCCGGAGGGCCGCCGTCACGGCGGCCCTGCTGGCGCTCGCGCTGGGCGCACCCGCCTACGGCCTGAGCGCCACGGCAGCCCAGCCCGCCAGCCCGTCCACCGCCACCCAGGACGAGGCCATCGTCCAGTACCGGATCCACGGACCGTCGACCGTCGCCGACCGGACCGCCCTGCTGAGCACCGGGGTGTCGATCGACGAGGTGGACGACCACACCGTCGTCGTCAGCGCCGACACCATGCAGGCCAAGGACCTCCGCAGGCGCGGCTACCAGCTGACCGCGCTCCCCGGTCCCCCGGACCGCTCCGTGCCCGGCATCGCCTCCGGCGCCATGGACTTCCCGTCCGCCGACTCGAAGTACCACAACTACGCCGAGGCGACCGCGGAGATCGACCAGCGCATCGCCCAGTACCCCGGGATCATGAGCAAGCGGGTCATCGGCAAGTCGTACCAGGGCCGGGACCTGTTCGCGATCAAGATCAGCGACAACGTCGCCACCGACGAGGCCGAGCCCGAGGTGCTCTTCACCGCGCACCAGCACGCCCGCGAGCACCTCACCGTCGAGATGGCCCTGTACCTGCTGAAGGAGTTCGGCTCCAAGTACGGCACGGAGTCCCGGATCACCAACGCGGTCAACAACCGCGAGATCTGGATCGTGCCGGACCTCAACCCCGACGGCGGCGAGTACGACATCGCCACCGGGTCCTACCGCTCCTGGCGCAAGAACCGGCAGCCGAACTCCGGCTCCTCCTACGTCGGCACGGACCAGAACCGGAACTGGAACTACAAGTGGGGCTGCTGCGGCGGCTCCAGCAGCAGCAAGAGCTCCGAGACCTACCGGGGCCCGGCCGCCGAGTCCGCCCCCGAGGTGAAGGTGGTCTCCGACTTCGTGCGCAGCCGCGTCGTCGGCGGCAAGCAGCAGATCAAGGCCTCGATCGACTTCCACACCTACAGCCAGCTCGTGCTGTGGCCCTTCGGGTGGACGTACAACGACACCGCGCCCGGCCTGACCGCCGACGACCTCGCCGCCTTCAAGAAGGTCGGCACCGGCATGGCGGCCAGCAACGGCTACACGCCCGAGCAGTCGAGCGACCTGTACATCACCGACGGCACGATCGACGACTGGCTGTGGGGCAGCCAGAAGATCTTCGCCTACACCTTCGAGATGTACCCGTCGAGCTCGGGCGGCGGCGGCTTCTACCCGCCCGACGAGGTGATCGACCGCGAGACCTCCCGCAACAAGGAGGCCGTGCTCCAACTCCTGGAGAACGCGGACTGCATGTACCGCTCGATCGGCAAGGAAGCCCAGTACTGCACCTGACGGGTTGCCGGCCGCACGGCCCGAGGGGGCGCCCCGCCGCCAGGGGGCGCCCCCTCGGCGCGCTCAGCCCAGGACGGCCAGCGCGTCGATCTCGACCAGCAGCCCGGCGGGCAGGCCCACGTAGACCGTGGTGCGGGCGGCCGGCGCCTCCTTGAGGCCCTGCTCCTCGAAGTAGGCGTTGTAGATCTCGTTCATCTCGGCGAAGTGCGCGGTGTCGGTCAGGTAGACGCGGATCATCATCGCGTCGTCCCAGGTCGCGCCGCCCGCCTCCAGCACGGAACGGACGTTCTCCAGCGTCTGCAGGGTCTGCGCGCGCAGCGTCGGCCCGGCCGGCGTCGGGGCCTGGCCCGCCACCGCGGGCAGGAAGCCGACCTGGCCGGCGACCTGGAGGACGTTGCCCTTGCGCACGCCGTGCGAGAACCTCGCGGGCGGCGCGGTGTGGGTGTCGGGGGTGATGGCGGTCTTCTCGGTCACGGAACGTCCTCGCTGGGTTCGGAGCCGGAGTACTCCCGGCTGATGGTGTCGGCGGTACGGCGTACCAGGGGCAGCAGTTCGAGCAGTTCGTCGGGGCCCGCGACCACACCGGGCGCCGAGACGGACATCGCGGCGACGACCCGCCCGCCCGGGCCGCGCACGGGCGCGCCCACGCAGTTGAGCGCCTCCTCGTGGCCGCCCAGGTCGGCGGCCCAGCCCTGCCGGCGCACCAGGGCCAGCTCGGTCAGGAAGGCGTCCGCGTCCGGGGTGGAGCGGGCGGTGTAGCGGGGGTATTCGATGCGCGCGGCCAGGCTCCGCCGGTCTGCCTCCGGCAGGTCGGCCAGGATCACCTTCGCGACGGCGGCCACGGTCAGCGGGACGGGCCGGCCGATGCGGGAGTACATCCGCACCGGGTAGCGGCTGTCGACCTTGTCGATGTAGACGACCTCGTCGTCCTGGTGCAGCGCCAGGTGGACGGTGTGCCCGGTGAGCCGGTTCAGCTCGACCAGGTGCGGGTGCGCGACCTCGCGCACGTCCAGGTTCTCCACCGCCTCCGCGGCCAGCGCGAACAGGCCCGCGCCGAGCCGGTAGCGGCCGTCCGGCTGCCGGTAGACGAAGCCGTGCGCGTGCAGGGTCCGCAGCAGCCGCAGCGCGGTGCTCTTGTGGACGCCGAGCCCGTCGGCGACGTCCCCGAGCCCGGCGGGGCCCTTCGCGAGCGCCGGCAGGATCTGCAGGGCACGCTCCACCGACTGGCTCACGCCGAGTCCTCTCCTCCGTCCGCCCGCGCGGCGGCGGGTTCCGGCGCCGCACCGGGCTCCGCCCGTTGACCCGCCGTCATCCGGGATGTTAGACAGCATGCAGCGGCATACGCAACGCCCGTTGCGGTACGCGCAACACGCCCGGGAGGCACCCGCACATGCCCAGCGATCCCGTCCAGGCCCTCGCCGACGAACCGGTCGACCACCGGTTCAAGGGCCTCCCCCCGGACGCCGAGCGCGCCGGCCTGACCGTCGGCGCCCTCGCCGCCGAGGCCCGCAACCTGCACACGGGCGGGTTCACCACGCCCGTGCTCACCCTCGACGCGGACGCGCTGGAACACAACCTCACCGCGCTCGGGGAATACTCGAAGCGCCACCACCTCGCCTTCGCCCCGCACGGCAAGACCTGCATGTCCCCGCAGCTCTTCCGGCGCCAGCTGGAACACGGCGCGTGGGGCATCACGGCCGCCGTCCCGCACCAGGCCCGCGTCTACCGCGCCTTCGGCATCGGGCGGATCTTCCTGGCCAACGAGCTCGTCGACCCCGCCGCCCTGAGCTGGGTCGCCGCCGAACTCGCCGCCGACCCCGACTTCCGCTTCGTCTGCTACGTCGACTCCGTGCGCGGCGTCGAGCTCATGGACCGGGCGCTGGCCGGGCAGCCGGCCGTCATCGACGTCGTCGTCGAGCTCGGCGCCGGCGAGGGCGCCCGTACCGGCGCCCGCAGCGACGAGGACTGCCGGGCCGTCGCCGACGCCGTCGCCGCCACGGACACCCTGCGCCTCGTCGGCGTCGCCGGCTACGAGGCCGAGGTGCCGGACGCCGACCCGGCGGGCGTCCACGCCTATCTGCGCCGGCTCACCGGCCTCGCCGTCGAGTTCGACAAGGCCGGGCGGTACTCCCCCGACCTGGAGGAGATCGTCGTCAGCGCCGGCGGATCCGCCTGGTTCGACGCCGTCGCCGACGTCTTCGCCGAACTCCCGGAGCTCTCCCGGCCGCTCCTGAAGCTGCTGCGCTCCGGCGCGTACGTCTCCCACGACCACGGCTGGTACGGCCGCCTGACCCCCTTCAACCGGATCCCCGAGGAGGGCGGCCTGCGCCCCGCCTTCCGGCTGTGGACCCAGGTCGTCTCCCGCCCCTCGCCCACCCAGGCCTTCGTCAACGCGGGCAAGCGCGACGTCGCCTACGACCTCGGGCTCCCCGAGGCCGAGCTGGTCCGCGACGCCCTCACCGGCGAGGAGCGGCCCGCGACCGGGGTCCGGGTCGTCAAGCTCTCCGACCAGCACGCCTGGCTGGAGACCGACTCCGCCGAGGACGTGCGGGTCGGTGACTGGGTGGCGCTCGGCATGTCCCACCCCTGCACGATCTTCGAGAAGTGGCCGCTGATCCCGGTGGTGCGGGCCGACGGCACCGTCACCGACTACGTCCGCACCTTCTTCTAGGCGCCGGCCGTGGACCTGGTCATCCGGGGGGCCCGCATCGCCGACGGCACGGGCGGGCCCTCGTACACCGCCGATGTGGCCGTGCACGAGGGCCGCGTCGTCGACATCGGCCGGATCCCCGGCGGCGGCCGGCGCACCCTCGACGCCCACGGCCTCGTCCTGGCCCCCGGCTTCATCGACATGCACGCCCACAGCGACCTCGCGCTGCTCCGCGACCCGGACCACAGCGCGAAGGCCGCCCAGGGCGTCACCCTCGAAGTCCTCGGCCAGGACGGCCTGTCGTACGCGCCCGCCGACGACCGCACCCTCGACGCCGTACGGACCGCCATCGCCGGCTGGAACGGCCCCGGCGACGACGTCGACTTCGACTGGCGCACCGTCGGCGGCTACCTCGACCGCCTCGACCGGGCCCACGGCGGAGGCGGCATCGCCGTCAACGCCGCCTACCTCGTCCCCCAGGGCACCGTCCGCGCCCACGCCCTCGGCTGGGACGACCGGCCCGCGACCCCCGCCGAACTGGAGCGGATGCGCCGGCTCGTCGCCGAGGGCCTGGAACAGGGCGCCGTCGGCATGTCCTCCGGCCTGACCTACACCCCCGGCATGTACGCCTCCGGGTCCGAACTCACCGAACTGTGCCGGGTCGTGGCCCGGTACGGCGGCTACTACTGCCCCCACCACCGCAGTTACGGCCACGGCGCCCTCGCCGCCTACGCCGAGATGGTCGAGCTCACCCGGCGGGCCGGCTGCGCCCTCCACCTCGCGCACGCCACCATGAACTTCGGCGAGAACGAGGGCCGGGCCCCCGAACTCCTCGCCCTGCTGGACGCGGCGCTCGACGCGGGCGCCGACATCACCCTCGACACCTATCCGTACACCCCCGGCTGCACCACCCTCGTCGCGCTGCTGCCCAGTTGGGCCAACGAGGGCGGCCCGCAGGCCGTCCTGGCCCGCCTGCGCGACGACGCCGAGGCGGAGCGGATCCGCCGCGCGCTGGAGGTCGAGGGCGCCGACGGCTGCCACGGCGTCCCCGTCGACTGGTCGACGATCGAGATATCCGGAGTCGGCGATCCCGACCTCGCCCGGTACGTCGGCACCCGCCTCGACGGCTGGGACACCGCCCGCGCGTTGCTGCTCGGCGACCGGCTCGCGCCGACCGTCCTCCAGCACGTCGGCCACGAGGACAACGTCCGCGCGATCATGCGCCACCGCGTCCACACCGGCGGCTCCGACGGCATCCTGCGGGGCGCCAAACCGCACCCCCGGGCCTGGGGCACCTTCCCGCACTACCTCGGCCGGTACGTCCGCGAACTCGGCGTGCTCGGCCTGGAGGAGTGCGTGGCCCACCTCTCCGGCCGCCCCGCGGCGCGGCTGCGGCTGCCCGACCGCGGTCTGGTCCGCGTCGGATTCCGGGCCGACCTCGTCCTGTTCGACCCGGAGACGGTCGCCGCCGGCTCCACGTACGAGCGGCCCCGGACGCTGCCGACCGGGATCCCGTACGTGCTGATCGACGGGCGTTTCGTCATCCGGGACGGACGCAGGACGGACGTCCTGGCCGGGCGTTCCGTGCGCCGGACGGCCTTTCCCGCCTGACACCTACGATGGCGCCATGGTCGCCTTCGCCCTCGCCGCCCTTCTCTTCGTCGCCTTCGGCATAAGCGCCCGGAGGGACCGCCGCCGCTTTCGCAACGCCGTCCTGCTCGGGTTGACCGGCGTGGCGCTCTCCTTCGCCGTGGTGTTGCAGGTCGCGGCCCTGCCCGGCTGGCTCGCGGTCGCCGCCCTGCTGCTCGTCCTGTCCGTGCCCACCCTCGGCCTGGTGGCCGCCGGGGTCTTCCTCGTCGCCAACGGCGTGACGATGGTCCGCAAGGAGGGCACGCGCCTGCCCAACCTGCTGTCCCTGCTCGCCGGCCTCGGGATCTTCGCGATGATCGCGCTGCTGGTCTTCGTCGGCGTCTCCGACTCGGCGGTCCTCACCGGGGCGGTCGCCACCCTCGGCCTGGTCGTCGGCTACGTGTCGTTCGTGTTCCTGTCCTTCGTCGGGTACGCCTTCCTCTACGGCCGCATCAAGGTCCGCGGCGACGTCGACCACGTGGTGATGCTCGGCTCGGGCCTGATCGGCGGGGACCGGGTGCCGCCGCTGCTGGCCTCGCGCCTGCGCAAGGGACACCAGATCCACGACGCCCAGGTGGCGCGGGGCGGCCGGCCGCCGGTGCTGCTGGTGTCGGGCGGCAAGGGGTCCGACGAGAAGGTCTCCGAGGCCCGCGCGATGGCGGACTGGCTGATCGCGCAGGGCGCGCCGGCCGAGCACGTACGGCTGGAGGACCGGTCGTGCACGACCGAGGAGAACATGCTGCTGAGCCGGGAGATCATGGAGGCGGACGTGCCGGGCTACCGGTGTGTGGTCGTCACCAACAACTTCCACGCGTTCCGGGCCGCGATGATGGCCCGCAAGGCCGGGGTGAACGGGCAGGTCGTGGGTGCGCCGACCGCCCGCTACTTCCTGCCGACCGCCACGCTGCGCGAGTTCGTCGCGGTGTTCTGGGAGCACCGCAGGGTGAACCTGGCGATCTGCGGGGCGCTGACGGCTTTCGGCGCACTGGTCTCGGTGGCGGCGCTGCTGACGTTCTGACGGGCCGACGGATGGGCCGCGGGGAGCGGCGGGGGCGCCGTGACTCCCCCCTCGGCAGTCACGGCGCCCCCTGTTCACGCGGCTCGCGCGGCGGCTACAGCCGCTGCCACAGCGCCGGGACCGCGGGCGGCTCCCAGCCCGTCTGCGCCTGGTGGCCCTGGAGGCAGCGGTACGTGGCGCCGCCGTGGGTGACGGTGGCGCCGGTGGCGTAGACGGCGCCGGCCTTCCAGGTGCCGCCGGGCTCGGGGTCGCCGGGGCCGGGGCCGGGGCCCGGGTCGCTGCCGGTGGTCTTCAGGGTGAGCCCGTAGGCGGACAGGATCGGGTTCAGCGGCTGGAAGAAGGTCGTCCCGCCGCTGGAGCAGTTGCCGGAACCGCCGGAGGTCACGCCCTGGGCCTGGCTGCCGGAGATGTAGGAACCGCCGGAGTCGCCGGGCTCGGCGCAGACCGTCGTCCGGGTCACGCCCGAGATGGTGCCCTCGGGGTAGGTGACGCTCGTGTTGTGCTGCTGGACGGTCCCGCAGTGCCAGCCGGTGGTCGAGCCGGAGCGGCACACGGAAGACCCGACGGGTTGCAGCACCGAGCCGGTGACCTGCACGTTCGCCCCGCCGCTGCCCTTGACGTAGGGGGTCGACGTCCAGCTGCTGTTCGCGGCGACCCAGGCCATGTCGTTGCCGGGGAAGACGGACGCCTGGAAGGAACCCTGCGCGACCTGGTTGAAACCGCTGGTGGTGGTGCCGGCCCGGCCGCAGTGCCCCGCCGTCGCGAAGCCCTGCGTGGTGCCCTTGGTGACGGGGAAGCCGACCGAGCAGCGACCGCTGCCGTTCATGTAGTACGCGTCCCCGCCCCGCAGGTCGTACAGCGGGCGGGGCGCCTCGGCGGTACGGACGACCTTGACCAGGGCGGAATCGGTCCCGGTGGCGGCGAGCAGCCGGGCGGCCGCGCCCGGCCGGGTCTCCTCGATGACCAGGGTGTTGGTGCGGGTGTCGACGTAGCGCACCGGAGTCTCGGCGCCGGCGGCCCGGTCCAGGGCCGACTTCGCCGCGTCCAGGTCGCTCAGCGACCGGCCGACGAGCTTCGCCTCGGCGCCGGCCGCGCGTATCGCGGCGGTGTCGGCGGCGCGGGTGGTGGCGACGGTCAGGGTGCCGGCGTCGGCCCCGTCCAGCCAGGCCCCGGCGAAGGCGGCGCCGAGCCGGTCCCGGAGCCGGGCGGCGGTGGCCCCGGCCTCGGCCTCGTGGGCGAGCCGCGTCCGGGCCTGGGTGGCGGTCAGGCCGAGGTCGCGCCGCATGGCGGCGAGCAGTTCGGGCTGCGCGTCGGCGGTGCGCAGGGTCTCGGCGGCCGAGGCGGCGGCCGGCCGGGGCGCGTCCGAGGCGGTGGCTCCGCCGGTGGCTGCCAGCAGCAGCCCGGCGGTGGCCAGGGCGGTACACGCCGCGCGGGCGTGTCGCTTGAGCATGGGGGATCTCCTCGGTTCGGTGGGGGTCCTCGACACCGTAGGAATCCGAACCGCCGTACGGGAGACGTCGGTTGACCCCTCCCCCGGCGGTATGGCCGGACCGCGCGGGCGTCCGGGGCCCGGTCGCGGGGCGGTCGCGGGGCGGCCTCGGACCGACCTCGGACCGGCCTCGGACCGGCCGAGGTGCGTTCATGGCCCGGCCGCCGCACGATGGGGGCCAGGGGGGCAGTGGAAGGGGTACGCGATGGACAGTGAATCGGACCAGCAGCCCACCCGGTCGGACCGGCTCTTCACCGGCGGGGAGCGGCCTTACGACCCTGAGGACCTTGTGATGGCGACCGGCCACGACCCGACTCCGGAGCGGATCGAGAAGGCTCGCCTGATGATCGAGAAGGAGGGTCCGCAGGTCATCGAGCGCTACCTGCCGTAGCCGGCCCCGCCCTCGCGGGCGACCGATGACGCTGCTGCGGGTCACGGCCCGGGGCTCACACCCCGGGCCGTGGCCTGTCGGTCACCCTCTGCGATGCTGTGTGGCACGTTCCAGCCCCAGAAGGGACCCGACCCGCATGCCTCAGGTGAAGCTGACCACCAGCCTCGGCGCCTTCGTCATCGACCTCTACGCGGAGCAGGCCCCGGCCTCGGTCGCGAACTTCCTCGCGTACGTGGAGAGCGGCCACTACGACGGCACGGTCTTCCACCGGGTGATTCCCGGGTTCATGAACCAGGGCGGCGGCTTCACGCCCGACATGCGGCAGAAGCCGACCCGTGAGCCCGTCCGCAACGAGGCGGACAACGGACTGAAGAACACCCGGTACGCGGTCGCCATGGCCCGGACGAGCGTGCCGCACTCGGCGACCTCGCAGTTCTTCGTCAACACCGCCGACAATCCGGCGCTGGACCACACCTCGACCACTCCCGGCGGTTACGGCTACGCGGTCTTCGGCGTGGTCACCGAGGGCCAGGACGTGGTGGATTCGATCGCCGCGGTCCGCACCGGCCGGGCGGGCGGACACGGGGACGTCCCGCTGGTCCCGGTCGTGATCGAGAAGGCCGCACCGCTGGGCTGACCCGCGGCCCCGGCCCCGGCCGCGCCCGCCGCCGCCCCGGCCACGGACGAGGCCGACCGGGCCAGGGCGTCGGCGTGCGCGGCCCGGGCGTGCTCCAGCACCGCCGCGGCCCGGGCGGCGGCGGGCGCGGCAGGATGCCAGCCCAGCAGGTGCCGCCACACCAGCGGGCTCCCGGCGAGCGGCCGTGCCAGCACCCCGGGGGTCACCGGGAACGTCGCCCGGCACAGCCCCACGGCCCGCCCCACCTGGACGAGGTGCACGCACGAAGCCGTGTCCGTCTCGTACACGCAGGCCGGCGTGAACCCCGCGCGCACGCACGCCGCCGCGAAGCAGTCCCCGAAGCAGCCGTCGCCCGGTACGTCGGTCCAGGCCTCGGCGGCCAACTCCGCCAGCTCGATCTCCGCCCGGTGGGCCAGCGGGTGGTCCTCGGCCAGCATCACGTGCACCGGATCCCGCGCCACCTCCATCCAGGCGAGCCGCCCCGGCTCCGGCGGCGGGCTCTCCCCGCACACCCCGACCAGGGCGAAGTCCAGCCGTCCGGCGGCCACCCCGGCCGCGACCTCGCGCTCCGACCAGGACGTGTACGTCGTCACCGACACCCCGGGCTCCTGACCTGCGAGCCGGTCGACGAGCCCGCCGAGCAGCGGCCCGTGCGTCCCCCCGAGCCGGTGGCCGGCCGCGCCCTCCCGGGCGAAGCGCACCGCCTCCTCCTGCAACTCGCACACCGCGGGCAGCACCACCCGGGCCCGCTCCAGCACCAGCTCCCCGAGCGCGGTGGCCCGTACGCCGTCCCGCCCGCGCAGGAACAGCGCCCCGCCCAGGGCCCGCTCGATCCGCTTGAGCTGCGCGCTCAGCGCGGGCTGCGCGAGCCCGAGCGCGGTGGCGGCGCGGGTCAGGCTCCCGGCGTCGGCGACGGCCCTGACGATCTTGAGGTGCCTCAACTCCAGATCCATGGTCCGAGCTTGGTCCAGACCTGTGCGCATGCGCTACGGGTGTGCCGCATCCAGAATCGAGGGAGGCTCGTTAGCCGTCCGGGGGGCCGCCCTACGGAGGTCAGGAAGCATGAACAGCGTCACCGTCGACGTCGACTGGGACCACCCCGCGGACCCGCGCCCAGGCCCGCGACTCGACCACGTACGCACGTACGTGACCAGCGGCGGCGCCGACCACCTCTGGCACGGCGTCCCCACCCTCCTCCTCACCACCGTCGACCGGCACACCGGCCTGGCCGTGCGCACCCCGCTGATCTACGGACGGGACGCCGGCCGGTACCTCCTGGTGGCCGCCGGCTCGGGTGGCCCGCACCACCCCGCCTGGTACGAGAACCTCACCGCCCGCCCGGAAGTCCGCCTCCAGGTGGGCCCGACCGCCCTCACCGGCCGGGCGCGCACGGCGAACCGGGCGGAGCGGGAGACGTACTGGGAGGCGATGACGGCCCTGTGGCCCCTCTTCGACGACCACCAGGCCACGGCCCGGCCGCGCGAACTGCCCCTGGTGATCGTCGAGGGTGACGGGGCGCGCCCGGGCCTGCGGATGCCTTAGGCGGCCGGGGCGTCGAAGCGCACCGAGCGCACCTCCAGCTGGTCGGTGGCCGGGTTGCCGTTCGCCCGCAGCCGCCACTCGCGACCCGTGCAGAGCGGGCCGGAGTAGACGGTGACGGGGGTGTCCGTCCGGTTGTGCGGGCCGTAGCCGGGCGGCACCTCGTCGTCGCCGACGGCGTAGAGGTTGATGCACTTGCCGCTGTGCGGGTCGTGCAGGGTGATGCGCTCTTCGTGGCCGAGGTCGGTGACGTACTTGTAGCTGAAGTCTCCCGTGGCCGCGAGGGCCGAGCCGGGCAGCGAGAGGACCAGCGCGAAGGCACCGAGGGCGGCGGCGACGGTGTTGCGGAGCTTCATGACGGGTGGATCCCTTCCGGGGACGATCAAGGTGATCGAGGGGGTGGGGTACTGCGGGCCCGACCCTAGGAGGGCCCGTCGGTGGCGAATCGATCCGCCACCGCCGCCCCGCCCGGCGCGTCCGCGCACCACCACCCGTTCGGGCGGCCCCGCTCCGGCTCAGCCGCCGAGTCGCCGCCCGGGGTCCCGCCTGCCTTACCCGCCCTACCCGTCTTACCTGCCCTGCCTGTCCTGCCTGCCCTGCCTGCCCTGCCCGCCCTGCCTGTCCTACCCGCCCGCCCCGGCGGCCACCGCGGTGTAGGTGCGGCCCTGCGCGACGTAGTCGCCCAGCGGCGTCATCCCGAATCCGTCGACGTGCACCTTCCGGGACGGCACGTTGTCCGCCTCGATGAACGCCACCACCGCCTCGGCGCGCTCCGCCGCCGCCGCGACGGCCATCGTGAACAGCCCCCGGGCCACGCCGCGGCCGCGGTGCGCGGCGTCGACCACCACCGGCCCGTACAGCAGCCACCGCACCTCGCGCAGCGGACGCCCCTGCCAGCGCAGCTCGTCCTGGGCCTCCAGCAGCCCCCGTACCGCGGCCGGCGGGGCGGGCAGGTCCGTGGCCACCGACAGGGCCAGCAGCCCCACGACCGCCCCGTCACCGTCGTCCGCGACGAGCAGTTCCCCGGCCCGGGCCATGGCCCGCAGGGCATCGACGTCGAAGGCCCCCTGCACGAAACCCTGACGGGAACGCTGCTCGGGCGTCAGTGCGTCGTGGTGATTGGCCGCGAACAGCGCGGCCATGGCGGGCGCGTCGGCCTCGGTGGCGTATCGGTAGCGCATGGGCCGATGCTCCCACCGCCGCGAGGGGCTAGTCGGCGACGACACCCGTGTTCTGGCAGGCGGTCAGCAACCAGCGACCGTCGTCCTGCTTCGAGACCACGTACAGCGGCGCGCCCCTGGTCTCCCCGGCCGGCGACCGGTAGACCTGGCTGACCTTGACGGCCGCCACGTCCGGCCGGATGAACAGCACGTGGGCGACCTCGTAGCTGACCTCGCCGTCCCGGCTCGTCCCGGGAAGGACCTTGCGGGTGAACTCCGCGATGGCCTCGAAGCCGAGGAGGGTCCGGCCGTGCGCCGTCGTCCAGATCGCGTCCGGGTGGAAGAGGGAGAGGAACTCCTCGGCGTCCCTGTTCCGCTGGGACTGCTCGACAGTGGCGACGAGTCGGTGAAGGGCTTCGATGTCCGTCGCGTGCGACGTGGATTCCGTGGCCATGACCAAATCCTCTTACCTCAAGCCGAGTTGAGGTCAAGAGTCGTGGTCGTAGACCGTCACCTCGATGTCGCGGGCGGACAGCTCACCGGTGACCAGCGGCTCGATCCGGGACCACTTCCCGCCCGCCAACCCGCACCCGATGCGCGGCATGTGCACGCTCGCCCCCAACTCCAGCGCGTGACCGGCGAGCGCACCGAGGCACCGCTCGACGGCGTCGTACCGGATCGGCGGCCCCCCGCTGCCGGCACGCAGCCCCCGCTGCCCGACCATGTTGGCCACCCACACGTCAGGCATCACTCGCACCAACTGCACTGCCCCGAGCCCGAATTCGTCCCGCTGCGCCCGCGGAGGTGGGGTGGGGTGGGGTGGGGTGGGGTGCAGGTGGTCCGGGGGTGGGTGGGGGTTGTGGCCGGTCGGGGTCGGGGGTGGTCGGTGCACCCCGGGTCGGGGTCGGAATGGGTCCGGGGGCTGCCCGCCAGTCCACTGTCCTTCCGTTTCGGTCCGGTCCCTCAAGGGCGCTCCCTGCGGTCGCGTCGCTTCGCGATGGCCTTCGGCCACCCTTGACCGACCGGCCCGAAACGAAATGCCAAAGACTGTCGGGAAGCCCCCGAGGAACGGCATGGGGGACGGATGAGCAGGAGCGGGTCCGTCAGGGACCAGACGAGGGGACGGGGGTCGGTAGACCAGGCATACGGGCACGCCCGAAGGCCTGCGTCCGGGCCACGGGCGCGGCCAAGGGCCCTACCCGCCCGTCAGGACGACGACATCGACCGGGAATGCGGTGAGGGCGGGGACACGCGCCGGATCATCTCTGTCCCGTCGCTCGGTTCAGCGTCCGGCGGCCGCCCTGAGCAGGGGGAATGCGCTGAGCGGGTGCGTGTGGGGAGGGGCTGCTCTAGCGTCGAATGCAGGAGGGGAAGTCCTGTCGAGCCGGATCCGGCACCTCCAGGTCCCGGGCCGCTCAACGATCCCGGAGAGCAGGTGCGTCCATGCGCACGTCTACCCGTATCGCAGGTGTCCTCAGCGGTCTGGCCCTCGCAGTCGGCGGTGTGGCGTTCACGGCCCCCGCCGCCCACGCGGACGTCACGGCCTGCATCAACCAGGTCGAGCGGGAGCTACAGGGTGGCGAGGCCCCCGACTCCATTCGCATGGCGTGTTACGTCGGCCTCACCGGCGACCATGCGAAGTGCGTGACAGGCCTTACCGAGGGCGGCGTGACCAACGGAACCGCAGTGACCGCCTGCCGAGTGGCCCCCAACTAGGTCCACCGCCCCGTAGACCACCCCCGGACGACCGCCGGACGCCGAACCTGGCGACGACACACGGGCGATCCGGCGCGTCGTCCCGCTCGACCGCATTCCCGGTCGATGTCGTCGTCCTGACGGGCGGGTAGGGCCTTTGGGGCCGCGGGCCTTCGGGCGTGCCCGTATGCCTTGCCGGCCGACGCCCGTCCCCTCGTCTGGTCCCTGACGGACCCGCTCCTGCTCATCCGTCCCCCATGCCGTTCCTCGGGGGCTTCCCGACAGTCTTTGGCATTTCGTTTCGGGCCGGTCGGTCAAGGGTGGCCGAAGGCCATCGCGAAGCGACGCGACCGCAGGGAGCGCCCTTGAGGGACCGGACCGAAACGGAAGGACAGTGGACTGGCGGGCAGCCCCCGGACCCATTCCGACCCCGACCCGGGGTGCACCGACCACCCCCGACCCCGACCCACCGCCGTCACCCCACCCCCCAAGGTGACGAGCGCAACACCGCCCTTCCGGGCCTTCCCCCTCCTTCCATTCCGTAGGCCGGACCCCGCGTGCGGGCGTCGTTTCCAAGGGGGAGGCGAGTGCGGGCCTCCCATCGCGCGAAAACGGGACAATTACCTCCCCCCATGCCGGTTCGAAAGGTCGAGCGGGGTGGCGCGGGGCCCCGTAAGCTCCCGTCATGCAGGTGATCCAGTCAACGAAACTCGCCAATGTCTGCTACGAGATCCGCGGACCCGTCCTCGAAGAGGCGATGCGGCTCGAAGCGGCAGGTCATCGCATCCTCAAGCTGAACACCGGCAACCCCGCGGCCTTCGGGTTCGAGTGCCCGCCGGAGATCCTTGAGGACATGCTCCGCAACCTGGGCACCGCCCACGGCTACGGGGACGCGAAGGGGCTGCTCTCCGCGCGCCGCGCGGTCATGCAGCACTACCAGACCAAGGGCATCGAGCTGGACGTCGAGGACATCTACCTCGGCAACGGCGTCTCCGAGCTGATCCAGATGTCGATGCAGGCGCTGCTCGACGACGGCGACGAGGTGCTGGTTCCCGCGCCGGACTACCCGCTGTGGACCGCATCCGTCTCGCTGGCCGGCGGTACGGCCGTGCACTACCGGTGCGACGAGCAGGCCGACTGGATGCCCGACCTCGCCGACATCGAGCGCAAGATCACCGACCGCACCCGCGCGATCGTGATCATCAACCCGAACAACCCGACCGGCGCCGTCTACGACGACGAGATGCTGCGCGGGCTGACGGACATCGCGCGCCGGCACAACCTGGTCGTCTGCTCGGACGAGATCTACGACCGGATCCTCTACGACGGCGTCACGCACACCAACACGGCCGCGATCGCGCCGGACCTGCTGACGCTGACCTTCAACGGCCTGTCGAAGAACTACCGCGTCGCTGGCTTCCGGTCCGGCTGGCTGGCGGTCTGCGGGCCCAAGAAGCACGCCTCCTCGTACATCGAGGGCCTCACCATCCTCGCGAACATGCGTCTGTGCGCGAACATGCCGTCGCAGCACGCCGTGGCCACCGCCCTCGGCGGCCGGCAGTCGATCGAGGACCTGGTCCTGCCGGGCGGGCGGATCCTGGAACAGCGCAACGTCGCCTATGACCTGCTCACGCAGATCCCGGGCGTGACCTGCGTGAAGCCAAAGGGCGCGCTGTACGCGTTCCCCAAGCTCGACGCGTCCGTCTACAAGATCAAGGACGACCGGCAGATGGTCCTCGACCTGCTCCGGGCCGAGAAGATCATGGTCGTGCACGGTACGGGCTTCAACTGGCCGGAGCCGGACCACTTCCGGATCGTCACGCTGCCGAACGCCAAGGACCTGGCGGACGCGGTGACCCGGATCGGCAACTTCCTGGACGGCTACGGCCAGCCGTAACCGTCCGCCCGGGCCCACCCTGCGGACTCGATCCCGGATTGACCTCAACTTTAGAACGGATCCAATGTAGGATGGTCTCCTGACCACGCAGGAGGCCTCCTCATGTACGAGCCGATCCGCACGAAGCCGGTCGTCCACCGCATGGGCGAAAGCCGGTCCGACTACCCCCACAGCAGCCGGGGCGAAGCCCTCGACACGCAGCTGGCGGGTCACCTCGCCGCCCTGCTCGCCGTCACCGACGAGCTCGGCCTCGACGAGAGCGCCACGCGCATCGCCGACCAGGTGGCGCGCCTGCGCGGGTCCCGGCCCACCCGGGCCGCGCACGGCTCCCCCGGGGATGCGGTCGCCCTGCACCGCCGGGCCCATGACCTCGCCGCCCGCGCCCTCGTCGTCGCCGCGTCCCGCGCCGACACCACCGCCGCGATCCTCGCCGCCCAGCGGATGGACGCGCACGCCGCCGCCCTCGACTCCGTCGACCTGGCCGGCGCCCACTGACGGCCCCGGTCCGGGGCCGCGGAGGCTCCGGACCGGGTGCCACGAACCCGACTGACCTGGCTCAGAGCACGGCGAGCACCGGGTTGACCAGGAAACTGTCCAGACCCGCCAGCTCGAACAGCGACATCGCGGCGAAGGTCCTGCGATCGTCCGACGGCAGCTTCCACACCACCCCATTCTTCTCCGCAAGAACAGTTCCGCCGCGCTCTTGGACCCGTACCCGCTGTGGCCTCCCCCGGAATTCGACGGTCACTTCCGCCGAGGCGAATGCGACGTACCGGTGCTGTCGTTTGAGGGTCCGCAGCGCCGAGATGCCAACGGGGACCCCATCAATGTGCCCGGTGACCCCGCGCCTCACCTGCATCCTCATGGGATGTCCCGGCGGGGCAACACCGCGTATTTCCGCCAAGGCCTCTCCGTCGAGCGAGATCCTCCAGTCCTCGAGGATGCCTCCCACCGCCGAGCCGGCGGACAGCACGCCCGAACGGTGGCGGCTGAGCGACAGCAGCCCGAGCGGTGTGACCGCCGTCAGGCACTCGCTGCCGTCCGACACGGGGCTCACCCACCGCGTCCGCGACATCAGAAGCTTCGGAACGAACTGAACGTCCATCGGCACCTCCTGTGACTTCGGCCCGGAGCCGGACGCCTCGCGGCGCGCGAACTCCGGGCCGATCGTTGTACGAGCCGGGCTCATCCTCACTCATGACGCGGGCCTGGCCCCGCCGCGCGCGTCGGGCGTTCTCAGGCCCCGGCGAGCCCGGGCGGGAGTACCGGCGGATTGCCCTGCGTCCAGGTGATGTGCAGGTCCGCGCGGTGGAGCCGCCAGCCGGCTGAGGTTCGCACCAGCTCGTTGTCCGTGCGGCCGCCGGAGAGGAACAGGCCGCCGTCGCCGGCGAGCACATGGGTGCTGAGCTGGTTCCCGCGCAGGGTCGCGCGGTCGCCGTCCACCTCGATGACGTAGTTGCTCCCGAAGTGCACGGTCCGGTCGAAGAGGCGCATCGCGGTGCGCACGTTCTCCAGGACGGCGTCGCGCCCGCGCACGAGTCCGGCGGGGGTCTCGGTGCTCACGTCCTCGGTGAACAACGATGCCGCCCACGCTCCGTCGAACTTCCGTTCGTCGAGGGAACGCAGATAGCGGTCGAACAGGTCGGTGATCTCGGCGCGGTCGGTCAGGGCTCGGAGTTCGATGTGCAAGGTCTGGCTGTCCATACGGCTGATCCTGCGGCCTCGGGAGCGGCCGGAGCCGAGCGCGAAGCGGAGTTTGTCAGAAGCCGCCTAGCGGGGCGCCGGGGCGGGTTCCGCAGCCGCGACCCCGCACCAGGGGACCGTGGCCGGGGGCCAGACCGGGCCGAGGGCCTCGCCGCGTTCCGTGGCGCCCGGGGCCACGCCGGGGATCTTCACCAGGGCCTGGGCCGCCCGGCCGCCGGGTTCCTCACGGTCCCGGAACTCCACCGTGACGACGTAGCTCCCCGGGCCCGCGTCCCGGCGGCCCGTCACCTCGACCACTCCCACCACGCGCCGGCTCGCCGGATCGACCCGGCACGCGGTGACCCGTACGTCCTGGATCACCGGGCCCGGCGGGGGCGCGGCGGGGCGGTCGTCCCCGCTGGCCCACACGTAGAGCCCCAGCGGGGCGAACACCAACAGTCCGGCCAGCCCCACCAGGCCGACGAGCCAGCCCTGCCACTTCAATGCCGTCACGCCCATGGGACGATCCTCCCGGCAGCCCGCCCCGCCCACCAGCACCCGCGGGCCCACACAGCATTTCGAAGTGGGACCGCCTGGACACCTGACGTTCATTCAACGCGGCGCGGAATGTGGGTTTCCGCGAGCACGCTGCACCCGTGAGACGCATCCTGGGTATCGCTCTGGCGGTCCTCCTGATCGGCGGCGTGATCGCCGTCATCGCCATCGGGGGCCGCGAAGCAGAGGGCACGGCAACGAAGACCGTGCGTGGCGTCATCGGATCGGAGAAGTCCGACTTCTTCCGCGATCCGGACGTCGTCAAGGCCCTTGCCGACAAGGGCTACACCGTGAAGACGGAGACCTCGGGCTCCTGGGCCATGGACCAACTGGCCCTCAAGGAGTTCGACTTCGCCTTCCCCAGCAGCAGTGAACCCGCTCAGGGGATCGAGAGCGCGGCCGGCGTCAAGGGCGCGCAGACCAGCAAGCCGTTCTTCTCGCCGCTCGTCGTCATCGCCCGCGCCAACGTGGCGAAGGTGTTGGCCGACAACGGGCTCGCGAGGATGACCGGGAAGAACTCCGGCACCCTCCTGATGGGCCCCTACCTGAAGGCCGCGGGAGAGGACCGGACCTGGCAGCAGCTGCCGGGCTCCGCCGCCCACGCCGAGCTGACCGGCACGGTGTTCATCAAAACCACCGACCCGGCCACCTCGAACTCGGGGGCGCTCTTCATCGCCGCCGCCTCCAACGTGGCCAACGGCAACACCGTCGTCGCCGACGACGCGGGCATCGCGCGGACCGCCCCGCTGATGCGCAAGCTGATCTCCGTGCAGGGGGCCCTGGAGCAGAGCACCGACGACCCGTTCCGGGCGTTCATCAGCGGCAGCGGGGAGCCGCTGATCCTGGCGTACGAGGCCCAGGTCGCCTCGCTCATGCTGCAGAAGCAGGCGGTGGGCACCGCCGCCGACATGGTCGTCCTCTACCCGGACACCACCGTCAACTCCCCGCACACCTTCGTACCGATCAGCGAGGCGGCCAAGGAGCTCGGGACGCTCCTGGTCGACGATCCGAAGCTGCGCGAGCTGGCGGTGCGCCACGGGTTCCGCCCGCAGGAGGGCGTCGCCGAGTTCACCGCCGCGACCGCGCCGCACTCCGGCTGGCTCAACCCGGGGCTGACCGGCATCCGCCAGGTCGGCGCACCGACCGTCAAGGTCCTGATGGCGCTGGCCGCCCGCGCCAAGGGACAGGGGGACACACCGTGACACCGACACCACCGATCGGCGGCGACGACGCCCCGCTCGTCCTCTCCGCACCCGAGCCCGTCGCCCCGGTCCGCCGGGAGCAGGCGACCGGCCTCGTCCCGTTGCAGGACGGGGTCCGCGAGGAAATGGCCCGCCGGGCCGCGGAGTACGTCGACTCGCTCGCCGCGATCGACGCCCGCTCCCCCGAGTTCGCGGGGCGGATCGGGGAGATCGCCGGGCTCGGTTCCGCCGACGTCCGCAGCGCCGCCCAGCAGTCGAACCGGATGCTGGAGCGGGCCGTGCGCTCGCTCGGCCGGGACGGCGAGGGCGACGCCCAGGCCCGGGTCGCCTCCTCCCTCGTCGAGCTGCGGCGCACCGTCGAGGACCTCGACCCGAGGGACGCGCCCGTCAAGGGGGCCCGCCGGCTGCTCGCCAAGTTGCCGGGCGGCAACAAGTTGCGCGACCACGTGGCCCGGTACGCCTCCTCGCAGACCTCCCTCAACCGGATCGTCGGCGCGCTGCGCGGCGGTCAGGACGAGCTGCGCCGCGACAACGCGGCCCTGCACACGGAGCGGGCCCGGCTCTGGGAGACGATGGGCAGGCTCCAGGAGCACGCCGTCCTCACCGAGGCGCTGGACGCGGCCGTCGAGCGGCGGATCGCGGAGGCCGGGCCCACCGATCCGCGGGCGGCGGACGTGCTGCGGGCGGACGTGCTGTTCCCGGTGCGGCAGAAGCACCAGGACCTGCTGACCCAGCTCGCCGTGTGCGCGCAGGGCTACCTGGCGATGGACGTGGTGCGGCGCAACAACGACGAGCTGATCAAGGGCGTCGACCGGGCCGCGACGACGACGGTCTCGGCGCTGCGGATCGCGGTGATGCTGGCGTCCGCGCTGGACAATCAGCGTCGGGTGACGGAGCAGGTCGACGCGCTGCGCGGGACGACCGAGGACCTGATCCGCGGCAACGCGGACATGCTGGCGACGCAGAGCGGGGAGATCCAGCGGATCGCCGCGGATCCCGCGGTCGGCGCGGAGACGCTGCGGACGGCTTTCGCGCAGATCTACCGGACCCTGGACGCGATCGACTCCTTCAAGGTGCAGGCGACGGAGAACATGGCGGCGACGGTGGAGTCCCTGACCGGGGAGTTGCGGTCGGCGTCGGCGTACCTGGCCCGCACCCGTACGACGAGCGCGCTGGAAGGCGGGGACCGATGAACGGCCGTACGGGACGACCGCGTGCCGCGCACCTGCGTGCGGCGCTCCTGCGCAGGCGGATGGCGGCGGCGGTCGCGCTCGCCGCGACGCTGCTGGGGGCCTCGGCGTGCACCTCGGACGGTTCCTCCGGCGGCCCCGGCGGTTCCGGGGAGTCGAAGCCGACGGCGTACAAGGAGGGCCGGCTGCGGGTGCTGGCCTCCAGTGAGCTCACGGACATGGAGCCGGTCCTGAAGGCGGCGAAGGCCGCGACCGGGGTGTCGGTGGACTTCACCTGGTCGGGGACCCTGGACGCGGTCGAGCAGGTCGCGTCGGGGAAGGCCGACGGGCGCTACGACGCGATCTGGCTGTCCTCCAACGACTACCTGCGGCTGCGGCCGGAGGCGTCGGCGAAGCTCGCCAACGAGACCCCGGTGATGTCCTCTCCGGTGGCGATCGGGGTGAAGCCGCAGGCCCTGGCCCGGCTGGGGTGGAAGCCGCAGGAGGTGACCTGGTCGGCCGTCGAGGAGGCGGTGGCCGCCGGGAAGTTGACGTACGGGATGACGGACCCGGTGCGCTCCAACTCGGGCTTCTCCGCGCTGGTCTCGGTGGCCTCGGGGCTGTCGGGGGCGCAGGCGGCGCTGACGGAGGAGGACGTGCGCACGGCGCGGCCGAGGCTGAAGGGGTTCTTCAACGGGCAGAAGCTGACGTCGGGTTCCTCGGGTTGGCTGGTGACGGCGTACGCCAAGCGCGACGACGTGGACGCGCTGGTGAACTACGAGTCGGTGCTGCTGTCGATGAACGACCGGGCCAAGCAGCCGCTGACGGTGATCCGGCCGAAGGACGGGGTGGTCACGGCGCACTATCCGCTGACCCTGCTGACCTCGGCGCCGGCGGGGGCGCGGGAGTCCGGGCGGGCGCTGACGGAATACCTGCGGGGCGCCGAGGCGCAGAAGGCGATCACGTCGGGGACGTTGCGGCGGCCGGTGGCGGCGGGGGTGGCTCCGGCGGCGGGTCTGGACCCGGCGGTGCGGCGGGAGCTGCCGTTCCCCGGTTCGCGGGCGGTCGCGGACGGGCTGCTGGCCTCGTACGAGAACGAGCTGCGGCGGCCGTCGCGGACGGTGTACGTGCTCGACACCTCGGGGTCGATGGCGGAGGAGGACCGGATCGGGCGGCTGAAGGCGGCGCTCACCGACTTGACGGGGACGGGGAGTTCGGGTCCGGGTCACAGATTCCGGGACCGCGAGGAGGTGACGCTGCTGCCCTTCGGTGACAAGGTGAAGAAGGTGTTGACGCACGTCGTCGAGCCCGCGGGTCCGGGGGTGTCCCTGGACGCGATCCGCGGTGACGTGGCGTCCCTCCGGCCGGAGGGGGGCACGGCCGTGTACGGCAGTCTGAAGGCCGCGTACCAGCACCTGGGGCAGGGGAACGCCGACGCGTTCACCTCGATCGTCCTGATGACGGACGGGCAGAGCGGTGACAAGGTGCAGGATTTCGACTCCTTCTACGCCGGTCTTCCGGAAGGCCGCAAGCACACGCCGGTCTTCGCGGTGTTGTTCGGTGACTCGGACCGCAAGGAACTGACCCACATCACGGAGCTGACCGGCGGGCGGCTGTTCGACGCGACCGACGGCAACGGCTCGCTCGACGGAGCCTTCGAGGAGATCCGTGGCTACCAGTAGGGCGCTCGGCTACCTGGAGTCGAGGAAGAACCTGGCCGGCTCGGCCTGCGGGGTGCTCGGGGTGGCGCTCGCCCTGGTCGGGGTGGCCGGCCCGTACTGGCCGGTGGTGGTCGCCGGGCTGTACGGGGCGGGCGCGCTGATCGCCCCGCCGGAGCGCGTGCCGCTGCCGACCGTCCCGGACCCGGCGGAGCAACTGGGCGTCCTGCGCTCGGACTTCGGTCGGCTGCGGGAGTACCTGGCGGAGGTGGAGCTGCCGGCCGCGGCCGGCGTGAGGCTGAGCGAGCTGACGGAGCTGTACGGGGCGCTGCTCGCGCCGGGCTGGGTCACCGAGGTGCTGGCCGTTGATCCGGAGGCGGTGCACGCGCTGTCGCGGGCGATCCGTACGGACGTCCCGGAGTGCGTGGACACCTACAACCGGACCCGGTGGTGGACGCGGCTGGCGGCGGGCGGCGAGCCGCCGGAGCGGCACCTGGAGCGGCAGCTGTCGGTGCTGTTCGACGAGGCGGAACGCCTGACGGCGGACCTCCGCGAAGCAGAGGCCCGCCGTCAGCAGACGCACACGACCTATCTGGAAGAGCGCGGACGCTCCTGACAGACCAGGCAGGTCGGTGTGCAGCGGTGGGAACCGCTTGGTCGGGGGCTCCCACGTTCGTGGCCCCGGCAGTGGCGGGGCGGGGCGATCAGCCCAGGCGCTCGACGAGCGCGTGGTACTGGTCCCACAGTTCCTTGGGGGTGTGGTCGCCGTAGGTGTTCAGGTGCTCGGGGACCAGTGCGGCCTCGTCGCGCCAGATGTCCTTGTCGACCGTGAGGAGGAACTCCAGGTCGGCGGCGGGCAGGTCGAGGCCGTCGGTGTCGAGGGAGGCCACGGTCGGCAGGACGCCGATCGGGGTCTCGACGCCCTCGGCGGTGCCGTCGAGGCGGCCGACGATCCACTTCAGGACGCGGCTGTTCTCGCCGAAGCCGGGCCACACGAACTTGCCCGCGTCGTTCTTGCGGAACCAGTTCACGTAGTAGATCTTCGGGAGCTTGGACTGGTCCTTGTCCTTGGCGACGTCGACCCAGTGGCCCATGTAGTCGCCCATGTTGTAGCCGCAGAACGGCAGCATGGCGAAGGGGTCGCGGCGCAGTTCGCCGACCTTGCCCTCGGCGGCGGCGGTCTTCTCGGAGGCGATGTTCGAGCCGATGAAGACGCCGTGGTTCCAGTCGAAGGACTCGGTGACCAGCGGGACGGCGGAGGCGCGACGGCCGCCGAAGAGGATCGCCGAGATGGGGACGCCCTTGGGGTCCTCCCACTCGGGGGCGATCGTCGGGCACTGCGAGGCGGGAACGGCGAAGCGGGCGTTGGGGTGGGCCGCCGGGGTGTCGGACTCCGGGGTCCAGCGGTTGCCCTTCCAGTCGATGAGCTCGGCCGGGGCCTCCTCGGTCATGCCCTCCCACCAGACGTCGGAGCCGTCCGGGGTGAGCGCGACGTTGGTGAAGACGGTGTTGGCGTACATCGTCTTCATGGCGTTGGCGTTGGTGTGCTCGCCGGTGCCGGGGGCGACGCCGAAGAAGCCGGCCTCGGGGTTGATCGCGTAGAGCCGGCCGTCCTCGCCGAAGCGCATCCAGGCGATGTCGTCACCGACGGTCTCGACGGTCCAGCCGGGGATCGTGGGCTCCAGCATGGCGAGGTTCGTCTTGCCGCAGGCGGAGGGGAAGGCGGCGGCCAGGTACTTGGCGGCCTCGGCCCCGCCCTCGCCGGCCGGCGGGGTGAGCTTGAGGATCAGCATGTGCTCGGCGAGCCAGCCCTCGTCGCGGGCCATGACGGACGCGATGCGCAGGGCGTAGCACTTCTTGCCGAGCAGGGCGTTGCCGCCGTAGCCGGAACCGTAGGACCAGATCTCGCGGGTCTCGGGGAAGTGCGAGATGTACTTGGTGGTGTTGCAGGGCCACGGCACGTCCGCCTCGCCCTCGGCGAGCGGAGCGCCGAGGGTGTGGACGGCCTTGACGAAGAAGCCGTCGGTGCCGAGCTCGTCGAGGACGGCCTTGCCCATGCGGGTCATGGTGCGCATGGCGACGGCGACGTAGGCGGAGTCGGTGATCTCGACGCCGATCGCGGAGAGCTCGGAGCCGAGGGGGCCCATGCAGAAGGGGACGACGTACATCGTGCGGCCCTTCATGGAGCCGCGGAAGATGCCCTGCTCGCCGTCCGCTGCGGTCGCGCCTTCCGCGCCGATGAAGAGTTCCTTCATCTCGGCGGGGGCCTTCCAGTGGTTGGTCGGGCCCGCGTCCTCCTCCTTCTCGGAGCAGATGAAGGTCCGGTCCTCGACGCGCGCGACGTCGGAGGGGTCGGAGGCGGCGTAGTACGAGTTCGGGCGCTTGGCCTCGTCGAGCTTCTTGAACGTGCCCTGGGCGACGAGCTCCTCGCACAGGCGCTCGTACTCGGCCTCGGAGCCGTCGCACCAGACGACGCGGTCCGGCTGGGTGAGGGCTGCGATCTCCTCCACCCAGGAGATCAGTGCCTCGTGATTCGTCGGGACGGAAGTGGGAGCCGCGTTGTCGCGCGCCACGATTGCTCCTTGTTGAGGGGTTTGTTTGGTGTTTGCCCCGTGGGGGCTGCGACCCGGACGCTTCGCGCTCCGCTCATCCGGTGCCGACCGCACTCATCTGATCATCCGGTGGATGTGCGCATATGTCCAGGGGGCCTCTCACGTGAGCATGGCCACTCCCGTCAATCTTCCGTAAAGACGGACGTCCGAAGATCGCGGGAAGACGGCTACCGGGAACCTACGGACCCGTAGGTAGCATGTCGGCCATGACTTCTGACGCCGCCGCCGCGGCCGCCGAGCCCTCCCCGGCCGTCGAGGCCTCCCCGGTAGTCGAGGCCGTGGAGGCGGTCGAGTCCGCACTGGAGGCCAAGCCGCTGCTGCGCGGTTGGTTGCACCTGGGCATGTTCCCCGCCGTGATCGTCGCGGGCCTGGTGCTGATGGCCTTCACCGATACGACCGAGGCCCGGGTGGCCTGCGGGGTGTACATCCTCACGGCCTGCCTGCTGTTCGGCGTCAGCGCCGTCTACCACCGCGGTACGTGGGGCCCGCGCGGCGAGGCCATCCTGCGGCGGCTCGACCACGCCAACATCTTCCTGATCATCGCGGGCACCTACACCCCGCTGACCGTCCTGCTGCTGCCGCCGTCCACGGGACGGACCCTGCTGTGGGCGGTGTGGATCGCGGCCGCGGCCGGCATCGCCTTCCGCGTCTTCTGGGTCGGCGCCCCGCGCTGGCTCTACACGCCCTGCTACATCGCGATGGGCTGGGCCGCGGTCTTCTTCCTGCCGGACTTCATGCGGACCGGCGGCATCGCCGTCCTCGTCCTGGTGATCGTCGGCGGACTGCTCTACAGCGTGGGCGGCGTCATCTACGGCATGAAGCGCCCCAACCCCTCCCCCCGTTTCTTCGGGTTCCACGAGGTCTTCCACTCCCTGACCCTGGCCGCCTTCGTCGCCCACTACGTCGGCATCTCGATGGCGGCGTACCAGCACTGACGCACGGCGCCCACGGGGGCCCGGTCGCGGTGTCGCGGCCGGGCCCCCGTCGCTCCGTACGGGCTCGGAGCGGGGGCCGGACGGGCTCAGCAGGTGCGGCCGTCGCCGTCCTGGTCCAGGCGGAGCGGGTCACTGCCGTTGACCTTCATCCGCTTCGGGTAGCGGTGGGCGGCCAGCCACTCGCAGCGGGCCTTCGTCGTCGCTTTCACCTCCGCCGGGAACCGGGTCGGTACGCAGACGGTGGCCGTCGCGTAGTGCCGGTCGCAGCCGGCCACGCTCGGCGCGACGGGTGCCGAGTCCCGCGGGGCGGGGTTCTTCTTCGGGGCGGCCAGCTCGTTCGCGAAGGTGTGCTCGTGCGCGGCGGGCTGCTCGTCGCGGGCCGCGAGCAGCGGGGCGCCGCCCAGGTGGACCCAGGTCGCGACGGAGGGGACGCCGGCGGCGTCGACCCCGAACAGCATGTACCAGCCGGGCGGCGCCAGGTTGGGGTTGCTGGTGACGTTGAGATCGATGGTGGTGCCGTTGACCACGGTCATGGGGAGGTCCACGAACCGCTGGTTGGGGTCGGAGGAGTGGGTGACCGCGGCCGGGCGGATCAGTTCGGCCTTGGCGATCGGTCGGTCGACGGTGATCCGCTGCGTGTCCCCGTACACCCACTGCGTGTCGATCACCGAAGTGAGCTGCGGGCGCGGCCCCTTGAACAGGTAGGGCGGGGTGTAGATCGAGACCGCGTGGTTGTAGGTGCCGTTGCCGGGGTTGTCGCCGACGGACATGACCCGGCCGTCGGGCAGGAGGAAGGCCCCCGAGTGGTACGTGCGCGGGATCGGGTCGGCGGCCAGGCCGGCCTGATAGGTGTTGCCGACGGGGTCGAAGAAGGAGGCCTCGAAGACCGGGTCGGCGCGGTCGTGGAGGCCGCCGCCGGTCTCCAGCACCTTGCCGTCGGGCAGCAGGACGGCGGAGACGTACATCTTGCCCTCGGCGCCGGTCTGCGGGCGCTTGCCCGTGCCGGTGTCGACCAGGCCCTGCGGGAGGTCGGGGCCGGCCGTGTAGGCGGGGGCGGGTTGCTTCAGGTCGATGATGTCGGTGAGCCGGTTGGCCGCCGGGTTGGTCTCGTTGTTGCCGCCGCCGACGGTGAGGACCCGCTGGTCCTGGGCGGGGGGCAGCAGGACGCTCGCCGACTCGTCGCGCTGGTCCTTGCCGCGCAGGCCCGGTACGTCGGTGATGGTGTTGGCGTCGTAGTCGTAGACGGAGGCGCCGGTGCCCGGGGTGCCGTTGCCGAAGGTGTGGCTGCCGGAGTAGAAGAGCCGGCCGTCCTGCATGAGGATCATCGACGGGTACAGGCCCCAGTACGACCAGGTCTGGTTGACCTGGTTCATCGGCAGCCACTTGTTCTGCGCGGCCGAGAACTTCTCCGCGGTGACGTTGCCCGTGGAGTCCTCCTTCAGGCCGCCGAAGGAGATGACGTCGCCGTTGCCGAGGATGGTGGCGGACGGGTACCAGTGGCCGCCGTTCATGTCGTTGGTCCGGGTGTACTGCTCGGTGGCCGGGTCGAAGACGTAGCTGTCCTTCAGGCCCTGGTAGCCGACCGTGCCGTCGGCGGAGGGGTAGCCCTTGTTGCCGCTCATGACGAGGACGCGGCCGTCCGACAGCTGCACGTGGCCGGAGCAGAACATGTCCACGGGCGTCGGGATGGTCCGGAACGTGCCGGCCACCGGGTCGTACACGGCGGAGGCGAAGGTGCCCGCGTTGAACCGGGCGATGTCGTTGCCCGAGCCGGCGATCAACAGCACCTTGCCGTTGCGCAGGACGACGGCGTGCATCGAACGGACCGGGTTCTGGGCCGGTATCACCTCCCACGCGCCCTTCGCGCACTGCTCGGCCGTGCCCGTGCAGGCGGGCTGCGGCGGCAGGGCACCGACCTCCTCCAGCGTGTAGTCGTCGGTGGTGAGGGAGCCCACGCCGTAGACGGACAGCCCCCAGGCGATCTTGTCGGTGTTCGGCGGGACGGCGGGCGTACGGACCTCCGTGCGCGCCCACGCGGCGCTGACCGGCGGGTTCTGCAGGTCGGTCCAGTACTGCCAGCCCGCGACGGTGTCGTGCCGGAATACGGTCACCGACACGTCCGGGGTGTTCGACTTGTACCAGGCGGACAGGTCGTACTGGCGGCCCGGGACGACGGTCGGGGCGCAGGTGGTGTTCTCCGTGACCAGGGCCTTGCGGTCGCCGTCCACGCGGCGCGTGAGGGACACCTTCATCGCCTTGGTGCCGGTGTGCGCGTCGGCGACGGTGGCGAAGGTGAAGTCGTTGTCGCCCCAGCCCGACTTGGACCAGCAGGAGGGCATGTCGGCGCCGGGCGCGCCCGCGGTCTCGAACCCGGGGTTGCTCAGCAGGTTGGGCGGTCCGGCCGTGGCGGGCTGCGGTGCGGTGAGCAGCAGGCCGGCGGTCATCGCCCCGACGGCCAGCAGGGCGGCCCGGCGCCCCGCCCTCCGTCGGATCTTCCTACGCATGGGGTGGTCCTTTCGTTGCGGCTCAGCTCCTGGTGGGGGGCGCCGCGCGGGAGCCGCGCGGCAGGTACACGAGCGCTTCGGTCGCGACGAAGCGCAGGACGAAGGTGGTGACGAGGGCGAGCGCGGTGGCGGGCAGGACCTCCAGGCCGAGCTTGGCGACGAAGAGCGCGATCAGCGGGATGCGCAGCAGCAGGTCGGCGTTGGCGAGGAGGGCGAACCGGCCCAGTCGGTCCGCCCAGTGGCGGTGACGGCGGTCGCGGAAGAGGAGTTGCTCGATGAGGGCGAAGTTCCACAGGACCCCGGCCTGGTTGGCGATGATCTCGGCCGGGAGGTAGTGCATGCCGGCGTGGGTCAGCAGCCACAGCGCGAGCAGGTTGGGGACGAACCCGGAGAGTCCGATGAGGCCGAAGCCGATCATCCGGGCGAGGGGGGCCGCCGAGCGCAGGGCGGCCAGGTGCGCGAGGAAGCGCAGGCCTTCGCGGGCGGTGGACTTCGACTCCCCCGCGTACCGGTCCTGGAAGACGAAGGGCACCTCGGCGGTGCGCGCGGGGCGGCAGCGGACGGCGAGTTCCAGCAGGATCTTGTAGCCGAGGGGGCGCAGGGCGTCGGCGGTGACGGCGCTGCGGCGCATCGCGAAGAAGCCGCTCATGGGGTCGCTGATGCCGTGCAGGGCGCGCGGGAAGAGGCCCTTGGCCAGCCAGGTCGCGCCGCGCGAGACGGCGACGCGGTAGCCGCCGGCGAGGCCGGCGCGGCTGCCGCCGGGCAGGTAGCGGGAGGCGACGACGAGGTCGGCGCCGGTGCGCTCGCCCTCGCCGACGAGTTCGGGGACCAGGTGCGGGGGGTGCTGGAGGTCGGCGTCCATGACGACGATCCAGTCGGACGCGGCCCGTCCGATCCCGGCGACGACGGCTCCGCCGAGCCCGCCGTCCGGGCTCGCGCGGTGCAGGACGGTGACGGGGAAGGGGCAGTCGGCGGCGGCCTTCTCGATCACGGCGGGGGTGTCGTCGGTGGAGTCGTCGACGAACAGCACCTCGCAGGGCGGGTGGGCGGGGAGGGAGGAGGTGAGCCGGGCCAGCAGTTCGGCGACGTTCGCGGACTCGTTGAAGGTCGGGATGATCAGGGTGACGCCGCCGTCCCCGGACGGCCGCGGAGCAGAAGGTTCCGGATCATCCAGGGCGTGCGGGGGCCACAGGTCCTCGCTCATGGTGCGTCAGCTCCCACTCTCGGCGTCGGTGCGGCGGATCTCGATGCGGTCCTCTCCGGTCCCGAAGACGGCCACCGCGGTCGAGTGCTCCAGTGCAGCCTTCACGGTGGGCAGGTCCGTGGCGTCGCGACGCACGGTCGGCGAGGAGACGACGTAGTCGATGTCGCGCCAGCCGCCCGGCAGGGTCTTGCTGACGGCCGGGTCGAGGTCCGCCTTGTAGAACCAGATCGCGCCCGGTCCGGGTGCGAAGCCGTGGTGGACGGCGTCGAGCCAGAGCGCGTCGTCGACGAGGACGCGGGTGTTCGCCGGGTCGGCGACCTCGCTGCCGAGCCAGGCCGCGGCCTGCCGGTAGGGGGCGTTGGCGTCGACGGTCAGCGCGGTGCGGTTGCCCTCGTACCAGCGCGGGAGCACGTGGAGGGCAGCCGCCGCGGCGAGGACGGCGACCAGCGCCCGGCGGGTGTGCACCAGCGCCGGGCGCTCCCCCGGCGCGCGGCGCCGGCGCAGGACGGCGTGCGTGACGCTCGCCGCCGCGGCGGCGAGGACCAGGGCGAGGAAGGGCAGGGCCTGGATCACGTACATCGCGGGCAAGTAGCCGGAGGGGCGCATCGCGACGGCCGCGAGGATGACGACGGCCAGGGCGGGCCCGGCGAGCGCGCGGGCGGTGACCGACGAGGGGGTGGTGGCCAGCAGGAGGACGGCGCCGGCCAGTCCGCCCAGCGGCAGGACGGTGTCGTAGTAGAGCCAGGACCGGAGGACCCCGTGCGAGCCGGAGCCCGGGTCGAGGATGAATCCGGAGCCGGGACGGCCCATCTGGTAGGTGATGCCGTCGATCAGCGAGACGTGTCCGGCGCCGGGCAGCAACTCGCCGTTGAGGAGGGCGAACAGCGGGTACGACAGGCCGATCAGGACGCAGGCGGTGACGGCTCCGGTGACGGCGAACTTGCGGGTGTCGCGGTGGCTGTGGCGCCACATCGTCACCAACAGCGCCGGGAGCACCACCAGCATCGTCTCCTTGGTCAGGACGGCGGTGGCGGCCGCCAGTCCCGACCCGAAGTGGTGCCACAGGTGGCGGCTGGGGGACGCGGCGAGGCAGAAGGCCAGCAGCATCCACATGACGGCGAGGTTGTCGAGGAAGATCTCCCGCTGGAGCACCACGGAGAGCGGGGACAGCCCGAACAGCCCCATCGCCAGTCCGGCCGCCCAACGCGGCAGCCACAGGCGGCGGGCGAGGACGTAGATCAGTACGGAACTGGCGGCGGAGACCGCGAGCATCGAGAACCGCATCGACGCGACGGTCATCGACTCGGGGACGAACAGGGAGGGCAGGTACGTCAGCCCCGCGACCTGGATCCAGCCCAGCGGCGGGTGGTCGTACCAGTACGTGTAGTGCGCGAGGCCCTCGCCCTGCTGGACGGCCCACGCCTGGGCGAGGTAGGTCCCCTCGTCGTCGCTCAGGGTGGGGAAGTTGGTGATGTTCCAGCCCTGGACGAGGAGGATCGCCAGCAGCAGCGTCCCGCACAGCAGCAGGTCGGGGCGGGAGGAGCGGAAGCGGACGAGCGGGTGGGCCGGGGCGGCGGGCCGGACGCCCAGGCCGCCGCGGCCGCGCTGGGCGGGGACGCGCGGCTCGGCGACGGCGGTGGCGGTCGCGGCGTTCGTGGCGGCGTCGGTGACGGTGGCGGTGGTCGTGCTACCGGTGGTGGCGTCGGTGGTCGTGCTGCCGGTGGTGGCACTCGCGGACTGGGGATCAGTGGCCGTGGGCAGGGTGGCGGTCACCGGTGGCTGTCCTCTCGGATCGCGGTGGAGGCCGTCGCCCCGGTGAGGTGGGCGCCGGTGTGGCTGGTGAGTTCCCACTCGTTGCGGCCGCGCTGCTCGCGCCAGACCGCGCGGATCGCGGCGCCGGCGAGCATCACCTGGTAGAACGGGCCGCCGACGACGAGCTTGAGGTAGTGCACGAACCGCACCCGCAGGCCGTACTGCCGGCCGAAGTCGTGCAGCCCGACGATCTCGAACACGAAGGTCACCATCGCCGTGATCATGGGGAGGAAGGTGATGATGGCGACGCCGACCGGCACGTCGAGGAAGACCGCGACGGCGAAGTTGATCGGGATGATCACCCCGGAGGCCGCCTGCATGAACGGGGTCATCAGCGTGTAGCGGGCCAGCCAGCGCTGTCCGCGCCCGGGCAACTGCTGCCAGTCCTTCTTGCGGTAGACCTGGAGGAAGCCCTGGTTCCAGCGGGTCCGCTGCTTGAGCAGACTCATCAGCGAGCCGGGCGTCTCCTCCCGGGTGACCATGTCGCAGTCGTAGGCGACGACGACCTTCTTGCCGACCGAGGACAGCCGCACTCCCAGGTCGCAGTCCTCGGCGAGGCAGTTCTGGTCCCAGCCGCCGGCCTCGCGCAGCACCTCGGTCCGCACGAAGACGGTGTTGCCGCCGAGCGGGATGAAGCCCTTCTCGGCGTGCAGGTGCAGCCGGGAACGGAACCAGAAGAAGTACTCCAGGCAGTTGCGCAGGCTGTACCAGCTGGAGTGGAAGTTGATGAGCTGGACCCCGCCCTGCACCACGTCCGCGCCGGTGGCGCGGAAGGCGTGGTCGACGTGGGAGAGCAGCTCCGGGTGGACCTGGTCCTCGGCGTCGAAGACCCCGACGATGTCGCCCCGGCAGTGCGGCAACGCGGTGTTGAGGGCCTTCGGCTTGTTCTTCGTCTCGTGGTGGTCGACCACCACGCGCACGCGGCCCGGTGCGCCGGCCTCGGCCCGCTCGGCGACGGCCGCCGTCTCCGGGTCGTCGTGACCGACGATGACGATGATCTCGTAGTCGGCGTGGCTCGATTCGAGCAGCCGGTCGATGGTGTGCTCCAGGACCGCCTGTTCGTGACGGGCCGGCAGCAGGAGCGAGAAGGCCAACCGGCCGCCACCGTCAGGGCTGTCGAACCGGGTCGAGGCCAGCGTCTCGGGCGTGCGCCAGGCGTGCATCTGCCACCACAGGGTGAACGCGGCCATCCAGAACAGCGCCAAGGAAATTCCGCAAATGAACACAGAAGTGTACAAACCGTCCCCCACAGACATGCCGCAACCCCGGGCGGCGATCGTCGAACCCCCCGGAGGCGGTGCGGGCCCCCCGGCCCGCCGCCTCCGCTTCCCCCAGGTGCGCACCCCCCAGTGCGCGGTCTCGGTCACTCCCGAAGCCTCGAGATTAGGCAGCCAAGATGAAGCTGAGGCGCCGCCCGGATAAAAACCACGTTTCCGAGGTGATCGGCGACAACCGGAATTGACGGTACTCCGGGTACTTCAGGGACGAATCGTTCCCAACTGCTCCGCGAGTTCGACCGGTTCGGTCGTAGGCCGCGCGCAGACGAAATGTCGGCACACATACGCCGTCGGACGGTCGTGCACGAGTGTGCGCTCGGCCAGAAGGGGGAACTCCCCGCCACTGCCGTCCGCCTGGAGCGGCAGGCCGGTCGCCACCACCGCCCCGGGAGCCGTCCCCAGCAACGCCGTCCGGTGCAGCGCGGCCCGCGCGGCGTCCTGCGGATGTCCGACGACGGCCACCTCGCGCGGCCCGTCCACGAGCGCCTCCGCGACCGCCAGACCGTGCCCGATGAAGCGCGGGGCGCGCGGCCCGAGGGCGTGCACCACCCCGAGCGCCCGCTCGGCCGCCGTACGGTGGGGCTCCGAGCCGGTGTGCGCGGCGTACGAGAGCAGCGCCCCCGCGGCGGCTGTCCAACCGGACGGCGCCGCCGTGTCGGTGGGGTCCTGCGGCCGCCGGATGAGCGGCTCGGCGTCGTGCGCGGTGTCGTAGAGCGAGCCGTCCTCGGCGGTGAACCCGGCCAGGACCAGGTCGACGAGGAACCCGGCGAATTCCAGCCAGACCCCCTCGCCGGTCACGGCCGCCAGCGTCAGGAAGCCCTCGGCGACGTCGCCGTAGTCCTCCAGCACCCCGGCGTTCGAGCCGACCTCACCGTCGCGGCTGGTGCGCGCGAGCCGGGCCTTGCCGTCCATGTGGACCCGTACGAGCAGGTCGGCGGCCTCGGTGGCCCGTTCGATCAGGTCCGGGCGCTCGAAGTACGCCCCGCACTCGGCGAGGGCCGCGACGGCCAGACCGTTCCAGGCGGCCACGATCTTGTCGTCCCGTCCCGGTGCGGGCCGCACCGAGCGGGCGGCGAGCAGCCGCTCCTTGATGCCGGTCAGCCGCTCGGCGTCCACGTCGGGGCCGCCCTGCGGGAATTGCAGGACCGAGGCGCCGTGCTCGAAGGTGCCCTCCTCGGTCACCCCGAAGACGGCCGCCGCCAGCGCCCCGTCCTCCTCGCCGAGCACCTCGGCCAGTTGGGCGGGCGTCCAGGAGTAGTACGCCCCCTCGACGTGCTCGCCGGTCACCGGGTCCGCGCTGTCGGCGTCGAGGGCGGAGGCGAAACCGCCCTGGTCGGTGCGCAGTTCGCGGACCATGAAGTCCGCGGTCGCCAACGCGACGCGGCGGGCCAGGTCGGATCCGGTGCTGCGCCACAGGTGCGCGTAGGCGCGGCACAGCAGGGCGTTGTCGTAGAGCATCTTCTCGAAGTGGGGGACCAGCTCCGCGCCCGGCCGCGGGCGCAGCACGTAGCGGTGGAAGCCGCCTCCCACCTGGTCGAAGAGGCTGCAGCGCGCCATGGCCTCGCAGGCGCCCTCGGCCATCTCGCGGGCGCCGTCCGATCCCGTGCGGGCGTGGTGGCGCAGCAGGAACTCGACGACCATGCCGGCCGGGAACTTCGTGTCGCCGCCGCCGAACCAGCCGCTCGCCGGGTCGTAGTCCCGGGTGAGCTGGAGCAGGGCGCCGGCCTGGGACTCGGCGGTCGGCAGCCCCGATCCGGCGCCCGAGCCGAGTTCGCGGTCGGCCAGGTCGCGGGTGATCTTCCGGGCGACCTCGGCGACCTCGCCGCGCCGTCCGGTCCAGGCGGCCCGCACCCCTTCGAGGACCTGCGTGAAGGAGGCCATGCCGTGGCGGGGCTCGGGCGGGAAGTAGGTGCCGAAGTAGAAGGGTTCGCCGTCGGCGGTCATGAAGACGGACATCGGCCAGCCGCCCTGCCCGGTGGCCGCCTGCACGGCTTCCATGTAGACGGAGTCGACGTCCGGGCGTTCCTCCCGGTCGACCTTGATGTTCACGAAGTGCTCGTTCATGTAAGCGGCCGTCAGCTCGTCCTCGAAGGACTCGTGCGCCATCACATGACACCAGTGGCAGGAGCTGTATCCGACGCTGAGCAGCACGGGGACGTCGCGGCGCCGGGCCTCCTCGAACGCCTCGGGCGACCACGGCCACCAGTCGACCGGGTTGTCGGCGTGCTGAAGGAGGTACGGGGAGGTCTCATGGGCCAGTCGATTCGCCATGGTGTCCATCCTGCCCTGCCGTCCCGGGGTCCCGCGGGACCTCTGCCCCCGGCGGACCGGGGGCCGCTCCCGCGGGGCGGCGCTACGCCCGGCCGAGGCGGGTGGCGAAGGGCCGCAGCGGCCACCCGGTGCGGCGCAGGCCCGACCGGACGCAGCAGGCGGCCGCGACGAGCGCGAGCAGGGCGGCGCCGGACGCGGACGGCATCGCGTTCATCACGAGGACGCCGAGCAGGACGACGACGAGTCCGTCGAACTGCCAGACGAAGACGCGCAGGGCGGAGAGGTCACCCAGCGGCGTGATGACGGGAAGCAGCAGCTCGATCGGCAGGTTCATCTTCATCTCGCGCAGGAACCGGGCGCCCAGCACGAGCACCACCGACCCCGTCGTGAGCAGCAGCGCGTGGAGCGGCCCGTCCTGGAGCGGCCACCGGGTCAGGACGGTGACGGCGCTCGCGAGCCCCACCGGGGCCACCACGGCGACGACCGGCCAGGCCAGGGTGCGGGCGAGCACCCCGCCCCACCACTCGCCGAGCAACGGGGCCAGGGTCAGCTCGTCGCGCAGCCCGCGCCAGCTCTCGCCGACCCATCCGGACCCCAGGTACACGCCGACCGCGCCCGTCGTCCAGGACAGTGTCGCCAGCCTGGCGTCCGGCTCGGCGACGCCGAGGGCCAGCAGGACGCCGCCGGTCGGCAGGAACACCGCCGCCGCGAGCGCGCGGCCCCGGGTGCGGACCGCGCGGACCGCCCCCTGGGCGAGGTGGCCGCGCAGCCGGCCGTCCGGGCGCGTCAGGGCGGACGTGAGCCCGCTCGGCTGTGGGCGGTACAGATCGAGCGCGTGGTGGAGCGTGCCGGTCCAGGCGAAGGTCTGGGCCTCGGCGGCGCGCGCCGATTCACGGGCGAGCCGGGCGAGATCGACCGTACGGACGGCCCGGAACGCGGACCGACCGAGCAGGAGGGCCGCGACCACGAGCGCACCGGTGACGAGCCACGGCCCGCCCCCGCCCATGAGGCCCGACCGGCCGAGCAGGGCCGCGCCGGCCGCCGCGACGGCCACGGCGGCGGCGAACAGGACGTTCTCGCGCACCGTACGGACCTGGCCCCACAGCCAGGCCACGGGGGCGGCGGCGCCGATGCCGACCGCGACGGCCAGGGCCTGCGGCAGCAGTGGGCTTCCCGGGTCGTCGAGCAGATCGGTCGCGAGGAACGTCGCCGTGCAGACGACCAGGAACGTGCCGAGTCCCGCGTACGCGAGCCGGCGGCGGGCGATCGTGCCGAGGTAGTGCGTCGGGGACAGGTCCGTCGACATGAACACGTGCAGCAGGAACGGCTTGAGCACCAGCGGTCCCCAGAACCGGCCGGTGAGCTGGGCGCCCCAGACCACCGCCGCCGCGACCGGACAGGCCACGGACGTCACCGCCTCGGCGGACGGCAGGGGGAGGAGCGCCTGCGTGGTGCGCACCAGGTAGACGACGGGTGCCACGTAGACGGCGCTGAGGATGACGCCGAGGTAGATGGTGTACGCCCAGTCCTGCACCGTGGCGCGGTCGCCGCGGTGGGCGTAGCGGTGTCGTACGGCGTGGACGCGGTCCCTGGGGTCGGCCTCGACCGCGGTGACGCTGTCCGTGGTCATCCCAGCTCCATGACGCCGTCGCAGGCCGCCACCACGGCGGCTTCATGGGTGGCGACCAGGAACGACGTCCCCTGCTCCGCCCGCTCGGCGAGCAGGGCGGCGACGAGGTCGACACGATCGGTGTCGAGATGGCGCTCGGGTTCGTCGAGCAGGATGACGTCGGCCGGCCGCACCAGGGTCAGCGCGAGGTTGAAGAGTTGGAGCTGGCCGGAGGAGAGCTGGGAGGGGAAGCGGGTGCCCAGCGCGGTGAGCCCGAGCCGCCCGATGATCTCGTCGGCGCGTTCGGCGGTCTCCGTGGTGTTGCCGAACCAGGAGGCGGCGACCAGGGTCACCTGTTCGCGGAGCGTCATGTCACGGGCGACGGGGATCGGTTCGACGAGCGAGGCCACCAGACGCCGGTGCCGGGGCCTGGCCATGTCGACGGTCTCGCCGCACACGAGGACGGCGCCGTCCGTCAGCCTCCGGCTCCCCAGGAAGGCCCGCAGGAGCGTCGTCTTCCCGGAGCCGTTGCTCCCGGTGAGGCACCAGAGCGCGCCGGGCATCACCTCGAACGTCGTCGGGGCGAGGAGGGTGGTCCCGTCCAGGACGACCGTGGCGCCCTCCGCGGCGATCGCCGGCACTGCGCTCACTGCCGCTCCAGTACGACCAGCATCTCCCGCGAGCGCGCGGTGTAGGGCTCTCCCGCGTACGACCCGTTGACGCCCGTCACCTCCAGACCCGCGATCCGCGCCATCAGGCGGATCTCCGCCAGCGTAGCCCAGGTGGCCTGCTCGTGGAACGCGGTGAGGGTCGACGCTCCCTGGACCAGGAAGATGCTCAGGATCTGCTGGGCGGCGCGGTCCGCGGTCTGCGTCACCGTCAACATCCGGTCCCGGCCCAGCGGGTAGGTGACCGAGTGCGCGTCGCCGCCCGCGCGCTGGAACTCGGCGGGGTCGGTGCAGTCCAGGAAGGCCGCGCCGCCCGGCTTCAGGTGCCGGGCGATGCCCCGCAGGAGCTCGATCTTGTCCTCCTGCTCCTGGGCGAGGAAGAAGGTGTTCCGAGACATCGTGACGACGTCGAACGTGGAGTCGAACCGGAGTTCGCGGAAATCGCCCTCGACGGCCTCGACGTCGCGGTCGAGGCGCTTCTTCTCCAGCACGTCCAGAGACGGCCGCGAGGCGTCGACCGCCACGACCCGCGCACCGGCCTCGGCGAGCGCGAACGAGGACACGCCCGTGCCGCACCCCAGGTCCAGGACGCTCTTCCCGTCCAGGGGCCGGTGGGACGACACCCAGGCCACCAGCCCGGTCCCCGGGGAGAGCATCGACGACACCAGGTCGTACGCCTCGATCGCCGTCTCGTCGTACACGCTCGGTTCACTCACCGGAACGTCCTTCCTTCCGCATCCTGTTGGCCACGGCGAGGGCACCCGGCAGGTTGAACCCCACCTCGGCCGTCTGCCGGTTGCTTGCGCGCACACCACTGACCCGCGGAGCGAACTCGACGTTCGGGCGGAGCTTGAGGGTCCGCACGTTGTTCTCGACGATCTCGTTGGACCCCGGGAACGTGTCCGCGATCACGAGGGGCGCGTCGGTCAGCTGGAGCATCATGAGGGCGGGCGAGTCCGCGCGCCCCTGCGCCAAGCGCATGACGGTGTCCATCGTGGCGGGGAAGACGAGGAAGCACTCGGAGGCGCCGCTCTTCCCCGAGTTGACCTCGGGCGGCACGTCCGGGTCGTCCCACGAGTCGACCCACACGGCACCGTTGGCCAGGTGGCGGAGCGCCCGGACCGCCACGAACCGCGACGCGGCGGGCGTCACCGACACGTTCACGACCAGCTCCGGCTGCAACTCGCGCAACCAGTGGATCCACCACGGCACGAGCGCCGCGCTGATGGAGCCCGTGACATGGACGTGCAGCTCCGCCCCCTCGAACTTCTCCACGTTCACGCGACGGCTCCCGTCGGGCGGCGGGCGCTCCCCAGGGGGATCCACTCGGAGGTGAGGATCGGCTTCATCCGCTGGTCCGCGGGCGCGCTGGGGAACACGTTCATCAGCAGGAACTGCAGCGCCCGGGCGTCGTCGGCCACCGCGGCCCGGCTCGCCGCGAGCACCAGTTCGTACGGCAGGCTCTGGGTGACCCACGAGAAGTCGGCCTGGTTCGCGCTCATGATGGAGAGCTGCTGCATGGCGTCGAAGAGGGCCTTGGGGCCGCGGCTCCGCGGGTTGTACAGCACCTGCGTCCACCCGTGCGGTACGACGGGGGTCACGTCGCGCCACGGCGTCGAACCCTCGTCGGTGGTCTCCCGCACCAGCAGGTGCACGTTCTGCACACCCGGGTTCGGTGCGAAGAACCGCCAGCCGGGAATGGGCCAGCCGCCCGTGAACGTGCGCATGTCCTGGTTGTACGAGTCGGGGGTGTTCTGCAGCACGGTCGCCACCAGGTGCGCCGCGAGCGCCCCGACGGCGACGGTGGTCGCCCCGCCCTTGATCCGGTCAGTAAGCATCCATGAACCTTCTGATAGCGCCCTCGACCTGTTCGGCGTGCTCCCGGTACCCGATGATCGACCGGTGCGCCGAGCCGCGTACCACCTCGAACTTCGCCCCGAGCTTCTCGGCCAGCACCGCCTGCTGCTCGGCGTACTCGTCCGAGGCGACGACCAGGACCGATTCGACCGCGCCGAGACGCTCCACGGCGCCCTCGGTCCTCATGCCGCGGTACTCGCGGACCGAGTTGACGATGTTCCTCGGCGAGAACACGAACTGCACGTGGCTGTACTGGACGTCGGGCGTGTAGCCCGCCTGCCGCTCCACCGCGTTGGGGGCCCACTCGTGGATTCCGGTGAGCGCCGCCACGAGCGTGTAGACCTGCGCCTGGAGGAACCGGCCGAGCCGCCTGCGGTCCGTGCGGTCCTCGTCCAGCAGCACCGGGTCGGTGCCGTCGACGACGATCAGCTTGTCGACGCGGCCGGCGAGGGGCCCGTCGCCCAGGTAGGAGGCGGCGCTCAGCGATCCGATCGAATGGGTGGCCACCACGATCCCGCCCTCGACGCCGACCTCGTCGAGCACGGCGGCGAGGAGGTCGCCGTTCTCCGCGCGGGCCGTCGTGAGGCCGTATCCGGAGCGGTGGTAGCGGATGACCGTGTGGTGCTCGGCCAGGCTCCGCGCGACCCACTCCCACGATTCGAAGGACTGCCCGAGGCCGCACTCCAGGACGATCACCGCGCGGGAGGGGGTCCCCTCCGCGGGGCGGTCCACCCGGTACTCGACGTCGCCGTCGGCGTGGGCGAGCCGTGCGGCGCCCTTGGGGCCGAGCCGGCGCTGCTCGGCGACCTGGCGCTTCTCGCGTGCGATCAGCGCGCTCGTGAGGACGGCGCCGCCGGCGACGGCGAACACGGCCTTCTCGAACGTCCGGGGAGCGCCTCGGGTGTCCAGGACGTAGCCGACGGCTCCGTGGGAGCCGAAGAACCCCCAGACGAAGCGCGGCAGTTCCATGGCGGTCGCCACACCGATGTGGAAGGCCTTGACGGCCATGAGCGCGTGGGAGGCCTGCTTGCGCGGCAACAGGTAGATGAGCGGGAAGGACGTCTCCCACACCACCGTTCCGATGGTCAGGGCCCGGCAGAGTCGCGGGTACTCGCGCAGGATCGCCGCGGCGGGCCCCCGGCCGTACGCCTCCGTCTGAAGGACTTCGAGCAGGGCGTCGCCCTGGACCCAACTGCTGCCGAAGGCCTTGGAGATTCCCGAGACCGCATAGCTCAGCCCGGCCTGGAAGTTGACCGCGCGCAGGAAGAGGTCGTCGGAGAGCCGTTGGTCGGGGATCAGCCCGGTGAGGGCGCGGTACTGGGTGATGACCGCCGTCATCTGGTCCGCGCCGTCGCGCCCGTAGGGGGTGCGGATCTCGCTCAGCCGGTTGCACGTCCCGATGACCGCCGCGGCGGCGATCTGGGCCTTCCGGTTTCCGCGGGCGAGCGCCAGGCCCGCCGATGCGGCAAGGGTCACTCCCGCGAGCACGCGGGGAGTCCGCGGATGGTCGATTACGCGGCCTATTCGGTGCCGCAATGTGCCTTCCGGATACTGCCGGGCCGATGTGCCCCTCAGATATCCGTCCTCTTGGAATTCCTCACGGAGAAACAGGGTCTCCGCGGCCGCCAGAGCCTGACCGATCGCTATCGGAAGAAATACGCGATCGGCCGCTTCCTGCGCGGCTGTCGCATTCGAGGCGTACCGCCCCCACCGCTTCCATTTCACCGGATTGCCCGTCTCCCCCGTCGCATGCCTGGCCGCCGTCGCGCGTGTGCGTGAGTACTGTGGGAACCGCACGCCGGAGAGGCCCGGTTGCGACGGGCCTCTCCGGCGGCAGACTCAGTCCCGGATCAGCAAACCAGGCAGATCGTGCTGCCCTGGATCACGAACTGGGCGACGGTCGGCGTGGCCGGTGTGGCCATGGCCGGCGTCTCGCAGTCCGCGTGGAAGCCCGGGGCCGCCGCGCTGAGAACGGAGTTCGCAAATTCCTGCGCCGCCAGAGCCTCGGCGGAGTTGGAGCCCGTAAGGATCATTTCAGATCGCATTTCACTAACCTTTCGTCGGTGACCATGCGAGCGAATGGTATCGGCATATTGAACGTTGCCACCCCCGTCGCCCGCTCTGAATGAACGCGCTGCACAACGTTTGCAACTCGACGTTGCGGACCGACCTTAAGCAGACCCCCAAGAACCCGTCAAGCGCAATTGACCCGGCCATTGCCGCACATAACACAGGCCTTTTAATGCAGCAGAAATAACGACAGTTTTCGGCCATCCGAACGGATCCTTTACAGCGGGGCGACTCGGACGATTGGGGGCGGCTCCTCGACCGGCGGCGAACGATGTTCGAGGACCCGCCGTGCGGGGCGCCCGGCGGAGTGGGGGCGGGCGGTGGATTGCGGGATCCCCTGGACCACGGCGCTCGAACCCGGCGACATCCGGCCAGTTCTCGACCCACCACACCCTCGAGTTCGTCATGTCGACCGTCCCACCGGGGCCGCCCCCTGCGTTCTCCACAACCCGCGTGTGGTGGACCTCCAGCCAGGCGCGAGCGGCGAGCGGCCCCTCGCGACCCGGGAGGCGCCGCTCCCTCTGCTCGCCGGGCTCGGCGCCCGGGCGAGCGACCCCCCTCCGGGGTGGCGCCACGGCGGACCAACAGGTGGCCCGGATGTCCGACGATGCAATCGGTTTTGGTTCAACTCCCTCTGAACTAGCTCAGATTCACTCGCCTTCGGGATCGTCCCGCAGGACACTTGGCGCACGTTTGCGGAGCTCTCCGAGGAGGATGCCGATGCGGGACAGCCATCGTGTCGAGGCCGAACGCCTGCTGGCCCGGGCCGTCGACGAGGAGGCCCGGCGCGGCGTCGCGGGCTCGCCCCTGCCGCCGGCCGACAAGGAGGCGCTGCTGGCGCGCGGCCTGGAGGCCCTGGACGGGATGGCCGCGGCGGCGGCCGAGGAGTACGGGGCGTACGTCCGCGCGCTGGACGAGGCCGCGGCCGGTGACCTGTCCTTCGGGGAGGCCTTCCGGCGGGGGAACACCTCGACGGCCCTGCTGGTGACGGCCGTCGCCGCCGTCGCCGCGGCGGGCGCCGACCTGGCGTTCGGTGTCGACGCGGGTACGGCGGTCAGCGCGGGCATCGTCGTGGGCGTCGCGGGGGCGGCCACGACCGTGGCGAAGGTGACCGCCCTGCACGTACCGGCCGCCAACCGGCGCGCCGGGGCCGCGGGCCGGCCGGGGGGCCCGGAGCAGCTGCGGCTCCAGTGGCTGTCGGTGCTGGAGGTGCGCGGGGTGCGGCCGTTCCTGGAGCGGGAGCGCGCCGCGGCGGCGGCCGTACGGGTCCCTCCGCGCGGCGGAACCGCGCTCGCCGGCGGGGCGGCGACCGGGCCGGGGCCGGGGTCGAGGCCGGGTGTGAACGGCTCCGGAGCCCGCTCCGGAGCCGGCCCGCGCACCGCGACGGGACCGGGAGCCGGGTCCGGCGGCGCGGCGGCCCTCGGCAAGCAGGCCTCCGGCGGCGTCGCCCCGCTGCGCGGCACGGACCGTAGCGCGGAGGCCCGGCGGCGCAGCATGCTGGAGCAGTCGTTCGGGCAGCTCCCCGACTCCGGCGTCCTGTTCACGGGCCGGCGCGCGGAGCTGACCCGGATCGCGCAGTGGGTCCAGGCGGCCCGGGCCAGCACCGAGACCCGGCCGGTGGTCGTGGTCCTGCACGGCGAGCCCGGCTCCGGCCGCACCGCCCTCGCGCTACGGGCGGCGCACGCGCTGCGGGACCAGTTCCGGGGCGCGTGCCTGGTGGACCTGCGGGGCGGGTCGGCGGCGCCGGAGACCCCGCTGCCCACCCGGGAGGCACTGCTGCACCTGCTGAACCGGCTCGGCGCCCCGCGCGAGCAGCTGCTGTTCCGCGAGGGCGCGTCGGCGGACCAACAGGTGCGCCGGCTGGGCGAGTTGTACCACCAGCACCTGCGCGGGCTCCCGGTGACGGTGGTGCTGGACGACGCGGTGGACGCGGCGCAGGTGCGCACGCTCGTGCCGGAGCGCTCCGAGAGCCTCGTGCTGGTCACGGCGCGGGAGCCGCTGGAGCTGCCCGCGGACCTGTCGGCGTGGGTGCACCAGCTGCCGGTGGGGCGGCTGGCGGAGCCGGAGGCGGCGCAGGTGCTGCGGGAGGGGGCGCGGGCGGCGGGCGAGGCCGCGCCGGGTCCGGCGGCGGAGGCCGGGCTGCTGGAGCTCGGGGCCGGACTGCCGCTCGCGCTGCGCGTGCTGGCCCCGCTGGGGGCGGCCCGGGCCTCCGACAGCGGGGACGGTTCGTTGGAGCACGCCCTGGACCTGGCGTACGCACGGCTGCCGCAGGAGCGGCGCCGGCTGCTGCGGCGGCTCACGCTGGCCGGGCGGGCCTCGCTCGGCGCGTCCGCGGCGGCGGCCCTGACGGGCTCGGACCGGGCGGAGGCCGGGCGACTGCTGAGCGATCTGGCTCAGGCGGGCCTGCTGGACCTCGTGCGCGGGGAGCGGTACCGGATGCACGACGCGGTGCGCGCGTTCGCGGCGGCGCGGCTGGCGGCGGACGAGGACCGGGCGGAGGCCGCGGCCGCCCAGGAGCGGCTGATCCGGGACTACGCGCAGCTCGCGGACTCGGTGATCCGGATGGTCGACGGGAAGATGTCGACGCGGGCGAACCACTTCGGCGGGCACGGCTTCGCCTCCCTCGACGCGGCGCTGCGCTGGCTGGACGAGGAGTCGAGCTTCATCACGGCGGCCCTGCGGCACGCGGAGGACGTCGACCAGCAGACGGTGCTGGACCTGCTGGGCGCGCTCTGCGACTTCTGTCTGCTGCGCGGGGACCTGTACCGGCTCGGGGAGATCAACGAGCTGACGCGGGCCGTGGACGAGGGCCGGATGGCGCGTTCGGTGCAGTGGCGCACCGGCATCGCGGCGCGTCAGCTCGGCGAGCTGGACAAGTCGCGCACGACGCTGACCTCGCTGGTCGACCAGTACCGGGAGGCCCGGCAGGAGGCGGGGGCGGGGATGGCCCTGGTCTCGCTCGGGATCACCCTGCACCACCAGGGCAACCTGCCGGAGGCGGCGACCCGCATCCGGGAGGCGCTGGCCCTGCAGGAGGCGCCGGAGCTGGCGGGCGACCGGGCGTGGGGGCTGCACGCGCTGGCGGCCGTCGAACGCGACCGGGCGCACCTGGCGGAGGCGCTGGCCCTGCTGGAGCGTTCGCTGGTGCTGCACCGGGAGAACGAGAGCGTGCACGGCGAGGCGTGGGCGCACTTCCAGCTGGGCCAGGTCCACCTGCGGCTCGGGGACGTGCCGCGGGCCGAGACGGAGCTGAACCGGGCCCTGGACCTGTACGGGCGCACCCGCGACGACCGGGGCCGGGCGTGGGCGCTGACCCAGCTGGGCCGGGCCCGGGTGGTCGACGGGGATCCCGGTCCGGCGCAGGACCGGCTGCGCGACGCGCTGGCCCGGCACCGGCTGGCGGAGGACACGCGCGGGGAGGCCTGGACGCTGTACTACCTCGGGCAGGCGCTGGAGGAGGGCGGCGAGCGGGACCGGGCCGTGCGGGAGCTGGAGCGGGCGCGGACGATGTTCTCGCGGATGCGGGACGTGTACGGGCTGGCGCACGCCCGGCACCATTCGGGCCGGGTCACCCGCGACCAGCGGGCGGCGCAGACGGGGAACCTGCGCAACTCCGGCTTCGCCCGTCAGCTGCTGGTGGACGCGCGGGCCGATTTCCGGCGGATCGGGCTCGCCCACGGCGAGGCGTGGACCTGCCTGGAGCTGGCGGTGGTGGACGCGGGCAACGGGCGGATCCCGCAGGCCGTGGGCCTGTGCGAGGAGGCGGCGCGGCTGTTCGCCTCGTACGGGGACCTGCGCGGCGAGGACTGGGCCCGGTTCCTGCGGTGCACGCTGCTGCCGTACGCGGATCCCGGGGCCCCGGAGGAGGCGCGGGCCGAGCTGTCCCGGCTGGTGGCGGCCCCGCATCCGCTGCGCGACGGCAGGCTGGACGACTGCCTGGAGACGTACGGGGTGATCCTCGGGCGGGGCGTGGACCCGGCGGAGGGGTGGCAGGCGTGGCGGCTGGGCATGGTCCCGAACCTGCGCTCGCGCGAGGTCATGGGCGTCCCGGTCCCACCACCGGCGTGATCGGCTGCGACCCGGCCCCGCCGGTGCGAGCGGCTCCGACCCGGCCCCGTCGGCCCGATCGGCTCCGTGCGCCGACGTGAGGGCCCGAGCCGGGCCCCGGCCCGACCCCGTGGGCGTGAGCGGCTCCGTACGCCGGTCCGGCGGTGTCCCACCGCGCGGGACGCGCCGCCCCACCGGTTCCGAGGGCGGGGCGGCGTTCGCGTGCGGGGTGTCAGGCGGCGCTGTCCGGCTTGGCCGTCGGCGTCGCCTTCGGGCCCGCGGCGGCCGGCTCCGGGGCTTCCTGGAAGTCCACCCGCCCCATGTGCCGGTTCATCGACTTCATCAGGAACCACACGCCGAGGGCGAGGGCCGCGAACACGATGAAGCCCAGGATTCCGGGGGTCACCTTGTTCTTGTCGAAGGTGTCGCCGGCCAGGGGGAGGAGCTGGGTCAGGGCTGACTGCGTAGCGCTCATAGCTACGCATTCTCCCGGATGCCCGCGAAGAGGTCGGACTCGGGGAGGGAGGTGTCGACGAACGACTTCGCCAGCTCGTACTCCTCCGTGGGCCAGACCTCCTTCTGGAGCTCCATCGGAACGCGGAACCAGCCGCCGTCCGGGTCGATCTGGGTGGCGTGCGCGATGAGGGCCTTGTCACGGATCTCGAAGAAGTCCGCGCAGGGCACGTGCGTGGTCAGCGTCCGCTCGGTGCGCTCGAACTCCTTCCAGCGCTCCAGCCACTCGCCGTACGGCGACTCCAGGCCGCGCGCGAGGAGCGCCTCGTGCAGGGCGACGGTGCGCGGCTTGTTGAAGCCCTGGTTGTAGTAGAGCTTCTGCGGCTGGTACGCGGCGCCGTACTCCGCCTCCGGGAACTTCTCGGTGTCGGCCGCGCCGTCGAAGGCCACCATCGTGATCTTGTGGGTCATGATGTGGTCGGGGTGCGGGTAGCCACCGTTCTCGTCGTAGGTGGTGATGACCTGCGGCTTGAAGGCGCGGATCTTCTTCACCAGCTCGCCGGCGGCCTCCTCCACGTCCGCGAGGGCGAAACAGCCCTCGGGGAGCGGCGGCAGCGGGTCGCCCTCGGGGAGGCCGGAGTCGACGTAGCCGAGCCACGCCTGGTCGACGCCGAGGATCTCGCGGGCCTCGTCCATCTCCTTGGCGCGCACCTCGTGGATGTTCTCCTCGATGTACTTGTCGCCCTGGAGCTTGGGGTTCAGGACGGAGCCGCGTTCGCCGCCGGTGCAGGTCACGACGAGGACGGGCACCCCCTCGGACACGTACTTGGCCATGGTGGCCGCGCCCTTGCTCGACTCGTCGTCGGGGTGGGCGTGGACGGCCATCAGTCGGAGCTGCTCGGTCAAGGCGGGATCCTCTGTGATTCGGCGCGACGGTCGGCTTCTATAGTGACCGAACGGGGGGTCGGAAAATTCCAGCGGGTGCCTCACCCTCCCCACTGAGAGGAACGATCATGAGCGCGGTGCGCGAAGGGCTCCCCGAAGGCCGGTACGGCCGGTCCGAGGACGAGCGTGCGGACCGCAGGCTCAAAGTGGTCGGTTCGGTGCTGGGCGTCGGCCTGCTGGCCGTGGTCGGCTGGATCGGCTGGGACTACGTCGGCGGGCAGAGCGTGAGCGCCGAGATGATCAAGTTCCAGATCCTGTCGGACACCGAGGTCAAGGTGCACCTGGAGGTCCGCAAGGACGCCTCGGTGACCGGTGTCTGCACCCTCAGCTCCCAGGACGAGCAGCACGGCGAGGTCGGCCGCGCGGACTTCACCTTCGCGCAGCGCGACACGCGCGTGGACGAGGTCGTCACGCTGAGGACGACCGGGCGCGCGACCGCGGTCGAACTGGTCGGCTGCCAGAGCGCCGCGTCCCCGGCCGGCTGACCCCGAGCCGCTCGAACGACGCCTCCTTCGGGACCGGCTGCCCGGCGGGTATCCGGAACGCGATGACACACTTCACCCACCGGGTGTCCTCCCCCTTTTCTTCCCGAATTGTTAGGCTCGTGGTTTCGCCCGCCGCCGGCGGCTTTGCATACCCCTGTACCGACGAGGAGCACCCGTGACCCAGACGAGCGATAACGTCACCTGGCTGACGCAGGCGGCGTATGACCAGCTGAAGGCCGAGCTGGACTACCTCTCTGGTCCCGCACGCACGGAGATCGCCACGAAGATCGCAGCCGCCCGCGAGGAGGGCGACCTGCGCGAGAACGGCGGTTACCACGCGGCCAAGGAGGAGCAGGGCAAGCAGGAGCTCCGGGTGCGCCAGCTCACGCAGCTGCTGGAGAAGGCGAAGGTCGGCACGGCGCCCGCGTCCGACGGCGTGGCCGCCCCCGGCACCCTGATCACGATCGCCTTCGACGGCGACGAGGACGACACCCTGGAGTTCCTGCTCGCCTCCCGCGAGTACGCGTCGTCGGACTTCGAGACCTACTCCCCGCAGTCCCCGCTGGGCAGCGGCGTGAACGGCAAGAAGATCGGCGAGGACGCCCAGTACGAGCTGCCGAACGGCAAGCAGGCGACCGTCAAGGTCCTGGCCGTCAAGCCCTTCAACGGCTGATCCCCCTCACGCGCACGCGCGCGAGAGCCCCCGTCCCGGACCGCTCCGGACGGGGGCTCTCGCACGTGCGGCGGTCTCAGACGGTCGCCGAGCGGTACTTGCGGACCGCGAGGCTGCGGAAGACCACGATGATCAGCACCGACCAGAGGACGGACGCCAGTACCGGGTTCTGCATCGGCCAGGCGTCCGCGACGGGGTAGCCCTCCGGCAGGTTGCCGAAGAGTTCCCGGGACGCCTGGACGGTGGCGCTGAAGGGGTTCCACTCCGCGATGTGCCGCAGGAACGTCGGCATGTTGTCGGAGGGGACGAAGGCGTTCGAGATGAACGTCAGCGGGAAGAGCCAGATCAGGCCGCCCGAGGTGGCCGCCTCCGGGGTGCGGACCGACAGGCCGATCAGGGCGCCGATCCAGGAGAAGGCGTAGCCGAGCAGGAGCAGCAGCCCGAAGCCGGCGAGGACCTCGCCGATGCTGGTGTGGGTGCGCCAGCCGACGAGCAGGGCCACGACCGCCAGGACGACGAGGGTGAGCGTGGTCTGGACGAGGTCGGCGAGGGTGCGGCCGGTGAGGACCGCGCCGCGGGCCATGGGCAGCGAGCGGAAGCGGTCGATCAGGCCCTTGTGCATGTCGTCGGCGATGCCCGCGCCCGCGCCGGCCGTGGCGAAGGTGACGGTCTGGGCGAAGATGCCCGCCATCAGGAACTCGCGGTAGTCGGCCGGGGAGGTGCTGCCGCCGACGCTGATCGAGCCGCCGAACACGTAGCTGAACAGCACGACGAACATCACCGGCTGGATCACGCCGAAGATGATCATCTCGGGGATGCGGGACATCCTGATGAGGTTCCGCTTGGCGATCACGAGGGAGTCGTTGACGCCCTGGACGATGCCGCCCCGCGGTCGGGGTGCCGCGAGCTCCGGGGGCGGGGAGGTGCCCGGGTTCGGGGAGGTGAGGGTCACTTCGCCGTCTCCTTACGCGCCTTGCGGTCCTTGCCCTTGGCCTCGTCCTTGCCGGCGCCGCCGACCGGCGCGCCGCCGTTCTCCTCCGCCGCCAGTTCGGCCGCGTGGCCGGTCAGGGAGATGAACACGTCGTCGAGGGTGGGGCGGCGCAGGCCTATGTCGTCGATCTCGATGCCGCGGCCGTCGAGTTCGCGGATGACCTCGGCGAGCAGCTTGGCGCCGCCCGCGACGGGCACGGTCAGCTTGCGGGTGTGCTCCTCGACCGTGGCCTCGCCCTTGCCGAATCCCGCGAGGACCTCGCGGGCGGTGGTGATGTGGGCGCGGTCGTGGACGACGACCTCGACGCGTTCGCCGCCCGTACGGGCCTTGAGCTGGTCGGAGGTGCCGCGCGCGATGACCTTGCCGTGGTCCACCACGCAGATGTCGTGCGCGAGGTGGTCGGCCTCCTCCAGGTACTGGGTGGTGAGCAGCAGGGTGGTGCCGCCGGCGACCAGTTCCTGGATGATCCCCCACAACTGCTGGCGGTTGCGCGGGTCGAGTCCGGTGGTCGGCTCGTCCATGAACATCACGGGCGGGCTGACGACGAGGGCCGCCGCGAGGTCGAGTCGCCTGCGCATGCCGCCGGAGTAGGTCTTGGCGGTGCGGTCGGCGGCGTCGGCGAGGTTGAAGCGTTCGAGGAGTTCGTCGGCCCGGGCCTTCGCGGCCTTCGCCTTCATCTGGTAGAGCCGGCCCACCATCTGGAGGTTCTCGCGGCCGGTCAGGTACTCGTCGACGGCGGCGAACTGGCCGGACAGGCCGATGGCCCGGCGGACTTCGTTGGGCTGCTTGAGGACGTCGATCCCGGCGACGACGGCCCTGCCGCTGTCGGGCTGGAGGAGGGTGGTCAGGACACGGACGGTCGTGGTCTTGCCCGCGCCGTTGGGGCCGAGGAGCCCCAGCACGGTGCCTTCGGGGACATCGAGGTCCACGCCGTCCAGAGCCCTTACGTCGCCGAAGGTCTTGACGAGTCCTTCGGCATAGATGGCGCCTGGCATACGGATTCTCCCAGAGCAATTCAGGCCGGATGGTTTCAGGCCAGAAGAATCAGGACTTTCCTGCACAAATCCTAAGGTGGTGTCGGACGGGCACCGCCCGACGGCCGTCACGCTATCGCGTTATATCGCGTCCCGCCATGCTTTTCCCCGGATCACCGACGGCGGTCCCCCGCGCTCAGCCGATGACCGCGTACCCCGCACTGTGCAGGGAACGAGCCACCTCCGCACAGTGTTCGGGTCCCTTGGTCTCCAGGTGGAGTTCCACCTCGACCTCGGTGAGCCCGAGCCGCGGGTCGGTGCGCACGTGGCTGACGTCCAGCACGTTCGCGTCCGTCGCGGACAGTACCCCGAGCAGGCCCGCCAGCGCGCCCGGACGGTCGGTGACCCGCAGCCGCAGCGACAGGTAGCGGCCCGCGGCGGCCATGCCGTGCCGCAGGATCCGCTGGAGCAGCAGCGGGTCGACGTTCCCTCCGGACAGGACCGCGACCACGGGGCCGCCGCCGTACAGTTCGGGCTCGCTCAGCAGCGCCGCCACCGGGCTGCACCCGGCCGGCTCGACCACCATCTTCGCCCGCTCCAGGCACAGCAGCAGAGCGCTGGAGAGCGCGTCCTCGGAGACCGTACGCACGTCGTCGAGGAGCTCGCCGATGATTTTGAAGGGGACGTCGCCGGGGCGGCCCACCTTGATGCCGTCCGCCATCGTGGTCGGGTTGTCCACCGACACCGGGTGGCCGACCTTGAGCGAGGGCGGGTAGGCGGCCGCGCCCGCCGCCTGCACGCCGATGACCTTGACGTCCGGGCGCAGGGCCTTCACCGCGACGGCGACGCCCGCGGCGAGCCCGCCACCGCCGATGCCGACGAGGATCGTGCGGACCTCGGGGCACTGCTCCAGGATCTCCAGACCCACCGTGCCCTGGCCGGCGATGATGTCGCGGTGGTCGAAGGGGTGGATGAACTCCGCGCCGGTGCGGTCCGCGTACTCCTGGGCGGCGGCGAGGGTCTCGTCGACGACCTCGCCGTGCAGCCGGACCTCGGCGCCGTACTCCTGGGTCGCGGCCACCTTCGGCAGCGGCGCCCCGACCGGCATGAACACCGTGGAGCGGACCCCGAGGAGCGAGGACGCCAGCGCCACGCCCTGCGCGTGGTTGCCGGCGCTCGCCGCGACCACGCCGGCCGCCCGCTGCTCGGGGCGCAGGCCGGCGATGCGCACGTACGCGCCGCGCAGCTTGAAGGAGCCGGTCCGCTGGAGGTTCTCGCACTTGAAGTGGACCGGGGAGCCGGTGAGGGAGGAGAGGTGCCGGCTGCCTTCCATCGGCGTGACCCGGGAAACCCCGGACAGCATCTTTTGGGCCCCCCGGACGTCGTCGAGGATGACCTGGGGGACGGGCTGGGGCACGCGGTAGTTCATACCGCCAGTCTCGCAGCCACCGCAGGTCACGGCGCAGGGACGACCAGCGGGTGGACGGCCGCCCCACCCCGCCCCGCCGCGCCCCGCGGTCCACGCGGGCAGGGGCGAGATCTCGCCATCCGGGACGGCCCCGGGGCCGCCGGGCCGATGCGCCGCACCAGTTCTCGTACGCGGCGTACGGGCCGCCGCACGGCCGCGTACTCTGTCCCCCATCCTTGTCGGCCCCACGCGAAGAGAGCCCACGGCCATGCCCTCCATCCCGGCCAGTTCCGACCTGCCCACGGCGGCCGAAGCGCCCGCCGGAGCCGGACTCCTCGACTCGCTCCAGCACCAGGTCGCGGTCTTCGCCCGCCGGGCCGAGCAGACCCGCCTCGGCGGCGTCGGCCAGGCCCGCAACTCGATGGACCGCGCCGCGTACCTGCTCCTGAACCGGCTCGACCTGGAAGGCCCGATGGGCGTCAAGGCGCTGGCCGGCGGGATGGGCATCGACTCCTCCACGGTCACCCGGCAGGTCGCCCCGCTCGTCGACAGCGGCCTCGTCAAGCGGACCTCGCACCCCGAGGACGGTCGGGCCGTGGTCCTGGCGCTGTCCCCGCGCGGGCTGGCCCGCCTGGAGGAGGTGCGGTCCTCGCGGCGCGAGTTGATGGCGCGGGTGACCGAGGACTGGGCGGAGGAGGAGCGCGAGTCGTTCACGACCCTGCTGACCCGGTTCAACCTCTCCCTGTCGGAGCTGATGGCTGCCGCCGCCGAGGGCGGCCCGGCTTCCTGAACGCCGCGCCCTGATCCCGGTCCGTCCGACCCCTTGACCGGGATGGTGGCACCGGCCGCACTATGTGGCCTGTGGACCGGCGTTCGGGGCGCGACCCGGAGTTCGAGGCCTTCGTCGCGGGCGCGGCGGGGCGGCTGCTGCACGTCGCGGTGCTGCTGACGGCCGAGGCCCCGTCCGAGGCGACCGCCGCGCGCCGGCTGCTCGCCGGGGCCCTGGCCCGTACGTACGCGCACTGGAGCCGGCTGCGCGGTGACGACCCGTACGACCACACCCGCCAGGAGCTGTGCGCGGCGTACGCCCGTACGGCCTGGCGGCATCCCGGCGGTACGGGGGTGCTCGCGCGGCTCAGCCCGGTGGAGCGGCTCGTGCTGGTCATGCGGGTCCACGAGGGCGTCGCGGAGGAGGTCACGGCCGCGCAGCTGGGGCTGCCGCCCGAGCGGGTCGAGGCCGTGTGCAACCGGGCCGTCGCCACGATGCGGGCGGGGTCGGGACGCGGCGCGGGCCCCGGGTCGGGCGCCGACTCCGGCAAGGGGGCCGCGTGAGTCCCCTCGACCGGAAGGAAGACCAGGTCAGGAAGCTGATGGAGGGACCGCACCCGGTGGTGCCGGCCGCTCTCGTGGTGGACGCCACCACACACGGCAGGCGGCTGCTGCGCCGCCGCCGGGCCCTGCGTCGACTGGGCTGGACGGTGCTGTTCGCGGCTGCGGTGGCCTTCACGGTGTGGGCCTCGCTGACCCGGCCGTGGGTGACGCCGCCGAGCGGGATCTCCCCGCCCCTGGAGGGCTGGTAGCGCTCCGGGGGCGGGCGGATCGTGGCCGTACGGACCCGGGTGTGGCCGCACGGGCCGCGGCGGAACGGCGGTGCGGGCCGTGACCCGGGCCGCCGTACGGGCCGTGACTAGCCGAGGGCGCGGGTCAGGTCCGCGATGAGGTCGTCGGCGTTCTCGATGCCGACCGAGAGGCGGATCAGGTCCGCCGGGACCTCCAGGGCGGAGCCGGCCACCGAGGCGTGGGTCATCCGGCCCGGGTGCTCGATGAGGGACTCGACGCCGCCCAGCGACTCGGCCAGGGTGAAGATCTTGGTGCGACCGCAGACCGCGACGGCCTCCTCCTCGCCGCCCGCGACGCGGAAGGAGATCATCCCGCCGAAGTTGCGCATCTGCTTCGCGGCGACCTCGTGGCCCGGGTGCTCGGGCAGGCCCGGGTAGAGGACCTGGGTGACCTTCGGGTGGCGCGTGAGCACCTCCACGATCTTGGCGGCGTTCTCCGCGTGCCGGTCCATGCGCACGGCCAGCGTCTTGATGCCGCGCAGCACGATCCAGGAGTCGAAGGGCCCGGCGACCGCGCCCATCGCGTTCTGGTGGTAGGCCAGTTCCTCGCCGAGGGCCGCGTCCGCGGTGACCAGGGCGCCGCCGACGACGTCGGAGTGACCGCCCATGTACTTCGTCAGGGAGTGCACGACGACGTCCGCGCCGAGCGCCAGCGGCTGCTGGAGGTAGGGCGAGGCGAAGGTGTTGTCGACGACCAGCTTGGCGCCGGCCGTGCGCGCGATGTCGGCGACCACGGCGATGTCGGTGATGCCGAGCAGCGGGTTGGAGGGGGTCTCGACCCAGATGACCTTCGTCTTCGGGGTGAGGGCGGCGCGCACGGACTCCGGGTCGGAGGTGTCGGCCACCGACCACTCCACGCCCCAGCGGGAGACGACCTTCGCGAAGAGGCGGAAGGTGCCGCCGTAGGCGTCGTTGGGGATGACCACGTGGTCGCCCGGCGCGAGCAGGGTGCGCAGCAGGCAGTCCTCGGCGGCGAGTCCGGACGCGAAGGCGAGGCCGCGACGGCCGCCTTCCAGCGCCGCGAGGTTCTCCTCCAGCGCGGTACGGGTGGGGTTGGCGCTGCGGCTGTACTCGTAGCCGCCGCGCAGTCCGCCCACGCCGTCCTGCTTGTACGTGGACACCTGGTAGATCGGGGGTACGACCGCGCCGGTCTGCGGGTCCGCCGTGTTGCCCGCGTGGATCGCACGGGTCTCGAAGCTCTGGTGCTCGTGGCTGTCGTCGCTCATGGGCAGATGCTATGCCCCGTTCGGGCCCCGGTCCTCTTCTGGCCTGACGGGTGGACGACGGGCCGCTGACCTGCCCTCCTGACCTGGAACGCGAACAGGGAGCCACACCATTGGCCTTTGCCCCGGTGCGTCTGGTTCGCTTGCGGCATGGAGATTCTCTTGGTCCTGATGGCCGTGGTCCTGGTCGTGGCCGTCGTGATGCCGTACGTGCGCCGCAGGCGGGGTGGATTCGCCGGCGGCATCCGCCAGGTGGCGCCCGGCAGCCCCGACGCCGCCGACCCCGCCGACTACGGCTTCGTGCGCGAGGAGCAGCTGGACATCCGGGTGCCCGGGCCCGACCAGGACCTGATGGACGCCCTGGGCAACGTCCAGCGCAGCGGACACTGGCAGGCCGCGTCGGCCCTGCTCGCCGGGACCCCGAGGGAGGGCGAGCAGCGCTGGCAGCGGGTGCAGTCCTTCGGCGGGGCGGCGGCGCTGGAACTCGTACGGGAGCCCGGGGCCGGGGCGCGCTGGCTGAAGTCGTGGCGGCTGGAGGCGGAGAAGGACGCGGGCGGCGCGCAGGTGCACGCGGAGCTGCTGGTGCAGCAGGCGTGGCGGCACTCGGGCGGCGTGGGCTCCACCGACCACCGGATCATCCTGGAGGAGGCCCGCGACGCGTGCCGCCGGGCGACGCTGCTGGCCCCGGGCGACCCGGTGCCGTACATCACGGAGCTGGCGGTCGCGCGGGCGCTCGGTTACTCGGAGGCGGACTTCGACGTCCTGTGGGCGCGGATCATCGATCTGGCGCCGCAGCACATGGGCGCGCACCTGGCGGCGCTGCACTACTGGTGCGAGAAGTGGCACGGCTCGCGGGAGAAGGCCGACGCCTTCGCGCACGCGGCGGCCGCCCGCGCCCCCCAGGGTTCGCTGCTGGCGGCGCTGCCGCTGTTCGCGGTGTACGAGCACCTGCCCGAGGTGAACCTGGTGCAGAGCTTCTACCGGAGCGCGGTCGTGACGCGGGCGGTGGAGGGCGCGATGTACGCGGTGCGCACGGCGCGGCAGGACGACCCGATGCTGGCGCACGTGCGGCACCTGCTGCTGGTGTTCCTGGTGAACATGGAGCGCTGGGCCGAGGCGATGGAGCAGGTGCGGCACGTGGACGGGTACGTGGGCGCGCTGCCGTGGTCGACGGCTCCGGACCCGGCCGCGACGTACGCGGTGTACCGGGCGCTGGCGGTCGCGGGGTACGAGGCGAACGGCGGGTCCCCGGCGACGCTGCCGCACTGACCGACGGCCCCGGGGCGGGCGCAGGGGGCCCGGCGCCACGGGACTCCGGATTTTCCGGCAGTCGGCGGATATGTCCCGTCGAGTGCGGCGGCTCCCCGCGCCCCACCCCGGAGCGTTGGCCAATAAAGTTGCCGTGAGTGATGATCAGGCCGCATGATTCCGGCCGTGATCGTCAATCGCGCCGCACGCGCGCTCGCCACCCGCTGGGTCCGTACGCGCTTCGACCCGGCGGCCTTCGGCCTCGTCCCCCGCGAGCGGCTCGACCCGTTCGGCGCGGGCCCCGAGGCCCACCCGGAGCGCGCGGGCGAGCGCCGGCGCGTCATCGCGGGCGCCCAGGAGGGCGAGTGGCGGGCCGCCGCCGCGTACGTGCGGGCCGCCGGAGCCGACTGGGACGAGCGCTGGACCCGGCTCGAGCTGCTGATCCGGCTCGCCGACGCCGACGACCGCTGGCTCACCGACTGGCGCACCGCCGAACCCGCCGACGGCGACGCCGCCACCGTCCACGCCCAGTTGCTCGTCGGCCGGGCATGGGCGGTGCGCGGCTCGGCCGTCGCCCGCGAGGTGCCGGACGCGGACATGCGCAGCTTCCACGCCCAGTTGCCGGCCGCCGTGGCCGCCGCGCAGCGCGCCGCCGACCTGGCCCCCGAGGACCCCGGACCCTGGGTCGTCATGATCACGGCCGCGCGGGCGCTGTCGTACACGCACAGTCAGTTCGCCGACCTGTGGCGCAACCTCACGCGCCGCGCGCCCCACCACACGGCCGCCCACTGGCAGGCCATGCAGTACTGGTGCGCCAAGTGGCACGGCTCCGACGAGCTGATGATCGACTTCGCCGGGCGGGCCGCCGACCAGGCCCCGACGGGCAGCCTGCTGCCCGGGGTGTACCTGCACGCGCTGGGCGAACTGCGCGGCTCCCGCGCCGCCCGCACCACCCGCTCCGAGACGCACCGGGCCCTGCTCGCCACCGTCGCGGACCGGCTGGAATCCGTACGGTCCGACCACGAGGGCCTGCCCCGGCTGCGCCACCTGCTGGCGCACCGGATGGGCGAGGCCGGGATGCACACGGCGGCGCTCGACCAGTTCCGCGCGATCGGCCCGTACTGCGGCGCCGCGCCCTGGAACACCGACGGGGCCGGTCCCGTCGCGGCCTTCGACCTGGCCCGGGGGCTCGCCGCACACGGCGCGCGCCGCGGCTGACCGCAGCCGACCGACCCGGGCGCGGGCGCCGTCCCCGGCGACCGCACCGGTCCCCGGCGACCACGCCCGTCACCACCCGTTACCCGTCACCACCCGCACCACTTCCGCATCCCTGGGGGGACCCGTCCTTATGGGCGCTTCACTTCGCGCGCTGCGCGCGCTCGTCCTGCTCGCCGGCTTCTACCTGCTCGGCCTGATCCTGCTCGGCCTCCTCGGGCTGCTCGACTGGGCCGGCATGACCTGGCTGCACGGCGCCGTGGCCGGCAAGGTCGTCATCGTCTCGGTGGTCCTCGCGATCCCGATCGTGCGCGGCATGTTCATGCTGCGCACCCCCAAAGCGGAGCCGTTGCCCGGCGTCCCCGTCACCGAGGCGCAGGAACCCGTCCTGTGGCGGGCCGTCCGCGACATCGCCGCTCAGGTCGGCACCCGCGCCCCCGACGAGATCCTGCTGATCGACGAGGTCAACGCGGCCGTCTCGGAGGAGTCCCGGATGCTGGGCCTGCGGCCCGGCACCCGACGCCTCCACCTCGGCCTGCCCCTGATGAGCGGCCTGGACGAGATGCAGCTGCGCGCCGTCCTGGCCCACGAGATGGGCCACTACGCCAACCTCGACACCCGCCTCACCCCGCTGATCGCCCGCGGCCGCGCCCAGCTGATCCGCACCATCGACCACTTCCACGACCGCGCCGACACCAAGGTGGCCAAGGAGCGCGCCAAGCAGGAGAAGCGCGCCGAGAAGCGGACCGCCCGGGGCAAGAAGGCCAAGGAGGTCGACACCACCGGCGAGGGCATGAGCTACCGCGCCATGGCCCGGATCTACACCGCGTACGCCAAGTTCTACATGCGCGCCACCCTCTCCGGCGCCCGCCGCCAGGAGCTGGCCGCCGACCTGGCCGCCGTGCGCGTCGCGGGGCGCGACGCCACCGCCTCCGCGCTGCGCGAGCTGAACGCGCTGGGCAACGCCCACGACTTCTACATGGGCTCCTACGCCACCCTGGGCGTCAACGCCGGGCTGCTGCCGCTGCCCGGACAGGTCTTCGGCGGCTTCCGCCGGCTCCTGGACGCCCGCTCCGAGCAACTGGACGAGCTGCGCACCGAACTGTCGACCGAGCCCGCCTCCCCGTACGACTCGCACCCCGCGCTCGCCGAGCGCGTGGCCCGCATCGAGGCACTGCCCGACGACGGCCGCGCCGGTCGGGGCGACCGCCCGTCGCTGGAGCTGCTGTCCGACGCGGACGCGGCCATGGCCGCCCTGGAGCCCGTCGTCCTCAGCCCGGAGGCCCTCGGCCTCAAGCGGCTGGACTGGCCGGACCTCGTCCACGAGAGCATGACCCTGTACGTCGGTCAGGGCTCGCGGGAGATCCGCGAGGCCGTGGCCGCCGAGGGCGCGGGTGACGGCCTCGCCCCCCTGCTGGACGCCGTCGACGCCGACCCGCAGCTGCGGTGGCGGCTCGCCGAGCGCTTCCCGACCTCGGAGCAGGCGGCCGCCGCCACCGGGCGCGCGGCCCGCGAGTTCGCCCGCCCGGCCTTCCGCCGGATCCTGAACCAGCTCGTCACCACCGAGCTGACGGCCCGCGGCGCCGCCCGCTGGCAGCTGTCCTGGTCCGACTCGGCCGCCCTGGCCTACCCGGCCGGGGACTTCGAGGACCGCCTCAAGGCCGCCCTGGACGCGGCCGTCGCCGACCCGTGCGACACCGAACCACTGCGGAAGCTGGTGCTCAACCCGTGATCGTCCTCCTTCTCGTCCTCGGCACCCTGCTCCTCGCGGGCGCCCTCTACGTCGCCCGCGGCTTCCTCATCATCCGCAAGGCCCGGAAACTGACCGACCGGATCGAGGGCCTGGAATCGGCCGGCGCAGAACTGCGCGCCCGCACCGAAGCCCTCAAGGCCGACGGCAAGGCCGAGGTGGCGGCCGCGGTCGTCGCCCTGGGCTTCGTACCGGAGGACCGGCTGGACACCGAGCACGCCGCGCCCGTCCCGGCCGAGCGGACCGCCGCCCTGGCCGCCGTCCGGTCCGGGGACTGGGAGGCGGGCGCCGCCTACCTGGAAGCCGCCGGCTCGGACCGGGAGGAGCGCTGGCACCGCGTGCGCGCCCTCGCCGAGGCGGCCGTCGAGGACGACGCCTGGCTGGTTGCCTGGCGCGCCGCCCGGCCCGGTGACCCGGCCGCGGCCCTCGTCCTCGCCGACAACGCCGTCCTCGTCGCGTGGGAGGTCCGCGGCTCCGCGTGGGCCCGCCACACCTCGGAGGAACAGTTCGACCTCTTCCACGAGCTGCTGCGCGGCGCGCAGGCGGCCGTCCACGAGGCACAGAAGGTCGCGGACCCCGCCGACCCGGTCCCGTACATGGTCGAGCAGGCCGTCGCCCTGGGTCTGATGTACCCGCACGAGCGGTACGAGCGGCTGTGGACCGAGATCGTCTCGCGCTCCCCGAAGCTGCTGAGCGCCCACACCAACGCCATGCAGTACTGGGCCCGCAAGTGGCGCGGCTCGCACGAGGAGTCCCACGCCTTCGCGCGGAAGGCGGCCATCGGCGCGGCCCCCGGTGAGCTGCTGTCGATGCTGCCGCTGATCGCCTACGTCGAGCAGGAGAACTACGAGGACGACCTCGCGGCGGAGGACTTCTTCACGGGGCCGGACGTACGCGCCGCCGTCGACGAGGCCCTCGTCGACCTCGCGGCGGCCGACCCGGCCGACACCCGCACGGTCGCGCTGCGCCACCTGCTGGCCTACCTGCTGTTCTGGCAGGACCGGGACGCGGAGGCCGTCGAGCAGTTCCGGCACGTCGACGGCCACATCGGCGCGATGCCCTGGTACTACGCGGGCAACCCGAAGCAGCGCTACCTGTACGCCCGCGACTGGGCGGTCCGCGTGACCCTGCTGGAGGACGAGGACTGATCGCGCCGGGCGCCGCGCGGCGCACGTCGGGGGCGGGTCGGGGAATCCCGGCCCGCCCCCGGCCGTTGTCAGGACTACAAGGAGGGAATCCATGTTCTCGTACCGCCGCACGCCCGAGCTGCCCACCCGCGAGGAGGCCCTGAAGGGCCGCGCGCACCCGCTGTTCGCCCTGCCGGAGCGCCACACCGTCCTCGGCAACCCCCTGACCGGCCCGTACCCCGCCCACCTCGAAACGGCCGACTTCGGCCTCGGCTGTTTCTGGGGCGCGGAGCGCAAGTTCTGGCAGACCCCCGGGGTGTGGACCACCCTGGCCGGCTACCAGGGCGGCTTCACCGAGAACCCCGCGTACGAGGAGGTCTGCTCCGGCCTGACCGGGCACACCGAGGTCGTCCGCGTGGTCTTCGATCCCGCGCTGGTCTCCTACGAGACCCTCCTGAAGGTGTTCTGGGAGGCCCACGACCCGACCCAGGGCTTCCGTCAGGGCAACGACGTCGGCACCCAGTACCGCTCGTCGATCTACACCCACTCCCCCGCCCAGCAGGCCACGGCCGAGGCCTCCCGCGCCGCCTACCAGCGCGTCCTCACCGCGTCCGGCCACGGCGAGATCACCACGGCCGTCCTGCCCGCCGCGGAGCGCCCCTTCTGGCCCGCGGAACCGGAGCACCAGCAGTACCTCGACAAGAACCCGGGCGGCTACTGCGGCATCGGCGGCACGGGCGTCTCCTGCCCGATCGGCGTCGCCGCGGCCCCGTCCCCGTCCTCGTCCCCGGATGCCTGACGGTCCCCGCAGCGTTCTCTACCGGGTCCTGCGGGGCCCGTGGGGCATATGGATCGAGTTGACGGCCTCGGCGGTCGTCGGCCCCGCGCCGCCCGGCCGGGGCGAGCGGGTCGCGGACGGGGTGTGGCTCGACACCGCCCCCGTCCGTGCGCATCCGCCGTCGGACCGCCGGGGCAAGCGGCTCGACGCCGCCGAGGCCGGTCTGCTCCGTCACGGCGCGGCGGTGGCGGCGCCGGCCGTCGGGGCCCGGCACCCGGGCGCGCACGTCCTGATCACGGTGCACCGCGTGTCGTTCCCCGAGGCGGACTTCCAGCCGGAGGGCCTGGCGGCGGCGCTGCTGCGCTGGGCCGAGGAGGAGTTCGCCCTGGCTCCCCACCCCGTCGAGGTCACCTTCGACCGGGCCGCCGACCGGTACGTCCACGCGTGGCCGGCCCCTCCCGGCGCGGCCGACGGGCCGGGGGCGCTCAGCGCACCGTGACGTGCGGGCGGGCCCACGAGGTGTGGTCGAAGGCGGAGTTGCCGTTGGCGTCCTCCACCACCAGGTGGAGCAGGCGCACGCCGGTGACGTCCAGGTCGACGGCGGTGGGGCCGCCGGCTCCCGTGAGGACGGCCGTGGTCAGCAGGGTGCGGCCGTCGGCGCGGACGACGGCCCGGGTCGCCCCGGCCGCCGACTGCTGCTTCGAGAAGTCGTCGATGCCGACCAGGGCCGTGAAGCGGGCCGCCCGCCCGCCCAGGTGGTAGACGACCTCCGACGGGGCGTGCACGCCGAGCCCCTTGGCGTACGTCACCCCGCCGAACGCGATCGGGGTGCCGTCGCCCGCCTCCTTGCGCCCGTTGGAACGGTCCACCTCGACGGGGCCCCAGCCGTTGGCGGCGGACACCCACGGCAGGTCACTGAGGTACCCGTCCCGGGTCGGCGGGGCCGGCAACGGGGCGAAGCGGACGGGCGCCGAGAATCGGTACGCGGAGGTGGTCGCGGACGCCGTCAGCAGGGCGGACGTCGCCGCGGCGGGCCCGGTCACCGTCCACACCGTGGTCAGGGTCTGCCCCGGGGCCAGGGAAGCGGCCGTCACCGGGCCCGCCGGGGTCGCCGTCCAGCCCGCCGGGACGCTCAGCGCGACCCGGGCGTCCGGCCAGGCCCGGGCGGCGCCGTTCGACAGCCGGGTCGTGACGGTGGCGCCGGCCGCGTCCGGGACGGCCGTCAGGCCCCAGGCCCGGCGCGGGTAGGTCGGCGCCCAGGACGCGCGCAGCAGCGTCGTCAGGGAGGCGACCACCGACGGGTTCGCCGCCGCCACGTCGCGCTGCTCACCGAGGTCGGCCGTCAGGTCGTACAGCTCGAACTGCCATTGCGCGTCGGGGGCTTCGCGGTCCCGTCCCGGGGCGAACCGGACGCCCTTCCAGCGGTCCTTGCGGATGGCCTCGGCGACCCGCTTGGCGCGGCCGCCGTCCTGGGCGTCGGCCCGGGAGGTGACGCCCTGCTCGTCGCGGTACCAGTACAGGTGGGAGTGGATCGGGGCCAGGGCCGGGGCTCCGGCGAGGACGGGGGCCGCCGAGAGGCCGTCGATGTCGGAGGGGGCCGGGGCGCCCGCCAGGTCGGCGAGGGTGGGCAGCAGGTCGTGGAGCGGGGTGGGGCGGGCGCTGGTGGCACCCGCCGCGATCCGGCCGGGCCCCCAGGCGATCAGGGGGACCCGTACGCCGCCCTCGTAGAGGTTGCGCTTGTAGCCGCGCAGCGGGCCGTTGGCGTCGAACAGGTCGGGGTCCACGCCGCCCTCCTCGTGGGGGCCGTTGTCGGAGGCGACGAGGACGACCGTGCGCTCCGCGATCCCGTGCGCCCGCAGCCGGTCCACGACCGCGCCGACCTGCGCGTCGAGCAGGCCGATCTGCGCGGCGTGCGCCTTGTTCGCCTTGCTCCAGGATTTCGAGGCGTACGGGCCGAGGTCCGGGACCTCGCTGGGCGCGTGCGGCAGGTTCGGGGTGAGCAGGAGCAGGAAGGGGTCGGGTCCGGCCGCGTGCGCGTCGATGAAGTCGAGGGCGCGCGCGGCGATGGCGTCGGGGGCGAAGGTGCCCGCCGCGACCGGCTCCTTGACCCCGTCGCGCCACAGGTACGACGGGTAGTACTGGTGGGCGTGACCGTGGTCGATGTAGCCGTAGAACTGCTCGAAGCCGCGCGACAGCGGGTGGCTCGGCTGGTCGGCGGCCTCCGGCCCGAAGCCCCACTTGCCGAACAGGCCCGTACGGTAACCGCGCGCCCGCAGCACTTCCGCGAAGGTGGTGTCCCCGGCGCCGAGGCCGGCCTGACCGCCGCTGCCCGGGTTGGCGCGGACGGGGGCGTGCCCGGTGTGCAGACCGGTCAACAGGGCGGCGCGCGAGGGCGCGCAGACGGCGGCGGCCGCGTAGGCGTCGGTGAACCGCAGCCCCTCCGCGGCGAGTTGGCCGATGCGCGGGGTACTGATCAGCTTCTGGCCGTACGGGGAGAGATCGCCGTACCCGAGGTCGTCGGCCAGCACCACCACGAGGTTCGGGGCGCCCCCGGGCGCGGTCGCGGTGGCCGACTCCGCGGCGGCTGCGGGCAGTTGGGGAAGCGCGGCGAGCCCGACGGCCGCCGCGGATCCGGCGATGAAGTGGCGGCGGCTGGGCATCGTGAACTCCTTGGCGGCGGCGGGGCGGTGAGGAGATCATCGACACCCGGACCGCGCCAAGGCCATGCACGGGACGTGAAGAACGTGTGACACGGGCCGGCGGCGAGCCGCCGGCCCGCCGCGTCAGATCGTCGCCGTGTCGATCACGAAGCGGTAGCGGACGTCGCTCGACAGGACCCGCTCGTACGCCTCGTTGATCCGGTCGGCCGAGATGACCTCGATCTCGGCGCCCAGGCCGTGCTCGGCGCAGAAGTCGAGCATCTCCTGGGTCTCGGGGATGCCGCCGATCATCGACCCGGCGAGGGTCTTGCGGCCGCCGATGACGGAGAACAGGTTCAGCTCGACCGGCTCCTCCGGAGCGCCGACGTTCACGAGCGCCCCGTCGACCTTCAGCAGGGCGAGGTAGCGGTCGAGGCCGAGCGGCGCGGAGACGGTGGACACGATCAGGTCGAAGGTGCCGGCCAGTTCCTCGAAGGTGCTCGGGTCGCTCGTCGCGTAGTAGTGCGCGGCGCCCAGCTTCAGGCCGTCCTCCTTCTTGCGCAGGCTCTGCGACAGGACGGTGACCTCCGCGCCGAGGGCGGCGGCGATCTTCACGCCCATGTGGCCGAGCCCGCCGAGTCCGACGATCGCGATCTTCTTGCCGGGCCCCGCCTGCCAGTGCCGCAGCGGCGAGTACAGGGTGATGCCCGCGCACAGCAGCGGCGCGGCGACGTCGAGCTCGACGCCGTCGGGGATGCGCAGGGTGTAGTTCTCGTCGACGACGATGTGGGTCGAGTAGCCGCCGTAGGTGGGCTCGCCCTTCTTGTCGAGGGCGTTGTAGGTGCCGGTCATGCCCTTGACGCAGTACTGCTCCTGGCCGCGCAGGCAGTACTCGCACTCCCGGCAGGAGTCCACGAAGCAGCCCACGCCCACCCGGTCGCCGACGGCGAACTTCGTCACGCCCGCACCGATCTCGGTGACGATGCCGGCGATCTCGTGGCCAGGGACCATCGGGAAGATGCCCTCGCCCCAGCCGTCGTTGGCCTGGTGGATGTCGGAGTGGCAGATGCCGGCGTACTTGATGTCTATGAGGACGTCGTGCTCGCCGACCGGGCGGCGCGGGACGGTGGTGCGCTCCAGCGGGGCCTTCGCGGCGGGAGCGGCGTAGGCGGGGACCTGGGTGACGGACATGGGGTGATCTCCTCTGACGAGGACGCCGAGCTGTGACGTCATGGGTGACGTCGGGGTCCGACGTCCGTACTGCGGTACTTCCACCCTGCCCCGGTCCGAGCGGCCCACCCAGACCCCTGCCGTGCCTAGGACTGGCGAACCTACCCTTGGCGGGGTCAGGCTCGTCCCCTCGTCCGCGGTCCCGCCCGGGGATACTGGCGGTATGGACCAGCTTGATCAGCGAGCCGAACTCGGCGAGTTCCTGCGCAGCCGCCGTGCCCGGCTGCGCCCCGAGGACGTCGGCCTGCCCGACTACGGCCGGCACCGGCGGGTTCCCGGGCTGCGCCGCGAGGAGCTGGCGCAACTGGCCGGGGTGTCGGTGACGTACTACACGCGGCTGGAGCAGGGGCACGGGCAGAACGTGTCGGCGGAGGTCCTGGACGCCATCGCGCGAGCGCTGCGGCTCGACGGCACCGAGTCGGACCACCTGACCCACCTGGCGCGGCCCCGGGCCCGCGGTCGCAGCCGGTCGCGGCGCCCGCAGCAGGTCCGCCCGGAGCTGCGGAGCCTGCTGGAGGCGATGGAGGGCGTACCGGCGTACCTGGTGGGGCGGCGACAGGACGTCATCGGCTGGAACCGGTTGGCCGCGGCCGTCTTCGGCGACTTCGGGATGATGCCGGCGGCGGAGCGGAACCTGGTGCGGCTGGTGTTCCTCGACCCGGCGACGGCCGAGCTGTACGCGGAGTGGGAGTGCCGGGCCTGCGAGGTCGTGAGCAACCTGCGGATGTACGCGGGCCAGTACCCCGACGACGAGCAGCTGTCCGTACTGGTCGGGGAGCTGTCCGTGAAGAGCGAGGAGTTCCGCCGGCTGTGGGCGGCGCACACGGTGGCGGACAAGAAGACGCACGGGGTGAAGCGGCTGCGCCACCCGGTGGTGGGCGAGCTGGTGCTGCCGTTCGAGACGCTGGCGCTGCCCGACGATCCGGCCCAGTTCCTGGTGACCTACCACGCCGTGCCGGGCTCCCCCTCGGCGGACGCGCTGCGGCTGCTGTCGTCCTGGTCGGCGCCGGCCCACGAGCCGACGCCCTCCGCGTCGTCGCGGCCCGCCCCGCCGCCGCCCCCCGGGTCGGGAACGGCGCGCGCGGCGGAGCCCGCCTGACGCTCCGCCCCGGGGGCGCGTCGGGCCTTCGGGGTCAGAGCGCCAGCCGGAAGACGGCCGCGCCGCGCTCGCGCCGGTAGCCGAGGGCCTCGTTCACGGCCAGCATCGGGGCGTTCTCGTCGGCGACGGTCGTACCGATCCGGCGCAGCGCCGGGTGTCGTACGGCCGCCTCGGCCCGCATCCGCAGTTTCACGGCACGTCCCAGACCGCGGCCCCGGTGGGCGGGGACGACGACGGTGTCGTACTGGAGGGCGCGCGGCCCGTCCGGGTCGGGGATCACGAGCGCCGTGTACGCGGCGATCTCCCCGGCGGAGGTGACGGCGGCGACCATCAGCATCTTCCCGCCGCGGTCCAGGACGAGCCGCTGCGCGGCGTGCACCCGCTCCGGCGTCCAGGCGGTGAACCGCTCGTCGCCGTCGCCGGAGGGCGCGTCCTCCATCGCTGCGTGGGCCGCGGCGGCGGCCGGGGCCCACGCGTCGGGGACCAGACCGGCCCAGGTGAGGAGCTCGTACCCGGAGACGTCGGGGTCGGCCTCCGCGGCCGGGTCCTCCCCGAGCTCCTGCACGTACCAGGCCATCGGCAGCACGTTCACGAAGCCGGCGGCCTCCAGGAAGGCCTGTGCGGGCCCGCCCGTGTCGGCGACGGTGGACACCGAGGTCCGGCCCTGTTCGATCAGCTCGGCGCGGGTCCGCTCCCACAGGGCGCTGCCCACGCCCCGGCGGCGGGAGTCGGGGCGCACCGTCAGCTCGTCGAGGAACGCGGTGTGGGTGTTGCCCTCCTCGGTGAACAGCAGCAGGGAGGCGTGGCCCTCGCCGTCGGCCTGCGCCCAGTGCGCGAACCGTCCCCGGCCGGACGGGACGCGCAGCCGCCCGGCCGTCTCCGCCCGGGTGGGGGCGGGTACGCCGGGCAGCGCGGCGGTGTCGGCCGCGTGCGCGGAGACCTGCACCGCCCACCAGGTGTCCACCTCGTCGTCGGTCGGGGGCACGGACAGTGTCTCGATCTTCGTCATGCCCCGACCCTAGGCCGTGCGGTCACGATCACGCGGACCGGCCACCGCCCCGCGGGCCGTGGACGCGCGAACGGCGGGGAGCCCGTGAGGGGCTCCCCGCCGTTCGCGGGTTCGACCGGTGGCGCCGTCGTCGGCGGTCGGTCGGGTTGTCAGGCGGCCGAGCCGGCCTTCCACTCCGCCCAGTTCATGTTCCAGCCGTTGAGGCCGTTCTCCGGCTTGATGGTCTTGTCCGGGGAGTTCTTCACGGTGACGACGTCGCCGATCAGCGAGTTGTCGAAGAACCACGCGCCGGGCTGGTCCGGGTCGTTGGCGCCCTTGGCGTCGTTCAGACCGACACAGCCGTGACTGGTGTTCACCTTCCCGAAGATCGAGTCGGCGCCCCAGTAGTTGCCGTGGATGAAGGTGCCGGAGGTGGACAGCCGCATCGCGTGCGGGACGTCCTTGATGTCGTACTCGCCCTTGCCGTCATTGCCCTTGAAGCCGACGGTGGCGCCGTCCATCCGGGTCTCCTTGAACTTCTCGGAGATCACCATCTGACCGTTGTACGTGGGGTTCTCCGGGGAGCCCGCCGAGATCGGGATGGTCTTGAGGACCGCGCCGTCCCGGGTGACCGTCATCGTCTTCGCCGTCACGTCGACGGTGGAGACCTGGCTCCGGCCGACCTTGAAGGTGACGGTCTTGTTCTGCACGCCCTGGATGCCGGGTGCGCCCTGCACGCCCTGGAGCGCGAGCTTCAGGGTGACCGTGGAGTTCGCCTTCCAGTACTCCTCCGGGCGGAAGTCCAGGCGCTGGTTGCCGAACCAGTGGCCGACGACTTCCTGGCCGCTGCTGGAGCTGACCGTGATCGCCGACTGGACGGCCTTCTGGTCCTTGATCGGCTTGTTGAAGGTGATCGAGACCGGCATGCCCACGCCGACCGTCTGGCCCTCGTCCGGGACGAACGAGCCGACGAAGCTGTTCTCCGGCGAGAGGGTGGTGAACGAGGCGTTCTCGTGGGCCTCGCGCCCGGCCTCGTCCTTCGCGGTCGCCGCCAGCGCGTACTTCGTGGAGCGCTTGAGGGCCGCGTCCGGCTTCCAGCTCTTGCCGTCGGCGGCTATCTTGCCCGCCACCACGGCGCCCTCGGAGCTCTTCAACTCGACCTGGGTGAGCTTCCCGTCGCTGACGGTGACGTTCGCCGCGTCGTTCAGGGCTATGTTGGTGGAGCCGTCCTTGGGCGTGATCTCTATCTTCGCCTTGGAGGCGTCCTTGGCCGCCGCCGCGTCCACGTCCGCCTGCGCCTTGCCCGTTTCCGCGCTGCCCTGAGGCTTCTCGGTACCCCCGTCGTTGCAGGCCGAGAGCATCAGTACGCCGCCGAGCACGGCGGACACGGCCACCAGGGACCTTTTCCGCCGCATGCTGTACGTCCTCACACGTCACTCCATCGTTGCCGGAAACCCCGAGGCTGCATTCCCGGGATTGGGCCGGGCAGGGGGCATCACCCCCTGCTCGTCCTGACAACGCGTTAACAACGCGGATCGGTTCCACACTCCGTTCGAATGTGTGCAACCCCACGGTCAGGCGTTGTCCGCCTCTTCCTCGAAGTCCCCATCTTCCTCGTCGAGGTCCCACTCCAGGGACTCGGGGTCGTATTCGACCGGTTCACTGCTCCAGGAGGCCTGTGCCAGTTCGATTCCGGGCAGTTCCGCGACCAGGTCGGTGGGGTCCACCAGGTAGGCCAGCGCCTCCGATTCGTCCTGCCGGACGGCGGCCTCGGCATGGCCGCGCTCCTCGTCCGGCATGAACTCGTCCGCTTTGATGTGGCCGAGCGCGGCGCCGATGAGCGCCTCGGAGTCGGAGACTTCGAGGACCAAATCCACCCGAAGGCGTACGTATCGTGATGTCTCAGAAGGGTTCATACGACGGAGAGTAAGCCCGCGACAGCCTCGACTTTCCCACGACCCGCCCTCTTCACTAGCATCGGCGCACACGGCCAATTCGCTGCTGCCACAAGGGGGATCGCACCGTGTCCGCACGTCGACCGCTGCTCACCGCTCTCGGAGCGACCACCCTCCTCGCCGTCCTCTGGTTCGTTCCCTCGGCGAACGCCACCGCTCCGGACCGGAACACGGCGAGTTCTTCCGGCGGCCCCGCCGCCGCCAACACCGGCACCGTCAACGGCGTCCTCGCGGGAGACGACGCCACCGGGTCCGGCGCGTCCGAGGACGCCTCCGCCGGGGACCGGACCTCCACGGTCACCCTCACGCTCGCCGACACCGGCAGTACGGACACCACCCCGTACGTCCTGGGCGGCACGCTCTGCCTGGGTCTGGGCGCCGGGTTCGTGACCTTCTCCGTACGCCGCTCCCGCACCCGGTAGCGGCGTACGCGCAGAACGCGAAGGGGCCGGGCCCCGGGGAGCGATCCCCGGGGCCCGGCCCCGTCCGGTACGTCGACCGTCAGGCGAGGGGACCCGTCACCGGCTCCACCGCCGCGACGAGCCCGCCCGCGCGCACGAACGCGTCGGCGGCGGCCAGGTCGGGGGCGAGGAAGCGATCCGGCCCGGGACCCTGCACCCCGGCCGCGCGCGCCGCGCCGATGGCGGCCCGGCTGGCCGGCGCCGGGGTCAGCCCGTGACGGAGCTCGATGGCCCGGGTGGCCGCGTAGAGCTCGATCGCGATGATCCGGGTCAGGTTGTCGATCGCCGTACGCAGCTTGCGCGCGGCCGACCACCCCATGGAGACGTGGTCCTCCTGCATGGCGGAGGAGGGGATCGAGTCGGCGGAGGCCGGCACCGCGAGCCGCTTCATCTCGCTGACCAGGGCTGCCTGCGTGTACTGGGCGATCATCAGGCCGGAGTCCACGCCGGCGTCGTCCGCGAGGAACGGCGGCAGGCCGTGGCTGCGGTTCTTGTCCAGCAGCCGGTCGGTGCGGCGCTCGGCGATCGAACCGAGGTCGGCGGCGGCGATGGCCAGGAAGTCCAGCACGTACGCGACGGGGGCGCCGTGGAAGTTGCCGTTGGACTCGACGCGTCCGTCCGGCAGCACCACCGGGTTGTCGACGGCGGCGGCCAGCTCGCGGGAGGCGACCATCGCGGCGTGCGCCATGGTGTCCCGGCCTGCGCCGGCGACCTGCGGGGCGCAGCGCACCGAGTAGGCGTCCTGGACGCGCGGGGCGGACTCCTCCTGGAAGTGCCCGGTCAGCCCGGAGCCCTTCAGCACGGCGGCCATGTTGGCGGCCGAGGCACCCTGACCGGGGTGCGGGCGGATGGCGTGCAGCTCGGGCTGGAGGACCTTCTCCGTACCGAGCAGCGCCTCCAGGGTGAGGGCGGCGGTGATGTCGGCGGAGGTGTAGAGGGTGCCCAGGTCGGCGAGGGCCATGATCAGCATGCCGAGCATGCCGTCGGTGCCGTTGAGGAGGGCGAGGCCCTCCTTCTCGCGGAGCTCGACGGGCTCGATGCCGGCCTCGGCGAGCAGCTCGCCCGCGGGGCGGACGGCGCCGTCGGGGCCTTCGGCGTCGCCCTCGCCCATGAGCGCGAGCGCGCAGTGGGACAGCGGCGCGAGGTCACCGGAGCAGCCGAGGGAGCCGTACTCGTGGACGACGGGGGTGATCCCGGCGTTCAGCACGTCCGCCATGGTCTGCGCGACGGAGGGCCGCACGCCCGTGTGCCCGGAGGCCACGGTCTTCAGCCGCAGGAACATCAGGGCGCGCACGACCTCGCGCTCGACGCGCGGGCCCATGCCGGCGGCGTGCGAGCGGACGATGTTGCGCTGGAGCTGGGCGCGCAGCTCGGGGCTGATGTGCCGGGAGGCGAGGGCGCCGAAGCCGGTGGAGACCCCGTAGACGGGCTCGGGCTTGGCGGCCAACGCGTCGACGATGGCGCGGGCTCGGGCGAGGGCTTCGAGCGCCTCGCCGGACAGCTCGACCCGCGCGTTGCCGCGGGCCACGGCGATGACGTCCTCGGCGGTGGTTCCGGACGTCCCCACCACGACAGTGTGCATATCCATATTCAGCACCCTACGGACTGAATCCCTTCATGTCACCACCCGAGTTCGTCACGATCGAGCAGCACGACCACCCCTTACGTCCGCACCCCCCGTGCGCCACCCTCACCCCCTGCCGCGGAACCGGCGCCGTTCGCCCGGGCCCTCCTGCGCGGCCGCGTCCGCGAGACGTACGACGGCGGTGTCGCGGCCCGCGACGACCGGGTGCGGGGAGCGGGCCGCCTTGGCCTTGTACTGGGCGGCGTCGGCGAGCCGGAACAGCCGCCGGGAGGACTTGACGAGCCCGATGGGGTCCCCGGTGGAGGCGACCCCGCAGGCCACCCCCTCCCCGAGTTCGAGGGCGGCGGCCCGCCGGCACACCTCCTCGGTGACGCGGACGACGTCGTCGGCGGGCGGTCCGACGCTGACGAGGCAGAACTCGTCGCCCCCGAGCCGCGCCACGAGGGTGCCGGCGAGCATCGCGCCGCACAGGCTGAGGACGGAGCCGAAGCGTTCGAGGAGCCGGTCGCCCATGGCGTGGCCGAGCGTGTCATTGACCTTCTTGAGCCCGTTGAGGTCGCACACGACCAGGCTCACCACGACCCCGGTCCGCCGGTGTTCCTCCAGCGCCTCGTCGAGGCGCATGTCCACGGACCGCCGGTTGGCGAGACCGGTGAGGGGGTCGGTGAAGGCGAGCCGGCGCGCCTCCTCCAGGCGTTCGTTCTGCGCCAACCCGGCGGCGACGACGGCCGCGAGCACGGTCGCGAACTCCGCGTCGTCCTCGTCGAAGTCGGGCAGCCCCTCGTCCCGGGCGACGTAGAGCTCCCCCCAGGCCCGCCCGCTGAGCACGATCGGCGCGACCACGCAGGTCCCCCGGCCGCGCCGGCGCAACGCCTCGCCCCGCCGCCCGGGACGCTCGCCGACGGCGCTCTCGACCCACGCGTGGGGCCCGCCGCCACCGACCCAGCGCTCGTGGAGGAACTCGGTGATCTCCGGGAAGTCGTGCACGGGGTAGGACTCGTCCTCGGGGAACTCCTCCTCCCCGGCGCGCCGCTCCCCCTCGTTGACGAGGACGCGCAGCCGGCCCCGCTCGCGTTCCCAGGCGGAGATCGCGGCGAAGGAGCCGTCCATCGCCAGGCGCGCGCCGCGCGCGGCCGCCCGGACGCTGTCCCGCGGCGCGCAGGCGGCCGCCATGGCCTGCGCGAGGCCCACGACGGCTCTCAGCCGCCCGTCAACTCCCATCACTCCAGATTAGGGAGTTTTGTCCTATTCGGTGACGGCCGGCGCGGCATTCGGCTCCGCCGACCGCCCCGAGCCGGGGCGGGTCCGGCCCGGTCCGGCCCGGCGCCGCTCGTTACGGCCGCACCGCTCGTTACGTCCGGCCGCTCGTCCGCGCCCCGGCGGGCGTCACTGCCCCGGCCAGTTCGGCTTGCGCTTCTCGTTGAACGCCGCCACGCCCTCGGCCCGGTCCCCCGAGAAGGCGACCGTCCGCCAGGCCGCGTCCTCGATCTCCAGCCCCGCCGACAGGTCCATGCCGTGCCCCAGCCGCAGGGCCCGCTTGGCCGCGCGCAGCCCGACCGGGGAGTTCGCCGCCATCCGCCCGGCCAGCGCCAGGGCCTGCGTACGGTCCTCGCCCGCCGGGGCCAGCGAGTCGACCAGGCCCAGGGACAGCGCCTCGGCGGCCTCCACCCGGCGGGCCGTGAAGATCAGCTCGGCGGCCCGGGCCGCCCCGACCCGGCGCGGCAGCAGCTGCGTACCGCCACCGCCCGGGATGACGCCCACGGACACCTCGGGGAGGCCGACCACGGCGCTCTCGTCGGCCACGATGACGTCGCAGGCCAGTGCCAGCTCGAAGCCGCCGCCGAGCGCGAAGCCGTGCACCGCCGCGATGGTGGGCATCGGCAGCTCCAGCACGCCCCCGTACGCCCCGCGGGTGGTCGGCCGCTGCCGCACCAGCTCGGCGTCGGAGAAGGAGTTGCGCTCCTTGAGGTCGGCGCCGACACAGAAGGCCCGCTCGTGCGTCGAGGACAGCACCACGACCCGTACGGAGGCGTCGGCGGCCAGCGCCGCGCACGCCGAGCCGATCGAGCGCGCCATCTCCGTCGACACGGCGTTCATCGCCTTGGGCCGGTCCAGCACCAGCTCGGCGACCGCACCTCCGTCGCCGTGGCGCCGCACCGCGACGAACTCCCCGAATCGGACCTCGTCCACAGCCACGCCACCCTCCCGGTTAACGAACGTTACCCGGGGATCTTAGGCTTCCGCCGCGTCAACGACCAGGGCTCCACGACGCCCAGTCCGCGGACGGGCCGCTGCCACATCGGCTGGAGCGCGAACCGGTAGGCGCCGCCGCCCTCCTCCAGCTCCGCCGACTTCTCCGAGAGCGGCGCCGCGCCGGTGCGGCCGAGCTCCTCGGCCATCGCCCCGTCGACGAGCACCGCGTCCTTCGGCGCTATGGAGGTAAGCCGGCTGGCGAGGTTCACCGTGGTCCCGAAGACGTCGCCCATCCGCGTCGTCACCGTGCCGAAGGCGATCCCGACCCGCAGCTCGGGCATCTGCGGATCGGCCTCCATCGTCTCGATCAGCCTCAGCGCGATCTCCGCGGCCGTCGCCGCGTCGTCGGCGCAGTACAGCACCTCGTCGCCCAGGGTCTTGATCAACCGGCCGCCGTGCGCCGCCACCAGGTCGGCCGCCGTCGTCTCGAAGGCCTCGACGAGCTCGCCGAGCTCCTCCTCCTCCAGCCGGCGGGTCAGCCGGGTGAACCCGACCAGGTCCGCGAAGCCCACCGCCAGGCGCCGGTCGACCATCTCCTCGTCGTCCGCGACCTGCACGACCCGCCCCGTCGCGGCCGCCAGCTGGCGCCGCCACACGTAGACGAGGAACTCCTCCAGCTCCGGCAGCAACAGCTCGACCAGCGGGTACGTGACCTCGGTACGGGTCATTCCCGGCTCGGGCGGCTCGGTCAGCCCCTCCAGGAAGGAATCGATCTGCCATTCGGCCAGTCGGGCGGTGGTCTGCCCGGTGGACCGGGCCACCTGCACCGCCATCGGCTCGGACAGCAGCCCGGCCTCCACCAGACCCGCGAGCCGTCGCAGGGCCAGTACGTCGGCCTCCGTGAGCGCCTTGGCCTGGCCGATGTCGGCGAAGCCCATGGCCCGCCAGAAGCGCGAGGCCAACTCCATCGACACACCGGCGCTACGGGCCGCCTGGAAGGGCGTGTACCGCCGCTCGGCGCCGAGGATCAGCTGCTCCAGCCGGATCGCCAACGGATCGGCCGTCGGCTGCGCCGTGTGGTCGACCTCGTGGTGCGGCGTGTGCTGGTCCCGCCCGATGGGGGTCCCGGGGCCGCTCCCCGAGCCGGCCCCGGACGCGCCGGACGTAGGGTCGTCGACGGTCAAGGGCCGCCTCCTGTCCATTCCGTGCGCACTGCCGAACCGGGTGATCACCGGGAGGACCGGGATCGCCTAAACCATACGGCAGGTGTGCCGTAGCTCACTCCTCCACTTCCGGGTCCCGGCCATCCCCCGAGCCGGCCCCGCGGGGAACACCGGCCCGGCCGGGAAATCCGGCCCCGCAGGCGTTCGAGGCGACCTGCGCAGCCCCCGTCCGGCCCCGCCGGCGTCCGGGGCGCGGGGGCCCGGGGTCCCGGGGTCCCGGGGGCGGAGCCCCCGGCAACCCGGCCGCACCCTCCGCACCGGGCGCAACCGAAAGCGGGCCGCCCCACCCCCACCCGGCCAGGGTCAGCGCACGGACCGAAGGTGCACCACGTCACCGGCCCCCACGGCCTCCCGCTCACCCTCGACCGTACGGATCACCAGCCGCCCGTCCGCGTCCACCGCTTCGGCCGTTCCGGTGAGGGTCCGCCCGCCGGGCAGGTCCGCCCGTACGTGCTTGCCCAGCGTCGCGCAGCCGGCCGCGTACGCCTCCTGGAGCCCGCTGACCCCCGGGTCACCCGCCGCGTCGCGCCAGTTCCCGTACCACTGCTCCAGCGCGCGCAGCACGGTCTTCAGCAGCGGGTCCCGGTCCGTCGCCGACGCCTTGGCCAGCAGCAGCGAACCGGCCGTCGGCACGGGCAGCTCGTCCTCCGTGAGGGTCACGTTGAGGCCGATCCCGATGACCACCCCGTCCGCGACGCGCTCCGCGAGGATGCCGCCGGTCTTGCGCTCCTCGCCGTCCACGCCGACGAGCAGGTCGTTGGGCCACTTAAGCATGGTGTCCACACCCGCCGCCCGGGACAGCCCGGTCGCGGTGGCCACCCCGGCCAGCAGGGTCAGCCACCCCCACCGCTCCTCCGGCACGCCCGGGCCCGGCTTGAGGAGGACGGAGAAGAACAGCCCGGACCGGGCGGGCGCCGTCCAGCTGCGGTCGAGGCGCCCGCGCCCCGCGGTCTGCTCCTCGGCGACGAGCACCGCCCCCTCGGGCAGCGAGCCGGCCCGCGCCGCGAGGTCGGTGTTGGTGGACCCGGTGGCGGGGACGACCTCCAGGGAGGTCCACAGGCCTCCCTCGGTCACGAGGGCGCGTTGCAGGGCTGCGGTGTTGAGGGGAGGGCGGTCCAGGCTCGACCAGCGTCCCGCGGAGGCTCCGGTTGGAGCATCTGATGGCGTCATGCAAGTCAATGTAGGTGTGTCAAACGCCGCACTGCCGAGCGCCATGCCCGCCGATACGCTACGCACCAGTAGCCAGCAGCAGTCAATCAATTGACCAGGCAGTTGACACCACACAGGGAGCCGCGACCCCGATGTCCCAACCCTCAGAGCCGATCGACATCCACACGACCGCGGGCAAGCTCGCGGATCTGCGGCGCCGCGTCGAGGAAGCCACCCACGCAGGTTCCGAACGCGCCGTGGAGAAGCAGCACGCCAAGGGCAAGCTGACGGCACGCGAGCGGGTGGCACTGCTGCTGGACGAGGGGTCCTTCGTAGAGCTCGACGAGTTCGCCCGGCACCGGTCCACCAACTTCGGGCTGGAGAAGACCCGGCCCTACGGCGACGGCGTCGTCACCGGCTACGGCACGGTGGACGGCCGCCCGGTGGCCGTGTTCTCGCAGGACTTCACCGTCTTCGGCGGAGCCCTCGGCGAGGTCTACGGCCAGAAGATCATGAAGGTCATGGACTTCGCGCTGAAGACCGGATGCCCGCTCGTCGGCATCAACGACTCCGGCGGCGCCCGCATCCAGGAGGGCGTCAGCGCGCTCGGCATGTACGGCGAGATCTTCCGCCGCAACGTCCACGCGTCCGGCGTGATCCCGCAGATCAGCCTGGTCGTCGGCCCCTGCGCCGGCGGCGCCGTGTACTCCCCCGCCATCACCGACTTCACCGTGATGGTCGATCAGACCTCGCACATGTTCATCACCGGCCCGGACGTCATCAAGACGGTCACCGGCGAGGACGTCGGCTTCGAGGAGCTCGGCGGAGCCCGTACGCACAACAGCACGTCCGGCGTCGCCCACCACATGGCGGGTGACGAGAAGGACGCCATCGAGTACGTCAAGTCCCTGCTGGCGTACCTGCCGTCGAACAACCTCTCCGAGCCGCCCGCGTTCCCGGAGGAGGCGGACACCGAGGTCTCCGCTACCGACCTCGAACTCGACACGCTGATCCCGGACAGCGCGAACCAGCCGTACGACATGCACACCGTGATCGAGCACGTGCTCGACGACGCGGAGTTCCTGGAGACGCAGTCGCTGTTCGCGCCGAACATCCTGACCGGCTTCGGCCGCGTCGAGGGGCACCCGGTGGGCATCGTCGCCAACCAGCCGATGCAGTTCGCCGGCTGCCTGGACATCAACGCTTCCGAGAAGGCTGCGCGCTTCGTCCGAACGTGCGACGCTTTCAACGTGCCCGTGCTGACGTTCGTGGACGTTCCGGGCTTCCTGCCCGGCACGGACCAGGAGTACAACGGCATCATCCGGCGGGGCGCGAAGCTCATCTACGCCTACGCCGAGGCCACCGTCCCGCTGATCACCGTCATCACCCGCAAGGCCTTCGGCGGGGCGTACGACGTCATGGGCTCCAAGCACCTCGGCGCGGACCTCAACCTGGCCTGGCCGACCGCCCAGATCGCCGTCATGGGCGCCCAGGGCGCGGTGAACATCCTGCACCGGCGGGCCATCGCCGAGGCGGAGCAGGCCGGCGCCGCCGACGAGACCCGCGCGCGGCTCATCACCGAGTACGAGGACGCCCTGCTCAACCCCTACACGGCGGCCGAGCGCGGCTACGTCGACGCGGTGGTCATGCCGTCCGAGACCCGCGCTCACGTGGTGAAGGGCCTGCGCCAGCTGCGCACCAAGCGGGAGTCCCTGCCCCCGAAGAAGCACGGCAACATCCCCCTGTAGCCCCCCGAGGAGATCTCCGTGGTGATCAAGGTCGTCAAGGGCAACCCGACCCCCGAGGAGCTGGCCGCCGCACTGGCGGTGGTCCAAGCGCGCGCGGCGGCGCTGGCCTCGGCCCCGTCGGGCGCGCCCCGGGTTCCGGACGAGTGGGCCGCGCCGGGCCGGGTGGCCCGCCGCCGGCTGCCGCGGCCGGGCCCGCGCGCCTGGGGTCGTACGTACTGGCCCGGCCAGGGCTGAGTCCGGTCCCCCGCCCGACCGGGCGGGGGACCGGACGAAGATGACGTGAACGCACGGTGGCGCCTGAGTACGAGTACTCAGGCGCCACCGCCGCGCCGGCGTCAGGATCGAAGCATGCTCTGGTCAGACCCGAAGGACGAGCCGCCGAAGGACATGCGCGACGCGCAGGCGATGCTCCGGCGACTGCTCGTGGTCCTCGTCCTCGCGATGGTGGTGGGCGTCTACCTGCTGGGCGTCGCCCCGTTCTAGACGGTCCTCGGGGCCGCCCTACGATGGCTCCCATGACCGCTACCCCACAGCCCGCCGCCCCGTCGGCCGCAGACCCGCGGCCCGCGAGCCCGCGCCGCCCGCTGGTCCTCGCCTCCGCCTCGCCCGCCCGGCTGAACCTGCTGCGGCAGGCCGGGCTGGCCCCGCACGTGATCGTCAGCGGCTTCGACGAGGACACCCTGGACCACGACGAGCCGGCGGCCCTCGCGCTGGCCCTCGCCGAGGCCAAGGCCGCCGTGGTGGCGGCCCTCCCGGAGGCCGCGGGCGCCCTGGTGATCGGCTGCGACTCGGTGCTGGAGCTGGACGGGGAGGCGCTGGGCAAGCCGGCCGACGCGACGGAGGCCACCGCCCGCTGGACGTCCATGCGGGGCCGGTCGGGCGTGCTGCGCACGGGCCACTGCGTGGTCGACACCGCCACGGGCCGTCAGGTCTCGGCGACGGCCTCCACCACGGTCCGCTTCGGTGAGCCCACGGACGCGGAGGTGGCGGCCTACGTGGCGAGCGGGGAACCGCTGCACGTCGCCGGGGCGTTCACCCTGGACGGACTGTCCGCGCCGTTCATCGACGGCATCGACGGCGACCCGGGCAACGTCATCGGCCTGTCCCTGCCGCTGCTGCGCTCCCTGCTGGGCGAACTGGACGTGTCCATCACGGACTTGTGGGCCTGAACTCCCCCACCGGCCCGGGGGGCGCCTTCGGCCGGGCGCCGGGGGCGTCCCCGTCGGTCCTGGCGTAGAGCAACAGGCACAGCACGAGCAGGCACAGCACCAGCATCAGCGCGCCCCAGACCGGCCAGCCGGCCAGCCCGACGGCGAGCGTGCCGAGCAGCGCGTGCAGGACGGCCGCGGCGATCAGCAGGACGCGCCCGAAGCGGCCCGGCGACCGGTCCCGCACGGCGGCGACGGCGAGCACGAGGGCGCACAGCAGCAGGAAGGCCCCGGCGCCGGCGCCCATCACGTAGGTGGCCGTGGACATGAGCTCCGGGTCGCTGCCCGCGATGGACATCGACTGGTTCGCGGTGGTCAGGCCCAGCACCAGGTGGACGAGTACGAGCAGCGCCGCCTCGGCGACGAGCACGGCCGCGGCCAGCCCGGCCACGAATCTGCGCAGCACGACGCCCCCATCCCCCGACACGCCACAAGCGTGTTCGACGACCTGGAGGCTACTAACGAGTAAACCTGCGGACAAGGGGGCGGGGCGGCTTCGTTACGGAGGCCCTCCGTGACGGCCCTCACGCAAAGAATGCATAGGCCGTTCGTAGGGACTCCACAAAGAATCAACGGGGGCGGCTGACCCGGAGAACAGAGACCTGCGCCGTCCATCAGGGTTACTGTGCAGTCTGGGATCTCCCTGACCTGGGGCGACACAAGGGTTTTCGGACTAGAGCCTGCCTCGAATCACGCTCCGTGTGGGCAAGCTCACCTCCGGGAAAGGGTCGAAAGGCCGTGTCGACTATCCCTAAACTCAGCTTGTTTCAAGGAGGGAGCCATCGTGCGCAAGGTGCTCATCGCCAACCGTGGCGAAATCGCTGTCCGCGTTGCTCGGGCATGCCGGGATGCAGGGATCGCGAGCGTAGCCGTCTACGCCGATCCGGACCGGGATGCCCTGCACGTCCGCGCGGCAGACGAAGCTTTCGCGTTGGGCGGTGACACCCCGGCCGCCAGCTACCTCGACATCGCGAAGGTCCTGCAGGCAGCCGCCGATTCCGGGGCCGACGCCATCCACCCCGGCTACGGATTCCTGTCGGAGAACGCCGACTTCGCGCAGGCCGTCATCGACGCCGGACTCACCTGGATCGGGCCGCCGCCCCAGGCCATCCGCGACCTCGGTGACAAGGTCGCCGCCCGGCACATCGCGCAGCGCGCCGGGGCCCCCCTCGTCGCCGGCACGCCCGACCCGGTCTCGGGGGCCGACGAGGTCGTCGCGTTCGCCGAGCAGCACGGTCTGCCGATCGCCATCAAGGCGGCCTTCGGTGGTGGCGGCCGCGGCCTGAAGGTCGCCCGCACCCTCGAAGAGGTGCCCGAGCTCTACGAATCGGCCGTCCGCGAGGCCGTCGCCGCCTTCGGCCGCGGCGAGTGCTTCGTCGAGCGCTACCTCGACAAGCCGCGTCACGTCGAGACCCAGTGCCTCGCCGACTCCCACGGCAACGTGGTCGTCGTCTCCACCCGTGACTGCTCGCTCCAGCGCCGCCACCAGAAGCTGGTGGAGGAGGCCCCGGCCCCGTTCCTCTCCGAGGCCCAGAACGCCGAGCTGTACGCCGCGTCGAAGGCGATCCTCAAGGAAGCCGGCTACGTCGGCGCCGGCACCGTCGAGTTCCTGGTCTCCGCCGACGGCCTGATCTCCTTCCTGGAGGTCAACACCCGCCTCCAGGTCGAGCACCCCGTCACCGAAGAGGTCGCGGGCATCGACCTGGTCCGCGAGATGTTCCGGATCGCCGACGGCGAGGAGCTCGGCTACGGGGACCCCGTCCTGCGCGGCCACTCCTTCGAGTTCCGCATCAACGGCGAGGACCCGGGTCGCGGCTTCCTCCCCGCTCCGGGCACCGTCACGAAGTTCGACGCCCCGTCCGGCCCCGGCGTGCGCCTCGACGCCGGCGTGGAGAGCGGTTCGGTGATCGGCCCGGCCTGGGACTCCCTCCTCGCCAAGCTCATCGTCACCGGCGCCACCCGCGAGCAGGCCCTCCAGCGCGCCGCCCGCGCGCTCGCCGAGTTCAACGTCGAGGGCATGGCCACGGCCATCCCCTTCCACCGCGCGGTCGTCGCCGACCCGGCGTTCGCCCCCGCGGGCGGCAAGCCGTTCACGATCCACACCCGGTGGATCGAGACCGAGTTCGTCAACGACATCAAGGCGTTCGTCGCTCCCGCCGCCGAGGAGACCGAGGACGAGCCCGGCCGCGAGACGGTCGTCGTCGAGGTCGGCGGCAAGCGTCTGGAGGTCTCCCTGCCCTCCTCGCTGGGCATGACCCTGGCGCGCACGGCCGCCGCCGGCGGCGCCAAGCCCAAGCGCCGCGCCGCGAAGAAGTCCGGCCCGGCCGCCTCCGGCGACACCCTCGCCTCCCCGATGCAGGGCACCATCGTCAAGGTGGCCGTCGAGGAGGGTCAGCAGGTCAACGAGGGAGACCTGGTCGTCGTCCTGGAAGCCATGAAGATGGAGCAGCCGCTGAACGCGCACCGCTCCGGCACCGTCGTCGGCCTGAGCGCCGAAGTCGGCGGCTCCGTCACCTCCGGCGCCACCATCTGCGAGATCAAGGACTGACGTCCGCGACACACCGCGTACGAAGGCCCCGCCCGGTCCGCCCGGGCGGGGCCTTCGCGTACGGGCCTTCGTCCGGCGCGCCCAGCGCGTCGAGCCCTGCTCGCGTTCCGGTACGGGTCGCCCGGCCGCCGCTTCCGGGCGGCGGCCGGGCGACCCGTCCGGTCAGCGTCGGCGCATGTCCGCGACCCTGGCCCGCTCGCCGGGGTCGGCCATCGCGGCCGACCGGAGGGTGCCGGGCCCGCCGCGCCGCTGGACCGGGAGCGGGGAGTCGCGCCGGGGCCTGCGCCCCTGCATCCCGTCACCGCCCGCCCCGCCGCCGGGGCCCCCGCCGGAGGCCACGGCCGCACCGGCCACCGTGATCTGGACGCCCTGGTCGGCCAGCGCCTGGAGCTCGGTGCCCGCCCGGTCGTCGTGCGGCGGCGGCTCGTCCGTGACCAGCCGGGTCATGACGTCCGTCGGCACGGTCTGGAACATGGTGTCGGTGCCGAGCTTGGTGTGGTCGGCGAGGACCACCACCTCGGCGGCGGCCTGCACCAGAGCCCGGTCCACGCTCGCGGAGAGCATGTTGGAGGTGGACAGCCCGCGTTCGGCGGTCAGACCACTGCCGGACAGGAAGGCCCGCGAGACCCGCAGCCCCTGGAGGGACTGTTCCGCACCACTGCCCACGAGGGCGTAGTTGGAGCCCCGCAGGGTTCCGCCGGTCATCACCACCTCCACCCGGTTGGCGTGCGCCAACGCCTGGGCGACGAGCAGCGAGTTGGTGACCACGGTCAGGCCGGGCACCCGCGCGAGCCGGCGGGCCAGCTCCTGGGTGGTGGTGCCGGCGCCGACGACGATGGCCTCGCCCTCTTCGACGAGTCCGGCCGCGACATCGGCGATGGCGGTCTTCTCGGCCGTGGCGAGATGGGACTTTTGCGGAAAGCCGGATTCCCGCGTGAATCCACCCGGCAATACCGCACCGCCGTGCCGGCGGTCGAGGAGTCCTTCTGCCTCCAGTGCCCGCACGTCCCGCCGTACGGTCACTTCGGAGGTCTGGACGACGCGGGCGAGCTCCCGGAGCGATACCGCTCCGTTGGCCCGCACCATTTCGAGGATCAATTGGCGACGTTCTGCAGCGAACACGAAACTGACAGTAACCCGGGTGACCGTCTGCTTTCAGCTCCTTGCACCGGAATACCGAAGTTGTCCGTAAAACAGGTCGACAAGTGGTATACGCGGCCGGCCGGGGCCACGGCCGGCCGACCGGGATCCGGGCCGCCTCCCGCCGGCCACCCCAACCCGCATGTGGGGAGGGGTGGTTGGCGGTTCCTACGCCTCGCCCGCGGCCTTGCGCGTGTGCAACTGGCGGGCGACCTCGGCGATCGAACCGGACAGCGAGGGGTACACGGTGAACGCGTTTGCGATCTGCTCGACCGTCAGGTTGTTGTCGACGGCGATCGAAATCGGGTGGATGAGTTCGCTCGCACGGGGCGCCACGACCACGCCGCCGACGACGATGCCGGTGCCCGGGCGGCAGAACATCTTCACGAAGCCGTCGCGGATGCCCTGCATCTTCGCGCGCGGGTTGCGCAGCAGCGGGAGCTTGACCACGCGGGCGTCGATCCTGCCGGAGTCCACGTCGGCCTGGGTGTAGCCGACGGTGGCGATCTCGGGGTCGGTGAAGACGTTGGAGGAGACCGTCTTGAGGTTGAGCGGGGTCACCGCGTCACCGAGGAAGTGGTACATCGCGATCCGGCCCTGCATGGCGGCCACGGAGGCCAGCGCGAAGATGCCGGTGACGTCGCCGGCCGCGTACACGCCGGGCGAGGACGTACGGGAGACCTTGTCGGTCCAGATGTGGCCGGACTCCTTGAGGCGGACCCCGGACTCCTCCAGGTTCATGTCCTTGGTGTTCGGGATGGCGCCGACGGCCATCAGGCAGTGCGTGCCGGTGATGACCCGCCCGTCGGACAGCGTGACCTCGACCCGGTCGCCGACCCGCTTGGCGGACTCGGCGCGCGAGCGCCCGACGACGTTCATGCCGCGGCGGCGGAAGACGTCCTCCAGGACGGCGGCCGCGTCCGGGTCCTCGCCCGGCAGCACGCGGTCGCGGGAGGACACCAGGGTCACCCGGGAGCCGAGGGCCTGGTACGCGCCGGCGAACTCGGCGCCGGTGACGCCGGAGCCGACGACGATGAGCTCCTCGGGGAGCTCCTCCAGGTCGTAGACCTGGGTCCAGTTGAGGATCCGCTCGCCGTCGGGCATCGCGTCCGGGATCTCCCGGGGGTGCCCGCCGGTGGCGATCAGGACGGCGTCGGCGGTGAGGATCGTCTCGGTGCCGTCGGCCGCGGTGACGATGACGTCGCGCGTGCCGTCGATGCCCTGCGGCCCGCCGAGCTTGCCGCGGCCGCGCAGGACGCGGGCGCCGGCCCGGGTCACGGAGGCGGTGATGTCGTGGGACTGGGCGAGCGCGAGGCGCTTGACGCGCCGGTTCACCTTGCCGAGGTCGACGCCGACGACGCGCGCGGCCTGTTCTATGTGCGGGGTGTCGTCCGCGACGACGATCCCGAGCTCCTCGTACGACGAGTCGAAGGTCGTCATGACCTCGGCGGTCGCGATGAGGGTCTTCGATGGCACGCAGTCGGTGAGTACCGACGCCCCGCCCAGACCGTCGCAGTCGACGACGGTCACCTCCGCGCCGAGCTGGGCCCCCACCAGGGCCGCCTCATACCCGCCGGGTCCGCCGCCGATGATCACGATCCGGGTCACGAAAAGTCCGCCTCACGTCTACCCGGCCGGCTGCCGCCCCGGCCGGTGTTCCGGGGGGTCTCCCCGGGGGATGCATTCCGTGCTCCATTGTCCCGCACGCTCCGCGGTGCTTCGCCCCCGGTCCCGCCATCCGGGCACGCGCGGCGGGTCGGCCCTCCCGTACTCTCGACCACATGTCGCTCTACGCCGCGTACGCCGGCAACCTCGACCCGCGGCTGATGACGCGCCGCGCTCCCCATTCGCCGCTGCGCGGAACGGGCTGGATCAACGACTGGCGGCTGACCTTCGGCGGCGAGCAGATGGGATGGGAGGGGGCCCTCGCCACGATCGTCGAAGCCCCCCGCCACCAGGTCTTCGTCGCCCTCTACGACATCGCCCCCCTGGACGAGGACTCCATGGACCGCTGGGAGGGCGTCGGGATGGACATCTACCGCCGGATGCGGGTGCGGGTGCACACGCTCGACGGCGAGGAAGCCGCCTGGGCCTACGTCCTCAACGGTTACGAGGGCGGATTGCCCTCGGCGCGCTACCTGGGCGAGATCGCCGACGCCGCCGAATCCGCCGGCGCCCCGCACGACTACGCCATGGAACTGCGCAAGCGCCCCTGCTGAACCCGGACCGGATCCCGGTCCGGCCTCGACCCGGTTTCGACCGTCCCGGGCCGTGCGGGGCCCGCCCGGCCCGGGCCCCGCACGGCTCCCGGGGACGATTCGGCGGAAACGACAAGGCAACGATCCGAACACCGTGAGCTGCGCCATCTACGCGCGTAGGCCGAGAGCGGCTACGCTCGTCCGCGTGAACGCATCTGTTACCGACCCCTTCGCCGCCGCCGACGCCGCCGCCACCCGCCTGCGCGAGCTGACCGGCGTCGATTCCCACGATGTCGCCCTCGTCATGGGCTCCGGCTGGGCCCCCGCCGCAGAGGCCCTGGGCGCCCCCGAGGCCGAGTTCCTCGTCACCGAGCTGCCCGGCTTCCCGCCCGCCGCGGTCGAGGGCCACGGCGGCAAGATCCGCTCGTACAAGATCGGCGAGAAGCGCGCCCTGGTCTTCCTCGGCCGGACCCACTACTACGAGGGCCGCGGCGTCGCCGCCGTCGCCCACGGCGTGCGCACCGCCGTCGCCGCCGGCTGCAAGACCATCGTCCTGACCAACGGTTGCGGCGGCCTGCGCGAGGGCATGAAGCCCGGCCAGCCCGTCCTGATCAGCGACCACCTCAACCTGACGGCGACCTCGCCGATCGTCGGGGCGAACTTCGTCGACCTCACCGACCTGTACTCGCCGCGCCTGCGCGCGATGTGCAAGGAGATCGACGCGAGCCTCGAAGAGGGCGTCTACGTCCAGTTCCCCGGCCCGCACTACGAGACCCCGGCCGAGATCAACATGATCCGCGTGATGGGCGCCGACCTCGTCGGCATGTCCACCGTGCTGGAGGCCATCGCCGCCCGTGAGGCCGGCGCCGAGGTGCTCGGCATCTCCCTGGTCACCAACCTGGCGGCCGGCCTGTCCGGCGAGCCGCTGAACCACGAAGAGGTCCTCCAGGCCGGCCGCGACTCCGCTGCCCGCATGGGCACGCTGCTGACGCAGGTCCTCGCCCGCATCTGATCGACGTACGAGAGGTAAGGCGGAAGCAGTGCAGGAACAGGTACAGGACGACCTGATCACCCGGGCCCGGGCCTGGCTGGACGAGGACCCGGACCCGCAGACCGCGGCCGAACTCGCCGCGATCATCGAGGCGGGCGACACCGCCGAACTCGCGGACCGGTTCGCTGGCACGCTCCAGTTCGGCACCGCCGGTCTGCGCGGGGAGATCGGCGCGGGCCCGATGCGGATGAACCGCAGCGTGGTCATCCGGGCCGCGGCGGGCCTCGCCGCATACCTGAAGGCCCAGGGGCACGCCGGCGGCCTCGTCGTCGTCGGTTACGACGCCCGCTACAAGTCGGCGGACTTCGCCCGTGACACCGCGGCCGTCATGACCGGCGCCGGGCTCCGCGCGGCCGTCCTGCCCCGCCCGCTGCCCACGCCCGTCCTCGCGTTCGCCATAAGGCACCTGGGCGCCGTCGCCGGCGTCGAGGTGACCGCCAGCCACAACCCTCCCCGGGACAACGGCTACAAGGTGTACCTCGGCGACGGCTCGCAGATCGTCTCCCCGGCCGACGCCGAGATCGCGGCGGAGATCGACCGGATCGACACCCTGGCCTCCGTGCCGCGCCCGGAGTCGGGCTGGCAGGACCTCGGCGACGACGTCCTGGAGGCCTACCTGGCCCGTACGGACGCCGTCCTGACCCCCGGCTCCCCCCGGGGCGTGCGGACCGTCTACACGGCCATGCACGGCGTCGGGAAGGACGTCGTCATGGCGGCCTTCGCCCGGCACGGCTTCCCGGAGCCGGTCCTGGTCGCCGAGCAGGCGGAGCCGGACCCGGCCTTCCCCACGGTCGCCTTCCCCAACCCGGAGGAACCGGGCGCGATGGACCTGTCCTTCGCGAAGGCCGCCGAGGTCCGCCCCGACATCGTGATCGCCAACGACCCGGACGCCGACCGCTGCGCCGTGGCCGTGCCGGACGCGTCGGCCGCCTCGGGCTGGCGCATGCTGCGCGGCGACGAGGTCGGCGCGCTGCTGGCGGCCCACCTGGTCTCCAAGGGCGTCAGCGGCGTCTTCGCCGAGTCGATCGTCTCCTCCTCCCTCCTGGGGCGGATCGCGCAGGCGGCGGGCGTGGGCTACGAGGAGACCCTGACGGGCTTCAAGTGGATCTCCCGCGTCGAGGGCCTGCGCTACGGCTACGAGGAGGCGCTCGGCTACTGCGTGGACCCCGAGGGCGTCCGCGACAAGGACGGCGTCACCGCCGCCCTGCTGGTGGCGGAGCTGGCCTCCGAGCTCAAGGAGCAGGGCCGCGGCCTGACCGACCTGCTGGACGACCTGGCGCTGGCCCACGGCCTGCACGCCACCGACCAGCTGTCGGTCCGCGTCTCGGACCTGTCGGTGATCGCCGACGCGATGGCCGCGCTGCGCGCGGAGCCCCCGGTCTCCCTCGCGGGCCTGCGGGTCGTCTCGGCCGAGGACCTCGCGGTCGGTTCGGCGGCGCTGCCGCCCACGGACGGCCTGCGCTACCACCTCGACGGCGACCACAAGGCCCGGGTGATCGTCCGCCCGTCCGGTACGGAGCCGAAGCTGAAGTGCTACCTGGAGGTCGTGGTGCCGGTCACGGACGCCTCCGACCTCGTCCCGGCCCGCACCCGCGGCCAGGGCGTCCTGGACGCGATCAAGAAGGACCTCTCGGCAGCCGCCGGGATCTGACCCTCCGCGACACCCGACGGCCCCCCGAGCTCCGGCCCGGGGGGCCGTCGGCGTCCGCCCGTCCGTCCGTCCGTCAGGAGGGCGTCGGGCGGACCAGCTCGCCCAGCGTCGGCACCGACTCCGGGCGGGAGCGGACGGCCTCCGTGCACTCCCACGCCCGCGGCGGGTCCGCGTCCGGCCCGCCGAGCACCACCGGGCCCGGCCCGGCCGAGATCGCGTCGCTGCCCGCCAGGGTGCACACGACCTGCGACAACGCCACCGGCGGCAGGTCCTCGGGCCGCCGGCTCAGCCGGACCGTCCCCACCGGATCGCCGGCCCGCGGCGGGGCTGCCGTCAGCTCGCCGGTGACCCCGGTGGTGAAGCCGGCGCTCCGCTCCTCCGCCGAGGTCCGCTCCAACTGCTGCAGCAGCGCCTGCGCCACGAGCACCTCGGCGTCCTTGACCGGCCTCTTCTCGGGCACCGGAACAATCCGTTCCACGCCCACCAGCTGCGATCCGCAGACCAGTTCCACCGTGGCCCGGAACCCCTGCACCCCGCTCTGCCCGGCCGGTCGTTCCGGGGTGTCGCAGGACACCCGCGAGGGGGCCGGACCCACGTCCACCGGCACGGTCGTCGCCCGGATCCCGCACGCCGAGGTCCCGCACAGCAACAGCGCCGCCACCACCTTCGGCAGCGCCCTACGCGTCCACGTCACCCGTGCTCACCTTCCCCACGTCCCCCGGCAGCCGCAGGGTGAAGACGGCCCCGCCGTCCACCCCGTTCTCGGCCGTGATGTCACCGCCGTGGATGTGCGCGTTCTCCCTCGCGATCGACAGGCCCAGGCCGCTGCCGTCCGACTTCGGCCGGGAGGCGCTCGCCTTGTAGAACCGGTCGAAGACGTGCGGCAGGACGTCCTCGGGAATGCCCGGCCCGTTGTCCCGGATGGTCACCACCAGCCAGTCGGCGTCGGCCGTCTCCACCGCCACCGACACCCGCACCGGCGAGCCGCCGTGCTTGAGCGCGTTGCCGATCAGGTTCGCCAGGATCACGTCGAGGCGACGCGGATCCAGCCGCCACACGATGTCCCGCCCGGCGTCGAGTTCCACCGCGTCCAGCCACGCCCGCGCGTCGATGCACGCGGTGACCTGGTCGGCGACGTTCACGTCGTCCAGCACCAGGCGCGCCGTCCCCGCGTCGAAGCGGGTGACCTCCATCAGGTTCTCCACCAGCACGTTGAGCCGCCGCGTCTCGCTCACCACCAGCCCCACCGCGGGCGCGATCATCGGATCGAGGTGGTCGACCTCCTCCTCCAGCACCTCGGCCACCGCGGTCAACGCCGTCAGCGGCGTGCGCAGTTCGTGGGACATGTCGGCGACGAAGCGGCGGCTGGCCTCCTCGCGCGCGCTCATGTCGGCGACCTTCTTCTCCAGCGCCTCGGCCGTCTTGTTGAAGGTGTGGGAGAGGTCGGCGAGTTCGTCCGTTCCCGACACGTCGAGCCGGTGGTCGAGTTCGCCCTCGCCGAGCCGGCGCGCCGCGTCCCCGAGCCGCTGGATCGGCTTCAGCACGGTCCGCGCCGCCGCCTGCGCCAACAGCGCCGACCCGAGCAGCGCCAGCCCGGTGGCGATGGTCAGCGACCAGCCCAGCGCGTTGAGGTCGTCCCGCTCGGTGGCCAGCGACTTGTACATGTAGCCGGTCGGCCCGCCGCCCACGATCCGCGTGCCGCCCACCAGGTACGGATTGCCCTGCGGCTTCGTCCGCTGCCAGTACATGTGGTACTCGGCGTCGTTGGCGGCCGTGGTCTTCTGCCGGTCGTTCACGGCGTGCTGGAGCGACTTCGGTACGTCGTCCAGCCCGAAGGTGGCCGCCCCCGCCGCGCCGAACACCTTCCGGCCGTCCTTGCGCTCGTGGACCAGCAGCACGCTGTACCCGGGGCTGCTGCCCGCCATCAACTCGGCGGTGCGCTGCATCTCCTGGGGCGTCGGCTCGGCGGGCAGCCCCGCGGCCCGCAGCTGCATCTCCTGACGGAAGTCGCCGAGGGCCGCGTCCTGGGTACGGGTGAGCACGGCCTCGCGGTTGAGCCAGTAGGCGATCCCGGAGGCGGAGACGGCGGCCGTCAGCGCGACCAGGCAGAACACGACCAGGAGCCGCAGCCGCAGGCTGGTCCAGCGCCTGCCCGCGAACAGGGCTCGGATCACTGCGGCGAGTCCAACCGGTAGCCGACGCCCCGGACGGTGCGGATCAGGGTGGGTGAGGACGGCACTTCCTCGACCTTGGCGCGCAGCCGCTGCACGCAGGCGTCGACGAGCCGCGAGTCACCGAGGTAGTCGTGCTCCCAGACCAGCCGCAACAACTGCTGGCGCGACAGCGCCTGACCGGGCCGGCGGCTGAGTTCGAGCAGCAGCCGCAGTTCGGTCGGGGTGAGCTGGAGGTCCTCGCCGTTCTTCGTCACGGTCATCGCGGACCGGTCGATGACCAGGGACCCGAACACGGCGGAGTCGCTCGCCTCGCGTTCGCCCCGGCGCAGCACGGCCCGGATCCGGGCGTCGAGCACCCGGCCCTGGACGGGCTTGACGACGTAGTCGTCGGCTCCCGACTCCAAGCCCACGACGACATCGATGTCGTCGCTGCGCGCGGTCAGCAGGATGATCGGCAGCTGGTCGGTGCGGCGGATCCGCCGGCACACCTCGAAGCCGTCGATCCCGGGCAGCATCACGTCCAGCACGATCAGGTCCGGCCGTTGCTCGCGCAACAGTTTCAGGCCGTCCTCGCCCGTCGCCGCGGTGGCCACACGGTGGCCCTGGCGTGACAGGGAGAGTTCGAGGGCCGTGCGGATGGCGTCGTCGTCCTCGATCAGCAACAGGAAAGGCACGCGCTCATTCTGTCCCATCGGCCGTCGGGACTTCGACCGTCCGGCGCCTCGGATCCGGCCACGGTTGGCTGTGACAGGCCTGTGACAGTCGAAGGACACCCCGGTTATGTCCGGCGGGCAGGCTTCTGTCATCGCAACACGGACCGAAGCAGACTCCACGACGGGGGGCGCGAGATGAACACGCTGCACAGCACCACGACCAGCGCGGTTGTCACGCGGCTGCACGATGTGAACCGCCGGGCGGGTGTCCGTACGGCGCCGGTCGCACGTCCGCGGCCGGTGCACGTCACAGCCATTGACGCGAACCAGTACCAGACGGTTCCCGCACCGCGTACTCCTTCCTCCACCTCGGAGGCCGAGTTCACGGCGTACGTCCAGGAGCGCCGCGCGGCCCTCTTCGCCACCGCCTTCCACCTCACCGGTGACCGGCACGAGGCCGAGGACCTGTTGCAGAGCGCGCTGTTCTCCACGTACCGCGCCTGGGACCGGATCAGCGACAAGGCGGCCGTCGGCGGATACCTGCGGCGGACGATGACGAACCTGCACATCAGCGCGTGGCGCCGGCGCAAGCTCAACGAGTACCCGACCGAGGAACTGCCGGAGACGGCCTCGGACACGGACGCGATGCGGGGTACGGAACTGCGCGCGGTGCTGTGGCAGGCGCTGACCCGGATCCCGGAGCCGCAGCGCACGATGCTGGTGCTGCGCTACTACGAGGGCCGCACCGACCCGGAGATCGCCGAGATCCTGGGCATCAGCGTCGGCACCGTGAAGTCGAGCATCTGGCGGTCGCTGCGTCGGCTGCGGGACGACGAGGTGCTGAGCTTCGGACGTGACGAGGCGGAGTCCTTCGGGGAGCTCGTCGCGTAACCAAGGACCACGGGCCCAGGGGGCCGTCCTACGGGGGTGGGACGGGGGCTTGCGGGGGGAGAAGAGGCGGGATCAAGCGGCCGGGGGTCCGCGTGATCCCGCCTTTTCGCGTGCCCCGAGCGCGGGGCCCGGAGGTCAGGCCGGGGTGGTCGCGGTGCGGTGGCGGCCGGCCGCGGCGGCGGCCAGCCGGCCGAGGGCCTCGTCGCGACCGCAGGCGTGGGCGCCGAGGGCGGTGTGCCGGGCGACGATGCCGCGTTCGGCGCGCATCAGGCGCCAGCCGCGGCGCACCAGGAACGGCAGGGACTTGCGGCCCTCGCGCAGGTCGCGGGCCAGGCGCCGGCGGAAGGTGGTCGAGGGGCGACCGCGCAGGCAGAGCGCGTCGGCGAGCAGGCCCAGTTCCTGACAGCGGGCCACGACGTCGGCGGCGAAGATGCCCTCCGCGATGAACAGCGGGGTCCGCGCTATGTCCAGGGTCTCGGTGCCGGTGCGCGAGGACGACGCGATGGAGTACTCCGGCACCTGCGTGCGGCCCGTGGAGCAGAGTTGCGCGATGGCGGCGACGGCGGCTTCCGCGTCCCACGACAGCGGGGAGTCCCAGTCGATGTCGGAACTGCCCTCGACCAGCGGGAGGGTCGGGTCCGTCCCCTCCTTGTAGAAGTCGTCCAGGCGCAGGACGGGCAGCCCGGAACGGGCCGCGAGCGAGGACTTTCCGGATCCCGAGGGACCGGTCAGCAGCACGACGCGCGTGGGAAGGGGAGATGAACAGCTCACGGGACACCAGTGTGGGGCATGAGCGGCCGTAACGGCACACCCGTGACGGTGCCTGCGACGGGCCTCACACGGGGCGCGGGCCGTCGGTTGGAATCGGGGAAGCCGGCTCGACTACCCTGTGTGCGCACGCGACTACGACCACAGGCGGGAACCCATGGCACGTCACGCAGCTCCCACCCCTCCGAAGCGCCTCCGCGCCGCCGGGCTGACCCTGTCCATGGCCGGTGCGGCCCTGGCGATGGCGGCGGGCGGGGCCCAGGCCGGTGAACTCTCCGTCCCCGCGGCGTTGGCGGGGGTGGCCGACCCGATCGCGAACCTGAAGGTGAACCCGCTCGCGAACACCGGCGTGGACCCCCTCGACAACGGGGTCGCCACGCAGGTCGCGGACTTCCCGTCCGTCGGTACGGGCATGGTGACGGGCACCCTGACGCGGGGGCCGTCGGTCGGCGAACTGCCCACGGCCGCGGTGTCCTCGCTGCTGGGTCCGGTGCTCCCGAAGGCGTAGGGCGGCGGCGGGAAGGGCCCGGGGTACGGGAAGGCCCCGACAGCGCGGGGGTCGCTGCCGGGGCCGGTTCGTGGTGTCTCCGCGTACGGGGAGCCGTCCTCTAGTACGAGGAACCGCCCGCGCCGAGCGAACCCGTCGGGTGCCAGACCGTCTTGGTCTCCAGGAAGGCGGTCATCCGCCCCGTGCCCGGGTCGGCGCTCCAGTCGTCCACAGGCTGTGGACGCAGGACGCGCTTGAGGTTGTCGGCCGCCGCGATCTCCAGCTCCTTGGCGAGGGCCGCGTCGGCGCCCGCCAGGTCGATCGCGTTGACGTCCTGGTGGGACGCCAGGTGCGGGCCCATCTCGGAGGCCTTGCCGGACAGGATGTTGACCACGCCGCCGGGCAGGTCGGAGGTGGCCAGCACCTCGCCCAGGGACAGCGCGGGCAGCGGGGACTTCTCCGAGGTGATCACGACGGCGGTGTTGCCCGTCGCGATCACGGGGGCGATCACCGAGACGAGGCCCAGGAAGGACGAGTCCTGCGGGGCCACGACGGTGACGACGCCGGTGGGCTCCGGGGTGGAGAGGTTGAAGAACGGGCCCGCGACGGGGTTGGCCCCACCGACGATCTGGCCGATCTTGTCGGTCCAGCCCGCGTACCAGACCCAGCGGTCGATGGCCGCGTCCACGACGGCGGCGGCCTTCGACTTGGACAGGCCCTCCGCCTCGCCGACCTCGCGGACGAACTGCTCGCGGCGGCCCTCCAGCATCTCGGCGACGCGGTAGAGGACCTGGCCGCGGTTGTAGGCGGTCGCGCCCGACCAGCCGCCGAACGCCTTGCGGGCGGCGACGACCGCGTCACGGGCGTCCTTGCGGGAGGACAGCGGGGCGTTGGCCAGCCACTTGCCCTTCGAGTCGGTCACTTCGTACACCCGGCCGCTCTCGGAGCGGGGGAACTTGCCCCCGACGTACAGCTTGTAGGTCTTGAAGACGTTCAAACGGGTCACAGAGGACTCAACCGTTCCCATTAGCGCTCACCCTTCGGGCTCGACGGGGCGAGGTAGCCCTCCAGGCCGTGGCGACCGCCTTCGCGGCCGAAGCCCGATTCCTTGTAGCCGCCGAACGGCGAGGTCGGGTCGAACTTGTTGAACGTGTTGGCCCAGACGACGCCCGCGCGGAGCTTGCCCGCGACCGCGAGGATGCGCGAGCCCTTCTCCGTCCAGATGCCGGCGGAGAGGCCGTACTGGCTGTTGTTGGCCTTGGCGACGGCCTCGTCCGGGGTCCGGAAGCTCAGTACGGACAGCACCGGGCCGAAGATCTCGTCGCGGGCGACCGTGTGCGCCTGGGTGACGTTCGTGAAGAGCGTCGGGGCGAACCAGTAACCGGCGGACGGCAGCTCGCACGCCGGGGACCAGCGCTCGGCGCCCTCGGCCTCGCCGGTCTCCGCGAGCGCGGTGATCCGGGCGAGCTGTTCGGCGGAGTTGATCGCGCCGATGTCGGTGTTCTTGTCGAGCGGGTCGCCCAGGCGCAGGGTGGACAGGCGCCGCTTGAGGGAGTCGAGCAGTTCGTCCTGGATCGACTCCTGGACCAGCAGGCGGGAGCCCGCGCAGCAGACCTGGCCCTGGTTGAAGAAGATGCCGTTGACGATGCCCTCGACGGCCTGGTCGATGGGGGCGTCGTCGAAGACGATGTTGGCGCCCTTGCCGCCCAGCTCCAGGGTGACCTTCTTGTCGGTGCCGGCGATCTGGCGGGCGATGGCCTTGCCGACCGCGGTCGAGCCGGTGAAGGCGACCTTGTCGACGTCCGGGTGCGCGACGAGGGCCGCGCCCGCGTCGCCGTGGCCGGTCAGGATGTTGACGACGCCCTTGGGCAGGCCGGCCTGGCGGCAGATGTCCGCGAAGAACAGCGCCGACAGGGGCGTGGTCTCGGCGGGCTTGAGGACGACGGTGTTGCCGGTGGCGAGCGCCGGGGCGATCTTCCAGGCCAGCATCAGCAGCGGGAAGTTCCAGGGGATGACCTGGCCGGCCACGCCGAGCGGACGCGGGTTCGCGCCGTAGCCCGCGTGGTCGAGCTTGTCGGCCCAGCCCGCGTAGTAGAAGAAGTGCGCGGCGACGAGCGGGAGGTCCGCGTCGCGGGTCTCCCTGATCGGCTTGCCGTTGTCCAGGGTCTCCAGGACGGCCAGCTCGCGGCTGCGCTCCTGGATGATCCGGGCGATCCGGAAGAGGTACTTGGCGCGCTCGGAGCCGGGCAGCGCGGACCACTTCTCGAAGGCCTTGCGGGCCGCCTTCACGGCGCGGTCGACGTCGGCCGCACCGGCCTGGGCGACCTCGGCGAGCACCTCCTCGGAGGACGGCGAGACGGTCTTGAAGACCTTGCCGTCGGCGGCGTCGGTGAACTCCCCGTCGATGAAGAGGCCGTAGGAGGGGGCGATGTCGACGACCGAGCGGGACTCGGGGGCCGGCGCGTACTCGAAAACAGAACCCATGGTGATCAGTCCACCGTCACGTAGTCGGGACCGGAGTAGCGTCCGGTGCTCAGCTTCTGGCGCTGCATGAGCAGGTCGTTCAGCAGGCTGGAGGCGCCGAAACGGAACCAGTGGTTGGACAGCCAGTCCGAGCCGACGGTCTCGTTGACCAGGACCAGGAACTTGAGGGCGTCCTTGGTCGTGCGGATGCCACCGGCGGGCTTCACGCCGATCTGGATCCCGGTCTGCGCCTTGAAGTCGCGGACGGCTTCGAGCATGAGGAGCGTGTTGGCGGGGGTGGCGTTGACGCCGACCTTGCCGGTGGACGTCTTGATGAAGTCCGCGCCGGCGAGCATGCCGATCCAGGAGGCACGGCGGATGTTGTCGTAGGTCGACAGCTCGCCGGTCTCGAAGATCACCTTGAGTCGGGCGGCCGTGCCGTCCTCGCGGACGCAGGCCTCCTTGACCGCCTTGATCAGCTCGTACGTGTCCAGGTAGCGGCCGGCGAGGAAGGCGCCACGGTCGATGACCATGTCGATCTCGTCGGCGCCGGCGGCGACGGCGTCACGGGTGTCGGCGAGCTTCACGGGCAGGGCCGCACGGCCGGCCGGGAAGGCCGTGGCGACGGAGGCGACCTTGACGTCGGCGCCGTTCAGGGCCGCCTTGGCGGTGGCCACCATGTCGGGGTAGACGCAGACCGCGGCGGTCATCGGCGTCGTGCGGTCGGTCGGGTCGGGGTGGACGGCCTTCGTGGACAGCGCCCGGACCTTGCCCGGGGTGTCAGCACCCTCAAGCGTCGTCAGGTCGATCATCGAGATGGCCAGGTCGATGGCGTACGCCTTGGCCGTCGTCTTGATCGAGCGGGTGCCGAGGGAGGCCGCTCGGGCCTCCAGGCCGACTGCGTCTACGCCGGGCAGCCCGTGCAGGAAGCGGCGCAGCGCGCTGTCGGACGTCGTCACGTCAGCGAATGCGGTGAGGGTGGTGGGCATGGTCACCAGGGGAGCATATCTACGCGCGTAGCTGCCTGTCACCCCCCACGGCGCACATATGGGCGTGACATCCGTCATCGGTGCGGAGGGCTTGTCGCGCTCGCGCGTGCGTACGGCACAATCGGCGGCATGACTACGCCCTCCCCCCACGAGCCGGTCTACGACGACCGCGTCTACCGCTCCCCCATGGCCGTCGTCACCGGGGTGCTCATGCTCGCCGTGATCGCGTGGCTGTGCGGGGACGCCGTCGTCCGGGGCGAGGGCCCGGGCCGCTGGATCGGGCTGGCCATCGCCCTGTTCGCGGTGCCGCTGACCGTGGCCTTCACCATCCGCCCGGCCGTCTTCGCCAATGACGACCGGATGCGGGTGCGCAACCCGTTCCGCGTCATCGAGCTGCCCTGGGCCGCCGTGGACGCGGTGCGCGCCGGGTACTCGGCGGAGGTCCTGGCCGAGGGATCGAAGTACCAGCTCTGGTCGGTTCCGGTCTCGCTGCGCGAGCGCAAGAGGGCCAGTCGCCGGCTCAGCCGGCGCGAGGCGCTGAGCGGCCGGGGAACGGCGAAGGACGGCGACGACGCGGCGAACGCGCCGGAGCGGGCCGCGGCCGACAAGGTCGTCGACGAACTGCGCGAGCTCGCCGAGCGCGGGGCGGCGCGGCCCGGCGCGCAGGGATCCGTCAAGGTGACGTGGTCCTTCGAGATCATCGCGCCGGCCGTCGCGGGCGTGGCGCTGCTGATCGTGCTGCTCGTCACGGGCTGAGGCGGAACCACCGCCACCGGGGGACGCGTCCTCGCGGGTGTGCACCGTCATGAGGGCAGCGGCAGCGCCGCCACCGCCACACAGCTCCCGCTCCGGCCCCGAATCCTGAGCGGGGCCCTGCTGGCCGCGCATCTGGTCCTCGTGGCATGGCTGACCCTGCGTCCGCTGGACGTGCCGTGGGCCGCCGCCGCCAATCTGACCCCGCTGGAGGGGATCAGGGCGGACCTGGCGTACGGGCCGCTGGAGGCGGCCCGGCGGATCGGCGAGGGGCTGGCGCTGCTGGCCCCGCTCGGGGTGCTGCTGCCGCTGGCCGGGGGGCGGCTCGCGCCCACGCCGTGGTCCGCGTGGTCCTCGTTGGCCCGGACCGCCGCCGCCGGCGTCCTGGTCTCCCTCTCCATCGAGATGCTGCAGACGGCCGTCCCCGGGCAGGTCGTGGACGTGGATTCCGTGCTGCTGAACACCCTCGGAATGGTGCTCGCGCACCTGGCCGTCGTACCGGCCCTGAGGGCCAGGATGAGGCGGTCTCAGGGGCCCACCCCGAGAATTACCAGGGTCGGGCTCGGCCGCTGGACCGAGGTTCTTTCGGCGGTGCCGCGCGAGTATTGAGGCATCGCGCAGGGGATTCCCGGAGCGCGGTCACCCTACGAAGGAGAAAGCCATGAGCGCGATTGCCCGCCCCCGTGACGGACGGATGATCGGTGGCGTCTGCGCCGGTCTCGCGCGACGTTTCGGCATCAAGGCGAAGACGATGCGGATCATCTTCGTGGTCTCGTGCCTGCTGCCCGGCCCGCAGTTCCTGATCTACCTGGCGCTGTGGCTGCTGCTGCCCAACGAGAAGTACGGGACGGCCGGCGGCGCCACCGGCGCCGCCTGGTAGTTCCGCCGGTCAGCCGGCCTTGGCGACCTTCTCCAGTTGCTTGTCGGCGACCTCCTGCGGGACGGTCGCCTGCCGGCCGGCGCCCGCGACGTTGAGCGCCATCAGCCGCACGACGGTGTCGCCCTCGCGGACGACGACCAGGTGCACCTGGGCCGAGACCCCGCCGGCGGCGGCGACCGTGGTCCAGCTGACGCTCTCGTCCCCGGCGGTCCTGTACGGGACCGCCTTCACGTCCCGGTAGCTGCCGGTCTGCTTCTCCACCGTGGCGGCGAACCCCGTGCCGCAGGCGGCGACGGCGTCGCGCAGGCGGGAGACGAGCCGCTTGGCGTCGCTCTCGGAGTAGGAGCTGACGGAGGCCGAGACGGCGAGGCCGACCTGCTTCTGCGAGCCGATGCCCCGGTTCACGGTCTCGCGGGCGGCCGGGTCGGGTTTGTCGCCCATGATGTCGGCCAGCGGCTGGCACGCCTTCTTGTCGGCCTGCGGTTGGCCGTCGGGGGCGTTGGGGTTCTTGCCCTGCGCGGAGATCTGGTAGCCGGGGAGGTCGCCCTGGACGAGGGCGGCCCGCTCCAGGCCGACGGGGGCGGTCGTCCCGGTCGCGGCGGAGCCCGACGCCGACGCGCCGGGCGCACCCGGGGCGCCGGGGGCGGGGACGGCGGCGGAGCCCTTGGGGTCCGGGACCTTGCCGGACGCGGGGGAGTCCGCGCTGCTGCATCCGACCGCTGCCAGGAGCAGCGCGGGAAGCAGCGCGATCGTCGTCACCGGCACTGTGGATCGAGCCTTGATGCGCATGACGGAACCTCATACCCCGTACGTCGAGCGGCAGTTACGGGCGATCGTGGCACACCGCGCGGCGCGACGCACACCTCCTCGAAGAGGCGTGCGCCAGCCGCACACACGTACGCGTCGCGGCAGGTCAGCCGCCGACGGGCAGGCCGCCGGCGAGGGCCGGGAGACCGCCGAGGAGACCGGTGACGGGGGCGGCGGGGTCGGACGACTGACCCTGCTGGCCCTCCTGCGTCTGGTTGGTGACCGAGCTGGTGGCGCTGGTGACGGCGCCGAGGGCGTCCGTCAGGTTCGCGGCCGGCAGGCCGGCGGCGGAGGCGGTGCCGGCGGCACCCGCGGCGAGGGCGGCACCAATGACAGCGACACCGAGGGACTTGGCAGCAGACTGCTTCATGAAAGATCGTCCTTGCGACGGGGAATTGAGCGGCTCCGCAAACTAGTCACTTGAAACCCCCGACCGCAAACATCATCAAATACGAGAAAGCGCCCGGGAATTGCTCCTCCCGGGCGCTTTCAGTACGTCATGCCGTGGCCTAGGCCGATACGGAACCGCTGGTCGAAGCCGTCTGACGGAACAGCCATTCCGACTTCAGCTCCGCATAACCGGGCTTGATGACGTCGTTGATCATGGCCAGTCGTTCATCGAAAGGAATGAACGCGGACTTCATCGCATTGACGGTGAACCACTGCATGTCATCGAGCGAGTAGCCGAAGGTGTCGATCAGGTGCTCGAACTCGCGGCTCATGCTGGTACCGCTCATCAGCCGGTTGTCGGTGTTCACCGTGAGCCGGAAGTGCAGCTTGCGCAGCAGACCGATCGGGTGCTCGGCGTACGAGGCGGCCGCGGCCGTCTGCAGGTTCGACGTCGGGCACATCTCCAGGGGGATGCGCTTGTCCCGGACGTACGAGGCCAGTCGGCCCAGGGTGACCGAACCGTCCTCGGCGACCTCGATGTCATCGATGATCTTCACGCCGTGCCCGAGCCGGTCGGCGCCGCACCACTGAAGGGCCTGCCAGATCGAGGGCAGGCCGAAGGCCTCGCCCGCGTGGATCGTGAAGTGGTTGTTCTCGCGCTTGAGGTACTCGAAGGCGTCGAGGTGGCGGGTGGGAGGGAACCCGGCCTCGGCGCCGGCGATGTCGAAGCCGACCACGCCGTTGTCGCGGTAGCGGTTCGCCAGCTCGGCGATCTCCAGCGCGCGGGCCGCGTGGCGCATCGCGGTCAGCAGGGCGCCGACGCGGATGCGGTGGCCGTTGGCCTTCGCGCGGCGCTCGCCCTCGCGGAAGCCGTCGTTCACGGCCTCGACGACCTCTTCGAGGGTCAGGCCGGCTTCCAGGTGCTGCTCGGGGGCGTACCGGACCTCGGCGTACACGACGCCGTCCTCGGCCAGGTCCTCGGCGCACTCGGCGGCGACCCGGAAGAGCGCCTCCTTCGTCTGCATGACGGCGCAGGTGTGCGCGAACGTCTCCAGGTAGCGCGGCAGGGAGCCGGAGTCGGCGGCTTCGCGGAACCAGATGCCGAGCTTGTCGGCGTCGGTCTCCGGGAGGCTCTCGTAGCCGACCTCGCGGGCCAGCTCGATGATGGTCCCGGGGCGCAGTCCACCGTCGAGGTGGTCGTGCAGGAGCACCTTCGGGGAGCGGCGGATCTGGTCCGGCGTGGGCAGGGTGGGGGTGTCGCTCGTCATCTGGGCACTCTAGCTCCTACGCGCGTAGAGCGTAGCCCAGGCAACGGTCGCCGATATGTAACAGTGACCGTCCGGACGGGTGGCGTACACCTGACGGTCTGAGACTGTTCCGCCATGGCACAGCATGCGCCGCCGGCGCGCGGGGTCCGCCTGGGGCGGCCCGCCGGAGCGAACGGTTCGGTTTCGACGGTCAGTGGTGTGGTGCTCCTGCTCCCCGGGGTGTCCAGATTCTCCCCCGGTCCGCTGCGTCCGCTCGCGCGGGCGCTGGCCCGGGCGGGCGGGACGGACGGGCTGGTCGCGCACACCGTGCAGCACGGGGCGGGGCCGCAGGAGGAGGCCGCCGGGTGGGCGGCGGACGAGGCCCTGAGACGGTACGGGGACGTGCCGGTGTGCCTGGCCGGGTACGGGGCGGGCGGGCGGACCGCCCTGCGCGCGGGCGGCCACGGGGCCGTCAACACCGTTCTGGCGCTGGCACCTTGCCTCGGGGTCGCGGACGAGGAGGGCTCCCCCGAACCGGTGAAGCACCTCGCGGGGCGCCAGGTGCTGATCGTGCACGGCACGAACGACGCCCGCAGCGATCCGGAGTCCTCCTTCCTGTTGGCGGCCCGGGCGAAGAAGGCGAACCGTTCCACCTGCCGGTTCGAGGTGCACTCCGACGGGCACGGGCTGCGCGAGCACCAGGCCGAAGTGGTCGCCCTCGGGGTGGACTTCGTGATGGGCGCCATGGTGTCGGGGCGGTACTCGCGACCGGTCACCGACGCACTGGCCGCGCCGCCGCCGCTGGGCCTGCGGATGCCGCTGGCCTCGGGCTTCGGCCGCTCCCTGCGGGGCTGAACGGGCCCGCGGCGGGCGCGTAGGGTGAGGAGTGGAACTCGGGGCACTCCTCACCGGGAGGCGGCGACGCGTCATGGCCGGACTGGTGCGCAGGAACTTCGACAGCGCGGACGAGACCCGGCCGTTCCAGGACGGCACGGGGCGGCTGGACCTGCTGATGACGAACGGCGGGCCGGTCGGCCGCGCGGTGTTCGAGCCGGGATGGCACTGGACGGAACACGTCGGCCCGCTGGTCGGCACGGATCGCTGCACGGCGGCGCACACGGGGTACGTGGTGAGCGGCCTGATGAAGATCGTGATGGACGACGGGGAGAGCACCGAGTACGGCGCCGGTGACTTCATGCAGGTGGCGCCGGGACACGATGCCTGGGTCGTGGGCGACGAAGCCTGCGTGGTCCTGGACTGGACGGGGTTCGGTGACTACGCGAAGCCGCGGTCGGGCTGACGCGGCGGCCGGCAGGGCCGCCCCGGCGGCGGGTCCCGCGGGTCACGGGTGAGCAGGTCGGCGGCGTCGTCGAGGGTGCTCCTCAATAACGCGGCCGTCGGAGCGGTGGCCAGGAGTTGGGCGTGGTGGTGGCCGCCCGTCGGGGCGGCCCGGACCACCATGTCCGGCGGCACCGTCAGGCGCGCCCGGACCACGCCGGGGACGGCGCGGGCCGCCGCGAGGCGGGGGCCCGCCTCGGCCAGTCTGCGGCCCGGCGGGAAGTCCACGTACCGCAGGCCCGCGTGGGCCTCCCGGGGGCGGCGCGGCGGCTCCGGGAGGTCGAGGCCGGCGGCGAGCGCGAGGGCGAGTACGTCGGTGCCGTGCGCGAGGCGCAGCAGCTGGGTCAGTTCCTCGGAGCCGGGACGGGCGTGGGCCTCGACCAGGCGGGGGCCGCGCGGCGTGAGCACGACCTCCGTGTGGGAGGGGCCGTCGTGATGGCCGGTGAGGTCCAGGACGCCGCGCACGAGGGCCCGTACGGCCTCGGCGGTGGCCCGGTCGAGGGCGACGGGCAGGTCGTGGCCCACCGCGGTCAGACCGGCGCCGGGGCCCGGGAGCCGGCGGGTCCAGCCGAGGATGCGGTGGCGGCCCGCGCGGGAGAGGGCCTCCACCGCGAGTTCGGGGCCCTCCAGGTACTCCTCGACCAGCAGGTCGGTGATCTCCGGGTAGTGCGGGGCGGCGGCCTGCGCCGCGGCGGCGTCGCCGAGGAACCGCACGCCCTCTCCGTCGGCGCCCGCTCGGGGCTTGATGACGCAGGGGTATCCGATGAGGGTGGCGAGGAACGGAATCAGCGCGGCCCGGCCGCAGCGGGCGAAGGAGACCGGCCGGGCGGGGTGCAGGGCGTTGGAGCGGGCGCGGAGGGCGGCCTTGTCCATGAGGGCGGTGACGGCGGTGGTGGGGGTCCCCGGCAGGCCGAGGGCCTCGTTGGCGCGGGCCGCGGCCAGGGTCGCGGCGGGGCCGAAGCCGAAGACGCGGGCCCGGCAGCCCCGCACCTCCGCCAGTCGGCCGACCTCCGCGACGAGGCGGGGGTGGTCGCGCCAGTCCGTCCGTACCCGCCGCTCCGCCCCCTCACGGTCGGATGGCACCGATGGATCCGGCGCGACCACCACGGCGCGCGCGCCCGCGCGGCGGGCGGCGGCAACCTCGGCGGGACGCGGGCTCAGCAGGACGGCCACGGGTTGGCGCCGTTGGTCGTTCGGTCCTTGCCGCATCCCGCGCTCCCCCCGTCACGCCGTGCCCCCACTGTGCCGGTTCGGCATATGCCGGGAGCCGCCGCGCACGCGTCGAGTTGCCGCCTTGCGGGAACACGAGGGGTTTATAAACGGTCACATGCAGGGACGAATAGGCATATGCCAGCCGCTGCCGACGGAGACGACGGGGTCGATGAGGTCGATGGGGTGAACGGGACCGAGGGCCTCCCCGGAGGCCGAGGGGGCCACGAGGACCACCGGGACCACGGGGACGAGCTGACGCCTGCCGCGCGGCGCCTGTACGCCTACGCCGTCGAGCGCCGCGCCTTCACCGCCGCGGAGGCGACCACGGCGCTGGGCGCCCGGGCGGGCGCGGCGATCACCGAGCTGGCGGCGGCGCAGCTGCTCCAGCGGGCCCCGGGCGAGGGGCCGGAACGGTGGAGCGCGGTGGCGCCCCGGGCGGCGGCGGCACGGGTCCTGGCCCCGCTGGCGCTGCTCGTACGGGAGACCCACGACGAGATGGACCGGCTGCGCGGACGGCTGGAGTCGCTGGTGCCGGCGTACGAGGCGGGGGCCGCGTACCGGGAGCTGAGCGGTTCGGGGCACCTGGAGCTGGTGACGGACCTGGGCGCGGTGCGGGGACTGATCACCGAGCTGGTCGCGGGGTGCGAACGGGAGCTCCTGACCTCGCAGCCGGGCGGGGGCCGGCCGTTGGAGACGCTGGAGGACGCGGTCGGGCGGGACGAGTCGCTGCTGGCGCGCGGGGTGCGGATGCGGACGATCTACCAGCACACGGCCCGCTACTCGCGACCGACGGCGGCGTACGTCGAGCGGGTGACGGCGCTGGGCGCGCAGGTGCGCACCCTCGGCGACGGACTGATGCGGATGCTGATCTTCGACCAGCACACGGGGCTGATGGCGGTGCCGGACCGCAGCGGGGCGGCGCTGGTGGTGCGCGAGCCGAACGTCGTGCACTTCATGACGGCGGCCTTCGAACGGTCCTGGTTGGGGGCCGAGCCGTTCCCGACGACGGTCGGCCCGGACGCCGCACGGTCGATCTCGGACGAACTGCGGCAGACGATCGTACGGCTGCTGTCGGAGGGGCTGGAGGACAAGGTGATCGCGCGCCGCCTCGGCATGTCGGAGCGGACCTGCCAGCGACACATCGCGGAGATCATGCGGGCCGTGGGCGCCAAGTCCCGTTTCCAGGCGGGGTACTTGCTGTCGCCGGTGGTCGCGCCGCCCCCGTAGGCCACGGTGGCGGACCGGTCAGGACAGGGGTTCCGACTCCGCGATCAGGCGCCCGCGGCGGGACAGCAGGAAGCGCTTGAACTCCGCGACCGGCGGCGTGTCCGGGTGCCCGTCGAGCCAGGCGACGCCGATCTCGCGCACCGCGCGCGGGGCCGTGACCGTCAGCTCGACCACGCCGGGCCGGGGCACCGCCGGCGGGGGCAACAGGGCCACGCCCAGGCCCGCCGCGACGAGGCCGCGCAGGGTTTCGGCCTCCTCGCCCTCGAAGGCGACCTTGGGGACGAAGCCGGCTTCCGCGCACAGGTCGTCGGTGATGCGGCGCAGGCCGTAGCCCGCTTCGAGGGTGACGAAGGTTTCCTCGGCGGCCTCGGCGAGCCGGATGCGCTTGCGCCCGGCGAGGCGGTGGTCGTCCGGTACGACCAGGCGCAGCCGCTGTTCGTCGAGCCGGCGGGCCACCAGGTCGGGGGCGTCGGGCAGCGGTGAGGTGAGGCAGAGGTCGAGCTCACCGGCCCGGAGCTTCTCCAGCATGGCCTCGCCGTAGTTCTGCACGAGGGAGAACCGCACGCGGGGGTGGTCGGCCCGGAAGGCGCGGATCAGGCCCGGCACGGTCTCCGGTCCCAGGGTGTGCAGGAACCCGAACGCGACCTTCCCGAAGCCCGGGTCGGCGTCCTGCTGAACGGATTCGGCGGCGCGCGCGATCCCTTCGAGGGCCTGTTCGGCGGAGGCGAGGAAGGTCCGCCCGGCCGTGGTGAGGGCGACGGTGCGGCCCTTGCGGGCGAACAGCGTGACGCCCAGGTCCTGTTCGAGGCGGACCATGGCCCGCGACAGGGTGGACTGGGGAACGCCCAGTTCGTGCGCGGCGCGCGTGACGTGCTCGTGCCGGGCGACGACGACGAAATGGGCGAGCCGGGGGGCCAGCTGCCGTGTCACGGCCATGTCTTCTTCGTAACGGTTCATTGACATCCGCCGCCCTGAGCTGTGGTGATGCGTGAGTGGATCGATTATGGCGAATCTGTGCATTGGACGCATGAAAAAGGCGGGCCTACGGTCTTCGTATGCCTCCCGCTCATACCGGGGCACCCGTCACCTCGGGTGCCTCCACCCTGTCGTCCCCGCTCGCGCCCGCCCCCGACACCACGGACGGGCCCCTCTCCCCCGGCCGCCCCGGCTACCGCCGGATGAGCCTGGCGCTCTTCGCCGCGGGACTGGCGACCTTCGCCCTCCTCTACTCCACCCAGGCCCTGCTGCCCGCGATCTCCGCCGGGTTCGGCGTGACGGCGGGTCAGGCCAGCTGGACGGTGTCCGCGGCCACCGGCGCCCTCGCCCTCTTCGTCCTGCCGCTCAGCGCGCTGTCCGAGCGGTTCGGACGGACCCGGATGATGACCTGGTCGATGGTGCTCGCCGTCGGCGTCGGCCTGCTGGTGCCGTTCGCGCCGAACCTGGAGTGGCTGGTGGTGCTCCGCGCGGTGCAGGGCGCGGCGATCGCCGGCATCCCGGCCTCCGCGATGGCGTACCTGGCGGAGGAGGTCCGGCCGAAGGCGCTGGTCGGCGCGATCGGCCTGTTCGTGGCGGGCAACTCCATCGGCGGGATGAGCGGTCGCATCGTCACCGGCTGGGCGGCGCAGCTGTGGGGGTGGCGGGCCGGGTTGTTGAGCGTCGGCCTGATGGCGCTGGCCTGCGCGGTGGCCTTCCTGGTGCTGCTGCCCCGGGCCCGGTTCTTCCGGCCGGCGTCGCTGAACCCGCGCGCGGTGGGACGTACCGTCGCCGGTCACCTGCGCGATCCGCTGCTGCTGCGGCTGTACGGGATCGGCGCGCTGTTCATGACCGTCTTCGGCGCGGTGTACACGGTGATCGGCTTCCGGTTGGTGGACGCGCCGTTCTCGCTGGGTCAGGGCGTCGTCGGATCGGTGTTCCTGGTCTACCTGGTCGGCACGGTCTCCTCGGCGGCCGCCGGGAAGCTGGTGGCCCGCACCGGGCGGCGCGGCGCGCTGTACCTGGCCGTGACGACGACGGCCCTGGGGCTGCTGCTGTCGCTGGCCGACTCGCTGGCCGCGATCCTGGTGGGCCTGGTGCTGATCACGGCGGGCTTCTTCGCGGGTCACGCGGTGGCCTCCGCCGAGGTCAGCCGGACGGCGCGGACCGGCCGGGCGCAGGCCTCCGCCCTCTACCAGTCCGCGTACTACCTGGGCTCCAGCGCGGGCGGCACGCTGGGCGCGCTGGCGTACCACGCCTCGGGGTGGGCGGCCACGGTCGGCATCGCGCTGCTGGCGGTGGTGGGCGTCGCCTCGATCACCCTCTACGGGTCCCACGCGGCCCGCGTCGAGCGGCGGATCTCGCTGTCGGCGGCGACCGCCCGCTGAGGCGGGAGGGTCCTGGAGGGGCCAGGAGGAGACAAAAGGGGTTCCGGTGCGGTCGGTGCCGGGAAATCCCAGGTCGTTACACAACTTCCCCTGTCTTCGCGCGCATCCGTGCCTCAAGATGCGGTGCAGGACATGGGGAGGGCGAATGGCCGCGATGCGCACGCGTGCGAAAAAACGGGCAGCAGTGGTGTTCGGCGGGGCGTTGGCACTGGCCGCGCCCCTGGTGGTCGCGGGCGGCGGGGCGGCTCAGGCCGCTTCCTGCAACGTGACCACGGGGCCGTACCAGCGGCAGGTGGAACAGTTCCTGGGCAGGCCGGTGGACGGCGTGCAGTCGGCAGCCGACTGCACTGCCATCCAGTCCTTCCAGGCCACCCACGGGATAACCCCCACGGCGGGGTACGCGGGGCCGCTGACCTGGCAGACGATGAACACGATGCTGGCCCAGCGGGCGGCCGGGAAGAACCCGAACGCCGACCGGAAGTGCCCGACCAACCTGGGGCGGATCGCCTGCGTCGACCTGACCCGGCAGCTGACCTGGATCCAGGACGGCGCGACGCTCAAGTACGGGCCGGTGCCCGTACGCACCGGTAAGGCCGAGACCCCGACGCGGACCGGCCTGAAGAAGATCTACTACCGCAGCATCAACCACTGGTCGACGATCTACAACGTCGCGATGCCGTACTCGCAGTTCTTCGACGGCGGGATCGCCTTCCACTCCACGCCCAAGAGCATGTGGAACCCGCCGGGGTCGGGCGGCTGCGTCAACATGACCACCGCCGACGCCAAGGCGTACTGGAGCATGCTGGGCAACGGCGAGGACGTGTTCGTGTACGGGCGCAAGCCCGGAACCTGATCCGCAGGGCCGCTCGCGGCTGCCGTTGTCGGTGCCCTCGGGTAGCTTCCGAAGCATCGGAATCCTTCTGGGGAAACGGCAGCCATGAGTGACCTCGCCACGACACCACCGGAAGCGGACCTCGACGCCGCGATGGACCGCTACCGGGTGGAACTGACCGGATACTGCTATCGGATGCTCGGCTCGGCCTTCGACGCCGAGGACGCCGTGCAGGACACGTACGTCCGCGCCTGGCGCGGCTTCGACAAGTTCGAGGGCCGCTCCTCGCTGCGCTCGTGGCTGTACCGCATCGCCACGAACGTCTGCCTGGACCTGCTGAGCGCCGGGAACAAGCGGGCCCGCCCGATGGACCTCACCGCCCCGCAGCACCAGGCCTCCGCCGTGCTCGGCGAGCGGCCCGAGGTGACCTGGCTGGAGCCGGTGCCCGACGGGCGGGTGCTGCCGCAGACCGCCGACCCGGCGGAGATGGCGGTGGCCAAGGAGTCCGTCCGGCTGGCGTTCGTCGCGGCGCTCCAGCACCTGCCGGCCAAGCAGCGGGCCGTGCTGATCCTGCGCGAGGTGCTCGCCTGGAAGGCCGACGAGGTCGCACAGCTCCTGGACACCACGGTGGCCTCGGTGAACAGCGCGCTCCAGCGGGCCCGGGCGACGCTCGCCGGCCGGCGGATCCGGGAGACCGAGTCGGCGGACCCCCTGGACACGGACCAGGCGAAGTTGTTGGAGCAGTACCTGTCCGCCTTCGAGGCGTACGACATCTCCCGGCTCACGACCCTGCTGCACGAGGACGCGGTGCTGTCGATGCCGCCGTTCGACCTGTGGCTCCAGGGGCCCGCGGAGATCGCGGCGTGGCACCTGGGCCAGGGCATCGGCTGCAAGGGCTCCCGGCTGGTGCCGACGACGGCGAACGGCATGCCGGCGTTCGGCCAGTACCGGCCGGACCCCTCGGGCAAGGGGCACACCCCGTGGGCGCTCCAGGTGCTGGAGGTCTCAGAGGGGCGGATCGTCGGGCTGAACGCCTTCCTGGACACCGCCCGGTGGTTCCCGCTGTTCGGGCTCCCCGAGAAGCTCGACGAGACCGACGAGGTGCAGTAGGCCGCGCAGGGGCGGGCCGGCTCCGGTGACCCGGAACGGCCGGTCGCGGGCGGTGAGCCGCAGCCGGGCCAGGGCCTCGACGGCGCCCAGACCCGGGGCGGTGACGGCCCCGGCGTCGCACACCACCGCGGCCGCGCCGGCCTCGTACAGCAGCTCCAGGCGGGCGCACAGCCCCGCCACGTCCTGCGGGGCCGGTCCGGGGCCGGGCAGGACGAGTCGCATGATCTCCACGCAGGGGGGACTGCCGGGGCCGAGCGAACTCATCGGCGGCGGGCGCGCACCTCACGGCGTGGGGAGGGCGGAGGCGTCCGACTTCAGGTCGAACGGGGCCGGGAGGTGGCAGGTTTCGCCGAACTCGCCGACCCGGAGGAGTCGGTACACGCCGCCGTTGGGTTCGCCGTAGAGGGTGATGGTCGGGCCGGGGGCGGGCGTAGCCGTCGATGAGCAGGTGGAGCGGGATGCCGGCGTGGGCGTAGGCCAACGCCTCGGCGATCCGGTCGGGGGACGCGTTCGACTTCGAGGTGACCTCGGCGAGGGCGAACGGGACCGGCGGGCGTCCACCGATCCCGTTCACCCGACGGGGAAGCCGCAGGTCAGGCGATGCGGTCCAGGACGATCGGCGTGGCGGTGAAGGCCGTGCCGGCCGGGGCCACGTCGTAGGAGCCCTCCAGGGAGGCGAGGGCGTACTCGAACTTCTCCGGGGTGTCCGTGTGCAGGGTCATCAGGGGCTGGCCCGCGGTGACCGTGTCGCCCGGCTTGGCGTGCAGCTCGATGCCGGCGCCGGCCTGGACCGGGTCCTCCTTGCGGGCGCGGCCCGCGCCCAGGCGCCAGGCGCCGACGCCGACGGCGTACGCGTCGAGGCGGGTCAGGACGCCCGAGGCGGAGGCGGTGACGACGTGCTGCTCGCGGGCGACGGGCAGGGCCGCGTCCGGGTCACCGCCCTGGGCGGAGATCATCCGGCGCCACACGTCCATCGCGGAACCGTCGGCCAGGGCCTTCGCCGGGTCGGCGTCCTTGATCCCGGCGGCTTCGAGCATCTCGCGGGCCAGGGCCAGGGTCAGCTCGACGACGTCGGAGGGACCGCCGCCGGCGAGGACCTCGACGGACTCGCGGATCTCCAGGGCGTTGCCGGCGGTCAGGCCGAGCGGGGTGGACATGTCCGTGAGCAGGGCGATCGTCTTGACGCCGCTGTCGGTGCCGAGGGCGACCATCGTCGAGGCGAGCTCGCGCGCGTCCTCGATGTTCTTCATGAAGGCGCCGGAGCCGACCTTGACGTCGAGGACGAGCGAGCCCGTGCCCTCGGCGATCTTCTTCGACATGATCGAGGAGGCGATCAGCGGGATGGCCTCGACGGTGCCGGTGACGTCGCGCAGGGCGTAGAGCTTCTTGTCGGCGGGGGCCAGGCCGTCGCCGGCCGCGCAGATGACGGCGCCGGTGGTGTCGAGGACGTTCAGCATCTCCTCGTTGGACAGCAGCGCGCGCCAGCCGGGGATGGACTCCAGCTTGTCCAGGGTGCCGCCGGTGTGGCCGAGGCCGCGGCCCGACAGCTGCGGCACGGCCGCGCCGCAGGCGGCGACGAGCGGGGCGAGCGGGAGGGTGATCTTGTCGCCGACGCCGCCGGTGGAGTGCTTGTCGGCGGTCGGGCGGGAGAGGGAGTCGAAGTTCATCCGCTCGCCGGAGGCGATCATCGCGGCGGTCCAGCGGGCGATCTCGGCCCGGTTCATGCCGTTCAGCAGGATGGCCATCGCCAGCGCCGACATCTGCTCGTCGGCGACGACACCGCGCGTGTACGCGTCGATGACCCAGTCGATCTGCTCGGGGCTCAGCTCACCGCGGTCCCGCTTGGTCCGGATGACGGAGATGACGTCCATGAGGTGACTTCCTTCTACGCGCATAGAGATGAGGGGTGGAACGAGGAGGAGGAGAAACCGACGGCCCTCCGCCCCGGCGGGGGCGGAGGGCCGTCGGCACGGCTATCTCAGGTGGTCGGGCCCGAAGGCCTGCGGGAGCATCGCGCTCAGCGGCAGGACCCCGTCCGGCGTCTCGACGAGCAGCTCCGGCCCGCCGAACTCGAACAGCAGCTGGCGGCAGCGCCCGCACGGGACGAGGATCTCGCCCTTGCCGTCCACGCAGGTGAAGTGCGTGAGCCGGCCGCCGCCCGTGGCGTGGAGGGAGGAGACCAGGCCGCACTCGGCGCACAGGCCGAGGCCGTAGCTGGCGTTCTCGACGTTGCAGCCGGTCACGACGCGGCCGTCGTCCACCAGGGCCGCGACGCCGACCGGGAAGCCGGAGTAGGGGGCGTACGCACGGGTCATCGCGTCCCGGGCGTACGTTCGCAGGGCTTCCCAATCCGCCGCGCGGGGCGGGGTCACTTGCCCTCGCCCTTGCGGTACGGCATGCCGTCCGCCTTGGGCATCCGCAGGCGCTGCGCCGACAGGACGAGCACGAAGAGCGTCGTCAAGTACGGGGCGGCGTCCACGAACTGGCTGGGCACCTGGTCGGTGAAGGCGTACCAGAGGTACAGCAGCACCGCGAAGGCGCCGGAGACGCCGGCCTGGACGTACTTCTTCTTGTACAGCTGCCAGGCGAGGAGCAGCGTGAGCAGGATCGCGACCAGCAGCAGCATGGCGTGGACGTTCTCCGCGCCGCCGCGCAGCTTGAGGCTGTCGGTGAAGCCGAAGAGGCCCGCGCCCAGCGCCATGCCGCCCGGCATCCAGTTGCCGAAGATCATCGCGGCGAGACCGATGTAGCCGCGGCCGCCGGTCTGCCCCTCCTGGTAGATGGGGCTGGCGACGATCGACAGGAACACACCACCGAGGCCGGCGAGGCCGCCCGAGATGATCACGGCGATGTACTTGTACTTGTAGACGTTGACGCCCAGCGACTCGGCGGCGACGGGGTTCTCACCGCAGGAGCGCAGCCGCAGGCCGAAGGTGGTGCGCCACAGCACCCACCAGGTGCCGGGGATCAGCAGCAGCGCGACGATGGTCAGCAGCGACAGCTCGGTGACCAGGCCGCCGATGACGCCGGCGAGGTCGGAGACGAAGAACCAGTGCTTGCCCTGGAGGTCCTTCATCCAGTCGGACAACCCCGGCACGGTGATCTTGTAGATCTCCTCGACGCGCGGCGACTGCTTGGAGGAGCCGCCCTCCGCCTCGGCGAACGTGAAGTTCGACAGGTACTGGGTGAAGCCCAGCGCGAGGATGTTGATGGCCACACCGGAGACGATGTGGTTCACGTTGAAGGTGACCGTGATGATCGCGTGCAGCAGGCCGCCGATGGCGCCGCCGGCGATGCCGACGAGGACGCCGGTCCACGGGCCCCACTGGTAGCCGGCCCAGGCACCGAACCAGGTGCCGAGGATCATCATGCCTTCGAGGCCGATGTTGACGACGCCCGCGCGCTCGGCCCACAGACCGCCGAGGCCCGCGAGGCCGATCGGCACCGCGAGGGAGAGGGCGCCGGAGACCTGGCCGACCGAGGTCAGGTCGTTGGCCCCGCTGATCAGGCGGACCAGGGAGACCAGCGCGAGCCCGCCCGCGATGATCAGCATGATCCAGGGAAGGGTGAGCTTCTTGCGGCCGCCCGGCTTCTTCGGGGCGGCGGATTTCGCGGAAACGGTGCTGGTGCTCACGCCGCGACCTCCTTGTCGGTCTTGATGGCGTGGCCCGCGGCCAGTTCCGCGCCGACCTTCTGCTGCTGGCGGCGGATTCCGTAGCGGCGGACGAGTTCGTACGAGACCACGACCGCGATCACGATCAGGCCCTTCATGATCGTGCCGATCTCCTTCGCGTACCCCTCGGTGTCGAGCGAGGCCGAGGCCTTGTCGATGAAGGCCATCAGGAACGCGGCGAAGAGGATGCCGACCGGGCTGTTGCGGCCGAGCAGCGCGATGGTGATGCCGGTGAAGCCGACGCCCACCGGGAAGGACAGGTTGTACGTGTGGGTCTCGCCCAGCAGCTGCGGCATGCCGGACAGGCCGGCGACCGCGCCCGAGATGAGCATCGAGGTGATGATCATCTTCTTGGCGTCCACGCCGGAGGCCTGCGCGGCGGACTCGCTCGCGCCGGTGGCGCGCAGGTCGAAGCCGAAGCGGGTGCGGTTGAGGACGAACCAGTAGACGATGCCGAGCGCGAAGGCCACGAACGTGAAGCCGTAGACCTCCAGGCCGTCACCGATCGTCAGGGCCGGGAACCAACCGGACTGGGCGATGTCGCCGGTCGTCAGGTCGTTGGAGCCCTCGGGCTGGACGCCCAGGTTCTTCGGAAGGATCAGCCAGGCGATCAGGCTGGTCGCGATGGCGTTCAGCATGATCGTGGAGACGACCTCGCTGACACCGCGCCTGGCCTTCAGCACGCCCGCGATACCGGCCCAGAAGGCACCGGTGAGCATGGCCACGACCACGATCAGCAGGATGTGCAGCGGACCGGGCAGCGCGACCGCGGTGCCGACCACGGCGGAGACCATCGCGGCGAGCCGGTACTGGCCGTCGACGCCGATGTTGAAGAGGTTCATCCGGAAGCCGATGGCCACGGCCAGGGCTGCCAGGTAGTACGTGCCGGCCTGGTTCAGGATCAGGACCTGGACGTCCTCGTAGCCGGCGTTCTCCACCATGAGGCGCAGCGGCTCGATCGGGTCGATGCCCGTCGCGGCCAGCACGATCACGGTCAGCAGGAAGGCGCTCACCAGGGCGAGCACGGGTCCGGCGAAGCCGAGGAGCAGCCGGTCCTTGTCGAATTTCTTCATCGGGCCTCGTCCTCCGGTGCTGCGGTACCCGCGTCGGTACCGGCGGCGGAGTGGTTGTCGGTGGCTTCCAGGTGCCCGGAGGCGGCGCCCGTCATGGCGGTGCCGAGCTGCTCGGCGTTGACGGTCGCGGGGTCGGCGTCCGCGACCAGGCGGCCGCGGTAGATCACGCGCAGGGTGTCGGACAGGCCGATCAGCTCGTCCAGGTCCGCGGAGATCAGCAGGACGGCCAGGCCCTCGCGGCGGGCCTCGCGGATCGCGTCCCAGATCTGCGCCTGCGCACCGACGTCCACGCCGCGGGTGGGGTGGGCGGCGATGAGGAACTTCGGGTTGTGGCTCATCTCGCGGCCGACGATCAGCTTCTGCTGGTTGCCGCCGGAGAGCGAGGACGCGGTGACGTCGATGCCGGGCGTGCGGACGTCGTACTCGCGCACGATCCGCTCGGTGTCCTTGCGGGCGGCCTTCGGGTCGAGGATGCCGTTCTTGGAGTTCGGCGCCTCGGTGACGTGGCCCAGGATGCGGTTCTCCCACAGCGGGGACTCCAGCAGCAGGCCGTGCCGGTGGCGGTCCTCGGGGATGTAACCGATCCCGCCCACGCGGCGCTTGCGCACCGTTTCCTTGGTGATGTCCCGGCCGTCCAGCGTGATGACGCCGGTGTCGGCGGCGCTCATGCCCATGAGCGCCTCGATGAGCTCGGTCTGGCCGTTGCCCTCGACGCCGGCGATCCCGAGGATCTCGCCCTTGTGGATGGTGAAGCTGATGTCGTCCAGCAGGAGGCGCCCCACCGCGGTGTGCTCGCGCAGGGAGGAGTCCTCCGGGTCCGCGCCGGTCATGGTCTCCGGCTCGGCGGAGACGACGTCGCCCGCGGCGACGGTCAGGTTCGACACCGTCAGCATCGGGGTGGTCGTCACGGTCGACTCGCGGGTCTCCGGCGAGGGCAGTTCCGCGCCGACCATCAGCTCGGCGAGCTGCTTGGTGGTGGCGGTCTTCGGGTCGGCGGTGCCGACCGTGGTGCCGCGCCGGATGACGGTGATGTCGTCGGCGACCTTCTTGACCTCGCCCAGCTTGTGCGAGATGAAGATGACCGTCAGGCCTTCGGACTTGAGCTCGCGCAGGTTGTCGAAGAGGGCGTCCACCTCCTGCGGCACGAGCACTGCGGTCGGCTCGTCGAGGATGAGGATCCGCGCGCCGCGGTAGAGGACCTTGAGGATCTCCACGCGCTGCCGGTCCGCGACACCGAGGTCCTCGACGAGGGCGTCGGGGCGCACGCCGAGGCCGTAGGCCTTCGAGATCTCCAGGATCTTCTTGCGGGCCTTGGAGCCGATGCCGTAGAGCTTCTCGCCGCCGAGAACCACGTTCTCCAGGACGGTGAGGTTGTCGGCGAGCATGAAGTGCTGGTGCACCATGCCGATCCCGCGGGCGATGGCGTCGCCGGGGCTCGAGAAGGTGACCTGTTCCCCGTCGATCGCGATGGTCCCCTCGTCCGGCTTCTGCATGCCGTAGAGGATCTTCATCAGCGTCGACTTGCCGGCGCCGTTCTCGCCGATCAGGGCGTGGACCGTGCCCTTGCGAACGGTGATCGCGATGTCTTTGTTGGCGACGACGCCGGGGAAACGCTTGGTGATGCCGTGCAGTTCCACGGCGGGGGGCGGGCTGGACGCGTTGATGACGCACTCTCCTTGGCGCGGAAGGAGCTGGAGGCAGGGGGAGACAGGGCGGTCGATCGGCCGGGCGGGTGGGCGGGAGCTGGACGGTATCGCGTCCCCGATGCCTCTACGCGCGTAGCACTGTCGAAAGTGAAAACTTGCGACCAACTGGCCACGAGTGAACACGGAACGTGTCCGACGCGGTGCGGGGCCCGGGAGCGGCAGAGACCGCACCCCGAACCCCGAGCACCACAACGAACTGTCGAACTGTTCAGACGGAACCCTACGGGGTGGTCTTGACGGTGATCTTCTTGGCGATGATGTCGGCCTTGGCCTTGTCCACCGCGGTGATGACCTCGGTCATCTTCTTGTACTCCGGGTTGGAGTCGGCCAGGCCGACGCCGTCCTTGTCCAGGCCGTAACGGATCTCACCGGTGGTCGGCTTGCCGTCCTTGACCGACTTGATCAGGTCGAAGACGGAGTCGGAGACGTCCTTCGTGACCGAGGTCAGGATGGCGTTCTTGTACTTCGACAGACCGGCCTGGTTGTACTGGTCGGAGTCGACGCCGATGGCCCACTTGCCCTTGGCCGAAGCGGCCTCGATGGCACCGGAGCCGGCGAGGCCCGCGGCCGCGTAGACCACGTCGGCGCCACCGTCGATCTGGCCCTGCGCGGCGGCCTTGCCCAGGTCGGGCTTGGCGAAGCCGTCCATGTTCGGCGGCTGGGTCAGGTAGGTGGTGAGCACCTTGGCGTTCGGGTTGGTGTCCTTGACGCCCTGCTCGAAGCCCGCCTGGAACTTCTTGATCAGCGGAACCTCGACGCCGCCGATGAAGCCGACCGTGCCGGTCTTCGAGACCTTGGCGGCGGCGACGCCGGCCAGGTAGGAGCCCTGCTCCTCGCTGAAGACCAGGTTGGCGACGTTCTTGTCCTGCACCGAGGTGTCGTCGATGATGCCGAACGTGATGTTCGGGAACTTCGGGGCGACCTTCTTGATGGCCGGACCGTAGGCGAAACCGACGCCGATGACCGGGTTGTTGCCCTTGCGGGCCAGCTCGGTGAGGCGCTGGACCTTGTCGGCCTCGCCCTCGCCGTCCGTGGGCTCCGCCTCGGCGCCCTTGATCTTCAGTTCCTTCTCGGCCTTTTCGAGGCCCGCGAAGGCGGCGTCGTTGAACGACTGGTCGCCGCGGCCACCGATGTCGTACGCGATGGCGGCACTGGCCTCGGAGGAGCCGGAGCTCGACGAGGAGGAGGTGCTGTCCGAGGACTTCTTACCGCCACAGGCGGTGGCCGAGAGGGCCAGCGCCGCGGACGCGATGCCCACGGTGGCGATCCTGGTGATCCGGCGCAAGGGGAGGCTCCTTCAAAACCTGACCGAAGCGCCACGACCGGCGCTGGTTTCGCGGCGATCGTAACGCGCGTAGATGTCAGTTAAAGGCCCGTTCATGAGTCGTTATCGGATCGTCGCGAACCGGACAGTGACCGATCGGTAACTGGTTCGTGGGCCAGCCCTTGCGTACCAAGGGCTGGACACCTCCACCCGATCTCCGGCGGTTGTTGTAGGGACCTCCGTCGATCGTCGGGCCGGACGGCTCCGGCGGGCCGGATCGACCGCCCGGACGCACGGGCCGGATCGACTATCGGGCCGCCCCCGCGCCGGCCCCCGCCCGCAGTCCGTCGAGCAGCGCCGCGGCGGTGAAGAACTCCACGCCGACGCCGATCGCGGACTCGTCCACGTCGAAGTCGCCCCGGTGCAGGTCCCGCTTGGTGGTGTCGCCGGGCTTGCGGGTGCCGAGGCGGGCCATCGCGCCGGGGACGTGCTCCAGGTACCAGGAGAAGTCCTCGCCGCCCAGGCTCTGCTCGGTGTCCTCGACCGCCTCGGCGCCGCGGCGGACCGCCATGGCCTCGCGCAGCAGCTCGGTGACCGCCGGATCGTTCACCACCGGCGGCACCCCGCGGACGTGGTTGATCTCGAACTTGGCCCCGTGCATGGTCGCGACCTCGTCGATCGCCGCGTGGATCATGTCGGGGGCCTCGTGCCAGGCGCCCAGGTCCAGGCAGCGAACGGTTCCGGACAGCTCGGCGTGCATCGGGATGACGTTGCAGGCGTGTCCGGCCTCGATCCGGCCCCAGGTGACCGACATCCCCGAGCGCGCGTCCATCCGGCGGGTGAGCAGCGCCGGTACGTCGACGGCCACCCGGGCGGCGGCGGTCACCAGGTCGGTGGTCAGGTGGGGGCGGGCCGTGTGCCCGCCGGCGCCCGAGAGGCTGACCTCCAGGCGGTCGCAGGCCGAGGTGATCGCGCCGGGGCGCAGCCCGATCCGGCCGGCGTCCACGCGGGGGTCGCAGTGCACTGCGATGATCTTGCCGACGCCGTCCAGCACGCCGGACTCGATGGCGTCGCTCGCCCCGCCCGGCAGCACCTCCTCGGCGGGCTGGAACAGCAGGCGTACGGGCCGGGGCAGCAACCCCTGCCGGTCGAGCTCGGCGAGCACGAGGCCGGCGCCCAGCACGACGGTGGTGTGCACGTCGTGGCCGCAGGCGTGGGCGCGGTCGGGGAAGGTGGAGCGGTACGCGACGTGCGTCTTGGCGTCCGGAATGGGCAGGGCGTCGATGTCCGCGCGCAGGGCCAACATGGGCCGTACGCCGTCCCACTCCCCCACGTCACAGATCAGGCCGGTGCCGGACTTCAGCACCCGGGGGCTCAGGCCGGCCTTCTCCAGCCGGGCCTTGATCGCGGCGGTGGTGCGGAACTCCTGGTGTCCTAGCTCGGGATGCATGTGCAAGTCCCGACGGAAGGCGATCAGTTCGGCACGCAGGTGGTCCGGAAGCGTGCCTGGCAGCTCGGGCCGGTCGGGCGTGCCGGGCAGGGCGGTCTGGGACTCGCGGGACATCAACTGGTTCACCCGTTGAAGGGTAGGCCCACGAACGGGCCAACTGGCCGGAGATCACAAAAAGTTCATGCCGTCAGGGGAAAGAATCCCCGCCTCTGGACGCATGATCGGATGCACCCGGGGGTAAACTCGCGCGCTCATCCGGCCGCCGGAGCGGCCTGCGCGGGCAGTCTGCGCACATCGCGGGCGGTGTCGGTGACCCCGGCCAGGAAGCCGCGCGCCCTCGGGGAGGCGGCCTCGGTGAGCCAGGCCGGATCGACGGGGCACACGGCGACGGTCACCCCCGTACCGGCCAGGGCGTACGGCAGCGTGTGGACGACCGTGGACGGGAAGCTGACGACGGTCCGGCCGATCGGACCCCGCCGGGCGATCAGTTCCAGCGGCAGGTCCGGCCGTACGATCTCCAGTCCGGTCGCCTCGCTCAGCCCGCGCAGCTTCTCCGGGGACTCCCGGCGGTGCGCGAAGTAGCGGGTCACGCCGTGCTCGCGGGTCAGGGCGCGGACCGCCTCCAGATAGCGGTCCGGGTCGACGACGCCGGTCTCCACCAACGAGGTGCCGACCAGGTCGGTGCCCCGGGTCAGGCGCGGCGGCCCGAAGCGGGAGCGGGTCCACGCGAAGTCGTTGACCCGCAGCTCCATGCCGGGCAGGGCCTCGACGGGCATCGACGTGAACACCTCCACCCGGCGGCGCGTCCCCGGGGTGAGCCGGCGGCGGGCCGTGCCGGAGACCGGGGCGTACACGAGCTCCCGCGCCCGGGCCGCGGGGCCGCCGCCGGTGCGGTGCCAGCGGCGCAGGCGTTCGCCCCGCCCGAGCTGGGCGACGAACTCCATGGTGGCGGTGCCGTCGTCCACGACGACGAGTTCGGCCGCCCGGGCCGGCGCCAGGAGGAGCTGCACGAAGCGGGAGAACGGGTCGCCGACGACGATCCGTTCGGCGCCGCGCACGGCGGCGGCGAGCGAGGCCAGCGCCTTCAGGGGGGCGCCGGAGCCGCCGCGGGCCTCCTGCCAGTGGACGTCGTACCCCTCGTCACGGGCGATCGAGGCGACCCGGCGCAGCTGGCCCCGGGACATGGGGTCGGTGGGCGGCAGCACCACGATCCGCGGCGGGGCGGCGGAGGGGGTCGCCGCGCCGGCGCGGCGGTCGCGCTGGGTCGGTACGCCGTCCAGCAGCGGGCCGGCGCCGGTCGGTCGCGCGCCGGCGGGGGCGGGGGCGGCGTCGCGGGCGTGCGCCCACTCCAGCACGTTCAGGAGCTGGACGGGGCTCTCGACGAAAGCCAGGGTGGGGGCGGCTGAGGGGGACACCACGTACTCCTCGTCAGGGGGCGGGGCCGGGACGGAGGTCAGACGGCTGCCGGGACCGGGGCCTGGACCCGGCGGAGCTTCTTCATCGGGCCGAGTTCGGAGTCGTAGACCCGCTTGACGCCGTCGCCGAGGGCGGTCTCGATGGTGCGGATGTCACGGACGAGGCGGGTGAGGCCGCCGGGTTCGACGGAGGCGGCCTGGTCGGAGCCCCACATCGCCCGGTCCAGGGTGATGTGCCGTTCGACGAAGCCGGCGCCGAGGGCGACGGCGGCCAGGGTGGTCTGGAGGCCCGTCTCGTGGCCGGAGTAGCCGATGGGCACGTTCGGGTACTCCTCCTGGAGGGTGTTGATGACCCGCAGGTTGAGCTCCTCGGCCTTGGCCGGGTACGTGGAAGTGGCGTGGCAGAGCAGGATGTTGTCGCTGCCGAGCACCTCGACGGCGTGCCGGATCTGCTTCGGGGTGGACATGCCGGTGGACAGGACGACGGTGCGTCCGGTGGCGCGCAGGGTGCGCAGCAGTTCGTCGTCGGTGAGGCAGGCGGAGGCCACCTTGTGGGCGGGCGGGTCGAACTTCTCCAGGAAGGCGACGGCCTCGGTGTCCCACGGGGAGGCGAACCAGTCGATGCCGCGCTTGGCGCAGTGCGCGTCGATGGCGAGGTAGTCGGCCTCGCCGAACTCGACGCGGTGGCGGTAGTCGATGTACGTCATCCGGCCCCAGGGGGTGTCGCGTTCGATGTCCCACTGGTCGCGCGGGGTGCAGATCTCCGGGGTGCGCTTTTGGAACTTGACGGCGTCGCAACCGGCGTCGGCGGCGGCGTCGATCAGGGCGAAGGCGGAGCCGAGGTCGCCGTTGTGGTTGATGCCGATCTCACCGACGACGTAGACGGGCCGGCCGGGGCCGGCGGTACGCGAACCGAAGCTGCGCAGGCGGGAGTCGGGGGTGACGGTCATGGCGGGTGTGGCCCTTCGTTCGGTGCGCGGGGTCCCGGCGGGCGCCGGGGGTTCGGCAAGCTCGGCCGCAGCCGTGGGGGTGTCGAAGAGGGGGGCGAGGAGGCGGGCGCGGGCGAGGTCGTGGGGGTCGTCGATCTCCAGGACCCGCGCCGGGTCGGCGGCGACGGGCAGGGTCCGCCCGAAGAAGCGGTGCCGGGCGGCGCGGAAGCCGGGTACGGACATGGCGTAGGCGGCGCCGGTCTCCAGCAGTTCCGCGGGACGGTCCTGGCGGCGGGGCCGGTACGCGGCCTCGTGGTTGACCCCCGACCCGGCGCCGTCGGGCCCCGGACGCCAGAGGAACCCGTGGAACGGGGCGGCGGTCAGGGCCGAGTCGGCCGCCCCGGACGCGACGGCGGCGGCCACGGACTCGACGTCCGAGGGCGTCAGGAAGGGGCTGGTGCACTGGACCAGGACCACCACGTCCACGGAAGCGGCGCGGCCCTCCTCCGAGGCGTCCGAGGCGTCCGAGGCGTCGAAGGCGTCGAGGGCGTGCAGGACCGCGGCCTCGCTGCTCGCGGTGTCCCCGGAGATCGCGGCCGGTCGGCGGATCACCACGGCCCCGGCGGCGCGGGCGGCGACGGCGACGGCGTCGGAGTCGGTGGAGACGGCGACGTCGGTCACGGTGGGCGCGGCCAGACAGGCGCGGACGGCGCGGGCGACCAGCGGTACCCCGCCGACCGGGGCGGTGTTCTTCCCCGGCACCCCCTTGGAGCCGCCCCGGGCCGGGATGACCGCGAGGACCCTCACAGCTCCCCCAGCCGGCGGATGGCGGGGGCGACGCGCTGGACGCCGTGCCGGTAGGCGCCGCGGGCGCCCTCGCGCAGGCGGGCGCGCAGCCAGCGGCGCGGACCGGACCCGGCGGCCGACCGGCGGGCGGCCCCGGGGAGCGGGGCGCCGTCGACGTCGAGGTGGTGGCGGGCCAGGATGCCGGGGAGGTACCCGGGCGCGGTGGCGGCGGTGTAGTACGGGGCGACGGCGGGGAGCCGGTCGCGGGAGAGCAGTTCGGCGAGCCGGGCCCGGGCGGCGGCGTGGGCGTCGGGGACCTCGTCCGGCGTCGGGTCGGTGCCCGGCGGGTGGGTCGTGACGCCCTGGGCGGCGAGCCAGTGCGGATCGGCCCGCGGCAGCAGGCCCTCGTCGAGGCGGTCCCAGGAGGTCAGGGAGCCGGAGCCGAGGAAGTGGTGGTTGCCGAGCGCCTCGCGGATGCCGAGGTCGGTCAGCACGGCGGTCGGGATGCCCCGGTGCAGGGACTCCAGGGCGGCGGTGGAGGAGACCGTGACCAGCAGGTCGGCGGCGTCCAGGACCTCGCCCATGTTCCCGTACACCAGGCGGCAGTTGGCCGGCAGGCCGCCGGGGAGCCGTTCGGCGAGGCGCTGGTAGGGGTGCTCCTCCAGGTGCGTGGTGTGCTCCCCCGGCTTGCTGCGCAGCTTGATCAGCACCTCGCGGCCCGGGTGGAGCCGGGCGTGCCCGGCGGCCCGCTCCAGGAGGTACGTACGGTCGGCGCGGCTTTCGGGGACGGAGGGCTGCACCGCGAAGACGACGGTGTGGGCGCGGTCGCCCGCGGGGGCGTACGGGGCGCCGCCGAGGAAGGGCAGGGCGGTCTCGGTGACGGCGTCCGGGTCGGCGCCGACGCCTTCGTACACGGCGCGGAACCGACCGGCGTCGTGGCGGGAGTTGGCGAGGACGAGGTCGGCGCCGTGCCGCAGCAGCAGTCCGTCGGCGAGCTTCTCGTAGACGACGCCGACGTACCCGGTGACGAGGACGGGCCGGCCTGCCGGGCCCGGCCACAGGGCGCGGACGCCGTGCAGGACGGCTTGGACGGCGCCGCCGACGAGGGCGAGGACGACCACGTCGTAGCGTTCGCTCCGGAGGGCGTCGAGGAACTCCGCGCAGGTCACCTCGGTCGGCAGGCCGTCCGTCGCGACCCCGACCTCACCGAGCTGACGCGGCGTGGGGGTGGCCCGGCCGCGCAACAGGTAGCCGGTGACCCGGCGGTGTTCCGGGTCGGGGGCGAGGCGGCGGGCCGTGAGCGCGCCCCATTTCCACCGCGTATCGGAATCGGCGATGACGGCGATGCGGAGATCGGTTCGGCGACTGCTGCTGAGTGGCACTGGCACCCGGCAGAAGCTATTCCGCATTTCCGGTGTTCGGCCCAACGAACGCACAACGGTGGGTTAACAACCCGTCGACGAAATGCGAAAGCGTGCGGGTTAACGCGCCCGCCGCCCGTCGTTCACATGGAATCCGCGTACGGGCCATGGTGAATGCCGCGCCGCCCCCTATTGTCTCGCAGGTGCTCAAGCTCTCTGTCGTCGTGCCGTTCTACAACGTGCAGACATACGCACCGGATGCCCTGAAGAGTCTCGAACTGAACGCCCGTGAGGATTTCGAGTTCCTGCTGGTCGACGACCGCTCCACGGACGGGACGCCCGAGCTGCTGGAACGGGCGGCCGTCGCGCTGCCCGGGGCGGTGCACCTCAGACGCGACCGCAACGGCGGGTTGGCCTCGGCGCGGAACACAGGTCTGGACGCGGCGCGCGGGGAGTACATCACCTTCCTGGACGGCGACGACTGGCTGGAGCCGGGGCACCTCGCCCGCACACTGGCCGCCATCGAGGCCCTGAACTGCGACTTCGTCCGTACCGACCACGTTCAGGTGACGGGCCGGACCCGGAGCGTGCAGCGCGTTCCGTACGGGCCGCAGGGCGTGCCGGCCGATCCGCGCGCGGGGATCCTGCCGGTCTCGCGGGCCACCTCGGTGGACTACCCGTACGCCTGGGCCGGGATGTACCACCGGCGGCTGCTGGACCGGGGGTTGCTGCACTTCACCGACGGACTGCGCACCGCCGAGGACCGGCCGTGGATCTGGCGGCTGCACCGGGAGGCGCGGTCCTTCGCCGCGGTCGGAATGCCCGGGATCTTCTATCGGCGCGGCATTTCCACGTCCTTGACGCAGATCGGCGACGAACGACAGCTCGATTTCATCCGCGCATTCGATCAGGTCCTGGCGGACACGGCCGCCGACCCGGAATCCGAACTCTTGATCCACAAAGCGGTTCGAACCTATTGCGCGATTATCGCGCACCATATCGGGTCCATCGAAAGGTTCGAACCGGCCGTGGCCAAAAAACTCCGGTCGATGAGCGCGGACGCGCTCGACCGCATGCCCCGGGCGGTACTGGAGCGCACCCTCGCCTCGATGGACGCCGAACGCTCGGCCCTCCTGCGCAAGCTCCGCCGCCGCACACCGGCGCGCCCCGGCGGCGCCGCCCGGACCTCGGGAGCCGCCGCGTGAACGGCGGCGGAGTCACCCAGGTCTTCCTCGCCTCGACCCTCTACGGGACGGCCACGCTCGCCGCCGCCCTCGACTCCGGCGCCCTCCCCCCGGCCGGCCGCCGCATCCTGCTGACCAGCAACCACTCCCCCACCCCGGAGATCACCCCGGGCCTGCCCGCCCTGCCCGGCTTCGCCGCGCTGCGGACCCGCTTCGACGAGGTGCGCGACTGGAACGCCGTCATCGCGCCGCAGCACCCCAGCACCTGGGCGCCGCGCCCCGAGGACGTCCCGCTCTGGGAACGCCAACTGCGCGCCCTGTGGGGGCTCGGCGAGGACCGGGTCGAGCTGATCGTGGAGTCCCTCCAGGTGCCGCCCGCGCAGAGCCTGTGCCGGCTCTTCCCGGGCGCCGCGGTGGAGGTGTACGCGGACGGGCTGATGTCCTACGGTCCGACCCGCTTCCGGCTCGATCCGCAGATCGGCATGCGGGTGCGGCGCGTCCTGCACCTGGACCTCGTACCCGGCCTGGCGCCGCTGCTGCTGACCGAGTTCGGGGTGCCGGCGGAGGTGGTGCCGGCGACGGCCGTCCTCAAGGTGCTGGCGGAACTGGCGGAACTCGCGGAACCGGCCGAACCGCGCGGGGGGCGGGGGCCCGCGGCGGACGGAGGGGGCCCCGCCCTGCTGTTGGGCCAGTACCTCTCCGCGTTGGAGCTGCTGACCCCGGCGCAGGAGGAGGAACTGCACGTCGACATGGTGCGGGGCGCCTTCGCACGCGGCCACCGGGACCTGGTCTTCAAACCGCATCCCAGCGCCCCCGCGACCTACTCCCGGGGGGCGGAGGCGGAGGCCGCGCGCCTGGGGGCGCGCCTGACGGTGCTGGACGCCCCGGTGCTGGCCGAGACCCTGTACCAACAGCTGCGCCCGGCCCTGGTCGTGGGCTGCTTCTCGACGGGCCTGCTGACGGCCCGGGCGCTGTACGGGATCCCGGTGGCCCGCACCGGGACGGGCGAGGTTCTGGCCCGGCTGAGCCCGTACCAGAACAGCAACCGGATCCCGTTGACGCTGGTGGACGCGCTGGTCCCGGACCTGGCGACGGGGGCGGCGGCCCCCGGTGCGGCCGGCTCCGCGCAGCCGGCGCCGGCCGACCTGTCGGCCCTCGTCACCGCGGTCGGGTTCACCATGCAACCGAAGGTGCTCGCGGAGCGCCGCGCGGACGCCGAGCGCTACCTGGCCCGGAACCTGGACGACACCACCCGGCGGTACTTCAAGCGCCGCCGGCTGACCGCGCTGGGCCTGCCGGGCGGGGTCCCCGCCCGGCTGGCGTTCCTGCCGCGCAGCCCGGCCGTGCGCCGGGTGGCGCACCGCCTGCGCCGCCGGTTCGCGGGGGTGGCCGGCGGGCGGCCGTAGCGAAGCCGGCGCCCGTACCCGCAGGGCCGCCCGCTCAGCTGGTGGCGAGCTTGGCGGCGAAGCCCAGGAAGAGCACGCCCGCCGCCGAGGTCGCCCCCGCCGAGAGGCGCTTGCGGCGGCGGAAGGCGGCAGACAGCCGGGTCCCGGTGAAGATCAGGGTCGACAGGTACACGAAGCTCACCAGCTGCGACACCACGCCCAGCAGCAGGAACGACAGCGCCGGGTACGCGTAGCCGGGATCCACGAACTGCACGAAGAACGACAGCAGGAACAGGATCGCCTTGGGGTTGACCAGGCTGACCACCAACGCCCGCCGGTAGGGCCGCTCGACGGCGCCCGTCGGCTGCTCGCCCGCCAGCAGCTCCTCCTGGTGGGCCTTGCGGTCGCGCCACATGCCCCACGCGGCCCGCATCATGCCGACCGCCAGCCAGCCCAGGTAGCCGGCGCCGAGGAACTTCACGACGGTGAACACCAGCGGGCTCGCCTGGAGCAGCGCGCCCGCGCCGGCCGCGGTCAACACCATGAGGACGGTGTCCCCGGTGAACACCCCGGAGGCCGCCTTGTAGCCCTCCTTCACCCCGCTGCGCGCGGCGACGGACAGCACGTAGAGCGAGTTCGGCCCCGGCAGCAGAACGATCAGCACCAGGCCGGCGAGGTACGTAGGAAGGTCTGTGACACCCAGCATGGGCAGGAGTGTCCCACAGGAACACACCTGTACCGCCAGTGGGTTTCACCGGTTGGTACGGGGGGCCCGCGAGGGCCGTCGGGGCGCCGCGGCGCCGACGGGTCCGGGGGCTGGTACAACCGTCCCTCGACGGCCTCCGGTCACAATGGCGCAACATCCCGGAACCCTCCGCAACTCTCCGCGCCCCCGAAGCATCACTTGCATACACACGACGTTGAAATCGGGGGACCGCGATGTACCGCCAGAAAGTCATGATCCGTACGCTCGGCCTGGCCGCATCGGTCGCGCTCGCCGCGACCGCTTGCGGCCCGCAGGGCTCCGCTCCGGCCGCACCGGGCTCGTCCGCATCGGCGCCGGCGGCCTCCCCGTCCGGGCCGGACAACAAGCCGGGCGGCGGCGGGTCCTCGCCCGCGCCCGGCACCTCGGCCTCGGCCGGGCAGCCGTCGGCGCAGGGTGGCGCGAAGCCGATCATGGCGAACGGCGACGAGAGCGACCGGATCCGCGAACTCCAGGCCAGGTTGCGGCAGCTCAAGCTGGTGTCGGTGGCCCCCACCGGCTTCTACGGGTCGAAGACCACGGCCGCGGTCAAGACGTTCCAGTCGAACAACGGGCTCCCGGCGACGGGCGCGGTCGACGAGGCCACCTGGCAGAAGGTCCAGAGCCTCAGCAAGCCGCCGACCGAGGAGGAGCTGCGCCCGCCGACCAGCAACGAGCTCGCCGCCCCGGACCCGCGCTGCATGGAGGGCCGGGTCATGTGCATCAGCAAGGAGAGCCGCACCCTCGCCTGGATGATCGACGGCAAGGTGGTCTCGTCGATGGACGTGCGCTTCGGGTCGGAGAACACCCCGACCCGCGAGGGCCTGTTCAAGGTGGACCGCAAGGAGCGGAAGTGGACGTCGACGCTCTACCACACGTCGATGCCGTACTCGATGTTCTTCAGCCAGGGCCAGGCGGTGCACTTCTCGCAGGACTTCGCGAACCGCGGCTACAGCGGGGCCTCGCACGGCTGCGTCAACGTCCGTGACATGGCCAGGCTGTCGGCCATGTTCGAGCAGGTGCAGGTGGGCGACAAGGTCGTCGTCTACTGGTGATCCGCTGCCGGTGGGCCCCCGGGGGCGGAGCGCCGGGGGCGAGCCTTCGGGGGTGAACCGCGCCCGGTGATCCACCGGGCGGGAAGTTGAGGGCGCGGGCAGGGCCGGGGGAACGTGCCCCGCCCGCGCCGGTTGCGCAGAGCCCAGGGGTACGGGGGGAACCCCGGCTCATGCGCGGCCGATGACCAGTCGGCTCGTTATGTACTGCGCCGGCGGTTCGAAAAGTGTTACTGGGGGGTGTGCGGAGCCGTTGCCGGCGGTGCGGGGGCCGGGTCAGCGACGGTTGCGGGAGCCGAGCGAGACGCCCGGGGCCGGGTCCCCGGTGGTGGGCGCCGGGACCTTCAGGACCTCGCCACCGGGCCCGTCCCAACCGCCCTGCGGGAGGCCGTCCCGGGGGCCGTCCAGGACGAACTCGCAGTACCGGGGGATCTTCGCGAGGGCCCCGGCGAGCTTGCTGAGGCGCGAGCGGCGGTCGTCGTTCATGCGGCCCGCGCGGTAGTCCTCGCACAGGTCGGCCGCCCGCGCCTGCCGGTCACGGTCGCGGTCCTTGCCGCCGCCGGCGCTGCCGGCGCCCGCGTCCGGCTTGCCGGTCCGGTCGGTGAACGGTTCTCGGCCGGCCTCCGCGGTCCCGTTCGCGCCGGATCCGGTGCTGGTGCTCATGCCGGTGCCCGCGCCGCCGCCGGGGAAGTGGGACGCGGAACCGCTGCCCGAGGTGGTGCCCGGGGTCGTACGGCTGTCCGTGCCCGGCATCCGCGAGGTGCCCGGGGAGGCCACGAAGCCGTCGCCGCGCAGCGGGGTGGTGGGGTCCGGACGCGGGATGAGCGGGGCGGGCTCCTCGCTCCCCCCGCCGGCGGGGCGGTCGGTGTCGGCGCTGACCGAGACGGCCGGCCCGGGGCCCGCGGTGTGCCGGGCCTCCCGGTCCAGCAGGCCGCTGCTCGCGACGGCCGCGATCCCGCCCACCGCGACGCCCGCCAGGGCCGCCGCGAGACCGAAGCGGACCGGGGTGCTCGTACGCCGCGGCGCGGGGATCCGTACGTGGGGCACCGGGGTGAGGGAGATCAGGGGTTCGTGGGCGGCGGGGGTGGGTGCCGCGGGGGTGGGTGCCGCAGGGGTGGGGCGCGGGGCCGGGGCCGTACCGCGCGCCGCGCGGAAGGCGGCCAGGGCGGCCTCCTCGCCGGGCAGTTCCCGGCCGGGCCGCGCGGGCATGTCGAGGGAGTCCAGGGCGGCGCGCAGCCGGGCCTCGGCGGCGCGGTCCCGCGGATCGGCGCCCGGTCCGGCCGGGCCGGCGGGTTCTCCGCCCAGCAACCTGTCCGCCGCGGCTGCGTCCAGCCACCCGTTGTGCTCGTCGGCCATCACATGTCCTTCTGCGTCCGCCAACGTGAATGCGTCACACCGGTTTGTTCTACGAGGCCCCCGGCGCGGCCGCGTTGCGCCGGTACGGCGTCCAGATCGCGCTCCCTTGCCTGGTCATCGGCATTATGGCCGACGCGGAGGCCGGATTCCGTTTCGTTTTCGGGATGGCCCAGCAGTTCCGCGAGTCTCTTCAGTCCCCGGTGTGCGGCGGTGCGGACCGCGCCGGGCCGCTTGCCCAGGGTCTCGGCCGCGCTCTTCGCGTCGAGGCCGACCACCACGCGCAGGACGACGGCCTCGGCCTGGTCCTGCGGGAGCTGGGCTATCAGCGCCATGGTGCTGCCGGTGGACAGCGCCTCCATCGCGGCGCCCGCGGTGTCGCTGTCGGCGGCGTGGCCGGTGAGTTCGCTCTCGTCGCCACCTATGGCGGGTCGACGGCCGCGCATCCGGATGTGGTCGAGGGCCCGGTTGCGGGCGATGCGGGCGGCCCAGCCGCGGAAGCGGTCGGCGTCCCCGGTGAAGGAGTCGAGGTCGCGGGCGATCTGCAGCCAGGCCTCGGACGTCACGTCCTCCGCGTCGCCGTCGCCGACGAGCGTGCGTACGTATCCGAGCAGGCGCGGGTGCACGGCGCGGTACACAGTCCGGAACGCGTTCTCGTCGCCGTCCTGTGCCGCGAGCACCGCGGCGGTCAGCTCCGCGTCGTCCCCCAGCAAAGTCCCCAACCCGTTCACTGTCCTGTACGTGTGGCGCAAATCCGCACGTTACGGCTTTCCAGCACCTCTCGTCCACGAGTTGTACAACCTGCAACCAACCCTGCGCGGAGCGGGGTGTGACACAAAACGCACTCGCGGCGCTGACAGGGGTACGGGCTTGTCGCACGAGTCCGTATCGGATGGCGACCGGGGCCTCTCCTGTGGGGGGTGGCGGCCTCGGTCGTCCTCCTCCTTCGCACATCCTCCCGCGTGCCCCCGAGCGCACCCGCCGGATCCGGCCACGGATCACCGCCGGACACCTCCGGACACCGGGGGACATCGCCGGACGGCCGGCCCGTCGCGGTACAACTCATCCTTTCGGCTCACTTCCGGGTGAAATCTCCGCACGGGTACGACACTCTCCCGGGGAGATCGCTAGCGTGGCGGTACACCCGCGCCGCGCCCCGAGGAGAACTCCGCTGTCCAGCCACCTTCCGGCACAGGTCCGCGGCACAGCCTCCGGTTCCGGGCTGGTGCGGTTCAACTCCCTGGCCCCCGAAGCCGCCCAGGCGGCGCTGCTGCACTGCTGCGGCAGCCGGCGTTGGGCGCACCGCGTGGCCACCCACCGCCCCTACCCGGACACCGCCTCGCTGCTCGCCGCCGCGGAGGAGGCCTCGTACGACATGTCCCAGGCCGACCTGACCGAGGCGCTGGCCGCGGAGACCTCGGCGGAACTCGGGCACGGGGCCCCGTACGCGGCGATGCTGGCGCTCGACGCGGCCCGCGCCGAGTACGAGCGCACCTTCCGGCACGCCTTCGTGATCTGTCTGGACGGCCACCCGCCGGAGGAGCAGGTCGACCAGCTGTTGGCCGCGATCCGCCGCAGAATGGCTCACGAGATCGACGAGGAACGCTCGATCTCGGCCGAGGAACTGCGCCTGGTCGCCCGCGGCCGGCTCGTCCGCCTGCTGGACAGGCTGCCCTCGCTGCTCGACGGCTCGACCGGGACGGTCGCCGACGGTGGACCATATGAGGCTGATTTCGGGCTATTCGCCCCTGTGGGATAGTCCGTCCGTGCCTGTTTGATCACACCGATGGCCCCCGCGCAAGGGAACCGACAAAGCGTCGCTACGATGTCCGGGGCCGGAGGACCGTACCCGGCCGGGCCCGACCGACAAAGAAGCCGGCTGGCCCCCGCCCCGCTTCCGGAGGGTTTTCCGTGCCGGCTGGAACGTTGTACCGCGGCCGGGAAGGAATGTGGTCCTGGGTGGCTCATCGAGTCACCGGCGTCCTCATCTTCTTCTTCCTGTTCGTACACGTCCTCGACACCGCTCTCGTCCGCGTCTCCCCCGAGGCGTACGACGATGTCGTGGCTACCTACAAGACTCCGATCGTCGCGCTGCTGGAGTACGGCCTCGTCGCCGCAATCCTGTTCCACGCGCTCAACGGTCTCCGTGTCATCGCTGTGGACTTCTGGTCCCAGGGTCCCCGTCACCAGAAGAAGATGCTCTGGTCCGTCGTGGGCATCTGGGTCGTGCTGATGGTCGGGGCGCTCTACCCCGTCCTGGGCCACGCCTACCTCGAACTGTTCGGGAAGTGACACGCATGTCTTCTGACACTTCTTTCGAAAAGGGCATCGGCGACGTGGAGGGCGTGTCCCTCTACGACGTCGACAACCCGGCGCCGTACATCGAGGCCCCGCGCAAGCGGACCAGCAAGACCCCGCGCTCGACCCGGGGCAACTTCGAGATGGTCGCGTGGCTCTTCATGCGCCTCTCGGGCATCGTGCTCGTCGTCCTCGTCATCGGCCACCTGGTGATCCAGCTGGTGCTGGACGGCGGCGTCTCCAAGATCGGCTTCGCCTTCGTGGCCGGCCGCTGGGCGTCCCCCTTCTGGCAGATCTGGGATCTGCTGATGCTGTGGCTGGCCATGCTGCACGGCGCGAACGGTCTGCGTACCGTCATCAACGACTACGCGGAGCGCGCCAACACGCGGCTGTGGCTGAAGGGCCTGCTCTACACCGCCACGGTGTTCACCATCCTTCTGGGCACGCTGGTGATCTTCACCTTCGACCCGAACATCCGCTAGGCAACGGGGCTGAGGCGAATCCCATGAAGATCCACAAGTACGACACCGTCATCGTCGGCGCAGGTGGCGCCGGCATGCGCGCCGCCATCGAGGCGACGAAGCTCAGCCGCACCGCCGTGCTGACGAAGCTCTACCCCACCCGCTCCCACACGGGCGCCGCGCAGGGCGGCATGGCTGCCGCGCTGGCCAACGTGGAGGACGACAACTGGGAGTGGCACACCTTCGACACGGTCAAGGGCGGTGACTACCTGGTCGACCAGGACGCCGCCGAGATCCTGGCGAAGGAGGCCATCGACGCGGTCCTCGACCTGGAGAAGATGGGCCTGCCGTTCAACCGCACCCCGGACGGCACCATCGACCAGCGCCGCTTCGGCGGCCACTCCCGCAACCACGGCGAGGCGCCGGTCCGCCGGTCCTGCTACGCCGCGGACCGCACCGGCCACATGATCCTCCAGACGCTGTACCAGAACTGCGTCAAGGAGGGCGTGGAGTTCTTCAACGAGTTCTACGTCCTGGACCAGCTCCTGGTCGAGGAGGACGGCGTCACGAAGTCGGCCGGCGTGGTCGCGTACGAGCTCGCCACCGGCGAGATCCACGTGTTCCAGGCGAAGTCCGTCATCTACGCCTCCGGCGGCACCGGCAAGTTCTTCAAGGTGACCTCCAACGCGCACACCCTCACCGGTGACGGCCAGGCGGCCTGCTACCGCCGGGGCCTGCCGCTGGAGGACATGGAGTTCTTCCAGTTCCACCCGACGGGCATCTGGCGCATGGGCATCCTGCTGACGGAGGGCGCCCGCGGTGAGGGCGGCATCCTCCGCAACAAGGACGGCGAGCGCTTCATGGAGAAGTACGCGCCGGTCATGAAGGACCTCGCGTCCCGTGACGTCGTCTCGCGCTCCATCTACACGGAGATCCGTGAGGGCCGCGGCTGCGGTCCCGCCGGTGACCACGTGTACCTGGACCTGACGCACCTTCCGCCGGAGCAGCTCGACGCGAAGCTCCCGGACATCACCGAGTTCGCCCGTACGTACCTCGGCATCGAGCCGTACACGGACCCGATCCCGATCCAGCCCACCGCGCACTACGCCATGGGCGGCATCCCGACCAACGTCGAGGGTGAGGTCCTGCGCGACAACACCACCGTCGTCCCCGGCCTGTACGCGGCCGGCGAGGTCGCCTGCGTGTCCGTGCACGGCGCGAACCGTCTGGGCACGAACTCGCTGCTGGACATCAACGTGTTCGGCAAGCGCTCGGGCATCGCCGCGGCGAAGTACGCGCACGCCCACGACTTCGTCGCCCTCCCGGAGAACCCGGCGCAGCAGGTCGCCGACCTGGTCGAGCAGCTGCGCGACTCCACGGGCCACGAGCGGGTCGCCGACCTGCGTCTGGAGCTCCAGGAGACGATGGACGCCTGCGTGATGGTGTTCCGTACGGAACAGACCATCAAGACCGCGGTCGACAAGATCGCGGAGCTGCGCGAGCGCTACAAGAACGTCTCCGTCCAGGACAAGGGCAAGCGCTTCAACACGGACCTGCTGGAGGCCATCGAGCTGGGCAACCTGCTCGACCTGGCCGAGGTCATGGCCGTGTCCGCGCTCGCGCGCAAGGAGTCCCGCGGCGGTCACTACCGCGAGGACTACCCGAACCGCGACGACGTCAACTTCATGCGCCACACCATGGCGTACCGCGAGGTCGTCGGCGAGGGCAAGGACGCCAAGGACACCGTCCGGCTGGACTACAAGCCCGTCGTCGTCACCCGCTACCAGCCGATGGAGCGTAAGTACTGATGGCCACCCCGACCCTGTCCAAGACGGACCAGATGGAGGCGGCGGCCGCCGCCTCGCCGTTCATCACGGTGACGTTCCGGATCCGCCGGTTCAACCCGGAGGTCTCGGAGGAGTCGACCTGGCAGGACTTCCAGGTCGAGATCGACCCGAAGGAGCGCGTGCTCGACGGTCTCCACAAGATCAAGTGGGACCTCGACGGCACGCTGACCTTCCGTCGCTCGTGCGCGCACGGCATCTGCGGCTCCGACGCGATGCGGATCAACGGCAAGAACAGGCTCGCCTGCAAGACGCTGATCAAGGACATCAACCCGGAGAAGCCGATCACCGTCGAGGCCATCAAGGGCCTCACGGTGATGAAGGACCTCGTCGTCGACATGGAGCCCTTCTTCCAGGCGTACCGGGACGTCATGCCGTTCCTGGTCACCAAGGGCAACGAGCCGACGCGCGAGCGCCTGCAGTCCGCCGAGGACCGCGAGCGCTTCGACGACACCACCAAGTGCATCCTGTGCGCCGCGTGCACGTCCTCGTGCCCGGTGTTCTGGAACGACGGCCAGTACTTCGGCCCGGCGGCGATCGTCAACGCGCACCGCTTCATCTTCGACTCGCGCGACGAGGCCGGTGAGCAGCGGCTGGAGATCCTGAACGACAAGGACGGCGTGTGGCGCTGCCGCACGACCTTCAACTGCACCGACGCGTGCCCGCGAGGCATCGAGGTCACGAAGGCGATCCAGGAAGTCAAGCGCGCGCTCATCACGCGCCGCTTCTGATCCTCCCCGTCGCCGCGCCGGAGGCCCGTACCCCCTCAGGGGTGCGGGCCTCCGCGCGTCCCGGCCGTCGTCGCGGCGGCTCCGAGCGCCCCGAAGCGCCCCTGCGGACGGGTACGGAGGGGCGGGCGGCTGTGGAAAGATCGGCCGTATGAGTGAGCAGCAGCCGAATCCGTATGCGGGCGGGCCGGGCGGGCAGCCCGGACCGGGTGACTACACGTGGGGCCCGGGCGAGCCCAGTTACGGTTACCCGCAGCCCTATCCGACCACGCCGCCGCCCTACCAGCCGACCATGGGCGCGGGCCTGCCCGCCCCCGTCCCCGGCCCGATGGGCGGCTCGTTCACGCTGGGCGACATCACCATCGCGGGCGATCAGATCATCACGCCCTCGGGGTCGATGCCGCTGCGGGGCGCGATGTGGAACGCCACCGACTTCTCGCGGACGGAGGAGAAGATCCCGACGCACGCGATCGTGCTGGCCATCGTCTTCGCCCTGTTCTGCCTGATCGGCCTGCTGTTCCTGCTGATGAAGGAGAAGGTCACCACCGGGTACATCCAGGTCACGGTGACGAGCGGCGGCCGCCACCACTCCACGATGATCCCGGCGAGCGACCCCTACGCCATGCAGTGGGTCATGGGGCAGCTCAACTACGCCCGGTCCATGAGCATCTGAGGTCCGTTCCGCCCGTCCGAACGGCCGCCCGCCCGAACCACCGCCGGCCTGCGGGGACCCGTGGAAAGGCGGTGGCGACGGGGGCTGCGGCCACGCGAGGATCACGAGATGATCCTTTCTCATGACGTGACCGGGCCCGTCGACGCGCCCGCCGTGGTCCTGCTGCACTCCTCCGTCTGCGACCGGCGCATGTGGGACCCCCAGTGGGGGCCGCTCGCCGAGGCCGGTTTCCGGGTCGTCCGCGCGGACTTCCGTACCTGCGGGCAGTCCCCCGCCGCCGACGCCCCGTACAGCGACCACGGCGACGTCCTGGCGCTGCTCGACCAACTCGACATCCGGCGCGCCTCGTTCGTCGGCTCCTCCTACGGCGGCCGGATCTCCCTGCGGATCGCCGCCCTGCACCCCGAGCGGGCCTCGCGGCTGGCGCTGCTGTGCCCGGGCCGGCCCGGGCTGTCGCCGGACGGGCCGGAGGTGCGCGCGTACGGCGAGGCCACGGACGCCCTGCTGGCCACCGGGGACCTCGAGGGCGCGGCGGAGTTGGCCTCCCGCACCTGGCTCGGCCCGGACGCCGACGCGGCCGCGCACGCCGCCGTACGGGCGATGGAACTGGGCAACATCAAGGGGTCCCTGGCCGACTCCGGCGGCCACGAACTCCCGGAGCCCGCGATCGACCTGGGCGCCGTGACCGTACCGGTGCTGGCGATCGGCGGCGCCCACGACCTCCCCGACTACCGCCGCATCCCGGCCGATCTGCCCGGCCTCGTCCCGGGCGCCGAGCACCGCGAACTGCCCTGGGCGGGGCACCTGCCGTCGCTGGAGCGCCCCCGGGAGACCACCGCCCTGCTGCTCGACTTCCTCGGGCGGCCGGCCCGGTAGGACCGCGCTCGGAGGCGGGGCGGGCAGGTGGGTGACGCGCATCCCTGAACTTGTTCAAAACTCTGCTTGAACCTGTTCAAAAAGAGGTCTACAGTCAGGGACGTCAGCAGTTGAACACGTTCAAAGGGGCTGGGGCAATGGACCTCACCGTGGTCGCGTACGTCATCTACCTGCTCATCAGCATCGGGCTCACCGTCTGGGTGGCCCGTACGCTCAGCCGCAACGGCCGGGTCTTCATAGGCGACGTGCTCCAGGGGAACGAGAAGCTCGCCGACGCCGTCAACCAGCTCCTGGTGGTCGGCTTCTACCTCGTGAACATCGGGTTCGTGACCCTGTACCTGCGGTCGAGCGAGGACATCCGCGCGGCCCGCGACCTCTTCGAGGCGCTGTCGGTGAAGCTGGGCGTCGTCCTGCTGGTGCTCGGCGTCATGCACCTCGGGAACGTGTGGGTGCTCAACAAGATGCGCCGCCGGGGCGTCATGGAGCGTCAGCACACCCCGCCCGTCGCCCCGCAGGGGTGGACCCCGCAGACCGGGGTCTGAGCGATGGGACCGTCGTCGGCGCCCGTCCGGCACCTGACCGTCCTCTACGACGCCAACTGCCCGGTCTGCGTGCACATCCGGCACTGGTTGCTCACGCAGCGCTGCCTCGTACCGCTGCGGCTCGTACCGGCCGCGTCCTACGAGGCGCGGCGCCGCTTCCCCCGGCTGGACCACGCGGCGACCCTCCGCGACATCACGGTGGTCGGCGACAAGGGGCAGGTCTGGAGCGGTACGGATGCCTTCATCGTCTGCCTGTGGGCGCTCGTGGAGCACCGGCCGAGGGCGAACTGGCTGGCCACACCGGCCGGCCGGCCCTTCGCCAAGGCGGCCATGCACGCGGCCTCGGCCGTACGGCACGCGGTACGGACGAACCCCGGAGCGGAGCCCGGGGAGCCACTCTGTGACGAGCAGTGCCCCGCACCCCGATAAGGTCGGACACCGTGACAGATCAGAAGGCGCCCAAGAGCGAGCAGACCCGGACGCTCATCCTCGAAACCGCGCTCCGGCTCTTCCAGGAGCGCGGGTTCGACAAGACGACCATGCGGGGGATCGCCAAGGAGGCGGGGGTCTCGGTCGGCAACGCCTACTACTACTTCGAGTCGAAGGAACACCTCGTCCAGGGGTTCTACGACCGGATCGGCGCGGCCCACCAGGCGGCCGTCCGGCCGATCCTGGAGCAGGAGACCGACCTGCAGAAGCGGCTCGCCGGGGTACTGACGTCGTGGCTGGACATCGCGGCGCCGTACCACGAGTTCGCCTCCCAGTTCTTCAAGAACGCGGCGGACCCGGAGAGCCCGCTCAGCCCCTTCTCGCCGGAATCCGAACCGGCGCGCAAGGCGGCCATCGACATGCACCGCGAGGTGCTCGCCGGCGCGAAGACGAAGGTTCCGGACGAACTGGCCGACGTCCTGCCGGAGCTGATGTGGCTCTCGCAGATGGGGCTGGTCCTGTACTGGGTCTTCGACCGCTCGCCGGACAGTCAGAAGACCAGGCGGCTCGCGGAGCGCGGCGCGCAACTGACGACGCGGGGCATCATCCTGGCCAGGTTCCGGGTGCTGAGGCCGCTGGTGCGCGAGGTGCACGAGCTGTTCGCGGACTTCCTGCCGGGCATGGCCCAGACGGCGGTCGCGCGCGGCAAGCGGGCCTCGGACCCGTACCCCGACGAGGCGTAGCGGGCGCGGGAGGGCCCGAGGCGGCGTAGCCGAGGCGGGACGGTCCGAGGCGGGACGGTCCGAGGCGGGACGGTCCGAGGCGGCGTAGCCGAGGCGGGACGCCGGGGGCCGGGGCTCTGCGGGCGTCACGCCCCGAGCACCAGGAGGCCCGCGGCGGCCGGACCGAAGGCGCCCCCGAGCTGGTAGGCCAGGGTGAACAGCCCGATGGCAGCCGGCCGTCGGCCCGCGTCGGGGGCGGCGGCCACCGCGTGCGTGGACAGGACGGCGTTGGCGGCGGTGGCGGTGAACACGCCCGCCGTCGTGGCGGCCAGCAGCAGCGGGCCCGAGTCCGCGAGGACCGCCGTCAGGGCCGAGGCCGCGCCGGTCACGACCAGGACGGTACGGACGGCCGCGCGGCTCATGCGGGCCGAGGCGGCGGCGAGCGGCCAGGACAGGGCGGATCCGAGCAGCAGCGCGAGGAGTTGCCCGGTCCCGACGGCGGCCGGATCCCAGCCGGCGCGGTCGGCGAGCAGCCGGGGCACCGACAGGAGCACCGTGAAGTAGGACGTCGACACGGCGAGGGCCAGCAGCGCCGAGCCCACGAAGACGGGCTTGCGGAGCAGCGCGACCGGTACGAAGCCCTCGGGGCGGCGGCGTACGTGCAGGACGAGCAGCGCGGCGGCGACGAGGGCCGCGCCCAGGGCGGCGAGCGGAGCGGTCGCCAGCAGCACGAGGGCGGTGACGAGGGCGGTCAGCAGGGCCGCCCCCCGGGCGTCGAAGCGGCCCGGGGCGGGCGCGGACGCGGCCCGCGTCTCGGCGGCGCGGCGGCCGACGGCCGGGACGGCGAGCAGGGCGACCACCGGAAGGGTGAGGGCGAGCCGCCAGGAGGCGCTCTCCGCGAGGACCCTGCCGAGGAGCGGCCCGGACGCCCCGAGCACGCCGAAGCCGGCGCTGACGACGCCCATCCGGCGGGCGGTTCCGGCGAGGACGACGGCCACGGCGACGAACCCGGCGCCGCCCGCGGCCTGGGCGCAGCGGCCGAGCAGGGTGAGCGGCAGCCACGGGGAGACGACGACGGTCAGGGCGCCGACCAGGACCAGCGCGGCGGACAGCCGCAGCAGGGCGGCCGTGCCGCGGTGGCGCAGCAGTCCGGCGAGGAGCGGCGTGGCGACGGCCACGGCCCAGCCGAAAGCGGTGAGCAGTTGGGCGACGGACCCCGCGGGGACGCCGAGGGAGCCGGCGATGTCGGGGACGATCAGCACCGGCGCGTTGGCCCCGGCGGCCAGGGGCGCGGCCAGCAGGGCGAGCAGGACGGCGGGAACGGGGCGGCCCGCGGGGCCGGTTCCGGTGCTCGCGCCACCGGTCGCGGGGGTGGCCGGGGCGGTGCGCCCGCCGTGGGTCGCGGGGGTGGCCGCGGTGGTGTTCGTGCTGTGGGTGGCAGACATGGGTGGACCCGACCTCGCTTCTCTCAACATTGATCATCTCAACGTTGAGATAAAAACAGGCCCACTGCCTCAACGTCAAGTCTCTTAACGTTGAGGTATTCTTCCCGCATGGAGAACGACATGGTGGCCCACGTCATCGGCCAGTGGGCCGCGGAGCGTCCCGACCTGACGGACGACCTGTGGCCGGTGGAGGCGGTGGGGCGGATCCAGCGAATGAACCGGATCATCGACAAGCAGCTCAAGACCTTCATGGCGGAGCACGGCCTGGAGGTCGGCGAGTTCGACGTCCTGGCCAGTCTGCGCCGGTCGGGCCCCCCGTACGCGTTGACCGCCGGGGCCCTGATCCCCGCCGCCATGGTGACCTCGGGCGCCATCACCAACCGCATCGACCGGCTGGAGGCCAAGGGGCTCGTCGAGCGGGTGCGCGACGACGTCGACCGGCGTTCGGTGCGCATCCGGCTCACGGAACGGGGCCTGGAGACCAGCGGAAAGGTGATGGAGGCCCATCTCCAGCACTACGCCCGGCTGCTGGACCCGCTGGGGCGCGCCGGGACCGCCGCCGTCGCCGAAGCCCTGCGCACCCTCCTGCTGGCCCACGGGGACACGCCCGCCCTCGACTGAGCGGGCACGGTTCGGGGCCGGTCGCGACCCGGGCCCGTCAGAGCCAGTTCAGCTCCCACAGGCGCCACACGCCCGTGCCGTCGGAGAGGTACTGCGCGCCGGCGACGGCTTCGCGGGACAGGACGTAGTCCTTCTTCTGCCAGATCGGCAGCATCGGAACCTGCTGGGCGACGACCTTCTGGAGCTCGCGGAAGTCGGCGGCGGCCCCCGCGCGGTCCGAGTGGGACTGGGTACGGGTGATGAGGTCGTCGACGGTCTTGTCGGAGTAGCCGTTGTTCATGCTGGACCCCGCGCCGACCAGCGGGGCGAGGAAGTTGTCGGCGTCCGGGAAGTCGGCGATCCAGCCGATCGTGTAGGCGTCGTACTCCCCCGCCGCGTAGCCCTTCTGGAAGTCGGCCCACGCCTCGACGGGCTTGACGGTCACCTGGAAGAGGCCCGTGGACTCCAGCTGCCGCTTGATCTCCGTCGCCTCGGCCACGTTCGCGCCGCGCGTGTTGACGCCCAGCGTCAGCGGGACGGCGGCGGTGATCCCGGCGTCCTTGAGGAGCTTGCGGGCGAGCGTCCCGTTGGGCGAGGGGTAGGCGTCGAAGAAGGGCGTGCTGTGCGCCGCGATGCCCGCCGGGACGAGGGAGTACAGCGGGGTGACGGTGCCCTTGTACACGCCCCCGGAGATCTTCGAGCGGTCCAGTACGGCCGCCACGGCCTGGCGGACGGCCGGCTTCTCGGCCGCGGCGCCCGGACGGACGTCGAAGACCAGGTTGCGGGTCTCCGTACCGCCGGAGGCCTGGTAGCGGGTGTCCTTCAGGCCCGGGTTCAGTCCCGCGAGGACCTCGGGCGGCATGTCGCGGTGCGCGACCTCGACCTTGCGCTCCCGCCAGGCCTTGTCGAGGTCGGTGGAGTCCTTGAAGTACCGGACGGTGACGTTCGCCCGCGCGGGCCTGCCCTGCCCCCTGTACGCCGGGTTCGGCTTCAGCTCGGCGCTCGCGCCGGGCTCGTACGCGCCGAGGGTGTAGGGGCCGGTGCCGTCGACCGCGTCGCCCTTGCGGAGCGCCTTGGCCGGGTACTTCTCCTTGTCGACGATCGAGGCCGCGCCCGTCGCGATCTTGAACGGGAAGGTGGCGTCGCGGGCGGACAGGTTGAAGGTGACCGTGCCGCCCTCCGCGCTCACCGACGCCAGCGTGTTGAACAGCGGGGCCGGCCCCTGCTCGGAGTTGATCTGCTTGATCCGGTCGAAGGAGAACTTCACGTCCTCGGCCGTGACCGCCCGGCCGCCCGGGAACTTCAGGTCCGGGCGGAGCTCGCACTGGTAGGTCGTCAGCTTCTGCCCGACGAACTTGCAGGAGGACGCGGCGTCCGGGACGGGGATGTCGGAGCCCGCCTTGATGGTCAGCAGCGACTGGTAGACGTTGCTGAACAGGGCCCAGGAGCCGGCGTCGTAGGCGCCCGCCGGGTCGAGCGCCGAGACGACGTCGCTCGTCCCGACCCGGATCACCCTCCTGCCGTCGTCCCCGGTGGGCAGCAGCTGCCACCCGCCGACGCCCGCGGCGGCCAGGACCAGACCCGCCGCGATGATCTTCGTGCGGACAGACCGCATCCCCTGAACCCCGCTATTCGAACTAGGTATCCGACTATCGGTCACCCAATCACGGAAGATCAGCCGGCGGAAGGGTCGCGATGCCCCGGTCGGCCCTGGTCAGGCCTGGTATGAGGCGAGTTCGACGACGGTGATGTCGGACGGCGCCCCGACCCGGACCGGCGGCCCCCAGGCGCCCGCGCCGCGGGACACGTACAGCTGGGTGTCGCCGTAGCGCTCCAGGCCCGCGACGGTGGGGTTGGCCAGCTCGGCGAGGTACTTGCCGGGCCAGAGCTGCCCGCCGTGGGTGTGGCCGGACAACTGGAGGTCCACCCCGTGCCGGACGGCGTCGTCGATCACGATCGGCTGGTGCGCGAGGAGCACCGAGGTACGGGAGCGGTCGCGGTCGCCGAGCGCCGCCCCGAAGTCCGGGCCGTGGCCCTCGGTCTCGCCGGCGATGTCGTTGACCCCCGCGAGGTCGAAGTACGGCAGTTCGCGGCGGGCGTTCTCCAGCGGGGTCAGGCCGAGCTCGCGGACGTGGTCGACCCACTGCTGGGCGCCGGAGAAGTACTCGTGGTTGCCGGTGACGAAGAAGGTGCCGTGCCGGGAGGTGAGCCCGCGCAGCGGTTCCGCGGCGGGGCCGAGGTCCTCGACGTCGCCGTCGACGAGGTCCCCGACGATCGCGATCAGGTCGGGCTGCGTGCGGTTGACGGTGTCGACGATCCGCTGGGCGTGGGCCCGGCCGAGGACGGCGCCGAGGTGGACGTCGCTGACGACGGCGATGCGGAAGCCGTGCGCGGCCCGGGGCAGCCGGGCCAGCGGCACCTGGACCCGCTTCACGCGCGGGCCTCGGAGCACCCCGTACGTGCCGGTGCCGACGGTGGCGGCGGTGGCCACCAGGGCCGCGCCGCCGAGCGCCCGCGACACGAACAGCCGTCGGGTGACCCCGTCGGCGCCCTCGCCCGGAGCGCCTCCGCTGACCGGCGCCGGGGCCGTGGCCACGTCACCCGGTCCGCAGCCGGCGGCGCCGGTGTCGGCCGGGGCCGCGTCCTCGCGGACCAGGGGCTCCGGCATCCGCTCCGGCACGCCGGCGGCCGGCTCCGGCGTACGCGCCGGGCGGCGCAGCCAGACGCGGCGGACCACCTCGGCCACCAGCATGGCCATCGTCAGGTAGAGCAGCACCGCCAACCACATGAAGCCCGGCCAGGCGACCAGCCGCTGGAGCCAGAACGGCGCGCCCGCGCGGCCGGCCGTGAGGGCCGCGACCGCCAGCACGGGCAGGACGAAGGCCGCGACGGTGCCCGCGCGGCGGACCGGGCCGCCCGCGCGCGTCGTGTCGCGGACCAGCCGGATCCAGAGCCAGCGGTGGACGAACGCCAGCAGCGTGAGAACCGCCAGGACGATCAGCACAAAGACAAATACGGTCATCTTGATTCCCGACGCAGAGCCATCACGCTACGCAACCCGATCACACCAACGGCCGTCCCCAGGAGAAAGGAAGCCACCGCAAGGAGAAGGTGGACCCAGAAGTACCCCGTCGGGTCGCCGGCCGTGTCGAAGGACAGGCCGCTGCCGTTCTTCCACAGGTTCCGGACGAAGGAAATCCAGATGAACCAGCTCCACACTCCGAAGGCGAGCAGGAACCAGGAGGAGGTTCGGCTGAGTTTCATGACCCCAGTATCGGTTCGGTACCCAGGACGGACGCGCCGGGGTGGGCTGTCCCGGCGGTGGTTGCGGCGGGTTGGCCGGTCCACGACGGCAGACAGTCCATCAGGATGTACTTTCACCTGCGTGTCTGCCAAGAAGACCGCGCTGACGGTCCTATCCGCCGCGCTACTGGTTCCCGCGATGCTGGCCGCCCCCGCCCACGCCGCCCCGGAGCCGGCGCCGCCGGCCGCGGACGGCAAGGGGCAGCCGCCCAGGGCCAAGGCCGCTCCCGCGCCCCCCGCGTCGATGTCCACCGTCGGCGGGGCATCGCTCGGCCAGCCCGGCACCCAGGTGAACCTGCTGCCCGGCGCGCCCGCCCTGCCGGCGAACCTCACCGGGCGGTCCTGGATCGTGGCGGACGCCGAGACCGGCGAGGTGCTGGCGGCCCACAACGCGCACTGGCGGCTGCCGCCGGCCTCGACGATGAAGATGCTGTTCGCCGACACGGTGCTGCCGAGCCTGCCCAAGGACCAGGTGCACAAGGTCACCGACGAGGAGATGTCCGAGGTCGGGCCGGGCAGCAGCCTCGTCGGGGTGAAGGAGGAGCACGAGTACACGGTCCACGACCTGTGGCTCGGGGTCTTCCTGAAGTCGGGCAACGACGCGGTGCACGTACTTTCGGCCATGAACGGCGGAATCGACAAGACCGTCAAGGACATGCAGGCGCACGCCGAGGAGCTCCAGGCGCTGGACACCCACGTGGTGTCGCCCGACGGGTACGACGCCCCGGAACAGGTGTCGAGCGCCTACGACCTCACCCTCATCGCCCGCTCCGGCCTGCAGAAGCAGGACTTCCGGGAGTACTGCGGCACGGTGACGGCGCAGTTCCCCGGCCGGCAGGAGGGCGGCAAGCCCCGCGAGTTCTTCGAGATCCAGAACAGCAACCGGCTGATGACGGGCGCCGGCGGCATCAGCCCGTACAAGGGCATCGCCGGGGTGAAGAACGGCAACACCACCATGGCGGGCTCGACCTTCACCGGAGCCGCCCAGCAGGGGTCGAAGAAGCTGCTGGTCACGGTGATGAACCCGGACACGGGCGGGGCCAACTCGGTCTACGAGGAGACGGCCGCGCTCTTCGACTGGGGCTTCGCGGCCGTCGGGAAGGTCAGGCCGGTCGGCGAGCTGGTGCCGCCGAAGAGCGCGGACACCAAGTCGCACGGCTCCCCCGCCCAGTCCCACGAGAACAACCCCTCCGCGGGCGGCGACGACTCGGGCAGCAGCGGCATCGGTACGGCGATGGGCATCGCGGGCGGGGTGCTGGCCGTCCTGGCGGGCGGGGCCTTCGTGGTGAACCGGCGCTGGCCGCGCGGCCGGCGGGGCCCGGGAAGCCCGAGCGGCGGCCAGGGCGCCTGAGCCCTGGCCGGGCGGGGGGACGGGCTCGGGCGGCCGGGGCGGTCGGGCCTTCGGCGGGAGCCCGGGCGGTCGGGCGGACGGGCGGACGGGCGGACGGGCGGACGACCAGGCTCGAACGATCAGGCGGCCGGGCCGCCGAGCACTCGGACGGTCAGGCGCCGGTACGGGCGGGCGCGCCGCCCAGCAACGGGCGGGCGGTCAGGCCGTCCGCGGCGTCGGGCCGGATTCCGGAACCGGCTCCGGGTCCTCGTCGCCGTCCCCGGCTTCGTCCTCGGCCCCGGCCCCGGCCCCCGCCTCGGCCTCGTCGTCGCGGGTCGCGGTCCACGCGGCGCAGAAGAGCAGCAGCTTGGCCATGAAGTTGATCCACAGCAGCAGGGCGATCGGTACGCCGAAGGCCCCGTACATGCTCTTGCCGGCGACCTCCCGGATGTAGCCGCTGAGCAGCAGCTTCAGCAGCTCGAAGCCGGCGGCGCCGATCAGGGCCGCCTGGAGCAGCCGGGCGCGCGGGGGTTCGACGCCGGGCAGCAGGGTCAGGACGTAGAGCAGCAGCAGGAAGGCCGCCACCACGCCCACGAGGAAGGCGGCGGTGCGCAGCAGCACGCCGCCCGCGCCCCCGGAGGACAGGCCGAGCGCCTCGCCGGACTTGCCGACCGCGCTGGATCCGATGATGGAGGCCGCGGCGGAGGCCAGGCCCGCGCCGCCGAGGCCGAGGAGGACGAGGGCGTCCTTGCCCTTGCGGGCGACGGGGTTGCCCTGGTCCTCGTCGTCCTTGTCCCACACGGCGCGCAGGCAGTCCCGCATCGAGCCGACCCAGCCGATGCCGGTGAACAGCAGCAGGGCGGCGGCGACGAGGCCGACCGTGCCGGCGTTCGCGACGAGGCCGTTGATGTCGAGCTGGTCGGAGATGCCGGGAACCTGGTCGGAGAGGTTCTTCTGGAGCCGGTCGAGCTGTTCCTGGCTGAGCAGGCCGGCGCCGACGGCGGCGGCCACCGTGATCAGCGGGAAGAGCGCGAGGAAACTGATGAAGGTGATGGCCGCCGCGAGCCGGGTCCAGTGCACGCGGTCGAGCCGTTCGTAGGAACGCCACGCGTGCGTCCGCATGGCGGCGGACACCAGGGGCCCGATCACCGGGAGTTTCGTCAGCCAGTCCATGGGGCCACCGTAAATGAGCTGCCGGAAATAGCGGGGATTGCCGGTTTCGGGGACTACGGTCGTCGATTGTGACTTTTTTCCCGACGGCCCGTCCGTTCCACGTCCTGGTCCTGCGCAGCGTCAGGTTCCGCACCGTCCAGGCCCTGCGACCGCTGCGTCAGGAGCGACGGCCCGTCGCCTCGGCGGCCGCGCCGGCGGGTGACCCGGACTGTGCGGGGATGCCCGTCGGGCCCGTGCCGAACGGATACTCGCGCAGCTTGCGCCAGACCCCGTCCGAGCCCTGCTCGTAGAGCGCGAAGCCCTCGCACAGCCACTCGGCGGCGTAGTCGGCGAGCTCGGAGTGGGCCCGGTCCATCGCCTCCTCGGAGATCCCGTGGGCGACCGTGACGTGCGGGTGGTACGGGAAGGCCAGCTCGCGGCTGATGGGCCCCTCGGGGTCCCGGACGCATCCCTGGAGGCGGGTGCAGCCCGCGGCGCCCTCGGCGAGCTTGACGAAGACGACCGGCGAGAGGGGACGGAAGGTTCCCGTCCCGGCCAGTCGCATCGCGAAGGGACGGAAGGACAGCGCGACCTCGGCCAGGTGGGCCCGGATCTGCGGCAGCCGGTCCGTGTCCACCTCGGTGGGCGGTACGAGGGTGACGTGCGTGGGAATGCCGTGCGCGGCGACGTCCCCGAAGCCCGCGCGCAGCTCCTGGAGTCGGCTGCCGTACGGCTCCGGGACCGCGATCGAAACGCCGAGCGTTGCGGTCCCCACGTCTGTCTCCTCCGTGTGTCTGTGTGCGCGGTGGCGTAACGGTGCGGCCGCCGGTCGGGGCGGTGCGGCACCGCCGGTCGAGCGGTGCTGCCGCCAGTGTGGCGGCAGCACCCCCCCTACCGCCAGGGGCGTCGGTCCGTCAGTGCTTCGCGGGCAGGAAACCGAGGCGGTCGTACGTCTGCGCCAGGGTCTCCGCGGCGACCGCCCGGGCCTTCTCCGCACCCTTGGCCAGCAGGGAATCCAGGGTCTCCGGGTCGTCCAGGTACTCCTGGGTGCGCTGCTTGAAGGGTGTGACGAAATCGACCATCACGCCGGCCAGATCGGTCTTCAGCGCGCCGTACCCCTTGCCCTCGTAGCGGGTCTCCAGATCGGGGATGCTCTCGCCCGTGAGGGTGGAGTAGATGGTGAGCAGGTTGCTGACGCCGGGCTTCTCCACGGCGTCGAAACGGATCTCCGCCTCGGTGTCCGTGACCGCGCTCTTGATCTTCTTCTCGGTGACCTTGGGCTCGTCGAGGAGGTTGACCAGTCCCTTGGGGGACGACGCCGACTTCGACATCTTGATCGCCGGGTCCTGGAGGTCGTAGATCTTCGCGACCTCCTTGACGATGTGCGCGGCGGGCAGCGTGAAGGTCGGGCCGAAGCGGGAGTTGAAGCGCTCGGCGAGGTCGCGGGTCAGCTCGATGTGCTGGCGCTGGTCCTCGCCGACCGGGACGGCGTTCGCCTGGTAGAGCAGGATGTCGGCGACCTGGAGGATCGGGTACGTGAACAGGCCGACGGTCGCGTTGTTGACGCCGCCCTTGGCGGACTTGTCCTTGAACTGCGTCATCCGGCTTGCCTCGCCGAACCCGGTGATGCAGTTCATGACCCAGCCGAGCTGGGCGTGCTCGGGCACGTGGCTCTGGACGAAGAGCGTGCAGCGCTCGGGGTCCAGGCCGGCCGCGAGGAGCTGGGCGACGGAGAGGCGGGTGTTCGCGCGGAGGTCCTTCGGATCCTGCGGCATGGTGATCGCGTGGAGGTCGACCACCATGTAGAAGGCGTCGTGCGTCTCCTGCAGGGCGACGTACTGACGGATGGCTCCGAGGTAGTTCCCGAGGTGGAACGAACCGGAGGTGGGCTGGATACCGGAGAGCGCGCGAGGACGATCAGAAGCCATGGCCACATTCTCTCAGGTGCGGGGGCGCGCTCCGGCCCCGCGCCGGCCGGAACCGGTGCGCCGCGGCGGCGCGCCGGCCACGGCCGCCGCGCGCCGGCCCCGACGTGCGGCGGGACCCGCCCGCGTACCGGGCGGTAGCGGGGCGGCCGGATACCGCCTCGGCCGAGCGACCGCTTTTGCGCCCCCGGTGCGGCGCTCCCCCACCGGCCGAGCGACCGCTTTCGGTTCCGTCCCGTTCCCCGACGGGGAACGGGACGGAAGGGCGCCGGGCGGTCGGGGCGCCGGGCGGGTCAGGCGAGCGGCAGGCCCGGCGCCGGGAAGGCCGCCATCAGGTCCGTGACCTCCGCGCGGATCGCGGCGAGGGCCGCCTCGTCCCCCTTCGCGGCGGCGTCGACCGACCGGGAGATCCAGTCCGCGACCAGCGGCATGTGCTCCGCCGTCAGGCCGCGCGAGGTCAGCGACGGGGTGCCGATGCGGATGCCGGACGGGTCGAAGGGCTTGCGCGTGTCGAACGGGACGGTGTTGTAGTTGACCACGATGCCCGCGCGGTCCAGCGCCTTGGCGGCGACCTTGCCGGGGACCCCGCGCGAGGTCAGGTCCATGAGGATCAGGTGGTTGTCCGTACCGCCGGACACCAGGTCGAAGCCCCGGGCCGACAGTTCGGCGGCCAGCGCCTTCGCGTTGGCCACCACCGCGTGGGCGTACGCGGTGAACGACGGCTGGGCCGCCTCGTGCAGGGCCACCGCGATGCCCGCGGTCGTCTGGTTGTGCGGGCCGCCCTGGAGGCCCGGGAAGACCGCCTTGTCGATGGCCTTGGCGTGCTCCTCGCGGCACATCAGCATCGCGCCGCGCGGGCCGCGCAGGGTCTTGTGGGTGGTCGTCGAGATCACGTCGACGTGCGCCGCCGGGGACGGGTGCGCCCCGCCCGCGATCAGGCCGGCGATGTGGGCGACGTCGGCGACGAGGACGGCGCCCGCCTCCTCGGCGATCGAGGCGAAGGCCTCGAAGTCGATCGTGCGCGGCAGGGCCGTACCGCCACAGAAGATGATCTTCGGGCGTTCGGCGAGGGCCAGCTCGCGCACCGCGTCGTAGTCGATCCGGCCGGTCCGCGCGGAGACGCCGTACTGCACGCCCCGGAACCAGGAGCCCGTCGCCGAGACGCCCCAGCCGTGGGTGAGGTGCCCGCCCATCGGCAGGGCCATGCCCATGACCGTGTCGCCGGGCTTCGCGAACGCCAGGTAGACGGCCAGGTTCGCCGGGGAGCCGGAGTACGGCTGCACGTTGGCGTGGTCCACCCCGAACAGGCCCTTCGCCCGCTCGACGGCCAGGGCCTCGACGCGGTCGATGTTCTGCTGGCCCTCGTAGTAGCGGCGGCCCGGGTAGCCCTCGCTGTACTTGTTCTGGAGCACGGTGCCGGAGGCTTCGAGCACGGCGGCGGACACGTAGTTCTCACTGGGGATCAGGCGCAGGGTCTCGGCCTGCAGCACTTCCTCCGCCTCGACGAAGGACGCCAGTTCGGGGTCGGTCGAGAAGAGGGCGGGGTGGCGGCGCGCGTTCATGGCGGCTCCTCCGGGGTCGATGTCGACAACTCGTCCCCGCGAGGCCCAGGCGAGCGGCCCTGTCTGCGGTCGTGCGCGCACGACTCCCCCGGAGTCCGTTCTCCGTGCGCCAGTCGCCGTGCGTAGCGCCCACCTTAGCGGGCGCGCCACGAGAAAGGTTTCTCCGTCCGGTCCGCGAGCGAGGATGGACAGTGACGCCACCCTCGTCACAGGCCCTGACGGACGATCGGAGACCCCGTGTCGACTACTGCTGATGCCATCCGCTCCGCCGACGCGCACAGCGCGCACAACTACCACCCCCTGCCCATCGTCGTCGCGTCGGCGGAGGGCGCCTGGATGACCGACGTGGAGGGCCGCAGGTACCTCGACATGCTCGCCGGATACTCGGCGCTCAACTTCGGTCACGGCAACCGCCGGCTGATCGACGCCGCCCGCGCCCAGCTGGAGCGGGTCACCCTGACCTCCCGCGCCTTCCACCACGACCGCTTCGCCGACTTCTGTACGGAGCTGGCGGCGCTGTGCGGCAAGGACATGGTCCTGCCGATGAACACGGGCGCCGAGGCCGTGGAGACGGCGGTGAAGACCGCCCGCAAGTGGGGCTACGAGGTCAAGGGCGTGCCGGACGGCCACGCCAAGATCGTGGTCGCCGCCGACAACTTCCACGGCCGCACGACCACCATCGTGTCCTTCTCCACCGACCACGAGGCCCGCGACCACTTCGGCCCCTACACGCCGGGCTTCGAGATCGTCCCGTACGGGGACCTCACGGCGCTGGCGAACGCGGTCACCGAGAACACCGTCGCCGTACTGCTGGAGCCCGTCCAGGGCGAGGCCGGCGTCCTGGTGCCGCCCGCCGGATACCTGCCGGGCGTACGGGAACTGACGCGCGAGCGGAACGTGCTGTTCATCGCGGACGAGATCCAGTCGGGCCTCGGCCGGACCGGGAAGACCTTCGCCTGCGACCACGAGGGGGTCGTCCCCGACGTGTACGTCCTGGGCAAGGCGCTCGGCGGCGGCGTCGTACCGGTGTCGGCGGTGGTGGCCGACCGGGACGTCCTCGGGGTGTTCCGGCCCGGCGAGCACGGGTCCACCTTCGGCGGGAACCCGCTCGCCTGCGCGGTCGCCCTGGAGGTGGTCGCGATGCTGCGCTCGGGCGAGTACCAGCAGCGCGCCGCCGAACTCGGCGACCACCTGCACCGGGAGCTGAACCTGCTGGTCGGCGGCGGCGCGGTGACCGCCGTACGGGGACGCGGGCTGTGGGCCGGCGTGGACATCGACCCGGCCCACGGGACGGGCCGGGAGATCTCCGAGCGGCTGATGGAACTGGGGGTCCTGGTGAAGGACACCCACGGCTCCACCATCCGCATCGCGCCGCCGCTGGTGATCTCCAAGGAGGACCTGGACTGGGGGCTGGACCAGCTCAGGTCCGTCCTCGCCGGCTGACCGGGCGACCGGTCGGCGGGCCGGACGCCCGCCGACCGGTCAGAGGATGACGTGGGGCAGGAAGCGGGCGTACTCGTCCGTGACCGGCCCCGCCGATTCCCGGATGCCGAGCCCCGCCGCCTCCTCCTCGACCACCCACGCGCCGAGCACGACGCGGTTGCCGTCGAAGTCGGGCAGCGGTGCCAGCGCCTGGAAGACGTACGTCTCCCCCTCGGTCGGGACGAACGGCTCACCCTCCCCGCCCGCCTCGTGCAGCGTGACGCCGGCGCCCTCGCGGCCCAGCAACGGCTTGGCCACGTAGCCGGGCCCGCCCGCGTCGGCGAGCTCGCGCGGGCCGTCGAGGTAGGCGGGGAGCAGGTTCGGATGCTCCGGGAACAGCTCCCACAGGACGGCCAGGAGCGCCTTGTTGGCGAGCAGCATCTTCCACACCGGCTCGATCCAGGCGGTGCTCCCGGAGCCGCCGCCGTGGTCGTAGGTGCCGAGCACCTGCGGGCCGAACTCGTCGGTGGCCAGCCACTCCCACGGGTAGAGCTTGAAACAGCTGCGGATGAACCGGAGCTTCTCGTCCACGAAGCGGCCCGACAGGCTGTCCCAGCCGATCTGCTCCACCGACAGGGCGTGCGTGTCGAGTCCGGCCTGCTCGGCGGTCTCCTGGAGGTAGGCGACCGTCATCAGGTCCTCGCCCAGCTCGTCCGTCTCGGAGTGCGCGAAGTGCAGCGGGCCGGGCGGCAGCAGTTCGGCCTGTCGGCGCCAGGCGTCGACGAGCCGCTCGTGGAGGGAGTTCCACTGGTCGGCGCCCGGGAAGCGCTCCTCCATCCAGAACCACTGCGGGCTCGCCGCCTCCACCAGGGAGGTGGGGGTGTCCGCGTTGTACTCCAGCAGCTTGGCGGGGCTGCCGGAGCCGTCGTAGCGCAGGTCGAACCGGCCGTAGAGGGAAGGCTGATCGGCGCGCCGCCGCCACGACTCGATGATGAGCGCGATCAGCTTCGGGTCGGTGAGCCCGAGGTCCGCGAAGCGGTCCTGCTCGACGATGTGCGCGGCGGCGGCCAGGCACATCGCGTGCAGTTCCTCGACGACCCCCTCCAGCGCCTCGACCTCCGGGAGCGTGAAGGAGTAGTACGCGCTCTCGTCCCAGTAGGGGCGCAGGGAGTCGTCCGGGAAGCGGGTGAGGGGGTAGATCAGGCCCTGCTCCTCGACGGTCTTCTGCCAGTCGGGGCGGGGTTCGATGGTGTGGCGTTCCACGGGCTCAGCCGCCGCTGGAGCCGGAGCTGCTGTGGCCGCCGATGCCGCCGCGGGTGACGGCCGACTTGTCGAAACTGCCGCCGGTCACCTTGCCGGCGCTGACGTAGCCGCCGTAGTAGTACGCGCCGGTGCCGCCGCTCTTGCAGTCCTTGCTGTTCAGGTGGTTCAGCGTGGTGCGGGACGCGCAGCGCTTGTCGGGCTCGTCGCTGCTTCCGCAGGCCACGAGGGTGGCGGCGAGCAGACCCATGCCGCCCAGGGCGACCGCTCCCGACCGCATCCGGCGCCGGGTGGTGTTGCTGGTGTCCATGTGAATTTCGCTCCCCCTGTGTGACGTGTACTGCCGACGGCTGTCCGACAGCGTAGAGCGGGGGCACGCGGGGATGGAATCCGGCCGCCGTCACACCCTTGTCACGGTCGTGACCTACAGTCGCTTCGTGCTGATTGGGATGATTTGCGCACTGGGTGCGGCGATCTGCTTCGGTACGGCGTCGGTGCTCCAGGCGGTGGCCGCCCGGGCGACGGAGCCGGGGACGGGGTCCGGCGTGGACGCCGCGCTGTTCCTGCGGGCGGTCCGGCAATGGCGCTATCTGGTCGGACTCGGGCTCGACGGGGCCGGCTTCGTGCTCCAGATCGTGGCCCTGCGGCACCTCCCGATCTACGCGGTGGGCGCGGCGATGGCGTCCAGCCTGGCGGTGACGGCGGTGGTGGCGGCGCGACTGCTGCACGTACGGCTGTCGGGGCGCGAGTGGGGCGCGGTGGCCGTGGTGTGCGCGGGGCTGCTGATGCTGGGCCTGGCCTCGGGGGCGGAGGGTTCGGGCACCGGGTCGACGGCGCTGGGGTTCGGGCTGCTCGCCGCGGCGGCGCTGGTGCTGCTGGTGGGAGCGGCGGCGGGCCGACTGCCGGACGGACCGCGCGCGCTGGTGTTGGGCCTGGCGGCGGGGACGGGCTTCGGGGTCGTGGAGGTGGCGGTCCGGCTGATCGACTCCCTCACGCCGCGCGAGTTCGCGAACCCGGCGCTGTACGCGCTGCTGCTGGGCGGGGCCGCGGGGTTCCTGCTGCTCACCTCGGCCCTGCAACGCGGCTCGGTGACGGCGGCGACGGCCGGGCTGGTGCTGGGCGAGACGGTCGGCCCGGCGCTGGTGGGGGTGATCTGGCTGGGCGACCGGACCCGGGAGGGGCTGACCTGGCTGGCGATCCTCGGTTTCGCGGTGGCGGTGGCGGGCTCGCTCGCCCTCTCCCGGTTCGGGGAACCGGAGTCGGGGGCGGGGGCTGAGCCGGGGCCGGGGGCGGATTCGGGGCCGGGGGCCGGCGCACCGACCCGGGACTCCTGATTTCACTTGGTTCAAGCCCCCCGACCTCCCACCGGCCGGTCTCGGCCTGCTCCCCGGCGACGCCGACGAGTACGTCCTGACCAGCGGCGGCCTCGGGGGGCAGCGCGGCTGGTTCACGCGCGACGCGAGCGGAGCGGTCATCGGCGTCGACCTCGCCGGCCGCTTCTTCGCCCGGACCGACCCCACCGCCGGCTGATGCCCGCGGCGGCCGGCGCCGCGGGCGGCGCTGCGGGGCGGGACGGCGGGCGGAACGGCGGGCGGGACGGCGGGCGGCTTCCCGGCCCCGTTCATCCGGCCGGCCGCGCAACGGATGCCGCCCGCGCCCGGTCGGTGCAGGCTGCGGGCAAGGACAGCCATCACCGCACAGACGAGGACCGTGCCATGTCCCACCTCCGGCGCATCGGCGTCATCACCGGGGCGGCCGCGCTGCTGCTCACCGCCACCGCCTGCTCGGGCCTCGGCCGGAGCACGGTCGGCACCCTCACCTTCCGCGGCCACGACTCCCCGGCCGAAGTGACCTACACCAACACCCCGGTCAAGGGCTGCCACCGGATCAACGTGCCGGCGGGCGCCACCCACGTCGAGAACAACACCCTCGTCGACGTCGTGCTGTACCGGACGCCGGACTGCAAGAAGCTGGAGGCGGAGGGCGGCAGCTACATCGCCACCACCCTCTCGAACGTCACCGCCCCCGAGAGCCTGCCCTGGCGCAGCTTCAGCGTCATCCACTGAGCCCCGGCCGGCCGGCGACCGGTCAGGGCAGGGCCGCCAACAGGGCGGCGAGGGCCGGGGCCCAGGCGCTGTCGGACGGAGTGCCGTACCCCACCACCAGGGCGTCCCGCACGGGCAGGTCCGAGTCCGGGTGCCGGTAGCGCGCGAGGCCCTCCAGGGCCAGGTCCTGCCAGGCAGCGGCCTGCACCAGCGAGCGTTCCGCGCCCGCCGGCAGGTCCAGCACCGCGTGCAGCCCCGCCGCGATGCCGGACACGGGCACCTTCCCGGCCAGGGCCGCCACCAGCTCGTCCCGGCGGCGCCGGTAGCGCAGCCGCATGCCGCGCACGTGGCGGTCGTAGGCCCCCGAGCCGATGAACCGCGCCAACGTCAGCTGCTCCAGGGCGCTGGAGGTCCAGTCGGTGCGGCCCTTGGCCGCCAGTACCTCGTCCAGCAGGTCGGGCGGGACCACCATCCAGCCCATCCGCAGCGCCGGGGACAGGGACTTGCTCGCCGTGCCCAGGTAGACCACCCGGTCCGGGTCCAGGCCCTGGAGGGCGCCGACGGGCTGGCGGTCGTAGCGGAACTCCCCGTCGTAGTCGTCCTCCAGGATCAGGCCGCCGCCGGTGCGCGCCCAGTCCACCGCCGCCGCCCGCCGGCCGGGGGTGAGGGCCGCGCCCGTCGGGAACTGGTGCGCGGGGGTGAGCAGCACCGCGCCGGTGCGGGGGCCGAAGCCGGCCAGGTCCGTGGTGCGGGCCCCGTCCCCGTCCAGCCACAGCGGGCGGGTCGTGAGGCCGGCGCCCGTGAGCAGGTCGCGGTGGACGTCCAGACCGTAGCCCTCCACCGCCACCTCCCGGACCCGCCGCTCCCGCAGCACCCGGCCCAGCAGCATCAGTGCGTGGGCGAAGCCCGCGCACAGCACGATCCGGTCCGGGTCCGCGTACACCCCGCGCGCCCGCGCCAGGTAGCCGGCGAGCGCCTCGCGCAGCTCGACCCGGCCGCGGGCGTCCGTCGCGTAGCCGAAGGCCTCGTTGGGGGCGTCGGTCAGCGCCCGCCGGGCCGCCGCCGCCCAGGCCATGCGGGGGAAGGCGCCCAGGTCCGGCGAGCCGGGCAGCAGGCTGTACGCGGGCCCCCTGCGCGCGGGGTGCCGGGTCCGCGCGGCGGCGGCCGCCCGGCGCGGCCGGGCCCGCTCCGCGACCCGGGTGCCGGAGCCCTGCCGGGCCGTCAGCCAGCCCTCGGCGACGAGTTCCGCGTACGCCTCGGCGACCGTGTTGCGGGCGATCCCGAGGTCGGCCGCGAAGGACCGGGAGGACGGCAGCCGGGTGCCGGGCGCGAGCCGCCCGCTGCGCGCGGCCTCCCGCAGCGCCTCGGTGAGCGCGGCGCGCAGGCCCCGTCCGGCCGCGAGGTCCAGGTGCAGGTCGGCGCCGAAAGTGGCCCAAGATCCCGTCATGGGGATGGACCATACTCGCGGGCCGCCCGGTCCCTACGGTGGAGGCATGAGCAACCACACCGCGCCCACCGCACCGGCCGCCGAACACGCCCCCCGCATGCAGATGGCCAAGCTGGCCCCCGAGTTCTACAAGGCCGTCATCAGCCTGGAGATCGCCGCGAAGAAGGGCCTGGACCCGGCCCTCGTCGAGCTGGTCAAGATCCGCGCCTCGCAGGTCAACCACTGTGCGTTCTGCCTCGACATGCACACCAAGGACGCCCTCGCGGCGGGGGAGAGCGTCGAGCGCGTCGTGCAGCTCAGCGCCTGGGAGGAGTCACGGCACTTCTACACGGAGAGGGAGCTGGCGGCGATCGAACTGACCGAGGCCGTCACCGTCCTGACGGACGGTTTCGTGCCCGACGAGGTGTACGCGCGGGCCGCCGCGCAGTTCGAGGAGGCGGAACTGGCCCAGCTGATCGCCGTGATCGCGACGATCAACGTCTGGAACCGGATCGGCGTCACCACCCGCAGCACCCCCGGGCACTACACCCCGGGCCAGTACAAGCAGGGCTGAGGGCGGGTCGGGCCCGGGCGGCCGGTCACCGCGGGCGGAACGACTCCACGGCCGCCGTCAGGTGGGCCCGTACGGTCTCGCCGGCCGCGGCCGGGCCGGCCGCCAGCAGCGCCCACCGGCCGCCGTCCGGCGTGGTGACGATCCGCTCCACGCCCCGGCGGCGGCTGCCGCTCTCCTCGCTGTCGTACTCGTAGACCAGCTCGCAGGCGCCACCGGCGACCGGCTCGATGGAGACCTGCCGGTAGCCGGGGTTCGCGCCCAGCGTCCGGGAGGACATCCGCAGCAGCTCGCACTCGGTCGTCGAGGCGGACTCGGAGACCCGGAAGACCTGGAGCAGCGCGCTGCGGTCGCCGGGCAGCCGGTAGAAGGATCCGCTGCCGCTCTCGTCGAGACTGCGCCGCCAGCCGTCGGGGACGGCGACCGAGAAGCCCGCGCCGTCGCGCACCACCGTGTAACCGGCGGCGCCGGCGCCCCCGGACGGGCCGGCGCTCGCGCCCGTACCGGCACCCGTGCTCGGGACCGGGCCGGGCGTCGCGTCCGTACTCCGCTCCGTGCTCGGCTCCGTACTCCGCTCCGCGCTCGGGAGCGCGCTGCGCGTGGGCGCGGCGCCCGTCGGGACCGTCGACGGCTCCCCGGAGGTGGTCAGCGAGACGGCCGGGCCCGGGCCCGCCGTGTTCCGGGGCTCCCCCTGCCCGGTCAGGACGAACCAACCCGCCACGAAGGCCCCGCCGAGCAGCACGGCCAGCGCACCGACCAGCAACGGACCCCGCGCCCTCGACGCCGGGCGGGCCCGCGGCGGCAGCGCGACGACCACGGGCGGCTCCGGGGCCCAGGCCACGTGCTGCGGCAGGGGCGGCAGCGGAAGCCCGGAGGGCGGCGCCGGGTACGGGAAGTCGTCCCCCGCCGGCGGCACGGGCGGCAGCCCCGGGTGCGGGGGTTCGGCGGGCCGCGGCCCCCAGTCCCACCGCTGCGACTGCGGGTCCCGCTCGTCCTCGCTCACCGGGCGACCCTATTTTCCGCCCGGTGCACCCGACAGCCGAATTCACGCCAAAGCGCCCCGGCCAGGTTTGGCCGGGGCGCTCGACGTTCAAGGGGATCGTCCGTCCGGGCGAGCCGGACGGGCGGATCAGATCAGGCCGAGCTCGCGGACCGCGTCGCGCTCCTCGACGAGCTCCGCCACGGACGCGTCGATGCGCGCACGGGAGAACTCGTTGATGTCCAGGCCCTGGACGATCTCGTACTTGCCGTCCTTGGTGGTGACGGGGAAGGAGGAGATGATGCCCTTCGGGACGCCGTAGGAGCCGTCCGACGGGATGCCCATCGAGGTCCAGTCGCCCGCGGCGGTGCCGTTGACCCAGGTGTGCACGTGGTCGATGGCGGCGTTGGCGGCCGAGGCGGCCGAGGACGCGCCACGGGCCTCGATGATCGCGGCGCCGCGCTTGGCGACGGTCGGGATGAAGGTGTCGGCCAGCCACTGCTCGTCGCCGACGACCTCGGCGGCGTTCTTGCCGGCGATCTCCGCGTGGAAGATGTCCGGGTACTGGGTCGCCGAGTGGTTGCCCCAGATGGTGAGGCGCTTGATGTCGGTGACGTCCGCGCCGGTCTTCTTCGCGAGCTGCGAGATCGCCCGGTTGTGGTCCAGACGGGTCATCGCGGTGAAGCGCTCGGCCGGTACGTCCGGAGCGGCGGCCTGCGCGATGAGCGCGTTGGTGTTGGCCGGGTTGCCCACGACCAGGACCTTGATGTCGTCCGCGGCGTGCGCGTTGATCGCGGCGCCCTGCGGCTTGAAGATGCCGCCGTTGGCGGAGAGCAGGTCACCGCGCTCCATGCCCTTGGTGCGCGGGCGGGCGCCCACGAGCAGCGCGACGTTGGCGCCGGCGAAGCCCTGGTTCGGGTCGTCGAAGATGTCGATGCCCTTGAGCAGCGGGAAGGCGCAGTCGTCGAGCTCCATGGCGGTGCCCTCGGCGGCCTTCATGCCCTGGGGGATCTCCAGGAGGCGGAGCTTGACCGGCACGTCCGCGCCGAGCAGGTGGCCGGAGGCGATGCGGAAGAGCAGCGCGTAGCCGATCTGGCCGGCGGCGCCGGTCACGGTGACATTCACGGGAGTGCGGGTCATGGCCTTCTCCGTTAGACAGCTGGCGGTGGGGCGTCCCTGCCCCATGTGCTGGACCCCGGGTGCGGGGCGGACGCCGCTTCGCAGCCTGTGAATCTTGACGTGAAGAGACATCCGCCGTCAGGCTATCCGACCCGCGGGGCCCCCAACCCCCGGACCCCTGTGGTCCACGGCACACGCGTCGCGTCCGGGGCCGCCGGGAAGGGCGGTCGCGGGCCTTTGCGGGAGGCGGTCGCGAGCCACCGCGGGTGGCGGTCGCGGGGCTATTCCACGCGGAAGACCTCGCCCGTCCGGTGCCCCTCCACGGACCTGACGTAGGCGTTCGCCGCGCGGGCGACCGGGACCGGGTCGAAGCCGGCGAAGGTGTCCCCGTAGGCGTCCATGGCCTCCGTGAAGACGGTCGGGCTGACCGCGTTGATCCGCTGGCGGCCGGGGAGCTCGATCGCGGCGGCCCGGACGAAGGCCTCGACCGCGCCGTTGACGAGCGAGGCGACCGAGCCCGTCAGCAGGGGCTCGCGGGCCAGGATCCCGGTGATCAGCGTGTACGAGGCGTGCGCGGGCAGCCGCGGGGCGCCCTGACGGACCAGCTCGATCTGGCTGACGGCCTTGCCCTCCAGCCCGGCGCGCACGTCCTGGGCGGTCAGCTCGCCCAGCGGTCGCCACGGCACGCTGCCCGCCGCGCAGGCCACGGCGTCCACGGACCCGACCGCGTCGTACATCGCCCGGACGGAGTCCTGGTCGGTGATGTCGACGTGGACGTCGGCGCCCGTGCGGGAGGCCGTCACGACCTCGTGGCCGCGCTCGCGCAGCGCGGTGCGCACCGCGCGGCCGAGCGTTCCGTTCGCCCCGATCAGGAGCACCCTCAAGTGGTTCACGGTGTTCATGCGACGAGGATCCCCGCATCCGGACCGTGAAGTCCAGCTACCTCGCCTACACCAACCATTAAGCTGAACTCATGCTTGATGTGAAGCGGATGGTCATCCTCAGGGACCTGGCGGAACACGGGAAGGTGACCGTCGTCGCCGACCTGCACCGGGTCACCCCCTCCGCCGTCTCCCAGCAACTGCGCGCGCTGGAGGCCGAGGCCGGCGCGACCCTCGTCGAACGCGAGGGCCGCGGCCTGCGGCTCACCCCGGCCGGAAGCGCGTTGGCCGCCGCCTGCGAGCCGGTGCTCGCGGCCCTGGAACGCGCCGAAGGAGCGGTACGGGCCCTGGACGACGGGCCGGTCGGGGAACTCCTCGTCGGCTGCGCCCCGAGCGCGCTGGCCACGGTCGCTGCCCCGCTCGTCGCCGCCCTCGCCGTGCGCCACCCCGGACTGCGGCCGCGCATCGTGCAGGCCGACCCGGAGGACGCGCTGCCCCTGCTCCGGCAGCGCCGCCTGGACCTCGCGATCACCTACGCGTACCCGCTGCTCGGCGCCCCGCCCGCGAGCGGCACCACCGCGCTGCCGCTCTTCGACGACCCGCTCTGCCTCGCGGTGCCCCGGGAGCTGCTCCCCGCGTACGGGCGGGACGGGCTCGCGGCGCTCCGGGAGGCCGACTGGGTCTCGGCGCCCGCCCCGAGCAGTTGCCGGGAGATGCTCGTGCACGCCTGCCGCAACGCCGGCTTCACCCCGCGCATCGCGCACGAGTGCGCGGACCTGCGGGCCGGGCTGTGGCTGGTCGACAGCGGTCGGGCCGTGTCGATCCTGCCGAAGCTGCTGTGCGACGCACCGCCGCCCGGCACCGCGGTGGTGGAGCTGCCGGGCCGGGGCCGGAGCCTGGAGGCGCAGGTCAGGGCGGGCACGGAAACCCGTCCGGCCATCGCGACGGCCCTCACCGCCCTGACAACCCTCGTCGCCGACCGGAGCCCGGCCGCGCGACGCTGACGAGCCGGCCGGCGGGGCGGGCCGGAGCGCCCGTCGACCCCGGACCCCGGCCCCCCGGCCCGCTCAGCGGACGGTGAAGCGGACCGCGGTCTCCAGGAACGGGATCGTCAGCCACGGTTGGGGCTCGATGACCATCGCGAGCAGCGTGATCGCCACGCCCAGCAACCCGTACGTGACCATGTCCGTGAAGCGGGAGCGCACCGCGAGCATGCCCACCGAGGGCAACGCGCGCCGCATCACGGCCGCCGCGATCAGGGCGATGCCGATCGCCAGACAGCCCGCGCGGGGACGACCCGTCGCCGTCAGCAGCAGCCCCACCGCGGTCGCGGCGAGGACGCCGAGCATCGGCCACTGCCGGGCGGGCGTGGACACGGCTCCGGGAATGGCCCGGCCGCCGCCCTCGGGGCGGGCCGTGTCCTGGGTGACGGCGGGAAAGCGACGCGACCTCGCCGCCGCCGCGCCGGCCCGTGCCCGGTCCGACGGGACGGGGCCGTCGGCCCCTTCGGCGCCGGCCTCCTCGGGCTCCGGCTCCCCTGCCCCGACCGCCGACTCCGGGCCGGCGTCCACGCCCGCGTCCGCTTCCGTACCGGCACCCGTACCCGTACCCGTACCCGTACCCGCCGGAGCGTTCGGGTCCGGGCCCGCGCCCGGACCTGCCGGCTCCGACGTCCTCCCGGCGGCCGGGCCGCCGTCCGCGTCCTGCTCAGCCCGCACTGGTGATCCGTTCCGCCGCCTCGACCACGTTCACCAGCAGCTGCGCGCGGGTCATCGGGCCGACGCCGCCCGGGTTGGGGGAGATCCAGCCCGCCACCGCGGCGACGCCCGGGTGGACGTCCCCGACGATCTTGCCGTTCTCGTCGCGGCTGACGCCCACGTCGAGCACCGCCGCGCCCGGCTTCACGTCCTCCGGCTTGACCAGGTGCGGCACGCCCGCCGCCGCGACGATGATGTCCGCCTGGCGCAGCAGCCCGGAGAGGTCGCGCGTACCGGTGTGGCACAGGGTCACGGTGGCGTTCTCGGACTTGCGGGTGAGCAGCAGGCCGATGGACCGGCCGACGGTGATGCCGCGGCCCAGGACGACCACGTGCGCGCCGTTGATGCCCACGTCGTGGTGGCGCAGCAGCTCGACGATGCCGTACGGGGTGCAGGGCAGCGGGCCCGGCTCGTTGAGCACCAGCCGGCCGAGCGACATGGGGTGCAGGCCGTCCGCGTCCTTGGTGGGGTCCATCAGTTCCAGGACGCGGTTGGTGTCGATGCCCTTGGGGAGCGGCAGTTGGACGATGTAACCCGTGCAGTCGGGATTGGCGTTGAGCTCGCGCACGACCTCCTCGATGTCCTCCTGGGAGGCGGTGGCGGGCAGTTCGCGCTGGATCGAGGCGATGCCCACCTCGGCGCAGTCCTTGTGCTTTCCGTTGACGTACCAGCGGCTGCCCGGGTCGTCGCCGACGAGCAGCGTGCCGAGGCCGGGGGTGATGCCCCGGTCCTTCAGCGCCGCCACCCGGGCGGTCAGTTCGGACTTGATCGCGGCTGCGGTGGCCTTGCCATCGAGAATCTGGGCGGTCATGTCGCCATCCTCCCGGATGGAGTGGCCCCGGTTCCAGTCAAGGTGCTCGACGAGGTCCCCCGTTGATTGCACTTGCACAACAAGTAAGGGGCCCCGCGGCAACCGGCTGGACAAGCAACCGTCGGCCCGACGACGATGCAACAACCAGAGTGCCGCGGGCAGTGCCGGGGGGCGGACCGCAAGTTGCAGAGTTCCTCCGCGCGTGTTGCCGTGCGTCCCCGCACTTCCACGGAGGAACACCCAAAGATGAGCTTCGGCGACCCGAACAACCCGTACGGACAGCAGCCCCAGGCCCCGCAGGGCCAGCCCGGCTACGGCTACCCGCAGCAGGCCCCCCAGGGCGTCCCCGCGCAGGCCGGCTACGGCTACCCGCAGGGCGCCCCGGCCGGCCCCGGCGGCTACCCGGGCGCACCGCTCACGATGCCCGGTGGTGTGACCGCCTCCCGCGTGCTGCTGTTCGTGATCGCCACGCTCCAGATCATCGGCGCCGCCATCTTCGTGCTCGCCGGTGCGGCCGTCCAGAAGCTCAAGGACGACCCGACGCTCAAAGCCGACGCGCAGTTCGAGCAGCTCCAGGACTTCCCGACCGGGGCGCTGTACGCGTTCGCCGTGCTGATCCTGGCCTGGGGCGTCCTCGCGATCGTCCTCGGTGCCAAGTTCGGCAAGGGCGGCAACGGCATCCGCGTGACGACCATCGTCTTCGCGTCGGTCACGGCCGTCGCCGGCATCTGGCCGTTCGTCGGAATCGGCCTGCTCCACACCATCCTGGCCATCCTGATCATCGTCTTCGTGGCGAAGTCGGACGGCGCGGCCTGGTTCAACCGCCAGCGCTGATCCCCGCTCAACGGCGAAGGCCGCGTCCCGCAGTGCGGGGCGCGGCCTTCGTGTTGCGACGGGTCCGGGATCAGTGGAAGAAGTGGCGGGTCCCGGTGAAGTACATGGTCACGCCGGCCTTCTTCGCGGCCTCGATCACCTGCTCGTCGCGCACGGAACCACCCGGCTGGACGACGGCCTTGATGCCGGCGGCGGTCAGGATCTCCAGCCCGTCCGGGAACGGGAAGAACGCGTCGGAGGCGGCGTACGAGCCCCGCGCGCGCTCGGCGCCCGCCCGCTCGACGGCCAGCTTCGCCGAGTCCACGCGGTTGACCTGGCCCATGCCGACGCCGACCGAGGCGCCGTCCTTGGCGAGCAGGATCGCGTTCGACTTGACGGCCCGGCAGGCCTTCCACGCGAAGGCCAGACCGGCCAGTTCCTCGGCGGACAGGGCGTCACCGGTGGCCAGCGTCCAGTTCGCCGGGTCGTCGCCCTCGGCCTGGCCCCTTCCCTTTTCAAACGTGTCCGACTGCTGGAGCAGCACGCCGCCGCTGATCGGCTTGAGGTCGCCCGGCTGGTGCGGGGTGCCGTCCACCTTCAGGACGCGGATGTTCTTCTTCTTCGCGAGGATCTCGACGGCGCCGTCCTCGTAGGCGGGCGCGGCGACGACCTCGGTGAAGATCTCCGCGATCTGCTCGGCCAGCTCGACGGTCACCGGGCGGTTCACGGCGATGACGCCGCCGAACGCCGACAGCGGGTCGCAGGCGTGCGCCTTGCGGTGGGCCTCGGCCACGTCGGTGCCCACGGCGATCCCGCACGGGTTGGCGTGCTTGATGATCGCGACGCAGGGCTCGTCGTGGTCGTGGGCGGCCCGGCGGGCGGCCTCCGTGTCGACGTAGTTGTTGAAGGACATCTCCTTGCCGTGCAGCTGCTCGGCGTTGGCGAGCCCGCCCGGCTGACCGTCCGTGTAGATCGCGGCGGCCTGGTGCGGGTTCTCGCCGTACCGCAGGGTCGACTTGCGCTCCCAGGCGCCGGCGAGGAACTCGGGCAGCGCCGCGTCCTCGGACTCGGGCGCGTACGCGTTCGTGAACCACGAGGCCACGGCCACGTCGTAGGCGGCGGTGTGCTGGAAGGCCTCCGCCGCGAGCCGCTTGCGGGCGGTCAGGTCGAAGCCGCCGTTCTTCGCCGCGTCGAGGACGTCGGCGTAGCGGGCCGGGCTGGTGACGACGGCGACCGACGGGTGGTTCTTGGCCGCGGCGCGGACCATCGAGGGGCCGCCGATGTCGATCTGCTCCACGCACTCGTCCGGCGTGGCGCCCGACTGGACGGTCGCGAGGAAGGGGTAGAGGTTGACGACGACCAGGTCGAAGGGCTCGACGCCCAGCTCGGCGAGCTGGTTGCGGTGGTCCTCCAGGCGCAGGTCGGCGAGGATGCCGGCGTGCACGCGCGGGTGCAGGGTCTTGACGCGTCCGTCGAGGCACTCGGGGAAGCCGGTGAGCTCCTCGACCTTGGTGACGGGCACCCCGGCCGCGGCGATCTTCGCGGCGGTGGAGCCGGTGGAGACGAGCGAGACGCCCGCCTCGTGCAGGCCGCGGGCCAGCTCTTCCAGTCCCGTCTTGTCGTAGACGCTGACGAGCGCACGACGGATCGGCCGCTGGGTCGTGGTCGGTTCGTTGTTGTTCGCGCTTGCTGCGGGCTCTACGCGCTCTGCGGCGGTCACTGGATTGTTACCTTTCGTCCCTCAATGCGATAGCCGTGCCGGGCCAGGCGCCCCACGACGTCGACGAGCAGCTGACGCTCGACTTCCTTGATCCGCTCGTGCAGAGCGGCTTCGTCCTCCGCGTCCCCGATCTCCACGACACCCTGGGCGATGATCGGCCCGGTGTCCACGCCGCCGTCCACGAAGTGGACCGTGCAGCCGGTGACCTTCGCGCCGTAGGCGAGGGCGTCCCGAACGCCGTGCGCGCCGGGGAAGGCGGGGAGGAGGGCGGGGTGGGTGTTGATGAACCGGCCGCCGAAGCGGTCGATGAAGCTCTTGCCCACGATCTTCATGAACCCGGCGGAGACGACGAGGTCCGGGGCGTGGGCGGCGGTCGCGTCGGTGAGCGCGACGTCCCACTCCGCACGGCTGCCGTAGGCCTTGACGGGGCACACGAAGGTGGGGATCCCGGCCTTCTCCGCCCGTTCCAGGCCGGCGATGTTCTCGCGGTCCGCGCCGACGGCGACGACCTCGGCGCCGAAGCCCTCGGCTCCGCCGGGGTGGGCTTCGATGGCGTCGAGCAGGGCCTGGAGGTTGGTGCCGGAGCCGGAGACCAGCACGACCAGGCGGGAGGCGGGCATGGGAGGCCCTTTCTTACGGGAATGCCGTTGTTGGTCTTGTGTGGTCGTACGAAACTACGACGTGCCGACTCATGGGCAACCGTACGAAGCCACCGACCGCCTGCAACGATACCTGCACACCCGACCGCCCCCGAGGGACGGGGGGACGGGCGGGCGGTAGCGTCTGCATACAAGCCGCGCACGCCGCGGAGCGCGCCGCCGCACGCGGCACGTACCGCGTCCACGACACAGGGGAAGTAACGCACTCGATGCCGGACCGCCGTCAGCCCGACTCCTCGACCGACGACAACCCCTTCGCGGCTCCCCCCGAGGGCCGGCCCGACCAGCCGTGGAAGCCGCGCGGCGGCGATCCGGGCCAAGGTCCCGGCCAGGGCCCCGGCCCGGGTCAGGGGCCCGGCGGCGGCCCGGGCGGCGCCCCCGAGGGGGGTGGCGGTCCCGCGCGTTGGGACCCGATGGACCCCGTGCAGCGCCGGGCGCGGTACGCGCTGCTGGCGGGCATGTGGGGCTTCTTCTTCGGCATCTTCGGCATCCCCTCGATGGGACTGCTGCTCGGCGCGCTGGCCATGTACTGGGGCATCAGCGCGCTCCGGGGCGGGCCCGCGCCCGCGTCCGGGGCGACCGCCGCGGACGTCTCCGGCGCCGCGGCGAAGCCCGACCGCGCCGCGGCGAAGCCCGACCGCGCCGCGGCGAAGCCCGACCGCCTCGCCGCCCTGGGCCCGGCTGCCCGCCCGCAGCGGGCGGCCGCCGTCAGCGGCCTGGTGACGGCCTCACTGGCGCTGCTGCTGGCGGCGAGCTCGTACGCGCTGCAGATCGCGTACAAGGACTTCTACGTCTGCCGCGACGACGCCCTGACGCGCACGGCGGAACTCCAGTGCAACACGCTGCTCCCGGACAACGTGGTGGGCGACATCCTGAAGGTCCAGCGCTGACGCGGACCACCACGGACCCACCCGGTACACGCGCCGGCGGGGGGGCCCCCCCGGGGGCGGGCCCCCCCGGGGGGGGGGCGGGGCGGCACCCCCCCCGGGGGGGCCCCCCCCCCGGCGAGGGCCCCCCCCCCCCCCCGGGGCGGGGGGCCCCGCCCCCCCGGGGGGCCC
>NZ_JBIAVF010000001.1:0-167494 GCF_042893755.1 Streptomyces sp. NPDC001568 | reverse complement strand
GTTGGACAAACCCCCACCCCCGTCCCCCGGGCGGGGGCGCCGGCCGGGGGGGGGGCCCGCCCGCCGGCGTTCGGGCGAAGTGACGTCACTCCTCCGGGGGGCGCCGCGCCAGGATCCTGGACCCCGCCACCGGCGGGAGCAGGGGCGCCGGCCCGACGGGGCGGCCCAGCGGCGGCGTCCCGGCCGCCGCCCCGACCGCCCGGGACGCCTCGACGTCGGGCGCCTGGGCCGGGGCCGGAGCGCCGACGGCGACCGGTGGGGGCGTGCCGGCTTCGGGGACGGACGGGGGCCGCACCGTCGCCGGAGCGACCGGAGCAGCCGGGGTTCCGCGTCGTGTCGTGGGCGGGACCAGGGGCTGCGCCGCGCTGCGCAGCGCCTGCCAGCGCAGCTCCCGGACCCCCGAGTCGTGCCAGGTGTCGGCGGCCGCCTCCTCGGCGGCCCCCCGCGCCGGTCGCGTCCGCCAGGCGTGCACCCCGACCGCCAGCGGAACCGCCACCACCAGGGTCCAGGCCACCGCCGCGCCCCCGACGGCCCACCACACGGGCCCGAAGCTCGCCAGCGCCGCCGTACCCATCGGGCCGCCCGACACCGCCGCCAGCGCGGCCATCGCCAGTCCGCACACCACCGAGCCCAGCGCCGCCGTCAGCGCGGTCTCCCCGTACGGGACCTCCCGCGCCCGGCGCACCGCGAACCAGCCCACCGCCAGTCCGGCGGCCACCGGAACCCCGGCCGCCGCCCAGGTGACCGGGGTCCCCGGCCCCTCCGGCGGCAGCGCCGCCAGCAGCGGGAACCCGGGCAGCGCCGCCGCGCCCTCGAAGCCGAGCGGGGTCGCCGTCGCGCCCGCGCCCAGCGCGAAGCCGGGCCCGAGCCCGTAGGCCGCGCCCCACACCATCGCGTTCGGGATCAGGGCCACCGCCAGCAGCAGCACCGCGAACCGGCCCGACCAGACGCCGGTCAGCTGGAGGAACGACGCCTGCACCTGGGGCCCGTGCCAGGCCAGGGAGGCGCCGACGAGCAGGGTCCCGCCGCCCAGCAGCACCAGCACCCCGGCCGCCCCGGATCGCAGCGCCAGCGCGTACCGGGGGCGCGTGATCGCCTTCCGCACGCCCCTCGGGACCCGGTCCGGCAGGGGTCCCAGCGGCCGACCCTTCGCGGCCCACACCCCGCCGGCGGCGGCGAGCGCCGCCACCAGCGGCAGGTGCCAGGCCGCGCTCAGCGGATCGGCGGGCATCGGTCCGCCGGCCGCGTACACGGTGGCCAGCGCACCGACGGCGAGATAGCCGCAGAGCACGGCGGAGAACACGGCGCCGGCCGGCAGGACCTCCTCCCCGTCCGCCCCGGCGGCGTCCCCGGAGGCGCTGCCCAACCGGGCCGCGCGCCGCATCAGCAGGGCGGGTAGGGCCACCAGGAGCAACGGCGTCACGCCCACGGGTGCGGGCACCCCGGACAGGGTCTCGTAGCGGACGAGCTCCGTCCCGTGGGCCATCAGCCACAGCCCGGCGGCGAGGTGCAGCGCACCGCCGGGCCCGCTGTCGGGATAGGGGGAGCTGATCCACAGCACGATCACGAGCACGGCGAGGAAGCCGAGCCCCAGTCCGGCGGCCACGGCGCCGCCCAGCACGCAGGCGGCGGCGGCCGGTGAACGGCGCCGCACACCGGGGCGCGGGGCCGCCGGCAACGGGGTCCCGAGTTCAGTCACTTGGGTCACCCCGCCCATGGTGCCAACGACACGCGCTATGGGCGGGTAACAGGCGAATGCCCGTGGTGTCGCTCAATATACGTTTATGTACTTTTTCGCCCAAGGCTGCCGGGTCGCGGGGAGTGTGGCATGACACAAGGCGTCGATACGACCTCCGGCTCGGAACTGGGCCTGCCCTCCCCCAAGGAGCGCCGCAGGCTCCGCGAGGCGGGCGAACTGAGCCACGAGGAGGTCGCGGCGGTCATCGGGGTCACCCCGGCGACGCTCCGCTCGTGGGAGACGGGCCGCACCGAGCCGCGCGGGCGCAAGCGCGAGGTGTACGCCGAGATCCTGGCCCGCCTCGCCGCGGCCGATGCCGTCCCGGACGCGGACACGCCCGACCTGCGCGTCACCGCTTCCGCGCGCCCGGAGCCGCCCCGGACCCCGCCCCCTCCCGAACCCCACGCGCGCGAGCCGGAGGCGGAACCGGAGCGCGCCCCGGCCGCGCCCTTCGCGGGGTGGGCGCCGCGCACCGCAGGCGGCGTACGGGCCCTCGCGGGCGGGGGCCAGGGACGGTCCGGCGGGCCCAGTACCCGGCCCAGGCCCGCGACCAAGCGGGCCGCGAAGCCGGTCGGCGCGGCCCGCCACGACACGAAGACCCCCGTCAGGAGCGGTGGCGGCGGCTCCGCGGGCGGCCCCGACCCGGGGCGACCCGCCGGACCGCCCGCGCCCCCCGGGCCGGCGCACCCGACCGACACCTCCGCCCCGGCGCACCCCGGCGCACCCGCCGACGCGCCCGCCGAGGTTCGCGCCCCCGAGCCGGCGGCCCCCGCGGCGGACGCGGGGCTCGCGCCGAAGGAGACGGGGGCCGCACCGGAGGCGGACGAGGCGGCGGCCACCCCCGAGGCCACCGGATCGGAAGCGCCCGTGGCGCGCCCGTCCGACCCCGTCCAGGCCTTCGAGGCCCTCTACGCCTACGCCGCCCCGGCCCTCGTCCGGCAGGCCTACCTCCTCACGGCCCGCCGGGCCCTCGCCCACGAGTCGGTGGAGCGGGCCTTCCAGCAGGCCTGGGACCGCTGGCCCGAGGTCGCCACCGACCCCGACCCCGTCGGCTGGGTGCGCGCGGCCGTGTACGAATACGCCCTCTCCCCCTGGCACCGGTTCCGCCGCGCCCACCGCCACCCCGACAAGCCGCCGGCCGAGCCCGCCGACCGGATCCTGCTCGACGCCCTCCTCGCACTGCCCCCGGTGCACCGCCGCACGGTGCTGCTCTACGACGGCGTCGGCCTCGACCTGCCCGACACCGCCGCCGAGACCGAGGCCAGCACCCCGACCACGGGGAACCGCCTGCTCCACGCGCACGCCGACCTCGCGGACCGCGTGCCCGAACTGGCCGACGTACCGCCCGAGAAGCAGTCCGCGCTGCTGCGCGAACGGCTCGGGGCGGTCCGACCCGCCGTACGGCTGGAGCCGCGCCCCGCGTCCGTCGTCCGCGCGGCCGGGGAGCACCGCGGCCGGCGGTGGACCCGGGCCGGCCTGGTCATGACCGCGCTGATCGCCGTCGCGACCGCGTACACCACGGCGACCGCGCCTCGGGAGTACGAGCCCCCCAGCTCCCCCGGCACGAGCGTGTCCGGCGTCCCTCCGCACAGCGGACCCCAGCGGCTGACCGAGCAGAGCCGGGAACTCCAGGACAAACTGCGCGCCGACCCCGCCGCGGGACCCGCCCGGGTCTCGCCCGGCCTGGAATGAAGAACGGGCGTGGCCCGCACCCCCGAGGGGTGCGGGCCACGCCCGTGGCCGCCCCACGCACCTGCGTGCGTGCCGGCGGCGACTGACTACTTCGCGGCGTTGAGGATCTCGCGCGCCAGCTTCGCGGTCTCGGTCGGCGTCTTGCCGACCTTGACGCCCGCGGCTTCGAGGGCTTCCTTCTTGGCCTGTGCGGTGCCGGAAGAACCCGAGACGATGGCGCCGGCGTGGCCCATGGTCTTGCCCTCGGGGGCGGTGAAGCCCGCGACGTAACCGACGACCGGCTTGGTGACGTTCTTGGCGATGAAGTCCGCCGCACGCTCCTCGGCGTCGCCGCCGATCTCGCCGATCATGACGATCAGCTCGGTGTCCGGGTCGGCCTCGAAGGCCTCCAGGGCATCGATGTGCGTGGTGCCGATGACCGGGTCGCCACCGATGCCGACGGCGGAGGTGAAGCCGATGTCGCGCAGTTCGTACATCATCTGGTAGGTCAGCGTGCCCGACTTGGACACGAGACCGATCTTGCCGGGCTTGGTGATGTCACCCGGGATGATGCCGGCGTTGGACTGGCCGGGGGTGATCAGACCCGGGCAGTTCGGGCCGATGATCCGGGTCTTGTTGCCCTTGGCGGTCGCGTACGCCCAGAAGGCGGCCGAGTCGTGCACCGCGATGCCCTCGGTGATGACGACGGCCAGCGGGATCTCGGCGTCGATGGCCTCGACGACGGCGGCCTTGGCGAAGGCCGGCGGGACGAAGAGGACGGAGACGTTGGCGCCCGTCTTCTCGATCGCCTCGGCGACGGAACCGAAGACCGGGACCTCGGTGCCGTCGAAGTCGACGGTGGTGCCGGCCTTGCGCGGGTTCACGCCGCCGACGATGTTGGTGCCGTCAGCCAGCATCAGCTTGGTGTGCTTCATGCCCGTGGCACCGGTCATGCCCTGGACGATGACCTTGCTGTCCTTGTTGAGGAAGATAGCCATGTGAGTCTGTGACCTCTGCCCTTACTTCGCAGCCGCGAGCTCGGCGGCCTTGTCGGCCGCGCCGTCCATGGTGTCCACACGCTGGACCAGCGGGTGGTTGGCGTCCGACAGGATCTTGCGACCCAGCTCGGCGTTGTTGCCGTCGAGGCGGACGACCAGCGGCTTGGTGACCGCCTCGCCCTTGTCCGCGAGCAGCTGGAGCGCCTGGACGATGCCGTTGGCGACCTCGTCACACGCGGTGATGCCACCGAAGACGTTGACGAAGACGGACTTGACGTCCGGGTCGCCGAGGATGATCTCCAGGCCGTTCGCCATGACGGCGGCGGAGGCGCCACCGCCGATGTCGAGGAAGTTGGCCGGCTTGACGCCGCCGTGGTTCTCGCCGGCGTAGGCGACGACGTCGAGGGTGCTCATGACGAGACCCGCGCCGTTGCCGATGATGCCGACCTCGCCGTCGAGCTTGACGTAGTTGAGGTTCTTCGCCTTGGCGGCGGCCTCGAGCGGGTTCGCGGCCGCGTGGTCCACGAACTCCTCGTGGCCCGGCTGGCGGAACTCGGCGTTCTCGTCGAGCGAGACCTTGCCGTCGAGCGCGATGATGTCGCCGTTGGCGACCTTCGCGAGCGGGTTGACCTCGACGAGGAGCGCGTCCTCGGCGATGAAGGTCGCCCACAGGGTCACGAGGACCTCGGCCACCTTCTCGGCGACCTCGGCCGGGAACTTCGCCAGCGCGACGATCTCGCGGGCCTTCTCGATCGTGACGCCCTCGTTGGCGTTGACCGGGACCTTCGCGAGGGCCTCGGGGGTCTTCTCCGCGACCTCCTCGATGTCCATGCCGCCCTGCACCGAGGCCATGGCCAGGAAGGTGCGGTTGGTCCGGTCGAGGAGGTACGAGACGTAGTACTCCTCGAGGATCTCGGGAGCGGTCTCGGCGATCATCACCTTGTGGACCGTGTGGCCCTTGATGTCCATGCCCAGGATGTCCGTCGCCCGGGCGACGGCCTCGTCCGGGGTGGCGGCGAGCTTGACGCCGCCGGCCTTGCCGCGGCCGCCAACCTTCACCTGCGCCTTGACTACCGACTTGCCGCCCAGCTTCTCGGTGGCCTCGCGAGCCGCCTCAGGCGTGTCGATGACTTCACCGGCCAGCACCGGTACACCGTGCTTGGCGAAGAGGTCCCTCGCCTGGTACTCGAACAGGTCCACGCGCGTCCGTCCCTTGTCTTCAAAGATTCGCAGTGATTCGCGGTTGTCTGCTATCTGCGTGGGCGTGCCGCGGAGGGCAACGTGACGGCGCTGTCACAAGGAAGGCGCACACGGTGACCGTGGACGCGGCATGTCCGTCCCGCAGGTTATCCCCGTGGGCCGTGGGTCCCTAAATCGCAGATCACACCTGAGCGGTGATACCTGTCACAGATCGCCTCACGGTTGAACTGCATCTTCGTGTGATCTGCCGATTTACGACCGCACGGTGCGCGACCGCGCCCGGTCCCCGTCAGGGAACCGGCAGGGGTCGCTTCTCCAGCGCCGCCGCCATCACGTCCGGGAACAGGTCGGGGGTGCAGGCGAACGCGGGCGCCCCGAGGGCCGCGAGGGCCGCCGCGTGTTCGCGGTCGTAGGCGGGGGCGCCTTCGTCGGAGAGCGCGAGCAGGGTCACGAACTCCACCCCGGCGCCCTTCATCGCGGCGACCCGCTTGAGCATCTCGTTGCGTATGCCGCCCTCGTAGAGGTCGCTGATCAGGACGACCACGGTGTCGGCGGGTCGGGTGATCTTCGACTGGCAGTGGGCCAGCGCCCGGTTGATGTCGGTGCCGCCCCCCAGCTGGGTGCCGAAGAGCACGTCGACGGGGTCGTCGAGCTGGTCGGTCAGATCGACGACCGCGGTGTCGAAGACGACCAGCCGGGTCGCGATCGACCGCATGGAGGCGAGGACCGCGCCGAAGACGGAGGCGTAGACGACGGACGCCGCCATCGAACCCGACTGGTCGATGCAGAGGATGACCTCCTTCTTCACCGACTGCGAGGCCCGGCCGTAGCCGACGAGCCGCTCCGGGACGACCGTGCGGTACTCGGGCAGGTAGTTCTTGAGGTTGGCCCGGATCGTCCGGTCCCAGTCGATGTCGTGGTGCCGGGGCCGATTGATCCGCGCGGACCGGTCCAGGGCGCCCGTGAGCGTGGCCCGCGTGCGGGTCGCCAGGCGCTTCTCCAACTGCTCCACCACCTTGCGGACGACGGCCCGGGCCGTCTCCTTCGTGGTGTCCGGCATGGCCTTGTTGAGCGAGAGCAGGGTGCCGACCAGGTGGACGTCCGGCTCGACGGCCTCCAGCATCTCCGGCTCCAGCAGCAACGAGGCCAGCCCCAGCCGCTCGATCGCGTCCCGCTGCATGACCTGCACCACCGAGGCCGGGAAGTACGTACGGATGTCCCCGAGCCAGCGCGCCACGTTCGGCGCGCTGCCGCCCAGGCCCGCGGACCGCTCCCCCGAGGTCCGGCGGGAGCCGCCGGCGCCGGCGCCGTACAGGGCCCCCAGTGCGGCGTCCATCGCCGCGTCCTGCCCGGTCAGCGTGCGGCCGGTGCCGTCGGCCTCGCCCCCGCCGAGCACCAGCCGCCAGCGCCTCAGCCGCTCCGCGTCGCCGCCGGTGTCCACGCCCCCGGCGGTCTCCGCCGAGCTCTCCGCTGCCCTCATGTCCCCGTCCCCTCCCACTCGTTTCCCACTCGTTCCGTACTCCGCCCGAGACGGCCTAGGCCGGCGCCGCGGACAGCAGCAGCCGGGCCAGCCCGGCCGCCGCGTCCGCCCGGACCGGGTCGAGTTCCGCGGCGAAGCCCGCCGGGGCGTCGCCCGGTGCGGCGGCCTCGGCCCGTCCCCCCGGTCCGCGCCGGACCAGCTCGCCCAGGGTCCGCTTGACCCCCGGCTCGTACGCCCCGAACGTCCGTCGCAGCAACGGCAGTACGTCGATGAAGGCGCCCTCCGGCACCGACACCAGCCAGGCGTCGATCAGGCCGAGCAGCCGGTCGTCGTGGACCAGCAGCGTGCCGCCGCCCGCGCCGCCCCCGGCGAATCCCTCGATCCAGCCCGCCGCGTCGGCCGGGTCGGACGCCGGGGACAGGGCGAGGCCCATCAGCCGGGCCGTCTCCTCGGGCGGGAGCCGGCCGTCGTCCAGCAGCAGCCGCGCGGCCCGGCCGCGTATCAGCCCGGGCACGCTGTCCCGCCCGGCCAACGACCGCAGGACCGCCGACCAGCGCTCGCGCAGCCCCCCGGCCTCCCGCGCGTCCGCCAGCAGGGCGACCGCCCCGTGCACGCCGTCCACGTGGCCGCGCAGCTCGGCCGCCCCGTCGGCGTCCAGTGCGGCCCCGCACGCGGGCGGCAGCGCCACGCAGATCCGTTCGGCGAGCCCGGCGGCGACCGTGCCCAGCGCCGCCGCGTCCGTCCCCCGTACGTCCCCGTACCGCAGTGAACGGGCCAGCGCCGGCAGCGCCTTGGCCAGGCCCGCCACGTCGGTGTCGAGCGCCGCCCGGTCGGCGAGCGCCCGCAGCACGGCCGGCAGTGCCTGCGACAGCCCGGCCAGCAGGCACCGTTCGGCCAGCGCCGTGACGGCGCCGAGGTCGTCCGCCCCGGCGGCGTCGGCCTCGGCCCTGGCGGTGGCCGCCCCCAGGACGGTGGTGCCCCAGATGCCGGCCTCGGCGACCCGTACCGACAGCTCCGGCTCCCACCGCAGCCGCCAGGTCTCCCGGAACGTGCCGGTGCTGCCCCGGGAGGCGACGGGCAGGCCCCAGTCGATCCCGAGCAGCCTCAGCCGGTGCAGCAGCATGGACTTGGCCCCGTCGGTGTCCTTGCGCAGGTCGAGCTCCAGCTCGCGCTCCTGCGCCTCCGCCTTGAGCCGCAGCGAGCGCAGGCTGCGGGTGAGGTCCCGCTGGAGCGGTACGACGGGCGCCTCGTCCGGGACCTCGCCCAGGACGTCCCCGACCACGAGCCGGTCCTCGATGAGCGCGAGCGGCACGTCGGAGCCGTCGCACATGACGGCCCGGACCGCCTCCAGGGTCTCGGTGAGTCCGGGCAGCGGCCGGCCGCGCACCGCGGCCAGGGTCGAGGCCAGCCGGACCGCCTCGATGACGTGGGCGGAGGAGACCTGGAAGTCCTCCTCGCGCAGCAGCCCGGCCACCTTGGTCAGCCACCGCTCGACGGGCCGGTCGCGGGCCGCGAACAGGTGGGCGTACCAGCCGGGCGAGGTGATGCCCGCCCCGTAACCGCCGGCCCGCGCGAGCCTGCGGTGGGTCCAGGGCACCCAGGTGGTCTCCACCTTCACCTTGGGCAGGCCGGTCAGCAGTGCCTTGTCGGCGGCCGCCGTGACCTTGGCCGCCAGCGCCGGGACGTGCCAGGCCCCGCAGACCACGGCGTAGTCGTCGCCGAACTCCCTGCGGGCGGCCCGCATCCGCTGCCGCATGTGCGCCTCGCGGACCAGGTCGCGCCGGTGGCCGCCGTCCCCGTGGGCCTCGCGCAGGGCCCCCATGGCCTCCGCGAGCGCCTCGAAGGCGGCGAGCGGGTCGCCCGCGGCCCCGCTGCCGCGGTGCTCGACGACGTCCTCCCACCAGCGTTCGGGGTCGTCGTACCCGGCGGTCCCGGCCAGCACCCCGAGCGGGTCCAGCCGTACGTCGCCGCCCTCCTCGCCGTCGCCGGAGCCCGCCTCCCCCTCGGGCGCGGTCGCGGCGAGCGAGTGCGCGGCCGGCAGGTCGATGAAGCGCACCGGCACGTCCCGGGCCTGCGCCCAGCGGATGGCGACCCACTCCGGCGAGAAGCCGGCCAGCGGCCAGAACGCGGCCCGGCCCGGATCGTCGGCGGCGTGCGCGAGCAGGGCGATCGGCGGACGCATCCCGGGCTCGGCCGCCAGCGGCAGCAGCGCGTCCCCCTCGGGCGGGCCCTCGATCAGCACGGCCCGAGGCTGCGACGCGTCCAGCGCGGCCCGCACCGCCCGCGCGGAGCCCGGCCCGTGGTGGCGCACGCCCAGCAGCAGCGGCCCCTTGGCGGCCGGGCTCATGCCGAGACCTCCCGGCAGGCGCGGTAGAAGTCCTTCCAGCCGTCCCGCTCGCGGACCACGGCCTCCAGGTACTCCTGCCAGACGACCCGGTCGGCGGCCGGGTCACGGATGACGGCGCCCATGATTCCGGCGGCCACGTCGGAGGGTCGCAGGACGCCGTCCCCGAAGTGGGCGGCGAGCGCGAGCCCGCCGGTGACGACGGAGATGGCCTCGGCCGTGGACAGGGTCCCGCTGGGCGACTTCACCTTCGTCCGACCGTCGCCGGTGACCCCGTCGCGCAGCTCGCGGAAGACGGTGACGACCCGACGGATCTCCTCCAGGCCCTCGGGCGCGGCGGGCAGGTCGAGCGCGCGGCCCATCTGGTCGACGCGGCGGGCGACGATGTCGACCTCGGCGTCGGCGGTGGCGGGCAGCGGCAGGACGACGGTGTTGAAGCGCCGGCGCAGTGCGCTGGACAGCTCGTTGACCCCGCGGTCGCGGTCGTTGGCGGTGGCGATGAGGTTGAACCCGCGGACGGCCTGCACCTCTTGGCCGAGCTCGGGTATCGGGAGCGTCTTCTCGGACAGGACGGTGATGAGCGTGTCCTGGACGTCGGCGGGGATGCGGGTGAGTTCCTCGACGCGGGCGGTCATGCCCTCGGCCATGGCCCGCATGACGGGGCTGGGGACGAGGGCTTCGCGGCTCGGCCCGTGGGCGAGGAGGCGGGCGTAGTTCCAGCCGTAGCGGATGGCTTCCTCGGGGGTGCCGGCGGTGCCCTGGACGAGGAGCGTGGAGTCCCCGCTGACGGCGGCGGCGAGGTGTTCGGAGACCCAGGTCTTGGCGGTTCCCGGCACTCCGAGGAGGAGCAGGGCGCGATCGGTGGCGAGGGTGGTGACGGCCACTTCGACGATGCGGCGCGGGCCGACGTACTTGGGCGTGATGACGGTGCCGTCGTCGAGCGCGCCGCCGAGCAGGTAGGTCGCCACGGCCCACGGGGAGAGCTTCCAACGGGTGGGCCGGGGCCGGTCGTCGGCGGCGGCCAGGGCTTTCAGTTCGTGCGCGAAGGCGTCCTCGGCGTGCGGTCGCAGGGCTTCTGCGGGGCTCTCGTTCTCGGTCGTGGTCATGGTCCCCCTCCAAGGCTCTCCAGCCGCTTCCGGCTGCTGCGACCAAGGTGCACCATGCCACTGACAACACCCTTCGTTCGAGGCGTTGTTGCAGGTCAGAGCGATTGTCAGTGGGGGTCCCTACGGTTGTTCCCATGACTGAGCAGGGGGTTCGCTGGACGGCGGAACAGGTACTGGCCCTGGCACCTGACGACGCGTCGCGCAAGGCGGGGGGCAGGCTGGGCGGGGCAGGTCCGTGGTCGCAGACCGGAGGTTCCGCTTCCGGTGCGGTGTGGGGGTTGTGCAAGGGCAGCGGCAGCAAGCCGTACCGGACGGTCGTGGACCTGACGGGACCGGCGTACAAGTGCTCCTGCCCGAGCCGGAAGTTCCCGTGCAAGCACGCGCTGGGACTGCTGTTGCTGTGGGCGGCGGAGGGGGCGGGGGATCCGGTCGAGGCACCGGACTGGGCGGGGGAATGGCTGGCGGAGCGGGCGGCGAAGGCCGCCCGACCGGCGGCCGGACCGGTGGACGAGGAGGGGGCCAGGCGCCGCGCACTGCGGCGGGCGGAACGGATCGGTGCGGGGGTCACCGAGCTGGAACAGCGGCTCGTGGACCTGGTGCGCGCCGGCCTGGCCGGCCAGGAGCAGACGGGCTACGCGCCGTGGGAGGAGACGGCGGCCCGGATGGTCGACGCGCAGGCTCCGGGACTGGCCTCCCGCGTAAGGGAGTTGGGGACAATACCCGGTTGCGGCCCGGGCTGGCCCGCCCGGATGCTTGAGGAGTTCGCGCTGCTGCACCTGCTGGACAGGGCCTGGCTGGGGGTGTCCGGGCTGCCGGAGCCGCTGGCCGCGACCGTCCGGAGCCGGGTGGGGCTCCCGTCCTCGGCGGAGGGCGAAACCGTACGGGACCACTGGCTCGTCCTGGCCCAGTACGACTCGGTGTCCCCGGACGGACGGCTCACCACCCGCCGAATATGGCTGCACGGGTTGGGGAGCGGGCGCCCGGCCCTGGTGCTGGACTTCGGGCCGCCCGGGCGGCCACCGGGGCAGGCCCTGCCGGTCGGACTGGTACTGGAGGCGGAAGCCCGCTTCCGTCCCGGCTCGGCGGGGTTGCGGGCCGACCTGGGAGAACGGTTCGCGCCGGCGGTACCGGACACCCGGGTTCCGGCCGGGGTGGACACACAGGGGGCACTCGCCGCCTACGGCGACGCGCTGCGGGAGGACCCGTGGCTGGAGTCGTGGCCGGTGGTGCTGGGCCCGGTGATCCCGATACCGGGGGAATCGGGTGACGGGAGCTGGCAACTCGCGGACGCGGACGGGGCGTTCGCCTTGCCGGTGAACCTCGCCGGAGGTCGCACACGGTCGGGCCTGTGGCAGCTGGCCGCCCTTTCGGGCGGCGGCCCCGTCACGGTGTTCGGCGAGTGCGGTCACCGCGGGTTCACCCCGCTGACGGCATGGCATCCGCAGGGGGCGGAGCCGGTCGCCCTCGGGTGACGTCGGGCGGGATGCGGGAAGCGACGGCGCGGGGGCGCCGTCGTGAGGAAACGAGTAAGCCGGGGGGCTTTGATGAACGACAACCACGCGAGCTGAGGCACTGACCGATCCGACCACGGACGCTCCGGTCCCGCGGAGGGGGCGGGACCGGAGCACGAACACGAAGAGGGAGGGGTCCGATGAACGGCACGGCCGAGGCGGACGAGAAGAGCGTGGAACCGCAGGCCTGGGAGGAACTGGTCGCCACCGCGCTGCTGGGAACCGAGCGGCGGGGCGGCGCACCGCGGGCCCTGCTCGACGCGGCGGCCGTGCGGACCCTGCGCCGCCGCGCCGGGCTCCGGCCGGCTCCGGCCGGCCGGCTTCCGCAGCCCGCGCCGCGGGATCCGCGTCCGGCCCCGCCGGAGGCGGCCCGTCGGCGGCTCGCGCAACTCCTGGCGGGCCGCACGGGCGCGGGCAGCGCCGGGGGTCGGCGCGGAGCCGCCCCCGATCTGACGGAACTGCTGCCGCAGTGGCTCGCCACGGCGGCGCGGCACGGCTACCGGGCCCCGTCGGCGCTGGTCCCGGCGCTGCTGGACGCGGCCCGGGCCCGGACCGACCTGCGCCCCCAGGCCCTCGCCCTGGCCGGGGCGCGGGGGCTGTGGCTGGCCCGCTTCAACCCGGACTGGCGGTTCGCGCTGCGCGGCGGGACGGGGGGCGCGGGCGAACTGCCCGATCCCGCCGACCAGGAGGCGGTGGTCCGACTCTGGGAGGAGGGGCTGTTCGCCGAACGGGTCGCCCTGCTGGGCGCCGTACGGGCGCACGAGGCGTCGGCCGCGCCCCGCCTGCTGGCCACCACCTGGTCCACCGAACGGGCCGAGGACCGGCTGATGTTCCTGGACTCCCTCCGGGAAGGCCTCTCCCCCGCGGACGAGCCGTTCCTGGAGTCCGCGCTCGGGGACCGCAGCCGCAACGTACGGGCGACCGCCGCCGAACTGCTGTCCGCACTGCCGGGGTCCGCCCTGGCCGGCCGGATGGCGGAGCGCGCCCTGGCCTGCGTCGGCCCGCGATCGGTGATCCCGCCCGCGGAGTGCGACGCGGGCATGCTCCGTGACGGGGTGGTCAAGCGCCCTCCGGCGGGACGCGGCGAACGGGCCTGGTGGCTCGGCCAACTCGTGGAGGCGGCCCCGTTGGACTGCTGGCGGGACCGGTTCGGCGGGCTCGGCCCGGCGGAGATCGTGGCCCTGCCGGTGACCGACGGCTGGGCGGAGGAACTGCACGCGGCGTGGTGCCGGGCGGCCGTCCGCCAGGGCGACGCGGAGTGGTCGAAGGCCCTGCTCGGCCCACCGTCCGCACCGCCGGCGGCGGGCCCGGGCACCGCCTCCCTGGCCGAACGCGCCAAGCTGCTGGAAACCCTGCCGGAGGGCGAACGGGCCGCTTGGGTGGCGGAGTTCGTACGGGCCCACGGCCTCTCGGAGGCCTTCCAGCTACTCGGCGTCTGCGTGGTCCCGTGGTCCGGGGCGCTGGGTCGGGCCGTGGTCGAAGCCCTGGACTCCGCCCGCGAGGCGGGCAGCTACCCGTGGAGCTTCAGCGGGATCATGGGCCTGGCGGAACGCTGCCTCGACCCCACCGAGGCCGGTCATCTGGAGGCCCTCACCGCCGGCGCCCAGGATCCCCCGGACGCCTCACCGGGCGCGGCCGCCTACTGGTCGGAGGCCTTCCAACGCCTGGTGGCCACCCTCCGCCTCCGCGCCACGATGCTCACCGAACTCGCCCCGCCCGCCTGACCCCGGGCAGCAGGAGACCCGGCCCCCGGACGCCGCAGGTCGGGGCGGGGGCCGACCCGACCCGGCGGCGACCGGCCGGCCGGAACTACTGCCGGACGTTCCCGTTGACCCACTCCACGATCGCCGTCGTGGTCGCCCCCGGCGTGAAGATCTCCGCGACCCCCTTCGCCTTGAGCGGAGCGATGTCGTCCTCGGGGATGATCCCGCCGCCGAACACCTTGATGTCCTCCGCGTCCCGCTCCTTCAGGAGCTCCAGCACGCGCGCGAACAACGTGTTGTGGGCGCCGGACAGGATCGAGAGACCGATCGCGTCGGCGTCCTCCTGAATGGCGGTGTCCACGATCTGCTCGGGGGTCTGGTGGAGGCCGGTGTAGATGACCTCCATGCCGGCGTCGCGCAGCGCACGTGCGATCACCTTGGCACCCCGGTCGTGGCCGTCGAGACCCGGCTTGGCCACCACCACACGGATCGGACCGGTCACACCCATCGCACTGCCTCCCGAGTGAACGAACGTTAAGTACAGCATCGCGCACCGCACCGTTTCGCGGTCAACCGGGAGGGGGAAATCACACGTGGGACACAGCGGATTCATTACCGCCGAGTCGCCCCGCCACCGCGCCGACAGCCGCCCGGCACGGTGGCGGGGTCGCTTCGGCGGTGCGGCCACGTCCCCGAGAGGTCCAGGGGAGGGCCGTCCATGGGGCTGTCGATCACACCGCTGCCGCTGTCGATGACCGGGGCGGCCCTGCGCGCCGCCGTCCTGGAGGCCGTCGTCCTGGCCGGACACCTTCTCCTCTATCCCACCGGGGTCCTCGAGGAGCGCCCCGCACCAGCCGCCCCGAACGCCGACCCCGAGCCCGGCGCCCCGAGCGCCGACGTCGAGCCCGGCGCCGCCGGCGCCCCGCCCGCCCCACCCGGGCAGCGTCCCCCCGTGCTGCTCCTGCACGGGTTCACCGACAACCGTTCGGTCTTCGTCCTGTTGCGGCGCGCCCTCGGCGCGGACGGCCTGCGCCGGGTGGAGACGTACAACTACTCGCCCTTCACCCGCGATCTGCGCGTCACGGCCCGGCATCTCGCCCGGCGCGTGGAGGAGCTGTGCGAGCGCAGCGGGCAGGACCGGGTGGACCTCGTCGGGCACAGTCTCGGTGGCCTCGTCGCCCGTTACTACGTGCAGCGCCTCGGGGGTGACGCGCGGGTGCGCACGCTCGTCACGCTCGGCACCCCCCACGCCGGCACCCGGGTGGCGCCCTTCATGGACGCGCACCCGCTGGTCCGGCAGATGCGTCCGGAGTCCGAGGTGCTGACCGAACTGGGCGCCCCGTCGCCCGGCTGCCGGACCCGGTGCGTCGCCTTCTGGAGCGAGTTCGACGCGTTGATGGCGCCGACGGGGACGGCCAGGATCGAGCACCCCGATCTGGACGCGACGAACGTGCAGGTCACCGGCATCGGTCACCTCGCCCTGCCGGTCCATCCCACCGTGATCACCGCCGTCCGCCGCGCGCTGGACGGCCCGATCACCGACGCGACGGCACCCGCGAAGCCATCGAGCGCACCGGCCACACCGGCCGCACCTTCCACCGGGACCACCGCTTCCGCGGGAACCGAGGACCGGAGCCTGGCCATCTGAGCCGCGAGGACGCGAACACGCCGGAGGGCGACACACGCTTTCCGGGCGCCGGCGCCGGAGTTTCACTCACGCTCCACGCCAACCTCAGTCGAACTAATTTCGAACTCAAGGCCAAGGCTCGGTGTTCGGAGGACCGAAAGGCCGCCGAATGCCCCGTTCCCGTGAGAACGGAACCCGCCGAAGATTGTCGTCCCCAGTAACCGGCGGGTACAGTCACGCCACTGCTCTCCTCCGGTGAACCTCGAGTTCCCCGGCCACCCAGGCCCCCCACTGCCGAGGCGAAAGAGAAGTTGGTGAACGACCGCCCGACGTCGGGCCAGTACCCCGAAACCGGGTATGACGGCCTTTCCACCACCACTTTCGCTGGTGACCAGGCATACGTTTCCTATGAAACGCAGGGCCAGGGCTACCAATACCCTGCGGATTACACGGCTTCCGGGACCTACGACGCCTACGGCTCGTACCAGTCGACCGGTTCGTACGACACCACCGCGTGGTCCGTGCCGGAGACCTATCTGCCGACCGTGCCCAGCCAGAGCGTCCCCGAGGACGGCACCGGCCAGTGGGACGCGAGCGCCTGGAACGCGACCGGATCCGGAACCGGAACGGGCTTCGAGTCGGTGTCCTTCGGCTACGACCCCGCCCCGGAGCAGACGGGTCACTGGACCCTCCCGGGATACGGGCAGGAGACCGGCACCTACGACGCCACCGCCTGGAACGGCGGCGGCACCGAGCCGGTCGCCGATGCCGGCGCCGGGACCTACGTCGACGTCACCTCCCAGGCGGGCTCCTACGGTTACGAGGCCACGACCGTCGTCCCGGTCGTGCCGGCCTCCGGGAGCGCCGGCCCGTACGGCGACGGCTACGCGGACTCCTACGCCGATCCGTACGCCGGGTCCTACGCGGGCACCTCCCCCGAGCCCTACGTCGACCCGTACGCCGAAGGCCGGGCCGAAGCCGACCTGCACACCGCCGAGACCTCGGTCTTCGAGGCGGTGGCCGCTCCGTCCGCGAACGAGCCGGTCTTCATCGACGGAGTGCACGACCTGCCCACCCAGGCCATGCCGGTGACCCCCGGCGAACCCCGCTCGGCGCGTCGGGCCGGAGCCAAGGGCTCGGCGAAGACGAAGACGAAGACGACGTCCACGCCGCCCACGTCGACGTCCGCCTCCAAGAGCGGTTCCCGGACCAACCCCGTCAAGGCCGGCGGCGCCGGCGGCAACACCCGTCGCCGCACCCCGGCCAAGCGGTCCGCCCTGCTGACCGTCGCCGTGCCCTCCGCCTGCGTGATGGGCGTCGCCGGAGTGGCCGCCGCGTCGGTCGGCGGACTCACCGGGAGCACCGAGAAGCCGTCCGAGGAAACCACCACGATGGCGGCGCCCGATCCCGCCTCGGTGAAGCCGGTCGCCGCGAACAACAAGCTCGACACCCAACTGGCCGCGCTCAGCGCCGACGCCGGTGACTTCGCGGACCGCGCGAGCCGTACGCAGGAGCGCATCGACCTGCGTCAGCGCCAGGAGGACGAGAAGAAGAAGCGGGCCGAGGAGGCCGCCGCCAAGGAAGCGGCCCGGCCCAAGTTCGCGGTGCCCGTCGCCCAGAACGGCCTCTCCGCCAGCTTCGGTCAGGCCGGCGGCATGTGGATGTCCGTGCACACCGGCATCGACTTCCCGGTCTCCTACGGAACCCCGGTCATGGCCGCCACCGACGGCACCGTGCGCACCCAGTGGAACAGCGCCTACGGCAACATGGCCATAGTGACCTCGCCCGACGGGACCGAGACCTGGTACTGCCACCTCGGCAGCACCAAGATCCGTTCCGGCAAGGTCAAGGCCGGCGAGGTCATCGCCTACTCCGGCAACTCCGGCAACTCCACGGGCCCGCACCTCCACTTCGAGGTGCGACCGGGCGGCGGGTCCGCGATCGACCCGCTGGCCTGGCTGCGCAGCCACGGCCTGGACCCGAGGTAACGCACGCCCCGGCCCGAGGCGTTGGACCTCGGGCCACCGGGCACAGGACCCCCGGCCCGCCGGACCTACAGCTTCTGCACCGGCGCGTAGCGCAGCAACAGCCGCTTCGGCTTGTCGTCACCGAAGTCGATCGTGGCCTGCGCGTCCGCGCCGGCTCCCCGGACCTCCATGACCGTGCCCAGGCCGAACTGGTCGTGCGTGACCCGGTCCCCGACGGCCAGCGCGATGACCGGCTTGTCGGAGGCCCGGCGCGTGGCGAATCCCGACGGACCCGCCTTCGTACGGGACGAGGACAGGAACGCCTCGGGCGAGGTCCCGAAGGTCGCCTTGCCGGAACTCGAACCGGATCCGTACCCCGAGCCGCGCATCGGGCCGGCCGGCTTCTGGGTGGCTCCCGTCCGCTTCCACTGGAGGTACTCGGTGGGGATCTCCTCCAGGAACCGTGACGGCGGGTTGTACGAGGGGGTGCCCCAGGCACTGCGCATACCGGAGCGCGTCAGGTACAGCCGCTCGCGCGCCCGGGTGATGCCGACGTAGGCGAGCCGCCGCTCCTCCTCCAGTTCCTTGGTCTGGCCGAGGGCGCGCATGTGCGGGAAGACGCCGTCCTCCATGCCCGTCAGGAAGACCACGGGGAACTCGAGACCCTTGGCGGTGTGCAGGGTCATCAGGGTGATGACGCCGCTGCCGTCCTCGTCCTCGTCCGGGATCTGGTCGGAGTCGGCGACGAGCGCGACCTGCTCCAGGAATTCGGAGAGGGTGCCCGGACCGGCCGCGGCGGCCGTGGCACCGGCCGCGCCGTCGACGTTGTCCGCGGCCGTGTCGTCGGCGGCCTCGCCGTCGGCCGCCGGGGCGTCCGCTCCGGCGCGCGCCTGCTCGAATTCGAGGGCGACGGCCGCCAGTTCCTGAAGGTTTTCGATCCTCGTCTCGTCCTGCGGATCGGTGGACGCCTGGAGTTCGGCGAGGTAGCCCGTCCGCTCCAGGACCGCTTCCAGCACGACCGCCGGACCGGCGCCGGATTCGACGATGGTGCGGAGCTCCTCCATCAGCACGTTGAACCGCTTGACGGCGTTGGTGGAGCGGGCGGCCATTCCGAAGGCCTCGTCGACGCGCTTCAGCGCCTGCGGGAAGGTGATCCTCTCGCGCATCGCGAGGGCGTCGATCATCGCCTCGGCCCGCTCGCCGATGCCGCGCTTGGGCACGTTCAGGATCCGCCGCAGCGGGACGTTGTCCTCGGGGTTCGCCAGGACGCGCAGGTAGGCCAGGACGTCCCGGACCTCCTTGCGCTCGTAGAACCGGACGCCGCCGACGACCTTGTAGGGCAGCCCGACGCGGATGAAGATCTCCTCGAACACGCGCGACTGGGCGTTCGTCCGGTAGAAGATCGCGACGTCGCCGGCCTTGGCCTCCTTGGCGTCGGTCAGGCGGTCGATCTCGTCGGCGACGAACTGCGCCTCGTCGTGCTCGGTGTCCGCGACGTAGCCGGTGATCACGGATCCGGTGCCGGCCTGGGTCCACAGGTTCTTGGCGCGGCGGTTCTGGTTGCGCTCGATGACCGCGTTGGCGGCGGACAGGATCGTCTGCGTGGAGCGGTAGTTCTGCTCCAGCAGGATCGTGGTCGCGTCCGCGTAGTCCTCCTCGAACTGGAGGATGTTGCGGATGGTCGCGCCGCGGAAGGCGTAGATCGACTGGTCGGCGTCACCCACGACGCACAGCTCGGCGGGCGGCAGGTCCGGGTATCCGGTGCCGACCAGCTCGCGCACGAGCGTGTACTGGGCGTGATTGGTGTCCTGGTACTCGTCGACCAGGACGTGCCGGAACCGGCGGCGGTAGTGCTCGGCGACGTCCGGGTGGGACTGGAGCAGGTGGACCGTCGTCATGATGATGTCGTCGAAGTCGAGGGCGTTGGCCTCGCGCAGCCGGCCCTGGTACATCGCGTACGCCTGGGCCACGGTCTTCTCGAAGCCGTCGACGGCCTGGGCCGCGAAGGCCTCGTCGTCGATCAGCTCGTTCTTCAGGTTGGAGATCTTGGCGTTGAACGACTTCGGCGGGAACTTCTTCGGGTCCAGGTCCAGGTCGCGGCAGACGAGCGCCATGAGGCGCTTCGAGTCGGCGGCGTCGTAGATCGAGAACGACGAGGTGAAGCCGAGGAGCTTGGACTCGCGGCGCAGGATGCGGACGCAGGCGCTGTGGAAGGTGGACACCCACATGGCGTTCGCGCGCGGGCCGACGAGGTTCTCGACGCGCTCCTTCATCTCGCCGGCGGCCTTGTTGGTGAAGGTGATCGCCAGGATCTGCCCGGGGTGGACGTGCCGCGCGGACAGCAGGTGGCCGATCCGGTGGGTGAGCACCCGGGTCTTGCCGGAACCGGCGCCGGCCACGATGAGCAGCGGGGAGCCCGCGTGCACCACGGCGGCGGCCTGCTCCTCGTTCAGCCCGTCGAGGAGCGTCGCCGGGTCGATGACGGGCCTGGGGGCGCCGTCCCGGTAGTACGCGTCCCCGCTCATGGGTGCGTCGAACCGACCGCCGAAGAGGTCGTCCGCGTCCGGCTCCGGGGCAGCGTGTTCCTCGGGGGGCGGCGGGACCTCGTCGGAGGGGGTCAGGTCCGCCAGGAAACTGTCGTCAAAGAGGCTACTCATCGCCTTCCGAGTCTAGGGGGCGGGACCGACAGCCGGTCCCGTCCCCCGGGAATCGGCCGGATCCGCGGAGCCCGCACGCCGCGGTGGCCCGCCCCCTGCCGGGGACGGGCCACCTCGTGACGTGCGGTTCTGTCGTTCTCGACGTGCGGTTCTGTCGTTCTCGACGTGCGGTGCCTCTGGTCTCGAGTGCGGTTCCGCCTACCAGCCGCCGGAGCCGATCTCCGTGCGGGCGCCGAGGCCGGTGCCGGTGCCCGGGTAGAGGAAGAGCTTGCCGGTCGAGTTCTGGACGGCGATCAGGTCGTCCGGGCCGCTGGTGCCCTTGAGGTCGCCGCCGATCAGGTCGGACATGCTGTTCCAGCCGCCGTTGCCGATCAGGATGCGGGGGCTGAGGTAGCCGCGGTCACCGGGGTAGAGGAAGAGGTCGCCGGTGGACTCCTCGACCGCGACGAGGTCCTGCTTGCCGCTGTTGTTCACGTCCATGCCGGTCAGGTTGGACATGCCGTTCCAGCCGCCCGAACCGATCTCCTTGCGGGTACCGAGCTGGCCCGAGGACGAGCCCGGGTAGAGGTACAGCTTGCCGGTGGACTTCTCGACGCCGGCGAGGTCGGAGACCGTGTCGCCGTTGAGGTTGAGCGCGGTCAGGTCGGACATGCCGTTCCAGCCGCCGGTGCCGATCAGGATGCGGGAGCCGCCGCCGGTGAGGGTCGAGTTGTCGGCGCCCTTGTACAGCCACAGCTTGCCGGTGGACTCCTCGACGCCGACGATGTCGTCCTTGCCGTCGCCTGTGAAGTCCCCGCCGGTCAGGTTGGACATGCCGTTCCAACCGCCGGAGCCGATCTCGACGCGGGAACCGCCGCTCGCGATGGTCCCGTTCGCGTTGCCCTTGTACAGCCACAGCTTGCCGGTGGAGGCCTCCACGCCCACCACGTCGACGACGCCGTCTCCGGACAGGTCGGCCGAGGCCAGGTCGATCATGCCGGTGCCGGCGCCGGGACCGACCGGGGGCTTCGGGGGCTGCGGCTTCGGGTCGGGGTCCGGGTTGGCGCAGTTCTTGCTGGTCAGGCTGCGGTCGGGGTAGAAGGCGGTGCCGTTGAAGACGGTGCGCTGGTAGCTGCCGTTGTAGCGCTGTTCGTAGTGCAGGTGGGCGCCGCTCGATCCGCCGGTGCTGCCGACGAGGCCGATCAGTTCCCCAGCGTCGACCTTCTCGCCCTCGGACACCTTGAAGGCGTTGAGGTGGGCGTAGAGGGTACTCCAACCGTTGCCGTGGTCGATGGTGACGAACTTGCCGTAGCTGGTGTTGCCCTTGTCCCTGATGTGGGCCGTGCCGCCGGCGCTGGCCAGGACGGGCTTGTTCGAGGTGGTGCCGCCGTGCGTCCAGTCGATCGCGTTGGCGGAGGGGCTGTGGTACGAGCGGGAGTCACCGAGCCAGGTCTCGCCGCAGGTGAACGGCATCTGGAACTTGGGGCGGCCGCCGTCGGTGGTGGCGGACGCGGCCATCGGCGCGGCGATCGGGGCGTCGGGCAGACCCATCTCGGCCGGGGTCAGGATGGGCAGCACGCCGTGGTGGTCCTCGCCCTCGGCCTGGGCGCCGCCGATCGAGAGGGCGGTGGCGGCCAGGGTGGCGCAGATGAGGCCGGTGGCGATGGCGACGCGCTTGGACATGCGGCGGGCGATCGGGGTGGTGGCAGCAGACACGGGAGTGGTCCAAACCGGCACGGGGGTGCCTGGGGAAGGGGGCGAAGGCTTCGGAAGCGCTCACGGGACGGGACCGCCCGTCGGAGCGGGCCGCTCGGGGCGGCGGTACTGCTGAAGTGCGGTGATGCCGAAGTACTGGGTTGCCGAAGTACGGGGCTGCGGGCCGCTGCGGCCGTGGGGCCGTGGGCGTGCGCAGGGGTGGATCGGGGGCCGGGGTCCCGGCGCGGGCGCGGGACGGAGCCGGGCCCGGAGGGCGGAGGTGCTGCGGGCCGCCCTCCAGGAGGGGCTACCAGCCGCCGTTGCCGATCAGCTTGCGGGCGCCGAGGCCGGAGCCGGTGCCCGGGTAGAGGAAGAGGTCGTTGTTGGCCTTCTCGACACCGATGAGGTCGTCGTAGGCGTTCGAGGTGAAGTCGCCGCCGATCAGGTCGTTCATGGTGTTCCAGCCGCCGTTGCCGATCAGCTTGCGGGCGTCCAGGCCGGAGCCGTTGCTCTTGTAGAAGAAGAGGTCGCTGCCGGCGGTGTCGACGCCGACGACGTCCGTCCTGCCGTCGTTGTCGACGTCCATGCCGACCAGGTCGTGCATGCCGTTCCAGCCGCCCGTGCCGATCAGGACGCGGGTGCCGCCGCCGCCGATCGAGCCGGCGCCGTTGCCCTTGTACAGCCACAGCTTGCCGCTGGCCGTCTCGACGCCGACGACGTCGGCCTTGCCGTCACCGTTGAAGTCGCCGCCGATCAGGTCGTGCATGCCGTTCCAACCGCCGGAGCCGATCTCCTTGCGGGAGTTCAGACCGCTGCCGTTGCCCGGGTAGAGGTAGAGCTTGCCCGAGTCCTCCTCGGTGGCGACGATGTCGTCCTTGCCGTCGCCCGTGAAGTCGCCGGCCGCCAGGTTGGTCATGCCGTTCCAGCCGCCCGAGCCGATCTCGACGCGGGAACCGCCGCTCGCGATGGTCCCGTTCGCGTTGCCCTTGTACAGCCACAGCTTGCCGGTGGAGGCCTCCACGCCCACCACGTCGTCCACCGAGTCCCCGTTGATGTTGGCGGAGACGAGGTCGGTCATGCCGGCGGGCTTCGGCGGCTTGGGGGTCGTCGAGTCGTCGACGATGTTCTTGTAGCGGACCGGGTAGAAGGGGCCGTAGTTCCCGTAGTACGGGTAGTCGTACACGCGGTAGTGCACGCCGCTCGGGGTGAAGTCGAAGCCCCAGTACTTGGTCTTGTCGCTGTTCGCCCACTTCTCGAAGAGGGCGATGTGGCCGTTGGCGCCGCTGTCGTTGTCGAGGAGGGCGTCGCCCGCCTTCAGCTCGGCCTTGGTGATCGATTCGACGACGCCGCGGGTCTCGAAGGTGGGGGTGGTGAGCGAGTCGTCCAGGTCCCAGGCCATCGAGACGAAGCCGGAGCAGTCGGTGCGGTAACCGCCGTGCTTCGTACCCCAGTTGTAGTCGAGGCCGATGCCGACCCAGCTCTTGGCCCGCGCTATGACCTGGCTGCGGGTGATCGTCGACGCGGAGGCGGCGAACGTCGAGGCTCTCAACTCGCTCGGGGCCTCGGCGCCCTGGCCGGTGCTGCCCCAGTCGGGGTTGGGCGCCGGGTCGGCGAGCGGGGCGGCGGCGGGTGCGGCGGCCGGCGAGGCGAACGCCGCCGAGTCGATGCCCGCCACGGCGCCCATGGCGACGGCGGCGGTGATCAGGGTGGCGACGGCGGTGTTGCGGGTGCGGCGGGTGTAACGGGGCATGACGGAACTCCGGTTCGCGTTCGATGAGGTGTGAGGGGCCGGGAGCGGGTGCTCGACCGGCCGCCGTGAGCGGTGCGCGGGGAAGCCGCGCGGCGCCTACGGCACGTACGGGGCGTGCGGGAAGTGCGGGGGTGCTACGACGACTGCGGGGCGTGCGGAAGTGCGGGGGTGCCGCGAGGACTGGGGGTGGTGCGCGAGGTGTGGGGCGCGCGCCGGCGTTCGGGCCGAGCGGGCCCAGTGCGGCGTGCGAGGTGCGCCGGTGTGACCGGGGGACAGCTGTCCTGCAGGTACAGCGGTCCGGTGGAGCACCGTTCCCGGCCGGCGTGGGAAGTCGGCCGGCGTGGGCGGTCAGCCCGGGGTCACGATCCTGGCGGCGGGTACCGCGGAGGCGACGGGGGCGATGGCGGTGATGCCGAGGGTGAGGGCGACGACCGCGGCGGCCCGTGCGAGTCCGATGCGCATGATGAGAGGTGTTCCTTCCGGTACGACGTGCGACGGCTGGGTGGTGTCCTCCCCGTGGCCCGTGCACGTCCCGCGGTGACGTCCTTCGGGGCTTCGAGGGGGTGTCACCGGCGGTTTCCCTCGGCGACGTGCACTAGCTTCGCCTCCCGGCGCAGGGCGCGGAAGGGGTTCCCGGGGGCCCGAACAGGCCATGTCCTGTTCCGGTCCGCGCGGGTCCGTCGGGGCTGCCGAGGGTGCCCGTCGGAGCGTCCGGGGTGCCCCGTACGCTCGACCGCATGGACGTACTGATCAATGTCTTCGTCGGCCTGCACATCATCGGGATCGCCTCCCTCCTGGGCGGTTTCCTGACCCAGATGAAGGCGATGGGCGCCGGCACCGCCCGCTTCGTGCCCGCGATGCTGCACGGCGCGCTGACCATGCTGGTGACGGGCGTCCTGCTCGTCGGCTTCCGCGAGATGGGCGACGGCGCCCCGCTGAACCACGTCAAGATCGGCGTGAAGCTCGCGATCCTCTTCGTGGTCCTCGCCCTCGTCTACGTCAAGCGCGACGACGAGCACGTGGACAAGGGGCTCTTCGCGACGGTCGGCGCACTGACCACGGCCAACATCTTTATCGCCGTCCTCTGGCACTGACCGGTCGGTCCCGATCACGAACGGCCACTTCGGACCATCTCGTCACCGTCCCGTTACCTTCGGGTCTAGCGTCCTCCCCCGAGACCGACGGAAGGACGTGAGGCCCCCGTGGCCAGTCATCGAAAGCCCAGGCAGCGCCCGTTCAGCGGTGGCGGCGTACGGACCGCCGCCACGCTCGTGCTGGCGGGCGCTGCCACCGCCACCGCCTTCGAGGGCACCTCGCACGCGGACCCCCGGCAGAGCCCCGCCGAGGTGAAGACGGAGGTCGACCGGCTCTACGAGGAGGCCGAGGCCGCCACCGAGCAGTACAACGGGGCGAAGGAGAAGGCCGACGAGGCCGAACGGGCCCTCACCGGCCTGCGCGAGGAGTCCGCCCGCCGCACCGACCGGCTGAACACCGCCCGCACCGCGCTCGGGTCGCTGGCCGCCGGCCAGTACCGCAGCGGCGGCCTCGGCCCCGCGATCCAGTTGGTCATGGCGACCGATCCGCAGGACTATCTCGACCGGGCCTCGTTGCTGACCCGGGCCGGCAGGCGCACCGCCGCGGAGGTGTCCTCCGTACGACGCGGCCTGGACGACATCGGCAAGCTCCGTGACCAGGCCTCCGGGCGACTCGCGGACCTGCGCGCCCGGCAGGGCGAGTCGGCCCGGCACAAGGCCACCGCCGAGGCGAAGCTCAGCGAGGCGAAGCGCCTGCTGGCCCGGCTGACCTCCGAGGAACGGGCCGCGTACGAGGCGCAGTCGGGCACCACGACCGCCGCCGCCCCCGCCCGCACGCCCGGCACTCCCCCGACCCCGGCTCCCGCCGACGGCTCCCGCGCGGCCCGGGCCGTGGCGTTCGCGTACGGGGCGATCGGCAAGCCGTACGTCTGGGGCGCGACGGGCCCGGGCTCCTTCGACTGCTCCGGGCTGACGCAGGCCGCCTGGCGCGCGGCCGGGGTGTCCCTGCCCCGCACGACCTACACCCAGATCAACGCCGGGCAGCGCGTCGCGCGCGGCCAACTGGCCCCCGGGGACCTGGTCTTCTTCTACTCCGGCGTCACGCACGTCGGCATGTACGTCGGCAACGGCCAGATGATCCACGCCCCGCGCCCCGGCTCCACGGTCCGCCTCGCACCGGTCGACTCCATGCCGTGGGCGGGCGCGACCCGCCCGGCGTGAGGGTGTCGGGGTCCGGGCCGGCTACGGCGCCTTGACCGTCCGGCTCAGCCAGTCGAAGGTCTGCGGGAGTTGCTTCGACCAGGAGTCGAGGTTGTGGCCGCCGGTCACCTTCTCCGCGTGGACCACGGTGGGGGCCTGCGCGATCGCCTTGAGGTCCGTGCCGGACAGGTAGCCGTCCTGTTCGGCGCCCGACATCCACAGGGACACCGGCGGCGGTGTGGGCGCGGACTTCAGCAGGTGCTTCAGGTTGTGGGTGCGGCGCAGTTCGGGGTCCTGGGCGACGAGCGAGGAGGGTTCCTGGCCCGGGTCGTTGTAGCCGGAGAGCGAGACGGCCGCGCCGTAGCGGTCGGGGTGGGCGATGGCCAGCTTGGCGGCGCAGTACGCGCCCGCCGAGTAGCCGGCGACGCCCCAGTTGCGGGCCTCGTCCGTGGCCCGGAAGTTGTCGGTGACCATCTTGCGGACGTCGACGCTGAACCAGCTGTCCGCGTTGACCTTGCCGGGGATGTTGGCGCAGCCGGTGTCGGCGTTGCCGAGCAGCATGGCGCGCGGGGAGACGAGGATGAACGGCTGGACCTTGCCGCTCTTCATCAGGGGTTCCAGCACCTCGTGGGCCTTGAGTCCCTGGAACCAGGACTTGCCGGTGCCGGGGATGCCGGGGATCAGTTCGACGACGGGGAACTTCCTGTCCTTGAACGCGGGGTCGTCGTACTGCGGGGGCAGCCACACCATGACGTCGCCCTTGACCCCGGAGACCTTTCCGTCCAGCTCGGTCTTCTTCACCCGGCCGCCGAGCCCGTCGACCGGGACGAACTCCTGGCGGACCTTGGGCTCTTCCCTCACCTGCTCGGCCTTCTTCCCGCCGAGCCCGTCGGGGCCGAGGTCGGGGGCGGCGGTCACGTACGTGCCGGTGCCGAGGAGGTCGCCCCAGGACGCGTAGAAGTTCATGTCCCGGTTGACCGCGACGAACACCAGGGCCACGGCCGTGACCTGGGCGAAGACCACCATGAGGCCGCGCGTGACGAGACGTACGGCGGCGGGGCCGCGCACCCTGCTCCACACGGCCAACGGCAGGACGACGGCGATCGCCGCCAGGGCGACCACGGTGGCGAAGAAGGGGGTCCCCGTCAGGCTCATCACGCCCCCGAAGAGGGCGGACGCCCGTTCCCCGGTTGCGCCGACCGCCCGCGATGTGGATCACATCGCGGGCGGTCGGTACGACGGCGAAACGGTCGGGCGGCGCCCGTCAGACCAGCCGGCGGGCCGTCGCCCAGCGGGTCAGTTCGTGACGGTTGGACAGTTGGAGCTTGCGCAGGACCGCCGAGACGTGCGATTCGACGGTCTTCACCGAGATGAACAGCTGCTTGGCGATCTCCTTGTACGCGTAGCCGCGGGCGATCAGCCGGAGCACCTCGCGTTCGCGCTGGGTGAGCCGGTCGAGGTCCTCGTCGACGGGCGGGGCGTCCGTCGACGCGAACGCGTCGAGCACGAAGCCGGCCAGTCGCGGCGAGAACACCGCGTCGCCGTCCTGGACGCGGAAGACCGAGTCCACCAGGTCGCTGCCGGTGATGGTCTTGGTGACGTACCCGCGGGCGCCGCCCCGGATGACGCCGATGACGTCCTCGGCGGCGTCCGACACCGACAGCGCCAGGAACCGCACCGGGTTCTCGGCCGCCGCCATCAGCGGGGCGCAGCGCCGCAGCACCTCGACGCCGCCGCCGCCGGGCAGGTGCACGTCGAGGAGCACCACCTCGGGGCGGGTGGCGGTGATGACGGTGACCGCCTGGTCGACGTCGGCCGCCTCGCCGACGACCTCGACGCCGGTGCGCGCGGTCTCCCCGATCTCGGCCTGTACTCCGGTGCGGAACATCCGGTGGTCGTCGACGAGCACCACCCGGACCCGCCTGGCCTCCGTCACCGCGTTGTCCTCGGTCATGCCGCCCTCTCCATCTCCAGCTCGACTTCCGTGCCGCCGTCGGGCGCGGACCGCAGTCGTGCGGTCCCGCCGTTGCGCTGCATCCGGCCGATGATCGATTCTCGTACGCCCATCCGGTCGTCCGGTACGGCGTCGATGTCGAAGCCCGGTCCGCGGTCCCGTACGGAGACGAAGACGGTGTTGCCCTCGACCTCCGCGTAGACCTGTACCGGGCCCCCCTCGCCACCGTACTTGGCCGCGTTGACCATTGCCTCGCGTGCGGCCTGGATCTGTGCGGCCAGCTTCTCGTCGAGCGGGCAGTCGCCGACGACGACGACCTCGATGGGGACGCCGTGGTGGTCCTCCACCTCGGCGGCGGTCTTCTTCACGGCCTCGGCGAGGGTGGTGGGCTCCTCGGCCTCGTCCTTGCCGGTGCCCTCGGGCTTGTACAGCCAGTTCCGCAGCTCGCGTTCCTGGGCGCGGGCCAGTCGGCGCACCTCTCCGACGTCCTCGGCGTTGCGCTGGATCAGCGTCAGGGTGTGCAGTACGGAGTCGTGGACGTGGGCGGCGACCTCGGCGCGTTCCTGGGCGCGGATGCGCATCAGGCGTTCCTCGGAGAGGTCCTGGGTCATCCGGATCAGCCAGGGTCCGGCGAGCAGGGCGACGCCGACGAGGACGGCGAGGGTGGCGGTGAGGACGTTGCCCAGTTGGGCGGCCGAGCCCCGTACGACGATGAAGAGGGTCAGGCCGACGCCGACGAGGGCGACGCCCGCGAGGGCCCGGACCACCTGGAAGAGCCGGCCGTGCCGGCCGGCGGCGGCGCTCCAGTGGGCGCGGCGCGCGTTGTCGGCCTGGCGCCAGACGAGGACGACGCCGGCGCCGACGAGCAGGGTCGGCCAGACGTAGCGGCCGTTCTCCCCGCCCACGCGGAGCTGGGAGAAGAAGATGCCCGCGCCGACGGCGAGCGCGATCAGGCCGGAGATCTGCCCCTTGCCGGGCTTGCGCAGCCGGCGGGTGCCGTCGGGGAGGGTCTCGAAGAAGGAGTGGTGTCCGGTGCTGCCGCCCACGCCGAGCGGTACGAAGACCCAGAACGCCGCGTAGAGCAGCACCCCGAGCCCGTCCCCGAACATGAACATGCCGAGGAACGCGAGACGGACCCAGAGCACGGGCAGCCCCAGGTGCCCGGCCAGGCCGCGGGCGACGCCGCCGAGCATCCTGCCGTCGGCGCTGCGGTAGAGCCGGCGGTGCGGGATCGCGGGATCGACGGGGTCCGGTGCGTGCGGGGTGCGGGAGGCGGCTGCTGCGGGCATGTCACCGATGGTCACACGTGCGCGGGACCGAGGACATCAGGGCGTCCCCCCAGTTCCGGCCGGGGGATATCAGGGTTGCGCCAGGGTCGGGCCGGGTGCCGCGCGGCCGTAAGGCCCGTCACCATGGACACATGACCGAAGTACACGACGCCCCGGCCGCCGGAGCCCCCGCCCCGGCTGCGGCCCCGCGGCCGCCCCTGCGCCGCAGCAAGCGCGACAAGGTCCTCGCGGGCGTATGCGGTGGTCTCGGCCGGTACTTCGACCTGGACCCGTTGGTGTTCCGCATCGTCCTCGGGGTGCTCGCCGTCACCGGCGGCGTCGGCCTGATCTTCTACGGGTTCGCCTGGCTGCTGCTGCCCCAGGAGGGCGAGGACGACAGCGAGGGCAAGCGGTTGCTGACCGGCCGCGTCGAGGGCGCCACCCTGGCGGCGGTGTTCAGCGCGCTGGTGGGCTGCGCGCTGTTCCTGTCGATGATGGACAACGGGGTGATGGGGGTCTTCTCGGTCCTGGTCATCCTGGCGCTCGGCGGCGCCTCGTACTGGTCCCAGCGGCACCGGCACACCTACGCCCCCGAGGCCGAGGCCCCGGCGGCGCACCGGCCCGCGTCCCCGGCGCCGCCCGAGACGCAGGCCCCGCCCGTGCCCGGCAGCCCGTCCTGGTGGCGCGATCCGCTGGTGAAGGACGGTACGACGGGACACATCGGCGCGAGCGGCTACCTGTGGGGCCCCGACGACACCCCGCCCACCGCCACGGGTGCGGAACCGGCCGAGCGGCGGCCGAGCGCTCCGGCGGCGGTGCGCGGGTTCGGCGGGGGCATCGGCGGCCGGGTCTTCGTCCTGGCCCTCGTCGCGGCGGGCATCGGCGCGGGCTCGGTGTGGGAGGGCAGTTCCCTCGGGCACGCCCTCCAGGTGGGCCTCGCGTGCGCCCTCACGGTCTTCGGGCTGGGCCTCGCGGTCAGCTCGGTCAAGGGCCGGACCGGGTTCGGCACGATCCTGCTCGGCCTGATCACCGCGGGCCTGCTCGCGACGGCCACCGCGCTGCCGCGCGAGATCGGCACCGACTGGCGGGAGGTCGCCTGGCGTCCGGCCGCGGTGGCCGACGTAAGGCCCGCGTACGCGTCGGGCACCGGGCTGGCCACCCTCGACCTGAGCCGGCTGGACGTACCGAAGGGCTCCACGGTGACGGTCGGCGCCTCCATCGAGGCGGGCCGGCTGAAGGTGGTCCTCCCCCGGGAGGTCACCGCGAAGGCCGTCGTCACCGTCCGGCTGGGTGACATCCGGTTCCCCGGCGAGACCGGTGAGGACGTACGCATCAGACGCGGCGGCGAAACCCGGGAGGCGACGCTGGCGCCCCCCGCCGGCACCGAGGCCGGCGGGACGATCGAGCTGCGCCTGCGCGCGGCCGTGGGACAGGTGGAGGTGGCCCGTGCGGCGTCATGACTTCCAGCCGGGACGGCTGCTGGCCGGGCTGGTGCTGATCGTGGCAGGGGTGCTCTACCTGCTCGACGCGGGCGGCGAGGCCGACGTGCCGTGGTTCCTGGTGGTGCCGATGGCCCTGGGCGGGCTCTCGCTCGCCGCGCTCGTCGGCATGGTGACCTACGCGGTGCGCCGCGACAGGCGCCACCGGCTCGAGGAGCCCTCGGAGCGCCGGGCGAGCGCGTCCAACGACAGGTAGGGGGCGCCGGCGAGGACCAGCGGGAGCCAGGCGACCAGGTAGACGAGGTCGTTGCCGTAGTAGTACGGGGTGACCGCCCAGGAGACCGTGAGCCACAGGCTGAGCGCGATCAGCGCCCCGCCGGCGGCGGCGAGCCGGGTCAGCAGTCCCGCCAGGGTGGCGAGTCCCACCAGGAGTTCACCGGCGGCCAGCACCACGGCGAAACCGACGGGCGCCTTCAGGGCCAGGTCGACCAGGGCGGGGATCGCGGAGGTGTCGCGCACGCCGCGCATCATGTCGCCGATGGATCCGGCGCCGGAGGCCGACAGGAACGCGGAGTCGGTCAGCTTGTCCAGACCCGCGTAGACGAAGGTCACGCCGAGGAAGAGGCGCAGGGGCAGGAGCGCGTACCGGGCGGCTCGGTCCCGCAGGTCGGAGGGAGCACCGGAAAGGACGTCAGTTCGGGTCACGCCCCATGCATACCCCGTCGCCGTTCACTCCGCCACGTCGATGCTGTAGCGGTTCGATTCCACTCCGGCGGCGGTGACCACCTGGACGTCGGTGCGCCCCGGTTCGACCTCCGCGGGGACCGGCACGGTCAGCACCGCGTCCGACGGGTTGGTGAAGCCTCCGGTCACCGGCACCAACGGCACGTGGACGTGCACCTGCCCGATCCGTACGACCAGCCTGGCCATCATCTCCGGCGTCTGCGCCCCCGGGGGTACGAAGCCCACGCCGCGGATCTCGATGTCGTCCCCGGGGCGGACGGCGGAGTCCAGGTCCCCGGGCTCCCGTCTGCGCACCACGGACAGCACGAGCGGGCGGCTGCCCTCGGCGTACTTCGCGGCCAGGTACACCACCGCCGACAGGGCGACGAGCAGCGCGAGCGACCACGGCAGCCGCGGCAGCCGGTCGGGGAAGCGGGCCAGCGTCACCGCGGCGTAGGCCAGCACGACCGTGGAGACCAGGACGTACTGGGCGTCGGGGAAGCTGCCCCGTCCGGCGTCGTCGGTCAGCAGGTCGGCCCCGGCGGGCCGGTCCGCGGGCAGCTTCTGCAACCGCTGGTTCATGATCCGTACGGTGACCACCCGGCGGACCAGCACCGCGACGCCCGAGGTCAGCCCGAGCACGGCCAGCAGCGGCAGCGCGCGGCCGAGCGCCAGCCCGGCGTACAGGGTGTCCCGTTCGGGCCCGGGGGCGGAGGCGGCGAGCCGCAGCGCGGGCAGCAGCGCGGCGAACGCCGTCAGCACGAGCCAGGCGGCGGGGACGGCCTTGGAGGTGGACAGCCGGTTGTCCTCGCCGACCAGCGGGGCCAGCAGGCCGCCGCGCAGCGTCTGGGCGCGGGCGGCGACGGTGAGCAGCCCGGCCAGGACGAGGACGGCCAGCAGGCCGGCGGTGCGGGCGGTCGACCAGCCGGTGCCGAGGGCGGTGCCGACCTGCACCACCAGCAGGACGCCGGCGGCGATCCACAGGGTGAGGACGGTCCGTCGGGAGAGCAGGTACAGCCAGGAGTGCCCGGCCTCTCGGCCGCGGTCGGCGGCGGTGCGGGCGGACAGGGTCAGTTCGTCGGACACCCACTGGCGGGAGGCGCCGAGGGAATGGGCCACGGCGGCCGGCACCCCCTGGCCGGCGGCGAACTCGTCGCGCTTCTCCAGGAAGGCGGCCACCGCCCGGCGGTGCCCCTCCCGTGCGCCGTGCGGGCAGTCGTCGCAGGTGCAGGCGCCGCCGTGGGTGGTTCGGGGGATCTCTTGGACAGCCACGTGCGTGCCGCCTCTCTGAACTCCGGTGCAGTGCCAGCGAATTGTGCACCACTGCGGCAGTGCTCCGGATTGCGCACGATGTCAGAGCAGGTGATTAACCGTTCATGATGTTGACGCCATCGGCGCGTCGCCCCCGTGGCGCAGCGGCTGGTAGCTGACCCAGGCCGCCAGATCGGAGCCGAACCGCTCCCGCGTGAGGACGGCGCTGCGGTGGTCCACGGGTACGGGTTTGCCCGCGGCCCGCGCGATCAGCTGGACCCGGGCGGCCCGTTCGGCGGCGACGAACCACCAGACGGCCGCGTCCACCGAGTCCCCGACGGTCAGCAGCCCGCGGTGGCGCAGGATCAGCGCCTTGTAGGGGCCGAGCGCGTGCGCGATCCGGGCGGCGGCGACGGGGCCGTCCTCGGTGAACTCGTCCAGCAGGGCGTGGTCCTCGTAGAAGGCGCAGGCCTCGGGCGTCAGCGGGGCCAGCAGGTCACCGAGCACGGCGAGCGCCCTGCCGTACGGGGCCTGCGTGCGGACGACGGCCGCCGCCCCGGGCCGCGCCCGGTGGACGGCGACGTGCACGGCGAAGGCCAACTCGTTGAGCCGGCGGGCGCCCTGGAGTACCCGACCGTCGCCGTCGGCCAGCAACAGGTCGTCGGCGGTGAGCCCGCCGAAGGCCCGGCCGAAGGGGTTGACCCAGTAGCAGTCCTCGAATTCGGGATCCCGGACGGTGACCAGGCCGGCCACCCCGTCCTCGTGGTCGAGCCGGGCCAGCAGCCGCAGCGCCTCGGCGAGGCGTTCCTTGCGGTGGGCGCGCTCCTCCTCGACGGTGTCGTGGACGGGCGGCATGTCGAATCGCAGCCGCTCCACGGGCACGGGTCCGGGTCGTTCGGCCATGGCACCTCCTGCGGGTCGCGGCGCAAGGTACCGGCGGCCGGTCGAAGAGGCCAGAGGCGGGGCGCGGGCGGGAGGGCGCAAAACGGCGGAGCCGCCGCCCCCGGTAAGGGGGCGGCGGCTCCGCCGGTGGTGCGGGCGGGGAGTCCTACTCCCACTCGATGGTGCCCGGCGGCTTGCTCGTGCAGTCCAGGACCACGCGGTTCACGTCGGGGACCTCGTTGGTGATCCGGGTGGAGATCTTCGCGAGCACCTCGTACGGCATCCGCGTCCAGTCCGCGGTCATCGCGTCCTCGGAGGAGACGGGGCGCAGCACGATCGGGTGGCCGTAGGTGCGGCCGTCGCCCTGGACGCCGACGCTGCGGACGTCCGCGAGCAGGACGACCGGGCACTGCCAGATCTCCCGGTCGAGGCCGGCGGCGGTGAGCTCGTGGCGGGCGATGGCGTCGGCCTCGCGCAGCAGGTCCAGGCGCTCCTTGGTGACCTCGCCGACGATGCGGATGCCGAGGCCGGGGCCGGGGAACGGCTGGCGCTGGACGATCTCGTCGGGCAGGCCGAGCTCCTGGCCGACCATTCGGACCTCGTCCTTGAACAGCTGGCGCAGCGGCTCGACGAGTTCGAACTCGATGTCGTCGGGGAGGCCGCCCACGTTGTGGTGCGACTTGATGTTCGCGGTGCCGGTGCCGCCGCCGGACTCGACGACGTCCGGGTACAGGGTGCCCTGGACGAGGAAGGCGACCGCGGGGCCGTCCTCCTGGAGGATCTCCAGCTGTGCCTGCTCGAAGACGCGGATGAACTCGCGGCCGATGATCTTCCGCTTGGTCTCCGGGTCGGAGACACCGGCCAGCGCGGTCAGGAAGCGCTCCTGGGCGTCGACGACCTTCAGCTGGACGCCGGTGGCCGCGACGAAGTCCTTCTCGACCTGCTCGGTCTCGCCCTTGCGCATCAGGCCGTGGTCGACGTAGACGCAGGTCAGCTGCGAGCCGATGGCCTTCTGGACGAGGGCCGCGGCGACCGCGGAGTCCACGCCGCCGGAGAGGCCGCAGATGGCGCGCTTGTCGCCGACCTGCTCGCGGATGGCCGCGATCTGCTCCTCGACGATGTTGCCGGTGGTCCAGGTGGGGGCCAGGCCGGCGCCGCGGTAGAGGAAGTGCTCCAGGATCTGCTGGCCGTGCGTGGAGTGCATGACCTCGGGGTGGTACTGGACCCCGTACAGCCGCTTCTCGTCGTTCTCGAAAGCCGCGACCGGGACGACGTTCGTCGAGGCGGTGACGGCGAAGCCCTCGGGGGCGGCGGAGCAGGCGTCGCCGTGGGACATCCACACGGACTGGTTCGCCGGGGTGCCCTCGAAGAGGGTGGAGCCGGCCTTGGAGACGGCCAGCGGGGTGCGGCCGTACTCGCGCGCGCCGGTGTTGTCGACGGTGCCGCCGAGGGTGGTCGCCATCAGCTGGAAGCCGTAGCACATCCCGAAGACGGGGACGCCTGCCTCGAAGAGGGCACGGGAGTCGTCCAGGCGCGGGGCGCCCTCTTCGTACACGGAGGACGGACCGCCGGAGAGGATGATCGCCTTCGGGTCCTTGGCGAGCATCTCGGCCACGGGCATCGTGCTGGGCACGATCTCGCTGTAGACCCGGGCCTCGCGGACGCGGCGGGCGATGAGCTGGGCGTACTGGGCGCCGAAGTCGACGACGAGAACCGTGTCCGGGGCGCTGTCGTGGGCGGCGGAGGGTGCTTCTGGCACGGGGCGGCCTTCCGGCGGAAGAGGTGGCTTTGTTTTGTCGATTCTAACGGGGGCCGTAAGCCCCTTTTCGTCTCACCATCCGAACCGGCTTGGCCCGGAGCGGGACGGAAGGTAATAATCCGTTCCATGCGCAAGCAGCTGAGCTTCCTCTTTACCTATGGCACCGGCCGGTCCGGTCGCCATGGGTCATCGTGATGCTCGCTTGAGCCGCTGACTTCCCAGAGCGCCCCGGTCCGACAGGACCGGGGCGCTCTCGCGTTTCCGCTCCCGTCGGTCCCCACCACCCACAGGAGCACCGACATGACCACGATCACCACCACCCCCGAGCAGCTCATCGCCGACTCCCGGATCCGCATCGACGCCATCGACGACCGGATCATCGGCCTCATCCAGGAACGGATGGCCGTCTCGACCGTCATCCAGGACGCGCGCATCGGCTCCGGGGGTCGCCGGGTGCACCTGTCGCGCGAGATGGAGGTGCTGGCGCACTGGAGCGACGCCCTCGGCAAGCCCGGCACCACGCTCGCGATGACCCTGCTGGAGCTGTGCCGGGGTCGTGTCTGAGGCGCGGGCTGCCGTTCGTCACCCGTCCGGGCCGTGACCGGCCCCGCGGCGCTTCGTTGGTGTCGATGTCCGTGCCGGCCAGGCACGGGTCCGCACCACCACGCGTGACTCCGCGGGAGCGATGAGACGTGACGCCCGACGGCGCGCGTCGTGGGACCTCGCTCCTTCGCGTGACCGGACGGCAGGGGACAGCAGCCCGGTCACCCCGTGGAGGACGGCCGGTTCGGGGGACGCCCCGGGCCGGCCGTTCTCGTGTCCGCCCTCGCGTTCCCCGGGCCGACTGTTCTCGTGTCCGCCGTCGCGTTCCCCGAACCCCGTCGTCCCGTCGCCGGCGTCAGCCGCGCCCCGCGCGGCGGCGTTGGAAGACCACGCACAGCGCGCCGCCCGCCGCGACCAGCGCGGCCCCGCCGAACCCGAGCAGGCCCGCGATGCTGCCGGTGGGGGCCAGGGGTCCCTCGTCACCGAGTCCCCCGGCGGCGGTCGTCCTCGCCCTCGCGCCGGGGTCGTCCGTCGGGTCCTGCGAGACCCACGGATCGGGGATCGCGACCGGGGCGCCGGGGCCCGGACCGACCGCGGTGCCCGTCGCGTTGGCCAGGAAGAGCGCGGCGTTGTTGGCCGGGTACGGGTCGAGGACGGGCCGTCGGGGCTCGCCCCGCGGGCCGGGTCCGCCCGCGACGACGGCGCCCTGGGCGTTCGGCACCACCTGCTCGACCCTCAGTTCGAGGACGAACTCGACGCGCTCGGACTCCCTCACGGACGGTCCCGTCGCGCACAGCAGCCGGGCCGGCCCGCGACCGGGGACGACCCGGCAGCCGGCCGGGACCCGGGTCACCCTCAGGCCCGGCGGCACCCGTACGTCGACGACGGCCGCGGCGGCGCCGGGCCGGGGGTCGAACACCCAGGCCGGCCCGTGGTTGCGCAGCACCACCGCGGCCCTGACCCGGCTCCCGGCGGCGCCCCTGACGGACAGGGGCTCGACCGCGAGGTCCGCCGCGTTCTCCACGGCGAAAGCGAACTCGCGCCGGTCGGCGCGGGCCGCCGGGGTCGCGCCGCGCGAGGCCCGACCGGGCGGGGCGAGCGCCCCCGGCGCGACCGGCGCCGCCCGCCTGACGAGGGTGAGCGTCCGGCCGGTGGCGTGCCCGCCGTGCGCGGGCCGGTCCGCGTCCGAGCGCCCGGTGCGATCCGGGCCGGCGGGGGTGACGCCGTAGCCGAGCAGTTCGGTGCGGGCGTACGGGGCGGCCCTGAGGTCGAGGGGGCTGTCGCCGGCGATCTCGTAGACCTCGCCTGCGGCGAAGTCGCCGTCGACGGTGCACAGGGCCGTGGTCGAGGTCGGGCCGGTGCGGTAGGCGCAGTTGTCGTAGCGCCGGGTCAGTTCCAGGCCGCGGGTGGCGGTGAGTTCCAGGACCACGCCGCTCGCCGGGCCGGTGCCGCGGTTCGCGAAGGCGAGCGGCAGCGGCTGGCTCTCGCCCGGCTTCGGGTCCCGCTTGAGCCGCATCTCCTCCACCACCAGGTCCGGACCGCCGACCGTGACCCGGGTGACGGCCGCCGCGACGGCGACGCCGGCCGCCCGGGCGGTGACCGTGAGGGTGCCGCTCGCGCCGGCGCCGGCGCCCTGCTCGGCGGTGACGTCCAGGTCGAGCACGAGGCTCGTGCCCGGGCGGGCCGCCCGCTCGACGCAGACGAGGCGGGCTCCGTCGGCCGCGCACCTCGCCACCGGCGCCGCCCCGCCCTCCCGGACGATCGCCACGCCCGCGACGCCGCTCAGGTCGACGGTGAAGGTGACGTCACCGCCGCGGAAGCCGGTGGCGCCCGTCGCGGCGTCCGCATCCCGGGCCCCGGCCGTCGCGTCCGTCATGTCCGTCGCGTCCGTCGCGTCCGTCGCGTCGATCGCGTCCGTCCCCAGGCCCTCCCCCGCAGCCGGCAGGTCCAGGCGGAAGGTCAGCGGCGTCGGCTGCGCGGCATCCGTGGCGGGACGCGCCGGGAGGGTCAGCGCGGCCGGTCCGACCAGCGGGAGCAGCGGCTGCGCGGCGTGTGCGGAGGGGACGGCCGGCCCTGCGGCGAACAGGCCGCAGACGGCCAGCAGGGCGATGCGCTGTCTCATGCACCACTTGACCGCCGGACGGCCCGCACAGTTGCGCACTTCGCCGTGTGACCGACACCACAGCTCCGGGAACCGGATTCCGGTACAACCTTCTCCGGCGACCGCCTGTCACTCATGTACTGCGGTGAGTACCGCGCTCGGAGGGGGAGCGCGGTGCTCACCGTCGTCATTGCTCCGGTTCCGATTGCCTGCGGGGCACGTCCGGGACCGCCAGGAACGGCAGCCTCAGCGCCCCGAAGGCCTCCTTCGGGACCGCCGGCCGGTTCGGCTCCACCGCCGCCAGCCGTACGTACGCCTCCCCCTGCGCGGGCCGCCGGTCCGCCTCGCCCTTGTTGGGCCAGTACGACATCGCCCGCTCGGCCTGCGCCGTGATCGTCAGCGACGGGTTGACCCCGAGGTTCGCGGAGACCGCCGAACCGTCGACGACGGAGATGCCCGGGTGCCCGTGGAGCCGGTGGTACGGGTCGACCACGCCCTCCCGCGGCGAGGCGCCGATGGGACAGCCGCCGAGGAAGTGCGCGGTCAGCGGGGTCCCCATCAGTTCGCCGATGTTGCTCCCCGCGAAGCCGTTGATCTCCTCGGCCAGCAGCGTCGCGGCCCGCGTCGCCGCCTCGATCTGCACGGGGTTGGGGGCGCCGTGGCCCTGCCGCGCGGTGAGCAGGCCCTTGCCGATGCCGCCGGGCTTGCGGTACGTCGTCAGGGAGTTGTCCACCGACTGCATGACCAGGCCGATGATCGTCCGCTCCGACCAGCGCCGGTTGGACAGCGCGCGCAGCAGCTGTACGGGGTGCTTGGCGGTGCGGGCGAGCCAGGACCGCACCCGGTGCGCGCCGTAGGGCACCTGGAGGATGGTCATGAACCCCATGGCGTTGGAGCCCTTGCCGTAGCGGACGGGCTCGATGTGGGTGTCGGCGTCGGGGTGGACGGACGAGGTGATCGCGACGCCCCGCGTGAAGTCCACCCGTCCGACACCGCCGTGTCGGCCGCGGTAGCGGCGGTCGTCGGTCTGCGCGCCGACCAGGCCTTCGGAATTGGTCCGGGTCAGCTCGCCGAGCCGGTCCGAGAGGTGGGGCAGCTCGCCCCGGTCCTTCATGGCGTGCAGCAGGGTCTGGGTGCCGTACGTGCCCGCCGCGACGACCACGTACCGGGACCGGAGCACCTTGGCCCGGCCCTTGCGGCGGTGGTCGGTGGGGACCGTGCGGACGCGGTGGCCGCCGTCGGGGTGCTCGGAGAGCGCGGTGACGGTGGTCATGGGGTGGATGACGGCGCCGGCGCGTTCGGCGAGGTGCAGGTAGTTCTCGTTCAGGGTGTTCTTCGCGCCGTGCCGGCAACCGGTCATGCACTCGCCGCACTCGGTGCAGGCCCGGCGGGAAGGGCCGGCCCCGCCGAAGTACGGGTCCGCCGCCTCTTGTCCGGGCAGGAGACGGCGCTCGTCCCCGGCTCCGTCCGCTCCCCCGGCGTCCTCGCCGTCGCCGAAGAAGACGCCGACCGGGGCCATGTGGAAGGAGTCCCCGACGCCCATCTTCTCGGCGGCCGCCTTGAGGTGGACGTCGGAGGGCGTCAGCGTCGGGTTGAGCCGCACGCCGAGCATCCGCTTGGCCTGGTCGTAGTACGGGGCCAGCTCCGCGCGCCAGTCGGTGATGGCCGCCCACTGCCGGTCCTCGAAGAAGGCCGCGGGCGGCACGTAGAGGGTGTTGGCGTAGTTGAGCGAGCCGCCGCCCACGCCGGCGCCCGCGAGCACCATCACGTTGCCGAGCAGGTGGATGCGCTGGATCCCGAACAGTCCGAGGGCGGGCGCCCACAGGTAGTTGCGCAGGTCCCAGCTGTTGCGGGGCAGGCTCTCGCGGGTGAAGCGCCGCCCGGCCTCCAGCACGCCGACCCGGTAGCCCTTCTCGGTGAGCCGCAGCGCGGAGACGGCCCCGCCGAAGCCCGACCCGATGACGAGGACGTCGTAGTCGTAGCCGTCGACGCCGTCCGCGTCGCCCCGGCCGTCCACGTGGTCCTGTCGGCCGCTTCCGTTGCCGCCGTCGTTCTCGTACGACACTGCCGTGCCTCCCAATCGGTCGCGCGGGTCGGGCAGGATCCGGACGGGACGGGGCCGTCCCTTCCGGACCGTGCCGGTCAAGCAGGATCCGGACGGGACCGCCTAGCGGAACCGCAGTGCCTTCAGGACCTTGAGGCTGCGGGTCATGAACCGCGCGTACTGCTCGTCGTCCATGCCCATCGACGGGGCCATGGGCAGCAGCCGCTGGTGGGCCACCGTCTGCGCCTCCGTGTACTTGAGGATGCCCTCGGAGCCGTGCCGGCGGCCGAGGCCGGAGTCCTTCATGCCGCCCATGGGCGCCTGGGCGCTGCCGTAGGCCGGGGCGTAGCCGTCGTTGATGTTGACGGTGCCGGTGCGCAGGCGGGCCGCGACGGAGTGGCCGCGGCGGGCGTCCTTGGTCCAGACGCTGGCGTTGAGGCCGTAGCTGGTGGCGTTGGCGCTCGCGACGGCCTCGTCCTCGTCGGTGAAGCGGTAGACGGACACGACCGGGCCGAAGGTCTCCTCGGCGCAGACCGCCATCGGGGCCTCGACCCCGTCGAGGATGGTGGGTTCGTAGAAGAGCGGGCCGAGGTCGGGGCGGGCGACGCCGCCCGCGACGAGGGTGGCTCCCTTGGCGACGGCCTCGTCCACGTGCCGCCGCACGGTCTCCAGTTGCCGTTCGCCGACCAGCGAGCCCATGTCCGCCCCGTAGGCGAGGGCGCTGCCCAGGCGCATGGCCCGGGTGCGGGCCGCGAAGCGCTCGACGAACTCGTCGGCGATCGAGGCGTGGACGTAGAGCCGCTCGATGGAGATGCACAGCTGGCCGGCGGAGGAGAAGCAGGCCCGTACGGCGCCCGCGGCGGCCTTCTCCACGTCCGCGTCGGCGAGGACGAGCATGGCGTTCTTGCCGCCGAGTTCCAGGCTGACGCCGACGAGGCGGGCGGCGGCGCCCTGCGCGACCTCGCGGCCGGTGCGGGTGGAGCCGGTGAAGGAGACGTAGTCGGCGTGGCGGACGACCTCGGGGCCGACGACCGGGCCCTCGCCGAGGACGACCTGGAAGACCTCGGCGGGCAGTCCGGCCTCGATCAGCAGGTCACGGGCCCACAGTGCGGTGAGGGCGGTCTCGGTGTCGGGCTTCATGACGACGGCGTTGCCGGAGACGAAGGCGGGCAGGGCGTCGCCGACGGAGAGTTCGAGGGGGTAGTTCCAGGGGGCGATCTGGCCGACGACCCCGCGCGGCTGGCGCAGCTCGGTCACCTTGGTGAGGGTCGGCATCGCGCCGGTGTGCCCCTTGGGCCGCAGGTAGGAGGGCGCCTTGCGGCCGTAGTGCCGGGCGGCGACCACGACGGCCTGCACCTCCTCGTGGGCGTGCAGACGGGCCTTGCCCGTCTCCAGCTGGATGAGGTCGAGCACCTCCGCCTGCCGCTCCAGGACCAGGTCGTGGAAGCGCAGCAGCACGGCGGCACGCCGGCGTACGGGCACGGCGGCCCAGGCGCCCTGGGCGGCGCGGGCCCTGTCGAAGGCCTCGGCCACGTCCTCGGGGGTGGCTTCGGGCAGGTCCGCCAGCTTGTCCCCGGTGAAGGGGGTGTGGTTGGCGGTCCGGCCGGAGCCGATGACTCCGCGGGTCAGCCGGGCGACCAGGTCGGGGGTCACCACGTCGGCGGCCGTACGCACGCCTGCCGGGGCCGGGGCGACCGGGTTGGTGGGCTGCGGTGCGCTGCGGAGGGGGGCGGCGGGGGCCTGCGAGTCCGTCATGGCGGTGAGCGTATTCCGCCGGGCGGCCTTTGGGTACCCGTGGGTAACCGGATTTTGCCAAGTCTGCCAGTAATCGCTGGCGCATTGGGTGCGGTGCGGCGCGATCAGCCCTTCCTGGGCGCGGCCTGCCACCCGCTGAGCACGACGTCGAACTGTTGCCGCGTCTTCGTCCAGTCGCTCACCGGCCCGGCCATGTAGATCGCGTACTCGACGCCATCGGGCGTGACGTACATCTGCTCGATGGCCCGGCGCGGTCCGGGGAACTGCACCTTCTCCGTCCAGCTGAACTCCCACTGGGCTCCCAGGGCCGTGTCCCGGAAGCTGTTCTGGCGCAGGATCTCGCGCTTGTAGTCCATGCGCTCCTTGACCTGTCGTTCCATGTCGAGGACGTGCATGTACGGGTTCGGGTAGTCCGGGGTGGTGTCGATGGCGATCCGCAGGACGTGCCGACCGTTGTCGGGGGTGTAGTCGATCTGGTTGCCGTTCATCAGGCGCTGCCAGCCCTCCGGGACGAAGAGCGTGAACCCCTCCTCGTCCTTGACCCGCTTCCAGCCCGCCGGCACCGCCCTGGTCGCGGCGTCGTCACCGGACGCGGCGACATCGGGCGCACCGGCCGAGGGCGTCGACCCGCTCTTGCCCGCGGTCCCGTCGTCGGACCCGTCCAGCCAGGTCAGTACGCCGAACACGCCGCCGCCGCCCAGCAGCGCCGCCACCACGGCCACGGCGGCGGCCCGCTTGAGCCGCCCGGGGGCGGGTCCGGCGGGGCCCGTCGGGGACACGGGGACGGCGGTGGTCGCGGCCGGGGCGGCGGGGACCGGCTCCGGCGGCGGCGGGGGCGCCTGCTCCTGGGACTCGCGTTCGGCGACGGTCACCGCCCGGGTGGGCACGTACGCGTGCGCGGCCCTGGGCTCCCGGCCCTCCATCGCCTCCAGCAGCATCTGCTCGGCCTCGGCCGCCGACGGCCGCTCGGCGGGGTCCTTGCGCAGCAGGGCGGTGATGACCGGTCCCAGCGCGCCGGACTGGCGCAGGGCGGGCGGTTCGTCGTTGACGACGGCCTGGAGGCTGGAGATGGGCGAGGTCCGACGGAACGGCGAGAGGGCCTCGACGGCCGTGTACAGCGTCGCGCCGAGGGACCACAGGTCGGAGGCCGGGTCGGGGGCCCCGCCGGTGACCCGCTCCGGGGCCAGGTAGTCGATGGAGCCGACGAGCTCCCCGGTACGGGTGATGGAGGAGTCGCCCTCGATCGCCGCGATGCCGAAGTCGGTCAGCAGCACCCGACCGTCCTTCGCGAGCAGCACGTTGCCGGGCTTCACGTCCCGGTGCAGCACGCCGACCGCGTGCGCGGCGCGCAGCGCGCCCAGCACGTGCAGCCCGATCCGGGCGGCCTCCATGGGCTCGATGCGGCCCGCCGCCTTCGCCGCCTCGGCGAGGGAGGGGCCGTCGATGTACTCCATGACGATCCACGGCCGGTCGTCGTGTTCCAGTACGTCGTGCACGGTGACGACCGCCGGATGCTGGATCCGGGCCGCCGCCCGGGCCTCCTTCTGGGTACGGGCGTGCAGGACCTCACGGTCCGCTTGCGCCACGTACAGACCCGCCGTCAGTTCCTTGACGGCCACGGTCCGGTGCAGCAGCTCGTCGTGCGCACGCCACACCTTGCCCATGCCGCCACTGCCGATGGGCTCCACGAGCCGGTACCGGCCCGCGAGCACCGCACCCGCGCCTGTCTGCTGTTCCACGAAACCCCGCCGCTCTGTGCACTTCGGGCCAGATTACGGAGCCTGCGGCCAGAGCCGAAACCGCGCGGGGGCGGTAGGACAGCACTGTGACGCAATTGCCGTATTGACAGGCCGTCAGTCCCTTGTCAACCCCCGGACCGGTAACTCGCCGTGGCCTTCTCGAAGACGTCGGTGACCTTGTCCTGGTTGTCCTCCGGACCCGTGACCATGACGATGTGGTACTTGCCCCCGAGCGCCACGACGAAGTTCCGGGCGAACAGGGACCGGCCCGCCGCGTCGATCCAGGTGTACCGGCCGGTGACCCGCAGCTGCTGGCCCACCTTGGTGGACTTCACGTCGCCGCCGGACGCCCAGGTGGAGTTGCGGTACGGGGCCAGTTCCGGCTCCTTGTCCTTCTGGTAGCCCACCGGATCCGGATTGCCGCCCTCCACCTGATCCCGGCCCGGGACCACGATCAGGGTGAACTGGCCCTGTACGTAGCGCACCTGACCGGCCTCGTTGATCGTCTGCCGCTCCCAGCCGTCGGGGACAGCGATCGAGAAGTGCGCGGGGTCCTGCTGGACGGTGAAGCCCTGCGGCGCGGGCGCGTCCGTCTGCGGGGCGGGCTTGGACTCGGGGTTCCCGGAGGGGGTACGGCTCGGCTCGGGCCGCGCGGGACCGCTCCCGGTCGGGGCGGAGGCGGAGGGCTTCGGGCTCTGCGCCGCCGTCGGCTGCCGCCCCCCGGCCTCCGGGTCCCCCGACCGGGGCATGAACAGCATCGCGTACGCCACCGCCCCCGCGAGGACGGCCAGGACCCCGACGAGCAGGGTCCTGCCCAGGGCGCGCGGCTTGCGCGGGGCGGCCGGATTGCGGTGCCGCCCGTGCAGTTCGGCGCGCCGGCGCGGAAGCGGCAGCCGGGCGGGGTCGGCTTCCGGCGTCAGGAGCATGCCGAGGTCGCCGTCGGGCTCCGGCGCGGAACGCACGAGGGACCGCAGCCAGCCGCGCAGCTCCTCGAAGTCGGGCCGCTCGGTGGGGTCCTGGCGCAGCAGCGACTCCACGACGGGGCGCAGCGGGCCGCACTCCTCGGCGAAGGCGGGGGCCTCCGCGCACACCATCTCGACGAGTTCGGCCGCGTTGTCCTCCGGGTACGGGGCGTGGCCCTGCACGGCCCGGTAGAGCAGCGCGCCGAGCGCCCACAAATCGGTGGCCGGGCCGACGGGCGCGGCGAGCTGCCAGTGGCCGTGCACGGGGCCGGCCTGTTCGGGCGCCCACCGCTCGGTGACGGCCCCGACGACGGCCATCCGCGTCTGCCGGGCCCGCTCGGCGTCCAACCCGGTGCGCGGACCCCCACCGCGCCCACCGGGCGCGTCCCAGCCGCCGCGCGCCGGGGCGGCGGGCGTCGGTACCGGCGTCGGGACGGGCGTCGGGACCTGGAGCCCGGTGCCGGGACGGTGGCCGCCGGCCGTGTCCCGGCCGGCGCCGCCCGGGTGCGCCGGGGTCGGCGTCGGGGGCCTGCCCGGGGTCTCCGCCTGCCGGTAGCCCTGGGGCAGCGCCAGTCGGGCGGGGAGCGCGGGCCGGGCCGGATCGCCGAGCGGACCCTCGGGCTCCGGCTCGGCACGCTCCTCGTGGGGCGGCTCGGGCAGCTCCTCGTACGACGGCTCCGGGAGCTCCTGCCGCGGCGGCTCCGTCGGCTGCGCGGCCTCCGGCCGGCCGCGCCGGGTGGCGCCGTGCCAGGGCGTGGCGGCGGGGCCGTCCGGGCCGCCGTACGGGTAGGCGTAGCCCTGCGGCAGGTTGGCCCCCGTCGGCCGCACCGGCGGCAGGAGGCCCGGCGGCGGCTCGGCCCCGGCCACCGCCCCGCGCTCCTCCGCCACCTTCGCGGCGGCGGCCCGCGCCCCGGCCCGGTAGGCGGCGATGGTGCCGGCGCGGGCGGTCGCCTGGAGGTCGGCGGCGTCGTCCTGCGGGGGCAGCGCCCGCTGCGGGGTGATGTGGTCGGAGTACCGCGGCCCGGTGTCGTACCCGGGAGCGACGAGCGGCGCGTACGCCGGACCGGGCGCCGGCGGCTCCGGCGCGTACGCGGGCCCCTGGGCACGCCGCTCCGACGGCTCCCACGCCTCGGCCCCGAAACCGGCACCGAGCGGCTCCGGCGAAGGCACCCCGTAGCCGGGGCCCTCGTACCCGGGGCTGTCGTACCCGGGGCCGGGGCCGGCCGGCGGGCCCCATCCGGAGTCGGTGTCGGCGGGGTCCTCGAAGTCCGGCCGCGGCACCGGGTCGTACCCGCACAGGGCCTCCTCGGCGGCGCCCGCCGCCAGCCCGGTCAGGACGACTCGGCCGTCATCGCATATCAACACCGTCCGGACGGTGATGTTCCGATGCGTCCAGCCGTGCGCGTGCAGCACCCGCAGCGCGGTCAGCACGTCGGAGGCCACCTCCGCCGCCCTGTAGGGGCTCAGCGGTTCCTCGGCGATCAACGCGGCCAGCGGCCTCGCGGGGACGAGCTCGCTCACGATCCACAGCGAGCCGCCCTCCGCGAACACGTCGAAGACCTGGTCCAGTCGCGCGTGGTCGGGTACGGACGCCGCCGCCTGCGCGGCGGCGATGGCCCGCCGCACCGCGGGTAGTTCCCCCGTGCGTTGCCCCTGCGCGGCCTGCGGACCGGACGAGCCGTCGAGCAGCTCGGCGTCCACGACCTCCGGCAACGGCACCTGCCGGACCAGTACTTCCTGTCCGCTACGGGTGTCGAAGGCCCTGGTCTCCGTCAGCTCGTACTCGTCGGACGGCGGCAGCGGCAGACGGTAGCGGTCGGCCAGGATCCGGCCCGCGTAGTCCTCCACATCGACTCCCCCGAGTGCGTCGGGCCCCCCATGGCCCCCCTCGACACGATACGACGCTCATGCCGCCCGCGTCCCGGGCCTGGCGAGGCTCGTCAGCCGAGCACCTGGAAGGTCTCGAACGCCGTGTTGCGCATCTGTGTGCATTCGGCGCCGTCCCACTGGTCCACGGCGCAGCTGATCATGATGGCGTAGCCGTGCTTCGCGTCCACCTTGAAGCCGCGGTTGAGGACCCTGACCTTGACGCCCTGCTGCTCGCGCTCGAACTCCCAGTCGGCGACGGTCGGGTAGCCGCGGTAGTCCACCTTGTCCAGGCGCAGGAGGCGGTAGCCCGTGCTGCTGCCGGCCACGGCGGGGGCGAGCTGGGCCCACGCGAGGCGGGCGTCGTCGCTCGGCTTGTCGCCGAAGTCCACCTGGATCCGCGGGAAGCCGCCGTCGCGGGTGTATATGCCGCCGGAGTTCTTCCCGGCGGTGGCCGTCTGGTGGAAGCCCTCGGGCATCGCCATCGAGAACCGGAACCGGGGTTCCGACACCATGGCGTATCCGGCGGGCAGCCCGCCGGGGCCGCCCGGGCCGGTGCCCTGCCCCTGGCCCTGACCCTGACCTTGGTTCTGACCTTGCCCCTGGCCCTGGCTTTGGCCTTGGTTCTGGCCCTGACCCTGACCGGGATCCGCGCTCGCGCCGCCGCCGGGGGTGGCGTCGGCCTGGCCCCCCTGTCCGGGAGTGCTCTGGTTCGGACTCGGGGCGGTGCCGCCCGCGCCCGCCCCGGCCGAAGCGCCGGGGGTCGGGGTTCCGGAGGACACCGGACCCGGGCCGCCCTCGCCCTTGCCCTGGTTCTTGCCGTCGCCCTCGTCGTCACCTCGGAGCGCGTACGCGATCAGCGAGCCGATCACGGCGAGGACCACGACGACGCCGGTTATCGCGAGCACGATCGTGCGGCGCGACATCACGTCGGTGAGGGACGCCGACACCGGAGCGGGCCGGTTCGGGGCCTTGGCCGCGGTCGCCGCTGCCGCGGTCGCCGCCGCCTCGGCGGCGGCGGCCTTGCGCGTCGACTTCAGCGCGGCGCGCGTCCGTTCGCGCTGTTCGCGCTCACGCCGGTCGCGTTCCTTCTTGGCGGCCTTCTCCGCGGCCTTCTCGGCCGCCTTCTCCGCCGCCTTGTCGGATGCCGCGTCCGCCATGGCCAGGGAGATCCGGCGCGTCTCCTCCACGGCCGGCACCGGCAGCGGCGCCGGCTCGGGCTCGGGTGCGTTGAGCACCGAGGCCAGCATCGTGCGGGCCTGCTCCTCGCCGAGGCGCAGGGCCGGGTCCTTCACCAGCAGTCCGTAGATGACCTCGGTCAGCGCAGGACCGGCATTCTTCGGCGGGTCGACCGCCTCGGTCATCACCGCGGTGAGGGTGGCGAGCGCGGAACCCTTGTCGTACGGGGGCACGCCCTCGACCGCCGCGTACAACAGGCCGCCGAGCGACCACATGTCGGCGGGCGGGCCCGGCTTCTGGCCACGGGCGCGCTCCGGCGAGATGTACGAGGGGGCGCCGACGAGCATGCCGGTGGAGGTGATGGACGGGTCGCCCTCGACCTGCGCGATGCCGAAGTCGGTCAGGACGACCCGACCGGTGCCGGCGATGAGCACGTTGGACGGCTTGACGTCACGGTGCAGGATCCCCTGCCGGTGCGCGGCGCTCAGTACGTCGAGCACCGCGAGGCCGACCTCGGCGGCGCGGCGCGGGGTGAGCGGGCCGTTCTCCCGGACGAACTCGGCGAGCGAGGAGCCCTCGACGAGCTCCATGACGATCCAGGGGCGGGCGTCCTCGTCGACCACGTCGAAGACGGTGACGGCGCCCGCGCTGCGGATGCGGGCGATCGCCTTGGCCTCGCGCAGGGTGCGCGTGATGAGGCGGCGCTTCTCGTCCTCGTCGACGCCGCTGCCGAAGCGGAGTTCCTTGACGGCGACGGTCCTGCCGAGGACCTCGTCCTCGGCACGCCACACGGTGCCCATGCCGCCCTTGCCGAGCACGGAGCCCAGCCGGTAGCGGCCGGCGAGCAGGCGACCCTGGTCCTTGCCGGTGCCCTGGCCGGTGCTCTGGCCGGGCGCCGGCGGGAAGGCGGTGGTCCGCACCGACCCGGTCGGCCGCCGCACCGCGTCGTCCAGGGGCTTCGCGCCGGACTTCACGTCCACGGCCTCGGCCTCGGCCTTGGCCTTGGCCGCAGCCGGCGCGTCGTCAGCGGGCCGCGACGCACTCGGCTTCGCCGCCCCGGCGGGCTTCGCGTCCGCGAGCTCGGCGACGGGCTCCGCGGAACTCGGCTTCGCGGCGGCGGGCTCCGCCGCGCTCTTGGCAAGCTTCGGCTTCGCCGCCCCTGCCGCCGCCGTGGGCTCGGCGTCCGTGGGCTCGGCGTCCGCGGGCGGGGCCGCAGCCGGCGCGTCGTCAGCGGGCCCGGACTCGGCCGGGCTCGACGTCGCGGACTCCGAATCGGCCTCGGTCGAGGTGACGTCGGCCGGCCGGGCGGCGGGCTTGGCGAAGTTCGGCTTCGTGGTTTTGGCGTCGGCGTCGGCGTCGGCCGGCCGGGCATCCGCCGGCTCCGCCGCGCCCGTGGCGACACCCGGCTTCGCGGCACCGGCATCGACCGACGCCGCGTCAGCGGGCTCGACAGCAGGAGCGGCGGACTCGTCCGGCACCTCGACAACCGGGGTGACATCCACCGGAGTCGGCGTCTTCGTCGGGGGTATGGACCCGCCGGATCCAGCCACGGGCGCCCCGCCCGTACCCGGCTCCGCGTCCGTCGCAGCCGCCCCGGCCGTACCTGGGTTTGCCGCCGCAGGGTCGACCTCGGCGCCACCGGGCTTCGCCCCACCGGCACCGCCACCGACCGCAGCCGCTCCCGGCTTCCCGTCCCCGACACCGGTCTTGGCGGCAGTCGGCTCCACGTCCTCGGCCCCGACCTCGGGCCCCGCAACGGCCGGCTCGGCCGGCTTCGGCTTCCGCGACGGCTTCGGCTTCGTCGCCCCCGGCGTGGCCGGTTTCCGACCCCCGGCTCCCGATCCGGATCGGGACCTCGGCGCGGGCACCGTCCTCGCGGCCTCGGGCTTCGCGTCCTGCGCGGCGGGCGCGCTCGTGGACGGCACCGCCGAAGACGCAGCCTCGTCCGCGCCATCCCGCTTCGCCGCAGGCGCCCCGGCAGGCGACTCGGTGTGCTCCGGCTTCGACATGCGTCCCCTCTGCGTTCGTGCAGCCTGCCCCGGCTGCCCCGGCAGCCGCCGGGGGGCACGATAACCCGCCCCGGCAGAAACCTCATTGTTGCTCACTCCGCAACGGACGGGCGCCCCGGGTCCGCGGTTCCGCCTTCCGCATCGCGGAGTTACAACGGAACGATGTCGGGCGCTCCCAGCCGCGCCGCGTCCGCCGTCTGGTCGTCGGGCTGACGCTGCGACTCCCGTTCCGCCTGCACCCGCTTCTCGTAGTGCTCCACTTCCTTCTCGATCTGCTGCTTGTCCCACCCCAGCACCGGAGCCATCAATTCCGCGCACTCCCGCGCGGACCGGGTCCCCCGGTCGAAGGTCTCGATGGAGATCCGGGTCCGCCGCGTCAGGACGTCGTCCAGGTGCCGCGCCCCCTCGTGCGAGGCCGCGTAGACGACCTCCGCCCGCAGGTAGTCGTCCGCCCCGGACACCGGCTCGCCGAGTCCGGGATCCTTCGCGATGAGGTCGAGCAGTTCCTCCGTCAGCGAGCCGTACCGGTTCAACAGGTGCTCGACCCGCACCACGTGAAGCCCCGTCCGGGCGGCCGTGCGGGCGCGGGCGTTCCACAGGGCCCGGTACCCCTCGGCCCCCACGAGCGGCACGTCCTCCGTGACGCAGTCCGCGACCCGTTGGTCCAGCCCGTGCACCGCCTCGTCGACAGCGTCCTTCGCCATGACCCGGTACGTCGTGTACTTGCCGCCCGCGACCACCACGAGCCCGGGCACCGGATGCGCCACCGTGTGCTCGCGCGAGAGCTTGCTCGTCGCGTCCGACTCCCCGGCCAGCAGCGGTCGCAGGCCCGCGTAGACGCCCTGGACGTCGTCGCGCGTCAGGGGCACGGCCAGGACCGAGTTGACGTGCTCCAGCAGGTAGTCGATGTCGGCGCTGGAGGCGGCCGGATGCGCCTTGTCGAGGTCCCAGTCCGTGTCCGTGGTGCCCACGATCCAGTGGCGGCCCCACGGGATCACGAACAGCACCGACTTCTCGGTCCGCAGGATCAGCCCGGTGCTCGAATGGATCCGGTCCTTCGGGACGACCAGATGGATGCCCTTCGAGGCCCGGACGTGGAACTGTCCGCGCTCACCGATCAGCGCCTGGGTGTCGTCCGTCCACACCCCGGTGGCGTTGACGACCTGCTTGGCGCGGATCTCGTACTCGGCGCCGCCCTCCACGTCCCGTACCCGCGCGCCGACGACCCGTTCGCCCTCGCGCAGGAACCCGACCACCCGCGCCCGGTTGGCGCAGTGCGCCCCGTACGCGGAGGCCGTCCGCACCAGCGTGGCGACGTAGCGCGCGTCGTCCATCTGGGCGTCGTAGTACTGCAGGGCTCCGACCAGGGCGTCCTTGCGCAGGGCGGGGGCGATGCGCAGCGCCCGCGTGCGGGACAGGTGGCGGTGCGTGGGCAGGCCGCGGCCGTGCCCGCTGGAGATGGACATGGCGTCGTAGAGGGCGACGCCCGAGCCCGCGTAGAAGCGCTCCCAGCCCTTGTGCTGGAGCGGGTAGAGGAACGGCACCGGCTTGACCAGGTGCGGGGCGAGCCGCTCCAGCAGCAGGCCGCGTTCCTTCAGGGCTTCCCGGACGAGGGCGAAGTCGAGCATCTCCAGGTAGCGCAGTCCGCCGTGGATGAGCTTGCTCGACCTGCTCGACGTGCCGGAGGCCCAGTCCCTCGCCTCCACCAGACCGGTGGACAGGCCCCTGGTCACGGCGTCCAGCGCGGTGCCGGCGCCGACCACGCCCGCGCCCACGACCAGGACGTCCAGTTCCCGTTCGGCCATCCGGGCGAGCGCTTCGGCCCGCTGTGCCGGTCCCAGTGTCGCTGTCCTCACGGCTGCCTCCCGTTGGTGCGGGCCGTACCCGCTCGGCGCGGGCGGTCCGCCCACGTCCCCCGTTCACGATTGTGACCGTCCGTTCCCACATCAGCCACCGCCTGTGGACAACACACGGCAACCGCCACCCCAGAATGCGACATTTCTGTCATATATACGCCTAGTCTGACATAGCGCCAGCTCCTGTCGGGCTCCGGACCTCCGTTGTCGACCGGACGAGGAAGCACCGCCCCCTCACGTCAGGGAAAGGGAAGGGACGGCCCCCCATGCCCGCAGATCTCGCCGTCATCGGACTCGGCCACCTCGGCCTCCCCCTCGCCCAGGCGGCCGTCGCCGCCGGAATCGAGACCGTCGGCTACGACAGCGGTCCGGCCACGGACAGCACCCTCACCGCCGCCGAGATCCGCCGCATGTCGGCGGCCGGCTTCCGCATCACCACCAATCCGGTCGAGCTCGGCCGGGTCCGTACGGCCGTCATCTGTGCCCCTACCCAGCTCGGCGCCGATCGTGCGCTCGATCTCTCGGCGGTCGGCGAGGCGGGCCGTACGCTGGCCGCCCGACTGCGCCCGCACACCACCGTGATCCTGGAATCCGCCGCCCACCCCGGCGTCACGGACGAATACCTGCGGCCGATCCTCGAAGAGGGCTCCGGACTGCGCGCCGGGCGCGACTTCCACCTGGCCTACTCCCCGAGCCGCCTGGACCCGGGCAACCGCACGCACGGCATCACCAACACTCCCAAGGTCATCGGCGGCCTCACCCCCGCCTGCACCGAGTCCGCGCACGCCTTCTACGCCCGCCTCACCGAGAAGGTCGTCCGCGCCCGCGGTCTGCGCGAGGCCGAGACCGTGCAGCTGTTGGAGACCAATTACCGGCACGTCAACATCGCCCTCATGAACGAGATGGCGGTCCTGTGCCACGACCTCGGCGTCGACCTGTGGGACGTCATCCGCTGCGCCGAGACGAAGCCCTACGGCTTCCAGGCCTTCCGCCCCGGCCCCGGCGTCGGCGGCCACGGCGTCCCCCTCGACCCCAATTACCTCCCCCACACCACCCGCACCCCCGGTCACCCCCTGCGCATGGTCGGCCTGGCGCAGGAGATCAACAACCGGATGCCGCAGTACGTCATCCAGCGCTCGGCCACCCTGCTGAACGAGCACGGCAAGTCCGCCCGCGGCGCCCGCGTCCTGCTCCTCGGGGTCACGTACAAGCAGGACCTCGCCGACCAGGAGGGCTCCCCGGCGCGCGAGATCGCCAGCCGGCTCATCGACCTCGGGGCCCTGATCAGCTACCACGACCCGTACATCACCGGCTGGCGGGTCCGGGACCGGCCCGTGCCCCGCGCGGAGTCGCTCTACGAGGCGGCCGCCGACGCCGACCTGACGATCCTGCTCCAGCACCACCGCACCTACGACCTCCAGGGCCTCGCCGTGAAGGCCCAGCTGCTCCTGGACACCCGCGGCGCCAGCCCGGCGGGGGCGGCCCACCGACTCTGAACCGGGCATTCCGCCGATCCGTTCGGATCACGGCCCGATCCCCATCCGGTCACGTCCCGCCCCGACACGGTCAGGCGAGTGAAATACCCCCGTGCGATGTCAGTGCTCCCTGTTAGCCTGCGGCGTCGCTTATCACGCGCTTATGACCGAAGGACCCACGCGCGTACGAATCCCTGGGGGGGGGATTTCCGAAATGACCCAGAGCTACCAGACGACCATGTCAGCATCCCGCGCCACCGCACCGACCGCCTCGACCGCCGCCACGCCGTTCCCGGCGGTCGTCGTACCGCGCGGCCCCGGCCTCGGCCTCGCCGCCGCCTTCGCCGCGGCCCTCTTCGGAGCCGGCGCCTACAGCGCCATCGGCTACTCCATCGACCGCCAGGCGAGCTGGGCGGCCGTCGCCGTCGGCCTGCTCGTCGGCCTCGCCGCGGGCAAGGCCGGCCGGCGCGGGTCACTGATGCCCGCCGCCGCCGCGGTCCTCACGCTCGGCGCCCTGTACCTGGGCCAGCTGCTCTTCATCGCGCTCGTCATCGCCGACGTCAACGCGGCCGGCCTGATCGAGGTCATCGGCGACCAAGGCCTCGGCGGCCTGGCCGGCATCCGGCAGAAATCTGCCGAGGTGACGGACCACGCCTTCCTGGTGATCGGCGCCGCCGTGGCCTTCGGAGCGGCCAAGAAGGCCGGCGGCTGACCCACCCACCGGTCCCTCACCGCGCTGAGCAGGCACTACGGGATCAGGACAGCCACCGAAACGGCTGCCGGCTCACCGCGGTGATGTGGCTGCTCGGCATCCCGGCGCTGGTCCTGGGCGGCCTGTCCGCCATCGTCACCCTCGCCCTGCTCTCCGACGGGACCGACGACCCCAGGCACTGGCTGGTCGTCGCCGCCCTCTGGATCGTCTCCGCGGTCTTCCTGATCCCCTGGGGCGTCTGCCTGCGCCGCCGCCACAACGGCCTGGGCCGACCCGCGCACGCCGGAGGGCCGGCACCCCGCTCGGGGTGCCGGCCCTCCGGTACGCGTGCGACCCGTGGGGTCAGCGGCGGTGCTGCGAGTCGGCGACGGTGACCTCGACCCGCTGGAACTCCTTGAGCTCGCTGTAGCCGGTGGTGGCCATCGAGCGACGCAGCGCGCCGAAGATGTTCATCGAGCCGTCCGGGGAGTGCGACGGGCCGGTGAGGATCTCCTCGGTGGTGCCGACCGTACCGAGGTCGACCTTCTTGCCGCGCGGCACGTCCTCGTGGACGGCCTCCATGCCCCAGTGGTGGCCCTTGCCGGGCGCGTCGGTGGCACGGGCCAGCGGGGAGCCCATCATCACGGCGTCGGCGCCGCAGGCGACGGCCTTCGGGATGTCGCCGGACCAGCCCACGCCGCCGTCGGCGATGACGTGCACGTAACGGCCGCCGGACTCGTCCATGTAGTCGCGGCGGGCCGCGGCCACGTCCGCGACGGCGGTCGCCATCGGGACCTGGATGCCGAGCACGTTGCGCGTGGTGTGCGCGGCGCCGCCGCCGAAGCCGACCAGGACGCCCGCCGCGCCGGTGCGCATCAGGTGCAGGGCCGCGGTGTAGGTGGCGCAGCCGCCCACGATGACCGGGACGTCGAGCTCGTAGATGAACTGCTTCAGGTTCAGCGGCTCGGCGGCGCCCGACACGTGCTCGGCGGAGACCGTGGTCCCGCGGATCACGAAGATGTCCACGCCCGCGTCGACGACGGCCTTGGAGAACTCGGCGGTGCGCTGCGGGGACAGCGCGGCGGCGGTGACGACGCCCGAGTCGCGCACCTCCTTGATGCGCTGCCGGATCAGGTCGGCCTGGATCGGAGCGGAGTAGATCTCCTGGAGGCGGCGGGTGGCCGTCTCCTCGTCCAGCCCGGCGATCTCGTCGAGCAGCGGCTGCGGGTCCTCGTGGCGGGTCCACAGTCCTTCGAGGTTCAGCACGCCGAGGCCGCCGAGCTCGCCGATGCGGATCGCGGTCTGCGGGGAGACGACCGAGTCCATGGGGGCGGCCAGGAACGGGAGCTCGAAGCGGTACGCGTCGATCTGCCAGGCGATCGAGACCTCCTTCGGGTCCCGGGTACGCCGGCTCGGGACGATGGCGATGTCGTCGAACGCGTACGCCCTGCGGCCGCGCTTGCCGCGCCCGATCTCGATCTCAGTCACGTGTGGTGGCCTTTCCTGTGGGTCTGCCCGTCCAGTATCCCCGACGGGCGCGGGACTGCGTTTCGGTGACCGCTGTACGGACGTACGCGGCCTGCCCGGGCACGGCGAAGGGGCGGACCCGGCGCTCCGCCGGGTCCGCCCCTCACCTCACGCGATTCAGCCCTTGCGGCTGTAGTTCGGCGCTTCGACCGTCATCTGGATGTCGTGCGGGTGGCTCTCCTTGAGGCCCGCCGAGGTGATCCGGACGAACCGGCCCCGGTCCTGGAGCTCGGGAACGGTGCGCCCGCCGACGTAGAACATCGACTGGCGCAGACCGCCGACGAGCTGGTGCACGACCGCGGACAGCGGGCCGCGATAGGGGACCTGGCCCTCGATGCCCTCGGGGATCAGCTTGTCGTCGCCGCCGACCCCTTCCTGGAAGTAGCGGTCCTTGGAGAAGGACTTGCGGTCGCCTCGGGACTGCATCGCGCCGAGCGAGCCCATGCCGCGGTAGGACTTGAACTGCTTGCCGTTGATGAACAGCAGCTCGCCCGGGGACTCCTCGCAGCCCGCGAGGAGCGAGCCGAGCATCACCGTGTCGGCGCCCGCGACGAGCGCCTTGGCGATGTCGCCGGAGTACTGCAGGCCGCCGTCACCGATGACGGGGACGCCCGCGGCCTTGGCGGCCAGCGAGGCCTCGTAGATCGCGGTGACCTGCGGGACGCCGATGCCGGCGACGACGCGGGTGGTGCAGATGGAGCCGGGGCCGACGCCGACCTTGATGCCGTCGCAGCCGGCGTCGATCAGGGCCTGGGCGCCGTCACGGGTGGCGATGTTGCCGCCGATGACGTCCACCGAGGAGTTCGACTTGATCTTGGAGACCATGTCGCCGACGAGACGCGAGTGACCGTGCGCGGTGTCGACGACGATGAAGTCGGCGCCCGCCTCGATCAGCGCCTGGGCCCGCTCGTACGCGTCGCCCGCGACGCCGACGGCCGCGCCGACCAGCAGGCGGCCGTCCTTGTCCTTGGCGGCGTTCGGGTACTTCTCGGCCTTGACGAAGTCCTTGACCGTGATGAGGCCCTTGAGGGTGCCCGCGTCGTCGACCAGCGGAAGCTTCTCGATCTTGTGGCGGCGCAGCAGCTCCATGGCGTCGACGCCGGAGATGCCGACCTTGCCGGTGACCAGCGGCATCGGGGTCATGACCTCGCGCACCTGACGGCTGCGGTCCGACTCGAAGGCCATGTCGCGGTTGGTGACGATGCCCAGCAGCTTGCCCGCCGGGTCGGTGACCGGGACGCCGGAGATCCGGAACTTGGCGCAGAGTTCGTCGGCCTCGCGCAGCGTGGCGTCCGGGTGCACGGTGATCGGGTCGGTGACCATGCCGGACTCGGAGCGCTTGACCAGGTCGACCTGGTTCGCCTGATCGGCGATCGACAGGTTGCGGTGCAGGACGCCGACGCCACCCTGGCGGGCCATCGCGATGGCCATGCGGGCCTCGGTGACCTTGTCCATGGCGGCCGACAGCAGCGGGACGTTCACCCGGACGTTCCGCGAGATCAGGGAAGAGGTGTCGATCGCGTCAGGCGACATGTCCGACGCGCCCGGCAGCAGCAGCACGTCGTCGTAGGTCAGTCCGAGCGTGGCGAATTTGTCGGGTACTCCAGTCGAACCGCTGTCAGTCATGACACCTTCCCAAATGGTCTTGCCCAGCGCGGATGTCCATGCTAACGGGATCCCGCAGCGTCTCATTCCACGACCAAGACCAAGCAGAAGTTTCGTCGTTTCCTACGATGAAATCGACGAGATCGAGCCACTCGAAGCCGACGGGCCGGACCCGCTCGTCCCGCCGAACGGACTCACTGCTCGGCGAGCGCCCTGAGCCTGCTGAGCGCGCGGTGTTGCGCGACGCGCACCGCACCCGGTGACATCCCGAGCATCTGCCCGGTCTCCTCGGCCGTCAGCCCGACGGCGACCCGCAGGACGAGCAGCTCGCGCTGGTTCTCGGGCAGGTTGGCGAGCAGCTTCTTCGCCCAGGCGGCGTCACTGCTGAGCAGGGCGCGCTCCTCGGGCCCGAGCGAGTCGTCCGGCCGCTCCGGCATCTCGTCCGAGGGCACGGCCGTACTGCCGGGGTGACGCATCGCGGCCCGCTGGAGGTCGGCGACCTTGTGCGCGGCGATCGCGAACACGAACGCCTCGAAGGGGCGACCGGTGTCCCGGTACCGGGGAAGCGCCATCAGCACCGCGACGCACACCTCCTGCGCCAGGTCCTCCACGAAGTGACGAGCGTCACCCGGGAGCCTCGACAGGCGGGTGCGGCAGTAGCGGATGGCGAGGGGGTGCACGAAGGCCAGCAGGTCGTGCGTGGCCTGTTCGTCACCGTCGACGGCCCGCCGCACGAGCGCGCTGACGGCCCCGGTACCGCCGCTCTTGGCGGCGCCGTTCGGGCCGGTGGCCGCGGGTGACCCCAGGGCCTCGTCGTCGCGCATCAATCCATGGTGCCTTGGCGTCGGAGGATTCGCGGCACCGCGGTCCGTGTTGTGCGTCGAAGCGTTATGCGGAGCGTTGGGAGCGGGTGCGCCGGAAGTCATCTCCTGCACCCTCCCCTCCGCTCGGCCCGGATCTTCCCCGAGGACTGCACGTCTCCAAGAATGCGGCACACCTCAAGCATGCGGCATCGCGCCCGAAGCGACACGTCCCCTTGATTGTGCCCCGCCAATCCCCGGGCGTGCACCGGGTTCGGCGGGACACGGGCAGCACGCGGCGCCGCGGTCGCGGGGGACACCCGCGGGGGCGCCGCCCGAAGGGCTACCGGGAGGTACCGCCCCGTCCGCCGGTGGCGGACGGGACCGCTCGCGGCGGCCGACCCCGGGACCCCTCGGTCAGCGGACGAGGCCCCAGCGGAACCCGAGCGCCACGGCGTGCGCCCGGTCGGAGGCGCCCAGCTTCTTGAACAACCGGCGGGCGTGGGTCTTGACCGTGTCCTCGGAGAGGAAGAGCTCGCGCCCGATCTCCGCGTTGGACCGGCCGTGGCTCATGCCCTCCAGCACCTGGATCTCGCGTGCGGTGAGGGTGGGCGCCGCACCCATCTCCGCCGAGCGCAGCCGGCGCGGGGCCAGCCTCCAGGTCGGGTCGGCGAGGGCCTGGGTGACCGTGGCCCGCAGTTCGGCGCGCGAGGCGTCCTTGTGCAGGTAACCCCGGGCGCCGGCGGCGACGGCGAGCGCCACGCCGTCCAGGTCCTCCGCGACCGTCAGCATGATGATGCGGGCGCCGGGGTCGGCCGAGAGGAGCCGGCGGACCGTCTCGACACCGCCGAGACCGGGCATCCGGACATCCATCAGGATGAGGTCGGATCGGTCGGCACCCCAGCGGCGGAGGACTTCCTCACCGTTGGCCGCCGTCGTCACACGCTCGACGCCGGGCACGGTGGCAACCGCGCGACGGAGCGCCTCTCGGGCAAGCGGGGAATCGTCGCAGACGAGGACGGATGTCATGACCGCCCTCCGCAGCTGCTGATGCGCGTCACCTTGAGCCTCCAGGCTGGTACGTATCGTCACCTGTGCGGTCGATGTCCCCGGACACCTGTCCGAGAACTTCTTGGTTCAACCGCCTTCGCACTCTCAACGATGGTCACTCGAAAGAGTTACGGGTCGGACGGACACCTTCAGCACCCTACGTGAGGAAGCGATCACGTTGGTGGAGGCGCGTGCCGGGCGTCCTCCATCTGGAGCTATGCCCTATTTGGCGGCTTTCCTTCCGTTTGGCACATGTCTGAGGCTAGATTCCCAATGAGTCATATTTACATCTACTCCGACAGTAGGTGTGGAGACATGGACCGTATCCGCCTCAGTACCGGCACCAAGAGGACTACCAATGGCAGATTTCTCCCGCCTCCCCGGACCGAACGCCGACCTGTGGGACTGGCAGCTGCTCGCCGCCTGCCGCGGGGTCGACAGCTCCCTGTTCTTCCATCCGGAAGGCGAGCGGGGCGCGGCCAGGAGCGCGCGCGAGGCCTCGGCTAAAGAGGTCTGCATGAGATGCCCGGTGCGTGCGGAATGCGCCGCGCACGCACTCGCCGTCCGCGAGCCCTACGGGGTGTGGGGCGGCCTGACCGAGGACGAACGCGAGGAGCTGATGGGCCGCGCACGGCACCGCCTGATCCCGGCATCCAGTGCGATCGGACCGATCGCGCCGCACTGACCCGCACGCCGAAGCGACCGAAGGAACCGAAGGAACGTTTCCTCGGATCCGTCGACCCGTCCCACGGGTCCGACGGGCCACCGGGGTCGGGGCGTCACGCGTTCGGCCGTACCGCCGTACGGTCAGCGCGTGGCGGCCCGCGCCAGTTCGCCCAGGGTCGCCGCCACGGCCGGCACCCGCGCGAGGTCCGGCAGCGTCAGGGCCACGACCTCGCGCTCGACGGCCGGCTCCACGGCCAGGGTGCTGACGCCCTTGGCCCGTACGGACTCCACCGCGAGCTCCGGCAGCACGGCGACGCCGAGCCCCGCGCCGACCAGGCCGACCACGGCCGGGTAGTCGTCGGTGGCGAAGTCGATGCGCGGGGTGAAGCCGACGCCCTCGCAGACCTCCACGAGGTGCCGGCGGCAGCGCGGACAGCCCGCGATCCAGGGCTCGTCCGCCAGCTCCGCCATGCCCACCCGTTCCGCGCCCGCCAGCCGGTGCCCCTCCGGGACCAGCCCGACGAGGCGGTCGGTGAGCAGGGGCGTGACGACGAGGTCCTCCCATTCGGACGCCGGACCGGCCGCCGCGCCGTAGCGGAACGCCAGCGCCAGGTCGCAGTCGCCCTCGCGCAACATCTCGACGGAGCGCGGGGGTTCGGCCTCGACCAGCGAGATCCGGGTGCCGGGGTGCGCGGCGCGCATGGCCGCGAGCGCGGTCGGCACCAACGTGGAGCTGCCGCTGGGGAAGGACACGAGGCGGACCCGGCCGGCGCGCAGGCCCGCGATGGCCGCGACCTCCTCCTCGGCGGCGGTCAGTCCGGCCAGGATCCCGGCCGCGTGCCGCACCAGGGCCTCGCCCGCCTGCGTCAGGCGCATCTCGCGGCCCGTACGGATCAGCAGCGGAGTTCCCGCGGACTGTTCGAGGGCCTTCATCTGCTGGGAGACGGCGGGCTGGGTGCAGCCGAGTTCGCGCGCGGCGGCGGAGAAGGAGCCGGTCCCGGCGACGGCGCGCAGGACCCGGAGATGACGTGCCTCTATCACCCCTTGAGCATAAGCCCGACTTTGACCGCGACGCCCGTACCGGGGTGTTGCTTTGGGCACGCCCGGTCGGCCGTGGCGGCATCCACCCCGCGCGGGCACGGTCGGTAGCCGATCGCGGGACGGCCCGAACACCGGCCCCGCCCCGCGGGACACCCCCTGACCCGGGCGGCTAGGTTGCGCCTATGACGACTGCGCTGATTACGGGATCCACGGCGGGCATCGGCGCCGCCTTCGCCCGCCGACTCGCCTCCCAGGGGCACAACCTCGTGCTGGTGGCACGGGACACCGAGCGACTGGCCGAGCAGGCCACCGAGCTGCACGACCGGCACGGGATCGAGGCCGAGGTACTGGCCGCGGACCTCTCCACCGAGGAAGGCATCGCGGCCGTCGAGACCCGCCTGGAGGACCGTACGCACCCGGTGGACCTGCTGGTCAACAACGCCGGTTTCGGCAACAAGGGGCGCTACCTCGAAGTGTCCATGGCCGACGAGCTGACCATGATCAAGGTGCACATCGAGGCGGTGCTGCGGCTGACCTCGGCGGCCACCGCGTCGATGCGCTCGCGCGGTCGCGGCGGGGTCATCAACGTGGCCTCGGTGGCGGCCTTCGTGCCGCGCGGGACCTACGGCGCCAGCAAGGCCTGGGTCGTGCAGTTCACCCAGGGGGCGGCCAAGGACCTGGCGGGTTCGGGGGTGCGGCTGATGGCCCTGTGCCCGGGCTTCGTGCGGACCGAGTTCCACGAGCGGGCCGGCATGGGCACGGACAACATCCCCGGCTGGCTGTGGTTGGACGCCGACAAGCTGGTGGCCGCGGCGCTGGCCGACCTGGCCCGCGGCAGGACCGTGTCGATCCCGGACCCGCGCTACAAGGCGCTCATGGGCGTGGTGAAGCTGACGCCGCGCGGGCTGCTCGGCGGGGTGTCGTCGCGCACGGGGCGCAAGTACGGGCCGCAGTAGTCCGTACGACCCGTTTGGGCGGCACATAAACCCGCCGAACGGGTGAAATCTCCTTAAACTGGACGTATCCCGATCCGGCCTGGGAGGCGACGCGATGACATTCGTACAGGTGATCGACTACGAGACCAGACGGTTCGCCGAGATGAACGCGCTGATCGACCGCTGGGCGGAGCAGAGCAGCGGTCGGCGCACCGCCACGCGCGCGATGCTCGGTCAGGACCGGGAGGCGCGGAACCACTACGTGGACATGGTGGAGTTCTCCTCGTACGAGGAGGCCATGACGAACTCCCACCTCCCCGAGACCGAGCGCATGTTCCAGGAGATGGTGTCCCTCTGCGAGGGCATGCCGACGTTCATGAACCTCGACGTGGTCCGCGACGAGCACCTCAACAAGCAGCTCGTGGAGCGGGTGTTCCAGGACGCCGTCATGGGCGGGGACATGAGCGTCCTCGACGAGTGCTTCGCGGCGAACTACATCGACCACGACATCAGCAAGGAGGAGTCCACCGTCATCGGACGGGAGGGCATGCGGTCGGACATCGAAACCTGGCGCGGAGCCTTCGACATGGTCTTCGAACCGACGGCCCGGCTGGCCGAGGGCGATCTGGTCACCACGCTGTGGAACTGGCGCGGCACCCACGACAAGGGCCCGTTCATGGGGGTCGCACCGACCGGGAAGACGTACGAGATGTCCGGGAGCACCACGTTCCGGTGCGTGGGCGGCGAGATCGTCGAGGGGTGGTGGCACTACAACCCGGGAGCCCTGCAACGGCAGATGGGCGGATCGGGTACCCCGTACGGGTCCTGAACCCGCACACGGGGAAGGCCCCGTCCCGCGGCTGCGGGACGGGGCCTTCTCGGCGCGGTGCGTGCGATCAGTGGCTGTGGCCGTGACCGTGGCCGTGACCGGCGTCGCCCTCTTCCTCGGCCGGCTTCTCGACGACCAGGGTCTCGGTCGTGAGCAGCAGCGAGGCGATGGAGGCGGCGTTCTCCAGCGCGGAACGGGTGACCTTGACCGGGTCGATGACGCCGGCCTTGACCAGGTCGCCGTACTCGCCGGTGGCGGCGTTGAAGCCCTGGCCCTTGTCGAGCTCGGCGACCTTCGAGGTGATGACGTAACCCTCGAGGCCGGCGTTCTCGGCGATCCAGCGCAGCGGCTCGACGGCGGCGCGGCGCACGACGGAGACGCCGGTGCCCTCGTCGCCGGTCAGGCCGAGGTTGCCCTCCAGGACCTTGACGGCGTGGACGAGCGCGGAGCCACCGCCGGAGACGATGCCCTCCTCGACCGCGGCGCGGGTCGCCGAGATGGCGTCCTCGAGGCGGTGCTTCTTCTCCTTGAGCTCCACCTCGGTGGCGGCGCCGACCTTGATGACGCAGACGCCACCGGCGAGCTTCGCCAGGCGCTCCTGCAGCTTCTCGCGGTCCCAGTCCGAGTCGGTCGACTCGATCTCGGCCTTGATCTGGTTGACGCGGCCCGCGACGTCGGCGGAGTTGCCGCCGCCGTCGACGATGGTCGTGTCGTCCTTGGAGACGGTCACGCGGCGCGCGGAGCCCAGGATGTCCAGACCGGCCTGGTCGAGCTTGAGGCCGACCTCCTCGGCGATGACGGTCGCACCGGTGAGGGTGGCGATGTCCTGGAGCATGGCCTTGCGGCGGTCGCCGAAGCCGGGGGCCTTGACGGCGACCGCGTTGAAGGTGCCGCGGATCTTGTTGACGACGAGGGTGGAGAGCGCCTCGCCCTCGACGTCCTCGGCGATGATCAGCAGCGGCTTGGAGGCGCCGGCCTGGATGACCTTCTCCAGCAGCGGCAGCAGGTCCTGGATCGAGGAGATCTTGCCCTGGTGGATCAGGATGTACGGGTCATCGAGGATGGCCTCCATACGCTCCTGGTCGGACACCATGTACGGCGACAGGTAGCCCTTGTCGAAGGCCATGCCCTCGGTGAACTCGAGCTCCAGGCCGAAGGCGTTGGACTCCTCGACGGTGATGACACCGTCCTTGCCGACCTTGTCCATCGCCTCGGCGATGAGCTCGCCGACCTGCGAGTCCTGCGCGGAGAGCGCGGCCACGGCGGCGATGTCGGACTTGTCCTCGATCGGGCGGGCGGTCGCGAGGAGCTCCTCGGACACGGCCTTGACCGCGGCGTCGATGCCCTTCTTCAGGGCGGCCGGGGAAGCACCCGCGGCGACGTTGCGCAGACCCTCGCGCACCAGCGCCTGGGCCAGCACGGTGGCGGTGGTGGTGCCGTCACCCGCGATGTCGTTGGTCTTGGTCGCCACCTCCTTCACGAGCTGCGCGCCCAGGTTCTCGTACGGGTCGTCCAGCTCGACCTCGCGGGCGATGGTGACACCGTCGTTGGTGATGGTGGGCGCGCCGAACTTCTTGTCGATGACGACGTTGCGGCCCTTGGGGCCGATCGTCACCTTGACCGTGTCGGCAAGCTTGTTGACGCCGCGCTCGAGGGCGCGACGGGCGTCCTCGTCAAACTTCAGAATCTTCGGCATGGGAGCGGTTCCGCCCTCTCGTTGCGATCCTCGGCCGCTCACCGCGACCGCATGGAAACGAACTACGCCCCTCGCCGCCCGGCATCAGCAGGGTGACCAGGGGCGTAGCTCACAGCAAAACTGGAGAAGTGATTACTTCTCGACGATCGCGAGAACGTCGCGAGCCGAGAGGACGAGGTACTCCTCGCCGTTGTACTTCACTTCGGTGCCGCCGTACTTGGAGTACAGGACGACGTCGCCGACGGTGACGTCGAGCGGAAGACGGTTGCCGTCCTCGAAGCGACCGGGACCGACGGCAAGGACGACGCCCTCCTGGGGCTTCTCCTTCGCGGTGTCCGGAATGACCAGGCCAGAGGCCGTGGTCTGCTCGGCGTCGAGCGGCTGGACCACAATGCGGTCCTCGAGCGGCTTGATGGCAACCTTGGAGCTGGTGGTCGTCACGATCCGACCTCCCCCTTCGGAGATCCGGGGTTAACTGTCTGAGGTGGCGACCAGGTCGATCCGTCGTCGCGGGTGCCGGACCAGCCTGTCGCTGTGTTGGCACTCACCAGTGGCGAGTGCCAGGTGCGACACTATTCCGGCGATTAGCACTCGGTCAAGCGGAGTGCCAACACGCGCCGGCCGAGCCGCGCGGATCCGGCCGCCCGGAAGGCGTGTTGGGGCCTGGTCACAGGCGTTCCCGAGGGTGCGCGGCCCCGATTTTTTTCCGTGTCCCCGCAGGTCGAGGACACCTATGATCGCGATCATGAACACCTCAACGGGGGCAGGGCGGCGCCGCACGGCGGGCGGCATCGGCTTCGGACGTCTGTACTCGACCGCCATCTCCATCGCCGGAACGGTGATCCTGCTCTACTTCGTCATCCCCCGGATGACCACCCAGCTGACCGGCGTCGAGGGCTCCTTCACCGCCGTGTCCTGCACCCCGTACGAGTCCCGCCGCGACAGCGACAGCGTGATGTGCAGCGGCGGCTTCACCGCCGGGGACGGATCCTTCTCCCTCGCCCGGGTCTCCGTGGACACCACCTTCGACGCCCCGCCGACCTCCCCCGTCGCGGCCGTCGTCAGCGGGCCCGACGCCACCGAGGCCGTCTCCGCCGAGCGCCGGGCCTGGGTCCTGCCGGGCGCCACCGGGCTGCTCTGCCTCGCCGTCGCCGTCTGGAACGTCCGCTCCATCGCGCGCACCGTCCGCGCCTCCCGGGCGGGGTCGGGTACCACCGCCGCGGCCGGGCCGGCCACGGCCTGAAGGGCATTCACGTCCGGTATGTGACGCTTGAGCGGTGCGCATCCTGGTGGTCGAAGACGAAGAGAACCTGGCCGAATCCCTCCGGCAGGGCCTGTCCGCCGACGGCCACCGCGTCGAGGTGGCCCACGACGGGCACCGCGGCCTCGACCTGGCCCGCACCGGCGGGCCGTACGACGTCGTGGTCCTGGACCTGATGCTCCCGGGCCTCGGCGGCCACGAGATCTGCACCCGGATGCGCGCCCACGGCGACCCCACCCCCGTCCTGATGCTGACGGCCCGGGACGGGGAACGCGACGAGGCCGAGGGGCTCGACGCCGGCGCCGACGACTACCTGACCAAACCGTTCTCCTTCGTCGTGCTCGGCGCCCGCCTGCGGGCCCTCGCCCGGCGGGCCGCCTCCCCCGAACCCACCGTGCTCCGGGTCGGGGACCTCGTCCTCGACCCGCAGGACCGGCGCTGCCGGCGCGGCACCCGGGACATCGAACTGACCGCCCGCGAACTGGGCGTCCTCGCCTGCCTGATGGAACGGCCCGGTCGGGCCGTCGCCAAACAGGACATCCTCGACGAGGTCTGGGACGCACCGCACGCCATCGATCCGAACATCGTGGAGGTGTACGTCTCCTCCCTGCGCAAGAAGATCGACGCGCCCTTCGGCCGCCGCTCCATCCTCACCGTCCACGGCACCGGCTACCGGATGGCGCCCGACGGTGGTTAGCAGCCTGCGGGCCCGTACCGCCCTGGCCGCGGCCCTCGCCATGACCGCGGTCCTGGCCGTCGGCGGGCTGTGGCTGCACGCCGTCCTGCGCGCCAACCTCCTCGACAACACCACCGGCCGCACCGAGCTCGCCGCCCGGAAGGCCGCCGCCCAGTTCGACGCCCGCGCCCTGTCCCCCGGCGGGCGGTTGCCCGCGCCCGAGGGCGGGGTCGACCTGGTCCTGGTCCGGGACGCGGCCGGGCGGACGGTCGCCGCGAGCGGCGACCCCCGGGACGCCCCGGACTTCGGCGCGCTCCTGCCCGGCCCCGGCCCCGGCGACGACTCCCGCTCGACGGTCCTGCCCCCGGCCCACCCCGACGGCCAGCGCCGCGCGGTGGTGGTGGTCGCGACGCCGGGGGCGGCGGGCGGCGGCGGGGCTGTCGGGGCTGTCGGGGAGCGTGGTCCGTACGCCGTGTACGCGATGACCGTGCTCGGCGACGTGGACGACGCCACCCGTGCCATCGCCGCCGGCCTGCTCGCCGGCGCGCCCCCGCTCGTCGCCTTCGCCGCAGCCCTGGCCTGGTGGGTCACCGGCCACGCCCTGCGCCCCGTCACCGCGATCCGTACCGGGCTGGCCACCGTCACCGCGAGCGAGCTGGACCGGCGGGTGCCCGACCCGGGCGGCGCGGACGAGATCGCCCGGCTGGCCCGGACCGTCAACGACACCCTCGACCGGCTGGAACGCTCCGACGCGCGGCAGCGGCAGTTCACCGCCGACGCCTCCCACGAGCTGCGCAACCCGCTCGCCGCCGTCCGCTCCCGGCTGGAGGTGGCGCTGGCCATGGAGCGGCCCGACCGGGCATCGGTGGCCGCCGCGCTGGCCGACACCGAACGGCTCCAGCGGATCGCCGCCGATCTGCTGCTGCTCGCCCGCCTCGACGGCGGCCCGGCGCCGCGCCCCGAGCCCGTCGACCTCGCCCTGCTGGCCGCCGAGGACGCGGCCCGCCGGCCCGCGCCCCGGGTCCCGCTGCGGCTGGAGGCAGCCGCGCCCGTGGCGGCGTACGGGGATCCGGCCCGGCTGGAACGGGCCCTGGCGAACCTGGTGGACAACGCCCTGCGCCATGCCGCCGGCGGGGTCGTCGTACGGGCGCGGACCTGCGGCGACTGGGCGGAGCTGGAGGTGCTGGACGACGGTCCGGGCATCCCGGACGCGGACCGGTCCCGCGTCTTCGAGCGGTTCGTCCGGCTGGACGCCGACCGGGGCCGGGCCGCCGGCGGAACCGGCCTGGGCCTGGCCATCACCCGGGAGATCGCCCGGGCGCACGGCGGCGACGTACGCGCCCTCCCCGCGCGCGACGGGGGCGCGCGGCTCCGACTGCGGATCCCGGGGGCGGGGGCGAGGGCCGGCCCGGAGGCGGGCGGCTGATCCCGGCCGGTTGTCCCGGCCGGTTGTCCCGGCCGGTTGTCCCGGCCGGTTGTCGCGGGCGGTTGTCGTGGACGGCTGTCGCGGGCGACTGTGCCGGCCGGTGGTCGCCGCCCTCAGGATTCCTTCAGCGGGCGTGCGTCAGCATCGGTGGGCATGAGCGCGCAACGGAGGAAGACCAGCCGCCGCCGCAGGCCCTCGCCGCGCCGGATCGGCCGCACGCTGCTGATCACCGGCTGCGTGCTGACGGCGGTGGCGGGCGGCACCGCCTGGTACGTCTACCGGGACCTGGTGTCGAGCATCGGCAGCTCCAAGGCCCTGGAGGGCGCCGAGAAGTCGGCGCACGGGGACGTGAACGTCCTGCTCATGGGGCTGGACAGCCGGCGCGACCAGAACGGCGACCCGCTGCCGGACGAGGTGCTCGACAAGCTGCACGCGGGCAGTTCCGACATCGGCGGCTACAACGCGAACACCATGATCCTGCTGCACGTGCCCGCCGACGGCAGCGGGGCGAAGGCCTTCTCGATCCCCCGCGACGACTTCGTCGCGATACCCGGCCACGGCCAGGACAAGATCAAGAAGGCGTACGGGCTGGCGAAGGCCGCCAAGGAGGACCAGCTGTCGGCGCAGGGCGTCAAGGACCGGCGACAGCTGGAGCAGGAGGGCCGCGAGGCGGGGCGCCGGGCGCAGATCGACACCGTACGGAACTTCCTGGGCGTGCCGGTCGATCACTTCGCGGAACTGAACCTGGCCGGGTTCTACCACCTCGCGGACGCCCTGGACGGGGTCCCGGTGTGCCTGAACAAGCCGGTCAAGGACCGTTGGTCGGGGGCGGACTTCCCGGCGGGCCGGCAGCAACTGGACGGCCGGCAGTCACTGGCCTTCGTACGCCAGCGGCACGGCCTGGAGAGGGGCGACCTCGACCGGACGAAGCGGCAGCAGGCCTTCCTGGCGGGGGCCACCCAGAAACTGAACTCGGCGGGGACCTTCACCGATCCGGTGAAGCTGGTCAAACTGATCGACACGGCGAAGAAGGACGTCGTGACGGACTCCGGGTGGGACCTGCTGTCGTTCGTGAAGCAGGCGAAGAACCTGTCCGGGGGCAAAGTGCAATTCACGACACTCCCCATCGAAGGGTTCGGAAGGAACCATGGGGAGGACATCAACGTCGTAGATGATATGAAGATAAAGCGCCTCATAGCCGAGCAGATCGGTCCCCGGACCACTGCGCATCCCAGTGCACCGGGTGCGCCTGCGCCGTCTTCATCCCCGTCCTCCGCGTCACCCCCACAGCAGGAGTCACCGCAGCCGCAGGAGTCACCGCAGCCGCAGGAGTCACCGCAGCCGCAGAAGGGCAGCATCGACGGCGGCGGCGTCCCGTGCGTGGACTGAGGCCCCGCACGTCGGCGGGGCCCCGCCGACGCACCGAAGCGCTGCTGCTCGTCCTCGTCGTCGTCATCGCCGTCTTCGGCCACGTGAGCGCCGGCCTCGCCATGAACGGCGAGCTGCCGCAGCACCTGACCAGCTTCGTGATCAGCATGAGCCTGCTGTCCCTCGTCGGGCACCTGGGCATCCGGCGGTTCGCCGCGTACGCGGATCCCCTGGTCTTCCCGCTGGCCATGCTGCTGACGGGGCTCGGGCTCGTACTCATCCACCGGCTCGACCAGGGGTACATCGAGCGGTACAACTCGGACGCGAACGCGCCGGGCCAGCTGATGTGGACGGTGGTCGGCGTCGCCGCCTGTCTGCTCGTCGTGGCGCTGCTGCGCGACCACCGGCTGCTGCAACGGTTCATCTACATCACGATGGCCGTCTCGCTGGTGCTGCTGATCGCGCCGGCGTTCTTCGGCGCGGACACGTACGGCGCGAAGCGGTGGATCAAGCTGTTCGGCTTCTCGCTCCAGCCCGGCGAGTTCGTGAAGATCATGATCGCGGTCTTCTTCGCGGGCTACCTGGTCGTCCACCGCGACTCGCTCGCGCTGACCGGCCGAAAGTTCCTCGGCATGCGGCTGCCCCCCATGCGCCAGCTCGGTCCGATCATCACCGTGTGGATCCTGTCCATGCTGGTCCTGGTCTTCGAACGCGACCTGGGCACCTCGCTGATCTTCTTCGGGGTCTTCGTGGTCATGCTGTACGTCGCCACCGAACGCACCAGCTGGATCGTGTGCGGCCTGGTCATGGCGTCCGTGGGCGCCTTCGTGGTCGGATCGACCGAGCCCCACGTGAAGGCCCGCGTGGCGGCCTGGCTGAACCCGCTGTCGTACTACTGGGAGTTCCGGCCGCCGGGCGTCACCTCGGACCAGTCCGCCCAGGCCCTGTTCAGCTTCGGCACGGGCGGCATCTCGGGCACCGGCCTCGGCCTGGGCCACCCCGAACTGATCGCGTTCGCCGGCCGCAGCGACTTCATCCTGACGACGGTGGGCGAGGAACTCGGCCTGGCCGGCGTCATGGCCGTGATCCTGCTCTACGCACTCCTCGTACAGCGCGGGTTGCGGATGGCACTGGCGGCGCGGGACCCGTTCGGGAAGCTCCTGGCGGTGGGCCTGGCCGCGGCGCTGGCGCTCCAGGTGTTCGTGGTCGCCGGCGGCGTCACGGGCCTCATCCCCCTGACCGGCAAGGCCCTCCCCTTCCTCGCGAAGGGCGGCTCGTCCCTGCTGGCCAACTGGATCATGATCGCCCTGCTGCTCCGCATCAGCGACAGCGCCGAACGCCAACGCGAAGCGGACATCCACGACCCGGCGGAAACGACGATCACCCCGATGGTGGGGGTGGGAGCCGGGGCCGGGGCGGGGCGGGGGTAGGGCGGGGTCGGGGGTGGGCGGGGTGCCCGTGATCCGGATCAGGGAGGGTTTGGTGGTTTCCCGCCGGTCTCATCGTCTCTCCGCGTCGGGCCGGTCCCTCAAGGGCGCTCCCTTCGGTCGCGTCGCTTCGCGATGGCCTACGGCCACCCTTGACCGACCGACCCGCCACGAAAATCCGAAGACCGACGGGAACCCCCCAAAAGAACGGTCACGGGGCAATGGACGAGGGACGGGTGTCTCAGTGACGAGACGAGGGGCCGGGGGCTGCCCAACCAGGCACACGGGCACGCCAAGAGACCTGGGCAGGACCACGAGCGCGGCCAAGGGGGCCCTACCCACCCATCAGGACGACGAGATCAACCGGAGAGGCGGAGAGGCGGGTAGGCGGGTGAGCCATGAACGGACCCTCTCGTTTTGGCTGTGCGCCATCGGAGTGAGACACCGCTTCCCGCGTACCTCTCCCGGAGTTGAACCGGCCGACTCGTCCCTTTCCGGGCTCGCGTCATCCGATCATTTCTAGGAGTAGATATGCGTACGCGCTCTTCCCTCGCCGCCTGTGTCCTCGCTGCGGGCATCCTGCTGGGCGGCGCCGGTGCCGCTCTGGCCGACGATGGCGTCGAGATCGGTAGCGCCTCCCTCGGCCACGCCGGCTTCGCTGCCACCAAGGCCTCGGTCGCCGCCATCCCCGCCGCGTTCGGCCCCGTCTACACCTCGAACGCCACGAAGGAAGGCGAGAAGGAGTGGGCGGACTTCGCCCACCTCGGCGCCAACTGATCCACAGACGTGGCGCGGGAGCGGTCGACGTGAACGTCGGCCGCTCCCGCGCTGTGCGCCGCCCTACGCGTCGAAGTCGTACTCCAGGACGTAGGACGCGGAGTCCAGCGTCATCTCGTTGATCTCGACCGCGCGCCCGTCCTCGGCGAACGCGGTGCGGACGATCCGGATGACCGCCCGCACTCGCCCGCATCGATACCCGCCCTCAGCGCATCGGCGATCCGCCGGCACTTCGGCTGACCGGCCATCGCCCCATTCACGCCCTCTGCGCACACCCGACCGCGTCCGGACGCGAGTTCACCACGAGGGTCCGACGACGTCCAGACCACCTACGACCAGCCCCGGCCGGCCCGCAAACGCCGTCCCACGTGGCGGGCCCAACGGTCTGAAGCGGCCCACTACCTCCCAGGTCGCTCCAGTCGTCCTGACGGGCGGGTAGGGCCCTTGGCCTCGCCCGTGGCCCGGCCGCAGGGCCTCCGGCGTGCCCGTATGCCCAATTGGCCGGCGCACGGTCCCTCGTCTCGTCACTGAGACGCCCGTCCCTCGTCCATTGACCCGTGACCGTTCTTTTGGGGGGTTCCCGGCGGTCTTCGGCTTTCCGGGACGTGCCGGTCGGTCAAGGGTGGCCGAAGGCCATCGCGAAGCGACGCGACCGAAGGGAGCGCCCTTGAGGGACCGGTACGGCACGGGGAGACGATGAGACCGGCGGGAAACCACCAAACCCGCCCTGATCCGGATCAACGAGATCCCGCCCCCACCGGAACCCCGACCCGGCGTCCGGAACCCCGACCACCCGCACCCCGACCCCGGCCCCGCCTCGCAGATCCCGCCCCCGCCCCCTACAGCCAGTCCTCCAACCGCCCTATGCGGTAGCCCTGTTCCTGGATGCTGCGGAGCATGCGCGTGGTCATCTGGGTTTCCGTCGTGCCCTTGAGTTCCGACGGGCCGCGGAAGTGGGCCAGGACGATGTCGCCCGGCTGGAGGGTGGAACCCTCGGCGTACTGGAAGTTGTTGATCTGCATCGACGCGCGCCACAGGACGACCGAGGAGATGCCGCACTCGGCGGCGGCCTTGAGGGTGTCGTCGTTGTAGTTGCCGAACGGCGGGCGGAAGAGCGGCGGGCGCTGGCCGAAGCGCTGTTGCAGGCGGTCCTGCTGGCCGCATATCTCCCTCTTCTGCGCGGCGAAGGGCAGGGTCCGCAGGTTCGGGTGCGTCAGGGTGTGGTTGTTCACCGTGCTGCCGGAGCCGTTGTCGCGGAGCTTCTCGAAGTGTCCGTAGTCCGCGGCGGCCACGTTGTCGGTGAGGAACATACTGATCGGCAGCTTGAGGTCCGCCGCCATCTTCAGGAACTCGGGATCCTTCTCCGCGCCGTCGTCGAAGGTCAGGAAGACGACCTTCTCCTGCGGCGCGACGGGTATTCGGTCGACGACCGCCGCCTTGCCCGGGGCCGCCTTCGGCAGTTGGGGCTTGCGGTCCGGCTTGGGGGCGTACTGGACGGGGGCGGTCAGCCCCCACTTGCGGTACGCCTCGTCCGAGGAACGCGTGGACGAGGAAGGGGACGAGGAGGCCCCGACGGACGGGGAGGCCGTGGGGGTCGCCCCGTCCTGGGTGGCCTTGCGGCCGAGCCGTTCGATGGGATCCACGCTGTTCCCGCACCCCGACAGGGAAAGCGCGAGCGCGCCGGCCGTCAGCGTCCCGGCCAGCAGCCGGCGCGCGTACATCACAGGTAGTCCTCCAGGCGGGCCACGGCGTACCCCTTGTCCGTGACGGTCTTCATGACATGACGGATCATGTCAGGCATCGTGCCCTTCCAGTCCTCCCGTCCCCGGAAGTGGGTCAGGATGATGTCACCGGGGTGCAGGTCGCGGTCCCACTCCCGGTAGTCCATCCGATTCGGGAAGGCCTCGGCGTTCCACAGCGGGACGGCCTTGATGCCGCAGGACTTCGCCGCCATGAGCGTGTCCTGGTTGTAGTTGCCGTACGGCGGGCGGAAGAGCGTGGGGCGCTTGCCGAACGTCTTCTGGATGGTGTCCTGCTGCCCGCAGATCTCCTGGCGCTGCTTCTCGTACGAGAGCGCCGGCATGTAGCGGTGGTTGAGGGTGTGGTTGTTCAAGGTGACGCCGGCGGCCTGCATCTCCTTGAAGTAGGGGTAGTTGTCGCGGACGATGTAGTCACTGAGGAACGCCGTGTACGGGATCTTCAGCTCCTTCATCATCTTGATGAACTCGGGGTCCTTCTCCGCGCCGTCGTCGACCGTCAGGAAGACGACCTTGTCCTCCGTCGGGACCGTCGTGAAGACGGGCGGGAGCTCCTCCTGGTCCTCGACCTCGAAGCCGTCGCGGGTGGTGATCGTCGGCTTCTCCTTCGGCCCCGGCGGGGCGACGAGGGGCGACTTGGCCAGGCCCCACCGCTTCGCGGCGGCGATCCGGGCCTGTTGGGCGGCCTTGAGCCGTTCGGCGACGCTGCCGGCCGCGCCCGCCGCTCCGGTCCCCGCCTCGGCGCCCTTGGCGGGCTTGGACTTGGCCGGCGTCTCGTGCTCCCCGGCGCCGCACCCCGTTCCGAGGGCGGCCACCAGCAGCGCGGCCGCGGCCACCCCGTACCGGCCGCGCGGACGTGCCGCGGACCGGTGACCCATGTGCGCGGTCTTTCCCTTTTGTCGTACTAGCTGCATAGCTGCGGATCTTTACATCGGACAACCGCCCGTCCGGGCCGACACCCCGGCCGACACCACGGCCGGACTCCCCCCTTCCACCGACTGGCCCACAATGGTGCGGTGACCCCCGAAGACTTCGCCGCGCTCCTCGCCCCCGAGGGCCGCGCCCTCCTCGACTCGCTCAGCGACCACGACCCCGCCCAGGAGCTGGCCCTCGCCACCCGGCTGCGCCGCGAGCACCCCGCCCCCCTGGTGTCGGCCGCGCTGGGTCAGGCCAGGCTGCGGCAGCGGGCGGTGGCGAAGTTCGGGGCCGAGGACGCGTTCCGGATGTACTTCACGCCCGGCGGCGGCGAGATGGCCACCCGCGCGCCGGTGGCCGCCTACCGCGCGGGCCGGCTCGCGGAGCTCGGCGTACGCAGCGTCGCGGACCTGTGCTGCGGCATCGGCGGGGACGCCCTCGCCCTGGCCCGGCTCGGGATCCGGGTGCTGGCGGTGGACATCGATCCGTTGACGGTGGCCGTCGCCCGGGCCAACGCCGAGGCCCTGGGCCTGGCCGACCTGATCGACGTCCGGGAGGCGGACGTGACGGACGTCGACGTGTCCGGGTACGACGCCGTGTTCATCGACCCCGCGCGCCGGGGCGGCCGCGGCCGCGTCTTCGACCCGGAGTCCTACTCGCCGCCGCTGTCGTGGGCGGTGGCCACCGCACGGACGGCGAAGTTCGCGGCCCTCAAGGTCGCCCCCGGCATCCCGCACGAGGCGGTGCCGGAGGAGGCCGAGGCGGAGTGGATCTCCGACCACGGGGACGTGAAGGAAGCCGTGCTGTGGTTCGGGACCGCTCCCGGCACCGTACGGGCCACCCTGCTGCCCGGCCCTCGGCAGCTGCACACCACCGACCCGCTGCCCGACCCGGAGGCCGGCCCGGTCGGCCGCTGGCTCTACGAGCCGGACGGGGCGGTCATCCGCGCCCACCTCGTCGCCGAGGTGGCCGAGGAGCTGGCGGGTCGGCTCATCGACCCGACCATCGCCTACGTCACCGCCGACGAGCTACGCCCGACGCCGTACGCCACTGCGTACGAGATCACCGACGTGCTGCCGTTCGGGCTCAAGAGGCTGAAGGCCCTGATGCGCGAGCGCGAGGTCGGCATCCTGACCGTGAAGAAGCGCGGGTCGGCCATCGAGCCGGAGGAACTCCGCAAGAAGGTGAAGCCGCAGGGGCCGAACTCCGCGACCGTGTTCCTGACCCGGGTGGCGGGAGCCCCCTCGATGTTGATCGGCTCGCCCGCCCAGACCCCGGGGGCCTGACGCGGACGCCGGCCCCGCCCGGGTTCCGTCAGTACGCCGTGTCCTGGAGCACCGGCAGGGCCGGGCGGGCCGCCCGTACGGGGCGGCCGGAGCGGGCCAGCCGGTGGTGGTGCACGCCCGCCCGGGCCAACCCCAGCAGGCCGGTGATCCACAGGATCATGCCGAGTCCCACGAACCAGGCGACCTCGCCGTACGTGTGCTCCCCCGGCCGCGCCCCGGCCGCGGCGCCGAACGCCACCCGGAGCCCGATCGCGCCCAGGACGAGCGAGCCGGCCAGCCACACCAGGCTCCGCCCGGGCGCGCGCAGCCCGTCGCCGGTGGCGGCGGGGTCGCGTACCGCTTCGACCCAGGCCCACAGCAGCCGGCTGAGCCGGCGCTCCTGCCGGACGCCGTGGACGAACCAGGACCCGGCCGGTACCAGTACGCCCAGCCCGATCAGGCCGAAGACGAACCCGAAGAAGCACGAGAGCGGATCGCCCGACTCGAAGGCGGCGACGGCCATGCCGACGAAGGTCCAGCCGATCACGAACAGCGCGGCGACGGCCCAGAGCAGCAGCAGCCGTCCCAGACCCAGGCTGCGCCGGCTCAGGTCCGCCAGGAACCGCGCCCGGTCGGCGCGTACGGCGTCCTCGTCCAGCCACTCGCGCAGGTGCGCGGGCGGCGGCGGGGGCGGGAGGTCACGACGAGACATGGACATGACCATAGCGGCCGTCGATACAGCCCCGGCGGAGCCTTCTTCGACCCGCGCTCCAGCCGCCGGCCACCGCGGGCGGGCCGGGGCCGCGAGCGGGCCGGAGGGCCTCAGCCGCCCGTGACCTCCACCGACTCGAACCGCCACCGGTGCACGGCCCGCGTGATCAGGTCGTCGGCCGGTTCCGGCAGCTGCGGCAGGTCCGCCGCCGTGCCCTCGGCGGCCTCCCACCAGGTGACGACGAGCACCCGGTCCTGGCCGGCCCGCAGCACCTCGCGGCGCACCGGCTCCCGGGCCAGGACCTGCGCCCGGGCCCACTCCAGCAGCTCGTTGCCCCGGCCCTCGACGGCCCGGGCCTCCCACATCAGCGCGACGGTGCTCACGAGTACAGGTTGTCCTTGCTGAGCTCGTGCACGTGGTCATGATCGTGTCCGTGGCCGTGCCCGTGGCTGTGCCCGCCCCCGTGCGACTCCCCCGGGACGTGCGGTTCGGTCACCGGCAACGAGGAGTCGGCGGACAGGTCCCAGTCGGAGGCCGGTCGGTTCCGCTTGACCATCTCGGCGCCCAGCGCCGCGACCATCGCGCCGTTGTCCGTGCACAGCTTGGGCCGCGGCACCCGCAGGATGATCCCCGCGTCGTCGCAGCGTTCCTGCGCGAGCGAGCGGAGCCGGGAGTTGGCGGCGACGCCGCCGCCGATCATCAGGTGGTCGACGCCCTCGTCCTTGCAGGCGCGGATCGCCTTGCGGGTCAGCACGTCCACCACCGCTTCCTGGAAGGAGGCGGCCACGTCGCGCACCGGCACCTCCTCGCCCGCTTTCCGCTTCGCCTCGATCCAGCGGGCGACGGCCGTCTTGAGGCCGGAGAAGGAGAAGTCGTACGCCGCGTCGCGCGGCCCCGTCAGACCGCGCGGGAAGTTGATCGCCTTCGGGTCGCCCTCGCGGGCGAGCCGGTCGATGACCGGGCCGCCGGGGAAGCCGAGCTGGAGCACCCGGGCGATCTTGTCGAAGGCCTCGCCGGCCGCGTCGTCGATGGTCGCGCCGAGCGGCCGGACGTCGGAGGTGATGTCCGGGGCCAGCAGCAGCGAGGAGTGGCCGCCGGACACCAGCAGCGCCATGGTCGGCTCGGGCAGCGGCCCGTGCTCCAGCTGGTCGACGCAGATGTGCGAGGCGAGGTGGTTGACCCCGTAGAGCGGCTTGCCCAGGGCGTACGCGTACGCCTTCGCCGCCGACACGCCCACCAGCAGCGCCCCCGCGAGGCCGGGTCCGGCGGTGACCGCGATGCCGTCGAGGTCGCGGGCGCTGACGCCGGCCTCCTTCAGGGCGCGCTCGATGGTCGGGACCATGGCCTCCAGGTGGGCCCGGGAGGCGACCTCGGGCACCACGCCGCCGAAGCGGGCGTGCTCGTCGACGCTCGACGCGATCGCGTCCGCGAGCAGGGTCGTGCCGCGGACGACGCCGACGCCGGTCTCGTCGCAGGAGGTCTCGATGCCGAGGACGAGAGGTTCGTCAGCCATTGCTCTCACTGCTCTCAGTTCGTGCTTGTGCGGGGTCGGTCAGTCGCATCACGAGCGCGTCGGCGTTCCCGGGCTGGTAGTAGCCGCGGCGGAAGCCGATCGGTTCGAAGCCGAAGCGCTCGTAGAGCCGCTGGGCGCGGGTGTTGTCGACCCGGACCTCCAGCAGCACCTCGGCGCATTCGAAGGCGGTCGCGGCGCGCAGCAGTTCGGTCAGCAGCCGGGCGCCGAGGCCGGTGCCCCACTGCTCGCGGGCGACCGCGATGGTCTGTACGTCGGCCAGGTCACCGGCGGAGGCCAGCCCGGCGTAGCCGGCGAGCCGGCCGGTCGCCGGGTCCTCGGCGACGACGTAGCGGCGGGTGGCCTGCGGGCCGCGCGCGTGGGCGAGTTCGGACCAGAACATGCCGGCGGACCAGGCGTCGTCGGGGAAGAGCTGGTGTTCCAGCTCCAGCACCGGGTCGATGTCCCACCAGCGCATCTCGCGCAGCGCGGGGGTCTCGGGGGTCACTTCGGGGTGACCACCTTGTAGTTCTTGGGCACCTGGGCGTCGGGCCGGCGCAGGTAGAGCGGGGTGGGCGGGAGGAACTCCGCTCCCGCCGCGAGCCGTTCGGCGGCGAGCGCCGCGAGGGAGGCGGCCGACTGGTGCTCGGGGGCGCGCGCGTCCGTGAACACCTCGGGGTAGAGGTGGGCGCCCTGGCCCACGGCGGGCAGTCCGGCGACGCGCTCGGCGATGTCGGCCGGACGGTCCACGGCCGGCTCACCGGTCCGGGTGCGGGGGTCCTCGTACCGGGCCCAGTAGACCTCCTTGCGCCGCGCGTCGGTGGCGACGGTGAAGGGGCCCTCGATCCCGGCGGCGCCTGCGGCGTAGGCGAGGCCGTCGAGGGTGCACAGGCCGTGGACCGGGACGCCGAGGACGGAGGCGAAGGTGGAGGCGGTGACGAGGCCGACGCGGAGTCCGGTGTAGGGGCCGGGGCCGACGCCGACGACGATGCCGGTGACGGCTTCGAGCTTCACCCCTGCCTCGGCGAGGACCTTGTCCACGGAGGGCAGCAGGAGCTCCCCGTGGCGGCGGGCGTCGACCTGGTTCGACTCGGCGAGGACGGACTCCCCGTCGTGCAGGGCGACGGTGACGGCGGGCGTGGCGGTATCTACAGCGAGCAAGAGCACGCGAACAGCCTACGACTCCCGGGCCCCCGGGCCTTGCGGCCGGGGCGTCGGGCGGTCCTGCTGCTACCTTTCGACCGGGGTTATCGCACCCAAGTCCGGACGCAGGTCCACAACAGGCGCGGAGAGGTGGAGCAAGGTGGCACGCAGCAGCTCGGGAATCGTGGCCGGGCTCACGGTCGCGGCGATCGCCGCCGTCGGGTTCCTCGGCTACCAGGCCTCGGCGACCGCACCCGCGCTTCCCCCGAAGGCGGCCCCGTCCGCTCCCGCGACACCCGCCCCCGACCAGGCGCAGGCCCAGCAGCCCGCGAAGCCGGGGGCCCTGCCGGCGGAATCCGGGGCCGGGACGCGCGTCGTGTACTCGCTGGCGCAGAAGCGGGTGTGGCTGGTCACGGAGGGGGCTCCGGAGCCGCGGACCTTCACGGTGATGCCGAGCACGGTCAACCCGCCGCCCGGCAGCTACGCGGTCACCTCGCGCTCGGGTTCGGTCACCGGCACCGACGGGGTGCCGATCGAGCACGTCGTACGGTTCACCACCACCGAGGGCATCGCGGTGGGCTTCAGCGCCCGTGTCGACGGCGCGACGCCGGCGCCGGACGCGGGGAAGAAGACCGGCGGCATCCGCATGGCGCGTGCCGACGGGGACGCGATGTGGGCGTTCGCGACGATCGGCGCGAAGATCGTCGTCGTTTCCTGACCGACGCCTTGCCCTGATCCGACGGCGTTCCCTGGCCCGACGCCTTCCGACCGCCCCGCCCGACGCTTCCGCCGCAGTTCACCCGTACGTGGTATCAGGCCGCTTCCGACTCCGGAGCGGCCTGTTCCGCGTGGGGCGCGGGCGCGGCGCCGGCCCTCGGGGCCTCCGGGGCCCGGCCGCGCCACGAGGGCGGGGTCGAGACCGCCGTGGCGGCCGCGCCCGCCGCGAGCAGGACCCGCATGGACACGACGGACGCTCGCTCTGCTCCTGCTGCCGACATGGCTGCCTCCTGGACCCGGGACACCGTACTTAGGTAAACCTAACCAGTGCTGAGTACCATGTGACCACGCAGCCCGCCGCCGGCGCAATGTTTTCCCGACGACTTGTCGGTACCTTTTTTCGCACGGGTCCCCCGAAGGTGCGAGGACCCGCCGCCCCGCGGCTCCTACAGCGGCCCGGCCAGTCCCGTCAGCCCCGCGCCGGCCCAGCGCGCCCCGACGCCGCGCACCGCGACCTCGCGCACGTCGTCCAGGACCTCCTCGTGGCCGACCGCCCGGCCGATGACGACGTGCAGCCGGTCGTCGGAGAGCTCCTCCACCTTGCCGTCGCCCCATTCGACGATGACCACGGACTCGGGCAGCGAGACGTCGAGGTCCAGGTCCTCCATCTCGTCGAGCCCGCCGCCGAGCCGGTACGCGTCCACGTGCACCAGCGCCGGTCCGTCGGCCAGGGGCGGGTGCACCCGGGCGATCACGAAGGTCGGGGAGGTCACCGCCCCGCGCACGCCGAGCCCCTCGCCGAGGCCCCGGGTCAGGGTGGTCTTGCCCGCACCGAGCTCGCCGGTCAGCAGGACGAGGTCGCCGGGGCGCAGCAGGCCGGCGATCCTGCGGCCCAACTCCTGCATGGAGGCGGGCGAGTCGACGGTGATCAGGGTTTCGGCGGCGGTTCCGGCGAGGACCTCAGCGGCCGGGCTGCGCGGCGCTTCCCGCGGTACTTCTTCCATCATGCGTCCCAACGTTAGCCGCTGCGGGCAGGGCCCCCGCGCGCGCCAGGAGGTCGGTCAGCAGCCCGGTCACGATGTCGGGGCGCTCCAGCATCATCAGGTGCCCGGTGTCCTCCAGGACCACCAGCTCGGCGGCCGGCAGGGTCTCCTTGATGGCCACGCTGTGTTCGGGCGGGGTGATCATGTCGCGGTCCGCGGCGATGACGGTGACGGGGACGTCCGCGAACCGCTGGAGCGCGACGGTCTTGTCGTGGATCTGGAACGCCGGGTAGAACGCGGCGACGACGTCGATCGGGGTCGCCTCGATCAGCCGCTCGGCGAACCGGGCGACGCCGGGGTCCACGTCCCGGGAGCCGAACGAGTACATCTTGATCATGCCCGCGAAGAGGTCGGCGGTGGCCCGCCGGCCCCGCTCCACCAGCTCGGTCTGGGAGCCGAGGGCCCGGAGCACGCCGGGGAGCATGCGGCGTACGGCGCCCAGGCCGTAGGCGGGCAGCCCGTACGTCACCTCGTCGAGCCGGCCGCTGGAGGTGCCGACGAGCGCCACCCCGACGACGCGTTCGCGCACCAGGTCGGGGAACTGCTCGGCGAGCGCCATGACGGTCATTCCGCCCATCGAGTGGCCGACGAGCACGAGGGGGCCCTCGGGGGCGGCGGCGTCGATGACGGCCTTCAGGTCCCGGCCGAGCTGCTCGATGGTCACCGGTACGCCCTCGGCCTGGGCGACGCCGCGGGCGCTGCGGCCGTGGCTGCGCTGGTCCCAGTAGACGGCGCGGACGACCCCGCGCAGGGCGGCGCGCTGGAAGTGCCAGGAGTCCTGACCCAGGCAGTAGCCGTGACAGAAGACGACGGTGGCGCCGGGCGCGGCCGGGCGGCGGGTGCGCCGCTTCTTGCCGTCGAGGGCCGATCCGTCGGGCAGTTCGTCGCTCTCGTAGTACAGCTCGGTGCCGTCCTCGGCCCGGCAGGTGCCCTCGGTGCCGCGCAGGGAGCCGTAGTCGCCGGCCGCGTCGAGCGCGAGGCGGGCCTTCATCCGCAGGCCCCGGCCGACGGTGATCCGTTCGACGGCGACACCGGCCGCCGCGCCCGCCGCCAGCACGCCGATGGCCGCGCCGGCCCAGCCGGCCTTGCGCCAGTTCTCGCTCATGCCGTCGCCGTCCTCACTCAGCCGCCCAGGTACACCCGGGGGACCCGGCCTCCGATACGGGTGACGATCTCATACCCGATCGTATGCGCCGCTCGAGCCCAGTCCTCGGCGGTGGGTTCGCCCCGTTCGGCGTCGCCGAACAGCACGGCCTCGTCGCCGGCGCGGACCTCCGCGGCCGCGGGGTCGGATCCGAGGTCGACGACGAACTGGTCCATGGCGATCCGCCCGGCCGCGCGGTGGATCCGCCCGCCGACCAGGACGGGCCCGGCGTCGGAGGCGTTGCGCGGGAAGCCGTCGGCGTACCCGGCGGGGATCAGGGCGAGCGTCGTCTCGGCCTCGGTGACGTGGTGGTGGCCGTAGCTCACGCCGTGCCCGGCGGGGACCGTCTTGACCAGGGCGACGGACGCCCTGACGGTCATGGCGGGGCGCAGGCCCAGCTGGGCGGGGGTGCCGAGTTCGGGCGCGGGCGAGACGCCGTAGACGGCGAGGCCGGGGCGCACGAGGTCGAAGTGGCTCTCGGGGAGGGTGAGCGTGGCCGGGGAGTTGGCGATGTGCCGGACCTCGGGGTCGACGCCCTCCTTCTCCGCGTACGCGAGCATGTCGCGGAAGGCGGCGAGCTGGAGCTGGATGGAGGGGTGGCCGGGCTCGTCCGCGCAGGCGAAGTGCGACCAGACGCCGGTGACCTGGACGGTGCCCTCGGCCTGGGCGGCGACGGCGGCGCCGACCAGTTCCGCCCAGTCGGCGGGCTGGCAGCCGTTGCGGCCGAGGCCGGTGTCGGCCTTGAGCTGGACGCGGGCGGGGCGGCCGGCGGCGCGGGCGGCGGCGCGCACCTCGTCCAGGGCCCACATGGCGCTGACGGACACGTCGATGTCGGCCTCGATGGCTTCCCGCCAGGGGCCGCCCGGGGTCCACAGCCAGCACAGGACCGGTCCCCCGATGCCGGCGGCGCGCAGTTCGAGGGCTTCCTCCGGGGTGGCGGTCCCGAGCCAGTCGGCGCCGGCCTCCTGGGCCGCGCGGGCGCAGGGGACGGCCCCGTGCCCGTAGGCGTTCGCCTTGACGACGGCCATCAGCCGGGAACGGGGCGCCCGCGCGCGCAGTGCGCGCACGTTCTCCCGTACTGCGTCAAGGTCGATCTCGGCGTACACGCGCGTCGGAGTCTCGTTCATCGGGGTCAGTCTCTCAGAACCGCCCCGTACCGCCCGCCCCGCACCGGCCGCGGTACGGGGCCAATCCGGCGCTCCGGGGCAAAACCACCGCGCGGGCGCCGCTTCAGCGCAGGACGTCGCGCCACGCCTCGGGCAGGGCGTGCGCCACCTCGTGGGCCGTCACCGGGGCCCCGGAGGCGGCGCGGCGGGCAGCCAGTCCGTGCAGGTACGCCGCCACCGACCCGGCGTCGACCCCGCCGAGCCCGGCCGCGAGCAGCGATCCGGCCAGCCCCGACAGCACGTCGCCGCTCCCGGCGGTGGCCAACCACGGGGTCCCGGTCGGGTTGGCCCGTACGGGGGCCGCGCCGGAGGCGACCAGCGTCGTCGACCCCTTCAGCAGCACGGTCGCCCCGTACCGCGCGGCCGGCGCCCGTACGGAGGCCAGCCGGCCCGCCTCGACCGCCGAGCGGTCCACCCCGAGCAGGGCCGCGGCCTCGCCCGCGTGCGGGGTCAGCAGGGTCGCCGCCCGGCGTGCGCGCACCACGGCCGGGTCCAGTCCGCGCAGCCCGTCGGCGTCGACGAGCACGGCCGCGTCCTGGTCGGCCAGGGCCGCGGCGACGTCCGCGCCCCGCCCGTCGCCGATGCCCGGCCCGACCACCCAGGCCTGCACCCGGCCCCGGCCGATCAGGGTCTCCGGGTACCGGGCGAGCACGGCCTCCGCGACGGCCGGGGGGCCCACGTACCGGACCGCGCCGGCGCCGCCGCGCAGGGCCCCGGCGACGGCCAGCACCGCCGCGCCCGGGTAGCGGTCCGACCCGGCGACGATGCCGACGACGCCCCGCCGGTACTTGTCGCTCGACGCCGTCGGGGCGGGCAGCAGCCGGGCCACGTCGGCGTGTTGGAGGGCCTCCAGGTCGGGGGCGGGCAGTTCCAGCCCGATGTCGACGAGCCGTACGGCGCCGGCCCGCGAGGCCCCCGGGTCGATGAGCAGCCCGGGCTTGTACGCCCCGAAGGTGACGGTGACGTCGGCCGTGACGGCCGGGCCCGCCGTCTCCCCGGTGTCGGCGTCGACCCCGCTGGGCAGGTCGGCGGCGACGACGAGCGCCCCGTCGGGCACGCGCTCCACGAGGGCGGCGGCGGCCGGCCGCAGTCCGCCGCGGCCGCCGATGCCGAGCAGCCCGTCCACGACGAGGTCCGCCCGCGCCGGGACGGTCGGCGCGAGCCGGCCTCCGGCGGCCAGCAGCGCGGCCAGCCCGCCCGGGTGCACCCGCTCGGGGTCCATCGGCACGGCCGTCACCCCGGCGCCGCGCCGGGCCAGGCGGGCGCCGGCGTACAGCGCGTCGCCGCCGTTGTCGCCGGCGCCGACCAGCAGCACGACCTTCGAGCCGTAGACCCGGCCGCGGCGGCGGGTGAGCAGGCCCGCGCAGACGACGGCCAGTCCGGCCGCCGCCCGCGCCATCAGGGTGCCTTCGGGCAGCCGGGCCTGCAGCTCGCGCTCGGCGGCCCGTACGGTCTCCACGCTGTAAGCAGTACGCATGCTCACCAGCCTGCCCGAAACGGCGGCAGGGAGGCCTAGGCCTCGGCGATCACCACCGCCGACGCGATGCCGGCGTCGTGGCTCAGCGAGATGTGCCAGGACTTCACCCCGAGGGCCGCGGCCCGCGCGGCGACCGTCCCGCGCACGCGCAGCCGGGGCTGTCCGGTGTCCTCCACGTACACCTCGGCGTCGGTCCACAGCAGCCCGCCGGGCGCGCCGAGGGCCTTGGCGAGGGCTTCCTTGGCGGCGAAGCGGGCGGCGAGCGAGGCGGTTCCGCGTCGCTCGCCGCTCGGCAGCGTCAGCTCGGATTCGAGGAAGAGGCGGTGCGCCATGTTCGGCGTGCGCTCCAGCGCGGCGCCGAACCGCTCGATCTCGGCAACGTCAATCCCCACACCGACAATCACAGCAACGAACCAGCCCTACTGATCGCTCACTCCACGGTCACCGACTTGGCGAGGTTACGCGGCTGGTCGACCTCGTTGCCGCGCGCGGTCGCCAGTTCGCAGGCGAACACCTGGAGCGGCACGGTCGCCACCAGCGGCTGGAGCAGCGTGGGCGTCGCCGGGATCCGGATCAGGTGGTCGGCGTACGGGACGACGGCCTCGTCGCCCTCCTCCGCGATCACGATGGTGCGCGCCCCGCGGGCCCGGATCTCCTGGATGTTCGACACGATCTTGTCGTGGAGCACGGACCGGCCGCGCGGGGACGGTACGACGACCACCACCGGCAGGTCCTGTTCGATCAGCGCGATCGGCCCGTGCTTGAGCTCGCCCGCCGCGAAGCCCTCGGCGTGCATGTACGCGAGTTCCTTGAGCTTGAGCGCGCCCTCCAGGGCGACCGGGTAGCCGACGTGCCGGCCGAGGAACAGCACGGTGTTCTTGTCGGCGAGGGAGCGTGCGAGGGCCCGTACGGGTTCCATCGTCTCCAGCACGGTGTCCACGGCGGCGGCGATGTCCGACAGCTCCCGGATCACCGCCCGGATCTCGTCGCCCCACTTGGTGCCGCGGACCTGGCCGAGGTAGAGCGCGACGAGGTAGCAGGCCACCAGTTGCGTCAGGAACGCCTTGGTGGAGGCGACGGCGACCTCGGGGCCGGCGTGCGTGTAGAGCACGGCGTCCGATTCGCGCGGGATCGTGGAGCCGTTGGTGTTGCAGACGGCCAGCACCTTGGCGCCCTGCTCGCGGGCGTGCCGCAGGGCCATCAGGGTGTCCATGGTCTCGCCGGACTGCGAGATCGCGATGACGAGGGTCCGCTGGTCGAGGATCGGGTCGCGGTAGCGGAACTCGCTGGCGAGTTCGGTCTCGCAGGGGATGCGGGTCCAGTGCTCGATGGCCAGCTTGGCGATCATGCCGGCGTGGTAGGCCGTGCCGCAGGCCACGATGACGACCTTGTCGACCTCGCGGAGCACCGAGGTGGGGATGCGGACCTCGTCGAGCGTCAGCAGGCCGTTGCCGTCGATCCGGCCGAGGAGGGTGTCGGCGACGGCCTTCGGCTGCTCGGCGATCTCCTTGAGCATGAAGTAGTCGTAGCCGCCCTTCTCGGCGGCGGAGGCGTCCCAGTCGACGTGGTACGCCCGCACTTCGGCCGGCGCGCCGTCGAAGTCGGTGACCACGACCCCGTCGCGGCGCAGTTCGACGACCTGGTCCTGGCCGAGTTCGATCGCGGCGCGGGTGTGCGCGATGAAGGCGGCGACGTCCGAGGCGAGGAAGTTCTCGCCTTCGCCGACGCCCACCACCAGCGGGGAGTTGCGGCGGGCGCCGACGACGACGTCCGGCTGGTCGGCGTGCACCGCGACCAGGGTGAAGGCGCCCTGGAGCCGCCGGCAGACCCGGCGCATGGATTCGGCGAGGTCCCCGTGGACCGCGAACTGCTCGGCGAGCAGGTGCGCGACGACCTCGGTGTCGGTCTCGGACTCCAGCCGGTGCCCGCGCTCGGCCAGTTCGCCGCGCAGTTCGGCGAAGTTCTCGATGATGCCGTTGTGGACGACGGCCACCCGGCCGGAGTTGTCCAGATGGGGATGGGCGTTGATGTCGGTGGGCCCGCCGTGGGTGGCCCACCGGGTGTGCCCGAGGCCCGTGGAGCCGACCGGCAGGGGCTGTCCGACGAGTTCCTTCTCCAGGTTGACGAGCTTGCCGGCCTTCTTGACGTTGGCGAGTTCCCCGTCGGCCAGCACGGCGATGCCCGCCGAGTCGTAGCCGCGGTACTCCAGCCGCTTCAGTCCGGCGATGACCACATCGAGCGCCGATTGCGCTCCTACGTAACCCACAATTCCGCACATAGGCGGCAGCGTACGCCGATGTCGGCCCCGTGCCCCGTACCCGAACAGGACGAAAACCCCGCTCCGGTGAATCCACCGGAACGGGGTCGACGACCTGTTCGAACGCGGGCGCCGGGTCGGGCGCGGCCGGGTCAGCCCAGCTTCTTGACCTGTGCGTCGACGACGGTCTTCGGCTGCTCGGCCTTCAGGCCCCAGGTGTAGAAGGTGGCCAGCGAGTTGCCCTTGCGCACCACCACGAAGTGGGTGGCGGACTTGTCGCCGTCCTCCAGGTCCATGGGCGCGGAGTAGGACACGGCCTCGTCGCCACCGGTGACGGCGGCGCCCGGCGCGACGGCGCCGAACTTCACCTTGTCGCCGTCCGAGGTGACGGTGAAACCGGCGGCGCAGGCGGTGGCCGCGGTCTTCACGGCGGCGAGGGCCTCCTCGGCGCCCTTGCCGTCGTACGAGGAGACGGTGACCAGGGTCTGGGAGCCGCCGATCGCCTTCAGCGCGGCCTCGACCTTCTCCTCGGCGGTGGCGCTCGCCGGCAGCTCCTTGGGCTTGTCCTTGGAGCCGGTGCGCCCGAGGCCGGTGGCCGCGCCGGGCTTCTGCGACGCCATGATCTGGACCAGCGGCCTGCAGGCGGCGTTGTCGGCCTCGGCCGGCATCGCGACGACCTTGGCGGCGCTCTCCGCCGAGACGACCTGGTCCGCGAGGTCGGCCTGGGTGACGACCAGGGCCGCCACCTCCGCGTCCGACTTGCCCTTCGCGCCCGGCGCGGCCGAGGACGCCGCGCCGGCGGCGGACGCCGACGGCTTGGCGTCCGTCTTGGCGTCGGAGTCGCCCGAACCGCAGGCGGTGACCAGCAGGCCCAGGGACACCGCGGAAGCGGTCAGGACGGTACGACGGACGAGTGCGGTACGCACGATGGATCTCCCCCATGAGTCACGACGAGCAGCAGGGCAGCCCGAGCGGCGCCCCGCTCGGCGGGGCGTGCGTCAGGGCCGCGATGACGATCAATGTACGGTCGCCCGTCGATCGAGCGATCGGGATGGCCGCGCGCCCCGACAATCGTGATGCCGACGAGACTTCCCGGGACTCCGATCGATACCTGTTCGCGCACAACCCTGCGCACTTCCGCCGAAACCATGTCTGACCTGCCCCGATCCGTCCCGGACCGGGCGACGTGACCGACCCCACCACCCACGGACGCCCCCGAGCCCCGACAATGGCCGTGTGATCACATCGCCGACGCGTGGCACGCCGGACCGCGCAACGGAGCGCACCGGCCCCCGCCGGGCCCCCGACGCCTCCCCGTACGTCGACCTCACCCGGGCGGAGTGGAGCGCGCTGCGCGAGCGCACGCCACTGCCCCTGACCGCGGACGAGGTGGAGCAGCTGCGCGGGCTGGGGGACGTCATCGACCTCGACGAGGTGCGCGACGTCTACCTGCCGCTGTCCCGGCTCCTGAACCTGTACGTCGGGGCCACCAGCAACCTGCGCGGCACCCTGAACACCTTCCTCGGCGACGCGGGCAACGGACACGGCGCCCAGCAGGGCACCCCGTTCGTCATAGGCGTCGCCGGTTCGGTCGCCGTCGGCAAGTCCACCGTGGCCCGTCTGCTCCAGGCGCTGCTGGCCCGCTGGCCGGAGCACCCCCGGGTGGAACTGGTCACCACGGACGGCTTCCTGTACCCGATGAAGGAGCTCCAGCGGCGCGGCCTGACCTCCCGCAAGGGCTTCCCCGAGTCCTACGACCGCCGCGCGCTGACCCGGTTCGTCGCCGACATCAAGGCCGGCAAGGACGAGGTGACCGCCCCGGTCTACTCCCACCTCATCTACGACATCGTCCCGGACGAGCAACTGGTGGTGCGGCGCCCGGACATCCTCATCGTCGAGGGCCTCAACGTCCTCCAGCCGGCCCTGCCCGGCAAGGACGGTCGGACCCGTGTCGGCCTCGCCGACTACTTCGACTTCAGCGTGTACGTGGACGCCCGCCCGGAGGACATCGAACGCTGGTACCTGGGCCGCTTCCGCAAGCTGCGCGCGACCGCGTTCCAGAACCCGTTCTCGTACTTCCGCAAGTACACGCAGGTCTCCGAGGAGGAGGCGCTGGAGTACGCGCAGACGATGTGGCGGACCGTCAACAAGCCCAACCTGATGGAGAACGTGGCCCCCACCCGCGGCCGCGCCACCCTCGTCGTGCGCAAGGGACCGGACCACAAGGTGCAGAAGCTGAGCCTGCGCAAGCTGTAGCGGCGCCGGCCGTGGCGCCGGGCCCGCTTCGCTAGGGTGCGGGGCATGCTGCACCTGCGGATGATCACCCCGCCGGACCGGACGGACGCCGTGGTCGCGATCGTCGAGAAGACGGTCGGAACCACCCATCTGGTCGTGCTGAAGGGCGCGGCCCGCGTCCCGCCCGGCGACCTCGTGCTGTGCGACGTCGCCCGCGAGGCCGGCGACGAGCTCCTGCGGGAGCTCCAGGAACTGGGCGTCGACGCGGACGGTTCCATCGCCGTGGAGAACATCGACCTGTCGCTGTCGCGGCGGGCCGACGCGGCCGAGGAGGAGGCTCCCGGCGAGGCCGCCGACGCCGTGCTGTGGAAGCAGCTGACGGAGGCCACCCACGAGGAGTCGACGCTCAGCATCACCTACTGCGCGTTCATGATCCTCGCGACGATGATCGCGGCCTGCGGCGTGGTCCTCGACAACGCGATCCTGATCGTGGGCGCCATGGCCGTCGGACCGGAGTTCGGCCCGCTCGCCGGGGTGTGCGTCGGGGTCGTGCGGCGGGAGCCGCGGCTCGCGCTGCGCTCCCTGTCCGCGCTGCTGATCGGCTTCGCGGCGGCGATGGCCGCCACCACCGTCTTCACCCTGGGCATGGACGCGATCGGCCAGTTCGAACCGGGGATGCTGGATCGGCCCCGCCCGAACACCGGCTTCATCTGGCAGCCCGACCCGTTCTCCTTCGTGGTCTCGCTGCTCGCCGGCGCCGCCGGGGTGCTTTCCCTGACCTCCGCGAAGTCGGGGGCGCTGGTCGGGGTGGCCATCTCGGTGACCACCGTCCCGGCCGCCGCGAACGCGGCCGTGGCCCTCGGCTACGCGGAGTTCGCCCAGATGTGGGGCTCGGTGGAACAGCTCATGCTGAACCTGGCCGGGATCATGCTGGCGGGCGTCCTGACCCTGTACGGGCAGAAAGCACTGTGGCGGACCCAGCGGGGACGCTGGACCCGCCGGGCCAAGGGCGAGGCCCCCGGCCGTTGACGCGTACGGGCCGGCCCGACGTACGGGCCGGCCCACACGCCCTAGCCGAGCGCCGACTTCACGACGTCCGCGAGCCGCCCGGCGACCGCGCGGGCCTGCTCGATGTCGGCGGCCTCCACCATCACCCGTACCAGCGGCTCCGTACCGGACGGACGCAGCAGCACCCGGCCGGTCGTACCCAGCTCGCGCTCGGCCTCGGTGACCGCCGCGGCCAGCTCGCCGGAGGTGGTCACCCGGGACTTGTCCACGTCGGGCACGTTGATCAGGATCTGCGGCAGCCGCGTCATCACCCCGGCCAGCTCGGCCAGGGACCGCCCGGTGGCCGCGATGCGCGCCGCCAGCAGCAGCCCGGTCAGGGTGCCGTCGCCCGTCGTCGCGTGATCGAGGATGATCACGTGGCCGGACTGCTCGCCGCCCAGCGCGTAGCCGTGCTGCTTCATCGACTCCAGCACGTAGCGGTCGCCGACCCCGGTCTGCACGACCTGGATGCCCTCGGCCTCCATCGCCAGCTTGAAGCCCAGGTTCGACATGACGGTGCCGACCACGGTGTTCTCGCGCAGCTGGCCCGCCTCGCGCATGGCCAGGGCCAGCACCGCGAGGATCTGGTCGCCGTCGACCTCGGCGCCGGTGTGGTCCACCGCGAGGCAGCGGTCGGCGTCGCCGTCGTGGGCGACACCGAAGTCGGCGCCGTGCTCCACGACGGCCTGCTTCAGCAGGCCGAGGTGGGTGGAACCGCAGCCGTCGTTGATGTTCAGGCCGTCGGGCGCGGCGCCGATGGTGATGATCTCCGCGCCCGCCCGGGCGAAGGCCTCCGGGGACACGTACGCCGCCGCGCCGTGCGCCTCGTCGAGGACGACCTTGAGGCCTTCGAGACGGTTGGGCAGGACGGCGATCAGGTGGGCGACGTACTTGTCGAAGCCCTCCGTGTAGTCGGAGACCCGGCCGACGCCGGAGCCGGTGGGCCGGTCCCAGGGCGCGCCCGTGCGGTGCTCCTCGTAGACGGACTCGATCCGGTCCTCCAGGTCGTCGGCGAGCTTGTGCCCACCGCGCGCGAAGAACTTGATGCCGTTGTCGGGCATCGCGTTGTGGCTGGCGGAGAGCATCACGCCGAGGTCGGCGCCCAGCGCACCGGTGAGATACGCCACCGCCGGGGTGGGCAGCACACCGACGCGCAGGACGTCCACGCCGGCGCTCGCGAGGCCCGCGACGACCGCGGCCTCCAGGAACTCGCCCGACGCGCGCGGATCGCGGCCGACGACCGCCGTGGCCCGGTGGCCCGCGAAGGTGCCCGCCTCGGCCAGTACGTGCGCCGCCGCCACGGAGAGGCCGAGCGCGAGCTCGGCCGTCAGATCCGCGTTGGCGACGCCCCGTACACCGTCCGTCCCGAAGAGTCGTCCCACTGTTGTCCTCCCGAGTTCACGCTTCGCTTGTGACCGCTAGTGACAGATCTTTGCCGCTTATGGCGGTAAACGAACCGCCCCGGCAGCACGGAGAGTGCTGCCGGGGCGGTTTCGTTGCAGAACAGCAGGCGCAGATTAACGCTTGCTGTACTGCGGAGCCTTACGGGCCTTCTTGAGACCGGCCTTCTTGCGCTCGACCGCACGGTCGTCGCGGGAGAGGAAGCCGGCCTTCTTCAGCGCCGGGCGGTTGTTGTCCACGTCCGCCTCGTTCAGCGCACGGGCGACACCGAGGCGCAGGGCACCGGCCTGGCCGGAGACGCCGCCACCCGAGATGCGGGCGATGACGTCGTAGCGGCCGTCGAGCTCCAGGAGCTTGAAGGGCTCGTTGACTTCCTGCTGGTGCACCTTGTTGGGGAAGTAGTCCTCAAGGGTGCGACCGTTGATCTTCCACTTGCCGGTGCCCGGAACGATCCGGACGCGGGCGATGGCGTTCTTGCGACGACCCAGGCCGGCGGCCGGCTGGGGGTCGCCGAAGCGACCGGCAAGCGACTCGGAGGTGTAGTCGCCCTCGACTGCAACCTCGGACTCGGTGGTGTACTCCTCGACGCCCTCGAACTCTTCGACGGGGGTCTCGGCGGTGGTCTCGGCCACGATGCTCCTCAGAATTTTCTACGTCTTAGGGGGTGGCCGGAACTACTGCGCGACCTGGGTGATCTCGAACGGCACCGGCTGCTGGGCAGCGTGGGGGTGCTGGTCGCCCGAGTAGACCTTCAGCTTCGAGAGCATCTGACGACCCAGGGTGTTCTTGGGGAGCATGCCCTTGATGGCCTTCTCGACGGCCTTCTCCGGGTTGTTCGCCAGGAGGTCGTCGTAGCGCACCGAACGGAGACCGCCCGGGTAACCCGAGTGGCGGTACGCCATCTTCTGGGTCGCCTTGTTGCCGGACAGGTGAACCTTGTCGGCGTTGACGATGATGACGAAGTCGCCCATGTCCATGTGGGGGGCGTAGGTCGGCTTGTGCTTACCCCGCAGGAGGGCAGCGGCCTGGGTCGCCAGACGGCCGAGGACAACGTCCTGGGCGTCGATGACGAGCCACTGGCGCGAGATGTCGCCGGGCTTGGGGCTGAACGTACGCACGCGTATGCCTTCGCTTCTTCAGTGGTGGTATCCCAAGGGCGCAAGCCCCACGGGAAGGTCCTGACAGGGTCACCACGGACGATCACGACAGCCCTCGTTCGCATCGGGGACGCAACCCGTGCGCGAACTGCTGGTCATCGGTCCGGTGGACCGGCGCAAGGCCTTTCACGTGAGAATGAGAAAGCCAATACGCATAACAAACCAGCAGGATACCCAGCAGACCCGAGACGGGTCAAAACGCGGTCCGCGATGCCGATTCTGCTGGCGTCGCGGCGCACTCCGGTTCGGTCCTGGGTGGGGACCCCGCAGTTGTTACAGGAACCAGAGTAACCCGACCCGGACGCAGCACACGACGCGCCAGCAGGAACGCGAGCCCGCACAGGGTCACCGCGTCCCGAAACGCACGCCGCTTGCGCTCGGCCTCCGAGGGCCACGGGATGCCCGCGGTCTGCGGCACCAGGGCCACCCAGAACCAGGGCGTGCGCGGCATCGAGCCCTCCCGCACCCCCGACGCCAGCAGCAGCGGGAGCACCACCAGCAGGTAGTGGTCGAAGGACGGACGCGACACCAGGAATGCGGCGAGCATCACCATGCAGGCCGTCTCCACCAGCCGCAGCTCCCCCGCGTCCCCGTCGGGCCGCCGCCACCGCGTCCACGCCCCCCACAGAACGACCGAGGCCCCCACGAAGGCCAGCAGCACCGCCACCGGCGCCGGCACCCCCAGCCGGGGCAGCACCGCGATCGGCGAGGCGTCCCACGGCAGGGCGTAGGAGTCCTGGCCCTGGAACAGGAACGGCAGCGTCTTGGTGAAGAACAGCGTCGGGTTCGGCATCAGCAGCGCCCCGGCCAGCGACATCCCCACCGGCACCAGGACCGCCACGGCCAGCCCGCGCCACTGCCGGGCCAGCACGAAGAGCAGCCCGATCGGCACCAGCATGGGCTTGCAGGCGATGGCCAGCCCCACCACCAACCCGGCCGCGCCCCACGAGCGCCGGTGCGCCAGCAGCAGCGCCACCGGCAGGGCGGCCGCCGAGATCGCCGTCCAGTTGCCGATCAGCACGAGGTTCGCGTACGGCTTGTAGGCCAGCGCCAACAGGCCGAGGCCACCCACCGCGAACCGGGAGCACAGCGGCACCGAGAACAGGCGCAGCGCCGCCCACCAACCCACCCCGACCAGACCCGAGATGCCCACCGGCAGCAGCCAGCGCAGCACCTCGCGCGGCAGCAGCGCCTCCGGCACCGCCATGATCACGGCGCTCGGCAGGTAGAGGAAGCGTTTGTCCTCGTACGGGGAGATCCCCGCCATCAGGGCGTCGGCGGCCTTGACCACGAAGGCGTTGTCCGAACCCCAGTTGGCGCGCAGGCTCGTCGACACGGCGACGGTCAGCAGGACCGCGAGGGAGGCCACCCGCAGGGACCGGGGCGCCGGCCCGAGCAGCCAGGCGGTCAGCCGGTCCCCCGCCTCCGGGTGGTCCCACTTCATGAGCCAGGTGCTAGGCCGCAGCCCCACGACGCCTCCCCCTCGACCGGCGCGGGGGATGGTCGCCCCTCAGCGCTCGCGCTCAACCCGACGTTCGTCCCGGGCGGGACCGCGTCCGTCGAACGCGCGGCTTCCCCTCAGCGCTTGCGCTCAACCCGACGTTCGTCCCAGACGGGCTCCTGAGTCTCCCTCACAACACCGTCCGAACCGAAGACCAGGTAACGGTCAAATGTGCGCGCGAACCACCGGTCGTGCGTGACGCACAACACAGTGCCGTCGTACGACTCCAGGCCGTCCTGCAGCGCCTCGGCCGACTCCAGGTCGAGGTTGTCCGTCGGCTCGTCCAGCAGCAGCGCCGTGGTGCCGGCCAACTCCAGCAACAGGATCTGGAAGCGCGCCTGCTGGCCGCCCGAAAGCTTCTCGAAGGGCTGGTCCCCCTGGCGCTCCAGCTCGTAGCGGCGCAGCGCGCCCATCGCCTGGCCGAGCGGCTTGGCGGCCTCCGTCCACAGGATGTCCACGAGCGTGCGCCCGAACAGCTCGGGGTGCGCGTGGGTCTGCGCGAAGTGCCCCGGCACCACCCGGGCGCCCAGCTTCCACGTACCGGTGTGCTTGACGTCCTCGCCCGCCATCAGGCGCAGGAAGTGCGACTTCCCGGAGCCGTTCGAGCCGAGCACCGCGACCCGCTCCCCGTAGAACACCTCCAACGAGAAGGGCTTCATCAGCCCGGTGAGCTCCAGGTTCTCCACGGTCAGCGCGCGCACCCCGGTACGGCCGCCCTTGAGCCGCATCCGGATGTCCTGCTCCCGCGGCGGCTCCGGCGGCGGGCCGGCGTCCTCGAACTTCTGGAAGCGGGTCTGCATCGCCCGGTACCGCGAGGCCATGTCCGGGCTGCTCGCCGCCTGGTTGCGCAGCCGCAGCACGAGCGCCCGCAGCCGGGCGTGCTCCTCGTCCCAGCGCCGCTTGAGCTCCTCGAAGCGGGCGAAGCGCTCCTTGCGGGCGTCGTGGTACGTGCCGAAGCCCGCGCCGTGCACCCACACGTCGGAGCCGGTCGGGCTCGCCTCCAGGCTGATGATCTTCTCCGCGGCCTGGGTCAGCAGCTCGCGGTCGTGGGAGACGAAGAGCACCGTCTTGCGGGTGGCCTTCAGCTGCTCCTCCAGCCACCGCTTGCCGGGGACGTCGAGGTAGTTGTCCGGCTCGTCGAGCAGCAGGACCTCGTCCGGTCCGCGCAGCAGCGCCTCCAGGACGAGCCGCTTCTGCTCACCGCCCGACAGCGTGCGCACCTCGCGGTACTGGGCGCTGTCGTACGGGATGTCCAGCGCGGCCATCGTGCAGACGTCCCACAGGGTCTCCGCCTCGTAGCCCTGGACGTCGGCCCAGTCGCTGAGGGCCTGCGCGTAGGCCATCTGCGCGGCCTCGTCGTCGACGGTCAGGATCAGGTGCTCGGCCCGGTCCACGGCCTTCGCCGCGGCCCGGATCCGCGGCTGGGACACCGAGACCAGCAGGTCCCGTACGGTCGTCTCGTCCCGGACCGAGCCCACGAACTGCGACATCACGCCGAGTCCGCCGCTGATGGCGACGCCGCCGCCGTGCGGCTGGAGTTCGCCGGAGATCAGCTTGAGCAGAGTGGTCTTGCCGGCGCCGTTCGCCCCCACCAGGGCCACCACCGAGCCCTCCCCCACGCGGAAGGAGACGTCGGGGAGCAGGACCCGCCCGTCGGGAAGGTAGTACTCCAGGTGATTGGCTTCGAGATGTCCCATGCCGGGCATTGTCCCGGTCCCCCCGCGATCCGCCCAAACGCATAAGCGGATCTCAGCAGCAGCCGGTTCCCGGCAGGGTCCGCAGGTTGCGCGCTTCCTTGCTGCGGGCGGCCAGCAGCTCGTCGGCGGGGTAGCCGACCTCCTCCAGGGTGAGCCCGTGCGGCTTCACCACGTGCACCGAGGAGTCCCGTACGCCGGCGGCCAGCACCTCGCCGGGCCAGGTCACCGGCCGGTGCCCGTCGCCGACGTGCAGCAGGGCGCCCACCAGCGAGCGGACCATGTTGTGGCAGAAGGCGTCGGCGCGCACGGTCGCGGTGACGATGCCGTCGTCGGCCCGCTCCCAGCCGAGCTGCTGGAGCGTACGGATCGTCGTGGCGCCCTCGCGCTTCTTGCAGTACGCGGCGAAGTCGTGCTCCCCGAGCAGCGCGGCGGCGGCCTCGTTCATGGCGTCGACGTCCAGCGGCCACTGGTGCCACAGCACGTGCCCGCGGCGCAGCGGGTCGACCCCGGCCCGGTGGTCGCCGACCCGGTAGGCGTAGCGGCGCCAGATGGCCGAGAACCGGGCGTTGAAGCCCTCGGGGGCCTCGGCGGCCCGCCAGACCCGTACGTCCTGCGGGAGGCGTCCGGCGAGGCGGCGCAGCAGCTTGTCGTGGTGCTCGGCCCACACCTCCTCGGCCAGGTCGAACTGGGCGACCTGCCCGCGGGCGTGCACGCCCGCGTCGGTGCGGCCGGCGACGGTCAGCTCGACGGGGTCCGCGAGCCGCATCACGATCTGCAGCGCCGACTCCAGCTCGCCCTGCACGGTCCGCAGCACGCGCTGCTTCGCCCAGCCGGAGAAGTCCTTGCCGTCGTACGACAGGTCCAGCCGCACCCGGACGTACCCGGGCTCCACCTCGTCACTCACGTGACCGATCCTCTCAGGGGTGTTCCAGGGCCGCGTTCCCGGGCCGTGTTCCCGGGCCGTGTCCCGGGCCGTGTCCCGGGCCGTGTCCCGGGCCGTGTTCCCGGGAGAACGCGGGAACGGGCCCGCCCCGGGAAGGGGCGGGCCCGTTCAGAGCCGTTCGGCGTGATCCCGGAAGGGGATCAGGCCTCCTTGGTCTCCTCGGCGGCGGGAGCCTCGGTGGCCTCCGCCTCCTTCACGGCGCGCTTGGTGGCGGCCTCGGCCTCACCGGTGGCCTGCTGGGCAACCGTCAGGGCCTCGACCAGCTCGATGACGGCCATCGGGGCGTTGTCGCCACGACGGTTGCCGATCTTGGTGATGCGCGTGTAACCACCGGGGCGGTTCTCGTAGCGCGGGGCGATCTCGGTGAACAGCGTGTGCACGATGCTCTTGTCCGTGATCGTCTGCAGCACCAGGCGACGGTTGTGGATGTCGCCCTTCTTGGCCTTGGTGACCAGACGCTCGGCGTAGGGACGCAGGCGACGGGCCTTGGCCTCGGTGGTGGTGATGCGGCCGTGCTCGAAGAGCGACTTCGCGAGGTTCGCGAGGAGGTGCTTCTCGTGCGCGGCGCTGCCGCCCAGACGGGCACCCTTTGCGGGACGCGGCATGGTGTTACTCCTTCATATCTGCACCGGCCGTGTCAGGTACCGGTGTCAGTTCCCCCGAGGCGGACGCCGCGGGAAAGTCTGTTCTGCGAGCCGAGGCTCAGTACTGCTCGGTCTCGACGAAACCGGCGTCCGCGTCGTCGTCGGCGCCGAAGGCGTCGGCGGCGGCGGTCGGGTCGAATCCGGGCGGGCTGTCCTTGAGGGCCAGGCCCATGCCGGCAAGCTTCGCCTTGACCTCGTCGATCGACTTCGCACCGAAGTTGCGGATGTCGAGCAGGTCGGCCTCGGAACGCGCCACGAGCTCACCCACGGAGTGGATGCCCTCGCGCTTGAGGCAGTTGTACGAGCGGACCGTGAGCTCGAGCTCCTCGATCGGCAGCGCCAGATCGGCGGCCAGGGCCGCGTCCGTCGGCGAGGGGCCCATGTCGATGCCCTCGGCGTCGATGTTGAGCTCGCGGGCCAGACCGAACAGCTCTACCAGGGTCTTACCGGCGGACGCCATGGCGTCGCGCGGGCGCATGGCCTGCTTGGTCTCGACGTCGACGATCAGCTTGTCGAAGTCGGTGCGCTGCTCGACTCGGGTCGCCTCGACCTTGTAGGTGACCTTGAGGACCGGGCTGTAGATGGAGTCGATCGGGATGCGACCGATCTCCTGGCCCAGCTGCTTGTTCTGGACGGCGGAGACGTAGCCGCGACCGCGCTCGACGGTCAGCTCCATCTCCAGCTTGCCCTTGCCGTTGAGCGTGGCGAGGACCAGGTCCGGGTTGTGCACCTCGACACCGGCCGGGGGCGCGATGTCGGCAGCGGTGACCAGGCCGGGACCCTGCTTGCGCAGGTACATCACGACCGGCTCGTCGTGCTCCGAGGAGACGACCAGCTGCTTGATGTTGAGGATGATGTCGGTGACGTCTTCCTTGACACCGGGCACGGTGGTGAACTCGTGCAGCACGCCGTCCACGCGGATGCTCGTGACGGCGGCACCCGGGATCGAGGAGAGCAGGGTGCGGCGCAGGGAGTTGCCGAGGGTGTAGCCGAAGCCCGGCTCCAGCGGCTCGATCACGAACCGCGAGCGGTACTCGTCGACGACCTCTTCGGTCAGCGAAGGACGCTGAGCGATAAGCATGTCTGTGTTCCTTCATTCGTGGACGCCCACTATTTGACGCCCGACGGTGTGCAGCATGGCGCTGCGGACTACAAGGGTACGGGCGGTACGTCCCCCGCGAGGGGTTCGTACCGCCCGAACACTCAAAGACGCACAAGTGCGTCCGCTGCGTCAGACGCGGCGGCGCTTCGGCGGACGGCAGCCGTTGTGCGGGGTGGGGGTGACGTCCTGGATCGAGCCGACCTCGAGGCCGGTGGCCTGGAGGGAGCGGATCGCGGTCTCACGGCCGGAGCCGGGACCCTTGACGAAGACGTCGACCTTGCGCATGCCGTGCTCCTGCGCGCGGCGGGCGGCCGACTCGGCGGCCATCTGCGCGGCGAAGGGGGTGGACTTGCGCGAGCCCTTGAAGCCGACGTGGCCGGCGGAGGCCCAGGAGATCACGTTGCCCGAGGGGTCCGTGATCGAGACGATCGTGTTGTTGAACGTGCTCTTGATGTGGGCGTGCCCGTGAGCGACGTTCTTCTTTTCCTTGCGGCGCACCTTCTTGGCAGCGCCCTGACGACCCTTGGGGGGCATCTAAATCTCCTACGGGAGGTGGTCGGTCCTACAGCGCAAGACCGCTGAACAGGACTACTTCTTGCCCGGCTTCTTCTTACCGGCGATCGCGCGACGCGGACCCTTGCGGGTACGGGCGTTCGTGCTGGTGCGCTGACCGTGCACCGGGAGGCCGCGACGGTGGCGGATACCCTGGTAGCACTGGATCTCGACCTTGCGGCGGATGTCGGCCTGGATCTCGCGGCGGAGGTCACCCTCGGTGCGGAGGTTGGCGTCCACGTACTCGCGGATCTTGACCAGGTCCTCTTCGGCCAGGTCACGAACGCGGGTGTTCGGGTTCACACCGGTGGCCGCAAGGATTTCCTTGGACCGGGTGCGACCGACACCGAAGACGTAGGTGAGTGCGATCTCCACGCGCTTTTCGCGCGGGATGTCAACACCGGAAACGCGTGCCATTCAATGGCTCCTGTGTGTTCGGGGGTCTTCAGCAGAATCGACCCCGACCGCCGACCACACCTGATGGGTGGTGGTACGTCCGGGTCCCCGGCCCCCGCCGGAGGTGCCGCCGGCTCCTGTGGGAGCTGGGCGGATTCTGCGTATGTACGTTTTCTTACGTCGCGCGAAGAACTGCGGAAGGCAGGTCGGTCGGCGTGCGTCAGCCCTGGCGCTGCTTGTGGCGCAGGTTGTCGCAGATGACCATGACCCGACCGTGACGGCGGATCACCTTGCACTTGTCGCAGATCTTCTTGACGCTCGGCTTGACCTTCATGTGGGTGAGGTTCTCCGGGTCAGTGCCACCACCCGCGCCGGACGAAATGCCCGGTCGGGAGTGAGGACAAGATCTACTTGTATCGGTAGACGATCCGGCCACGCGTCAGGTCGTACGGGGAGAGCTCCACGACGACCCGGTCATCAGGGAGGATGCGGATGTAGTGCATGCGCATCTTGCCGCTGATGTGCGCGAGGACCTTGTGACCGTTCTGGAGTTCCACCTTGAACATCGCGTTCGGGAGGGACTCGATCACGGTGCCCTCGATTTCGATGGCACCTTGCTTCTTGGCCACGCTTCGCCTTTCGAATCGGCTACCTTGATCGACTTCGTGCGCCATGCAGGCATGGAAGTGCACGAGAGCCGACGAGTCAGTCTACGTCAGGGCACCCAGAAAGACGAATCCGGAAAGTTTGCCCCAGAGTCTAGATCATTAACCGAGGGGGTCGGGCGCCGTGGTGACGCCGTACTCCGCCAGCTTCGCCTTGCCGCAGTCCGGGCTGGTCAGGACGATGGGCCCCGCCTCGGTCAGCGCGATGGAATGCTCCCAGTGCGAGGACCAGGTCCCGTCGGTCGTGATGACCGTCCAGTCGTCCGCCAGCACCTCCGTCTGGGCGGTGCCCAGCGAGACCATCGGCTCGATCGCCAGGCACAGGCCCGGGACGAGCTTGATCCCCTTGCCCCGCTTGCGCGAGACGTAGTTCAGCAGGTGCGGGTCCATGTGCATCTCGGACCCGATGCCGTGGCCGCCGTAGTCCTCGATGATCCCGAACTTGCCGAGGCTGTGCTCACCCGTCGTGGGACGCGGCTGGCGCTTGATGTACGTCTCGATCGCCTTCGAGATGTCGACCAGGCGGTTGCCGAGCTTCATCGCCGCGATGCCCGCCCACATCGACTCCTCGGTGACCCGGGACAGCTCGACCAGCTCCGGGGCGTGGCCCTCGCCCACGAAGGCCGTGTAGGCCGCGTCACCGTGCCAGCCGTCGACGATGGCGCCCGCGTCGATGGAGATGATGTCGCCGTCCCTGAGGACCGTCTTGTCGTCCGGGATGCCGTGGACGACGACCTCGTTCACCGAGGTGCAGATCGTCGCGGGGAAACCGCCGTAGCCGAGGAAGTTCGACTTGGCACCGGCGTCCGCGATGACCTTGCGCGCCACCATGTCCAGATCCCTGGTCGTGGAGCCCGGCACCGCGGCCTCACGGGTCGCCGCGTGGATCGCGGCGACGACCAGCCCTGCCTCGCGCATCTTCGCGATCTGCTCGGGGGTCTTGATCTGAACCATGAAACGGGCCTTCCACCTTCGAAACCGGGTCTTCTCAACAGTACGGCCGCGATGCCCCAAGGACACCGCGGCCGTACGCGCACGCATTTACAGCGGGACTACTTCTGGAGGGCTTCCATCGCGCGCTTGGTGACGTCCGCGACCTCACCGAGGGCGGGGATGGTCACCAGCAGGCCCTGGGCCTTGTAGTAGTCGATGATCGGCTCGGTCTGGGTGTGGTAGACCTCCAGCCGGTTGCGGACCGTGGCCTCGGAGTCGTCGTCGCGCTGGTACAGCTCGCCCCCGCAGGTGTCGCAGACACCCTCGGTCTTCGGCGCGGCGTACGTGACGTGGAAGACGTGCGCGGAGGCCTTGCGGCAGACGCGACGGCCGGCGATGCGCTTGACGACCTCGTCCTCCTCGACCTCCAGGTCGAGGACGGCGTCCAGCTTCATGCTGCCGGAGTCGAGCATCGCGTCGAGCGCCTCGGCCTGCGAGACGTTGCGCGGGAACCCGTCGAGCAGGAAGCCGTTCACGGCGTCCGGCTGCTCCATGCGGTCCTTGGCCATGCCGATGGTGATCTCGTCGGGGACGAGGTCACCGGCGTCCATGAACGCCTTCGCCCGCAGGCCCAGGTCCGTGCCCTGGCTGATGTTGGCCCGGAACAGGTCGCCCGTGGAGATGTGCGGGATGTTCAGGTTCTTGGCGAGGTACGCAGCCTGCGTTCCCTTGCCCGCACCGGGCGGTCCGACGAGGACGATTCGCATCAGCGGAGGAACCCTTCGTAATTGCGCTGCTGGAGCTGGCTCTCGATCTGCTTCACGGTTTCCAGACCCACACCCACGATGATCAGGATGCTCGTCCCGCCGAACGGGAAGTTCTGGTTCGCCCCGAAGCCCGCCAACGCCATTGTCGGCACAAGAGCGATGAGACCCAGGTACAGCGAGCCGGGCCAGGTGATCCGGTTGAGTACGTAGCTCAAGTACTCGGCGGTGGGCCGGCCGGCGCGGATGCCCGGGATGAAGCCACCATACTTCTTCATGTTGTCGGCAACTTCCTCGGGGTTGAACGAGATCGCCACGTAGAAGAACGCGAAGAAGACGATCAGGAGGAAGTAGACGGCGATGTAGTACGGGTGGTCGCCCTTGACGAAGTGCTTCTGGATCCAGTTGGCCCAGCCCGCGGTCGAGCCGCTGAACTGCACCACCAGGGCCGGGATGTACAGCAGGGACGAGGCGAAGATGACGGGGATGATGCCCGCCTGGTTCACCTTGAGCGGGATGTAGGTCGAGGTACCGCCGTAGGCACGGCGGCCGATCATGCGCTTCGCGTACTGAACCGGAATGCGGCGCTGCGCCTGCTCGACGAAGACGACCAGGCCGACCATCGCGAGACCGACGAGCATGACCACGCCGAACTCGACCCAGCCTCCGGCGATCTTGCCCTGGAGCTTGATCGTCCAGAGGGAACCGACGAAGCCGGCGGCGATCGAGATGAACATCAGGATCGACATTCCGTTGCCGATGCCGCGGTCGGTGATGAGCTCACCGAGCCACATGACGACACAGGTACCGGCGGTCATGGTGATCACCATGACGACGGTGGTGAAGATCGACCGGTCGGGGACGATCTGCGAGGCGACCGAGCAGTTCCCGAACAGCGCTCCGGTCCGCGCGGTGGCGACGAGACCGGTGCCCTGCAGGATCGCGAGCGCGACCGTCAAATAGCGCGTGTACTGAGTGATCTTCGCCGTGCCGGACTGTCCCTCTTTTTTGAGGGTCTCCAGCTTCGGGATGACCACGGTCAGCAGCTGCAGGATGATGCTCGCCGTGATGTACGGCATGATGCCGAGCGCAAAGATCGTGATCTGCAGCAGCGCACCGCCACTGAACATGTTGACCAGACCGAAGAGGCTGTTGCTGCCATTCCCCATCTGGTCCAGACAGATCTGAACGTTCTTATAGCTCACGCCGGGTACCGGGATGTGGGACCCGAGCCGATACAGCACGATGATGCCGAGCGTGAAGAGCAGCTTCTTGCGCAGGTCGGGCGTCTTGAACGCCCGGGCGAACGCGGTGAGCACGGTGCCTCCTGCGACCCCCGCGCTACTGCGTCAGAGGTGACGGTCTGAGGGATCGACGAATACGTACAAGCAAAGGTGCAGGCCACCTTACCGGCGACTGCGCCCCCCGTGGAACGACCAACCGGGGATGCCCCATATGTGAGGCATCCCCGGTCGGGTTTCTAGCTATTTGTCACTGAGTTTTGTCTTAGACGAGCTCGGTGACGGTGCCGCCGGCAGCGGCGATCTTCTCCTTGGCGGAGGCGGAAACGGCGTCAACCGAAACCTGCAGCGCCACGGAGAGCTCGCCCTGGCCCAGGACCTTGACGAGGCTGTTCTTGCGAACCGCGCCCTTGGCGACCAGGTCGGCCACCGTGACTTCTCCACCCTCGGGGTAGAGAGCGCCGAGCTTGTCCAGGTTCACGACCTGGAACTCGGTGCGGAACGGGTTCTTGAAGCCCTTGAGCTTCGGCAGACGCATGTGGAGGGGCATCTGCCCACCCTCGAAGCGCTGCGGGATCTGGTAACGGGCCTTCTGGCCCTTCGTACCACGACCGGCCGTCTTACCCTTCGACGCCTCACCACGACCGACACGGGTCTTCGCGGTCTTGGCGCCGGGGGCGGGACGGAGGTTGTGGGCCTTCAGCGGGCTGTTCTCAGCCATGTTAGTCAACCTCCTCAACCGTCACGAGGTGGCGGACGGTCTGCACCATTCCGCGGAACTCGGGGCGGTCCTCCTTGACGACCACGTCGTTCAGGCGCTTGAGCCCGAGCGAACGCAGAGTGTCGCGGTGGTTCTGCTTGCTGCCGATGTACGACTTCGTCTGCGTGATCTTGAGGCGAGCCATTACGCACCCGCCCCGGCACGTGCACGAAGCAGAGCCGCGGGGGCGACGTCCTCGAGGGGCAGACCACGGCGAGCCGCGATCTCCTCGGGACGCTGCAGGCCCTTGAGGGCCGCCACGGTCGCGTGCACGATGTTGATCGCGTTCGAAGAGCCGAGCGACTTCGACAGGATGTCGTGAACGCCGGCGCACTCCAGAACGGCGCGCACCGGGCCACCGGCGATAACGCCGGTACCGGGGGAAGCCGGCTTCAGGAGCACGACGCCCGCCGCACGCTCGCCCGTGATCGGGTGAGGAATGGTGCCCTGGATGCGCGGAACCTTGAAGAAGGACTTCTTGGCTTCCTCGACACCCTTGGCGATGGCCGCGGGAACTTCCTTGGCCTTGCCGTAACCGACACCTACAGTGCCGTCACCGTCGCCCACCACGACCAGCGCGGTGAAGCTGAAGCGGCGACCACCCTTGACAACCTTGGCGACGCGGTTGATCGCGACAACGCGCTCAACGTAAGCGGTCTTCTCGGCGGCAGGGCCACCGTCGCGACCCTTCCGGTCCCGCCGCTCGCCGCCACCGGCACCGCTTCCGCGGCGCTGGGGTCCAGCCATTGGATTACCTCTCTCTGTTACGTCCGTGAGTCCCGGAACCGGGGCTTAGAACTTCAGCCCGGCTTCGCGGGCGGCGTCAGCCAGAGCGGCAATGCGCCCGGCGTATCGGTTGCCACCGCGGTCGAAGACAACGGTCTCCACGCCGGCAGCCTTCGCACGCTCGGCCACGAGCGCGCCGACGGCCTGGGCCTGGGCGCTCTTGTCGCCTTCGCCACCGCGGATCGAGGTGTCCAGGGTCGACGCGGACGCCAGGGTGTGACCCTGGAGGTCGTCGATGACCTGAGCAACGATGTTGCGGTTGGAACGCGTCACAACGAGGCGCGGACGCTCCGCCGTACCCGACACGTTCTTGCGAATGCGGATGTGGCGGCGAGCCTTGGCAGCGCGCTTGTACGCGTCGCCCTTGGCGATCTTCACACCGTATGCCATGGCTACTTACCAGCCTTTCCGACCTTGCGGCGGATGACTTCGCCGGCGTACTTGACACCCTTGGCCTTGTACGGGTCGGGCTTCCGCAGCTTGCGGATGTTGGCGGCGACCTCGCCGACCTTCTGCTTGTCGATGCCCTCGACCGAGAACTTGGTGGGCGACTCGACCTTGAAGGAGATGCCCTCGGGCGCCTCGATCAGGATCGGGTGGCTGTAACCAAGCTGGAACTCCAGGTTGGAGCCCTTCGCGGCGACGCGGTAACCGACACCGCTGATCTCGAGAGCCTTGACGTATCCCGTGGTCACGCCGGTGATCATGTTCGCCACCAGCGTGCGGGACAGGCCGTGCAGGGCCTTGTTCTGACGCTCGTCGTTCGGGCGGGTGACGTTCAGAACGCCGTCCTCACCCTTGACGATCTCGATCGGCGCCTTGACGGTGTGCGCGAGGGTGCCCTTGGGGCCCTTCACTGCGACCGTCTGGCCGTCGATGGTGACGTCCACACCGGCGGGAACCTGGATGGGGAGCTTGCCGATTCGCGACATTGCTTTTCCTCCGTTCCCGACTACCAGACGTAGGCGAGGACTTCCCCACCTACGCCCTTCTTGCCTGCCTGCTGGCCGGTGAGGAGACCGTGGGACGTGGAGATGATCGCCACGCCCAGGCCGCCGAGCACCTTCGGCAGGTTGGTGGACTTCGCGTACACGCGCAGACCGGGCTTCGAGATCCGCTTGATGCCCGCAATGGAGCGCTCGCGGTTCGGCCCGAACTTCAGCTCGAGGACGAGGTTCTTGCCGACCTCGGCGTCCTCGACCTTCCAGCCGGTGATGAAACCCTCCTGCTTGAGGATCTCTGCGATGTGCGACTTGATCTTGCTGTGCGGCATCACGACGGTGTCGTGGTACGCCGAGTTAGCGTTACGCAGACGCGTGAGCATGTCTGCGATCGGGTCAGTCATGGTCATGAAGTGGCCTTCGGCCTCTCTCGCCGGGGTTTCCTGTATGCACCATCCCTCTCCCCACTCAGAGGCGGGACGGGTGCGGCGCGGGGACCTACGGCGTAGTAAGTCGTTATGAGCGGCGGACGCCCAACCACACAAGCCTAAGGCATGCGCGGGTGGGCATCCGCCGACCAGATGCTTACCGAGAGTGCCTGGTACTTCTCAAGTCCTTGCGGACGAGAGGGAGTTACCAGGAGCTCTTGGTCACGCCCGGCAGCTCGCCACGGTGAGCCATCTCACGAAGGCACACGCGGCACAGGCCGAACTTGCGGTACACGGAGTGGGGGCGACCGCAGCGCTGGCAGCGGGTGTACGCACGCACACCGAACTTGGGCTTGCGGGCAGCCTTCGCGATGAGAGCCTTCTTCGCCATCTCGCTTACGCCTCCTTGAAGGGGAAGCCGAGGTGACGAAGGAGCGCGCGGCCCTCAGCGTCGTTGGTCGCCGTGGTGACCACGGTGATGTCCATACCCCGGGTACGGTCGATCTTGTCCTGGTCGATCTCGTGGAACATGACCTGCTCCGTGAGACCGAAGGTGTAGTTGCCACGGCCGTCGAACTGCTTCGGCGACAGACCACGGAAGTCACGGATACGCGGCAGCGCGAGCGACAGCGTACGGTCCAGGAACTCCCACATGCGGTCACCACGGAGGGTGACGTGGCAGCCGATCGGCTGACCCTCACGCAGCTTGAACTGCGCGATGGACTTCCGGGCCTTCGTGACGGCCGGCTTCTGACCGGTGATCGTCGTCAGGTCCTTGATGGCGCCGTCGATCAGCTTGGAGTCGCGGGCGGCGTCGCCCACACCCATGTTGACCACGATCTTCACGAGGCCGGGGATCTGCATGACGTTCTCGTAGGAGAACTCCTCACGCAGCTTGCCCGCGATGTCCTCGCGGTACTTCGTCTTGAGACGCGGAGTGGTAGCCATCAGATGTCCTCACCCGTCCGCTTGGCAACGCGGATCTTGTTGCCCTCGTCGTCGAAGCGGTAGCCGACGCGGGTGACGACCTTCTTGCCGTCCTTCTCCACAACCAGCTGAACGTTGCTCACGTGGACCGGGGCCTCGGTGATGACGATGCCGCCGGCCTGGTTCTGCGCAGCCTTGGTGTGCTTCTTGACCCGGTTGACACCCTCGACCAGGACGCGGTTGTCGGCGGGGAAGGCGACGATGACCTTGCCCTGCTTGCCCTTGTCCTTACCGGTGATGACCTGAACCAGGTCGCCCTTCTTGATCTTCATGCTTACAGCACCTCCGGCGCGAGCGAGATGATCTTCATGAACTTCTTCTCGCGCAGCTCACGGCCCACCGGGCCGAAGATACGGGTGCCGCGAGGGTCGCCGTCGTTCTTCAGAATGACGGCGGCGTTCTCGTCGAAGCGGATGTACGAGCCGTCCTGGCGGCGGCGCTCCTTGACGGTGCGAACGATGACAGCCTTGACGACGTCACCCTTCTTCACGTTGCCGCCGGGGATCGCGTCCTTGACGGTGGCGACGATGACGTCACCGACGCCCGCGTAGCGGCGACCGGAACCACCGAGAACACGGATGCAAAGGATCTCCTTGGCACCAGTGTTGTCGGCGACACGCAGTCGCGACTCCTGCTGGATCACGTGTATCTCCTGTTTGTCTGCCGGTTCCCGGCGGGGGCTTCACGCTCCGAAGAGCGCTCGCCCCCACCGAGCCTGGCGGAACGAATCCGGGGGAAACCCCCCGGACTGATTACTTGGCCTTCTCGAGGATCTCGACGATGCGCCAGCGCTTGCTCGCCGACAGCGGACGCGTCTCCATGATGAGGACGCGGTCGCCGACGCCGGCAGCGTTCTGCTCGTCGTGAGCCTTGAGCTTGTTGGTACGGCGGATGACCTTGCCGTACAGCGCGTGCTTGACGCGGTCCTCGACAGCGACGACGACGGTCTTGTCCATCTTGTCGCTGACGACCAGACCCTCACGGGTCTTGCGGAAACCGCGCTGCTCGGTGGTCTCAGTCACGTTCTTCTCGCTCATCAGGCGCTCTCCACCGTCTCGATACCGAGCTCACGCTCGTGCATCAGGGTGTAGATGCGAGCGATGTCCTTACGGACGGACTTGAGCCGGCCGTTGTTCTCCAGCTGACCCGTGGCCGCCTGGAAGCGGAGCTTGAACAGCTCCTCCTTGGCCTCGCGCAGCTTGCCAACGAGCTCCTCGTTGCCGAGCTCACGCAGCTCGGACGCCTTGGTTCCCGTCGCCATCACGACTCACCTGCCTCGCGCCGAACAATCCGGCACTTCATCGGAAGCTTGTGAGCAGCGCGGGTGAGCGCCTCACGAGCAATCTTCTCGTTCGGGTAGGACAGCTCGAACATGACCCGGCCCGGGTGCACGTTCGCGATCCACCACTCGGGAGAACCCTTACCGGAACCCATGCGGGTCTCGGCAGGCTTCTTGGTGAGCGGGCGGTCCGGGTAGATGTTGATCCAGACCTTGCCGCCACGCTTGATGTGGCGGGTCATCGCGATACGAGCCGCCTCGATCTGGCGGTTCGTCACGTACGCCGGGGTCAGCGCCTGGATGCCGTACTCGCCGAACGAGACCTCAGTACCGCCCTTGGCCATACCGCGGCGCTTCGGGTGGTGCTGCTTGCGGTGCTTGACCCTACGAGGGATCAGCATGTCGGTCAGGCCTCCGTTCCGGTGCTCTCGGCCGGAGCGGCGGCGGGAGCGTCGGCCTTGGGGGCCTCGGCACCAGCAGCCTGCTGCGGCTTGCGGCCACCACGGCCGCCGCGCTCGCCACCACGGCCACCACGGCCGGCGGGACGGTCGCCAGCGCCCTGCGCGCCACGGGCCGGGCGGTTACCCGCACGGGCCGCAGCGTTCTCGGCGCGAACCTCGGCGATGTTCTTGACGTCGCCCTTGTAGATCCAGACCTTCACACCGATACGGCCGAAGGTGGTCTTGGCCTCGAAGAAGCCGTAGTCCACGTTCGCGCGCAGCGTGTGCAGCGGCACACGACCCTCGCGGTAGAACTCGGAGCGGGACATCTCGGCGCCGCCGAGGCGACCGCCGCACTGGATCTTGATGCCCTTGGCGCCGGCCTTCATCGTGCCCTGCATGCTCTTACGCATGGCGCGACGGAAGGAGACGCGGGAGGAGAGCTGCTCGGCAACGGCCTGGGCAACCAGCTGAGCGTCGAGCTCGGGGTTCTTGACCTCGAGGATGTTCAGCTGGACCTGCTTGCCCGTGAGCTTCTCGAGGTCACCGCGGATGCGGTCGGCCTCGGCGCCACGGCGACCGATGACGATGCCCGGACGAGCGGTGTGGATGTCCACACGCACGCGGTCACGGGTGCGCTCGATCTCAACCTTCGAGATGCCGGCGCGCTCCATGCCGGACGTCATCATCCTGCGGATGGCGACGTCTTCCTTGACGTAGTCCTTGTACAGCTTGTCGGCGTACCAACGCGACTTGAAGTCGGTGGTGATGCCGAGCCGGAACCCGTGCGGGTTTACCTTCTGGCCCATTACCGGGAACCTTCCTTGCTGCTGACGACCACGGTGATGTGGCTGGTCCGCTTGCGGATCCGGTAGGCACGGCCCTGGGCACGCGGACGGAACCGCTTCAGGGTCGGGCCCTCGTCCACGTACGCCTCGCTGATGACCAGCGTGGAGGCGTCCGGGTGGTTGTAGTTGTGTGCGGCGTTGGCAATGGCGCTGTCGAGCACCTTGCCAACCGGCACGCTCGCGGCCTGCGGGGCGAAACGCAGGACCGCCTGAGCCTCCGTGGCATCCATGCCACGGATAAGGTCCACCACTCGGCGGGCCTTCATGGGCGTGACGCGGATGTACCGCGCCTGGGCCCTGGCTTCCATGGTTGTCCCTTCGGTGTAAGTCATAGTCGTAACCACCCCGCCTTTAGCGGCGCTTCGACTTCCGGTCGTCCTTGACGTGGCCGCGGAAGGTGCGAGTCGGCGAGAACTCGCCGAGCTTGTGGCCGACCATCGACTCGGTGACGAACACCGGGACGTGGGTCTTGCCGTTGTGCACCGCGATGGTGTGACCCAGCATGCTGGGGATGATCATCGAGCGACGGGACCAGGTCTTGATGACGTTCTTGGTGCCGGCTTCGTTCTGGACGTCCACCTTCTTTACGAGGTGGTCGTCGACGAAGGGCCCCTTCTTGAGACTGCGCGGCATCTAAACCCGCTCCTAGCGCTTCTTGTTCGTCTTGCGGCGGCGGACGATGTACTTGCTCGAAGCCTTCTTCGGCGAGCGAGTACGACCCTCCTTCTGACCCCACGGGGAGACCGGGTGGCGACCACCACTGGTCTTACCCTCACCACCACCGTGCGGGTGGTCGACCGGGTTCATCGCGACACCGCGGACGGACGGGCGAACGCCCTTCCAGCGCATGCGGCCGGCCTTGCCCCAGTTGATGTTCGACTGCTCGGCGTTGCCGACCTCGCCGACCGTGGCGCGGCAGCGCGCGTCGACGAGACGGATCTCGCCGGACGGCATGCGGAGGTGGGCCATGACGCCCTCCTTCGCGAGCAGCTGCACCGAGGCACCGGCGGAGCGGGCGAACTTGGCGCCGCCACCGGGACGGAGCTCGATCGCGTGGATCGTGGTACCGACCGGGATGTTGCGGAGTGCCAGGTTGTTGCCGGGCTTGATGTCGGCCGTGGGGCCGTTCTCAATCCGGTCGCCCTGCTTCAGGCTCTTCGGCGCGATGATGTAGCGCTTCTCGCCGTCGGCGTAGTGCAGCAGCGCGATGCGCGCCGTGCGGTTGGGGTCGTACTCGATGTGCGCGACCTTGGCCGGCACGCCGTCCTTGTCGTGACGACGGAAGTCGATCACGCGGTAGGCGCGCTTGTGACCGCCACCCTGGTGGCGAACAGTGATCCGACCGGTGTTGTTACGGCCGCCCTTGCTGTGCAGAGGGCGAACCAGCGACTTCTCCGGCGTGGACCGCGTGATCTCGACAAAGTCGGCGACGCTGGAGCCACGACGGCCCGGGGTCGTCGGCTTGTACTTGCGGATACCCATTTCTCAGTCCTCGTCCGATTCCGGACGACTAGACCTCCGTTAGGAGGCCTGGCCGCCGAAGATGTCGATTCGGTCGCCCTCAGCGAGGGTCACGATGGCGCGCTTGGTGTTCGCGCGCTTGCCGAAACCGGTCTTGGTGCGCTTGCGCTTACCCTGACGGTTGATCGTGTTGACCCCGGTGACCTTGACCGAGAAGACCGCCTCGACGGCCTGCTTGATCTGGGTCTTGTTGGCGCCGGGCGCGACGATGAACGTGTACTTGTTCTCGTCCAGCAGCGCGTAGCTCTTCTCCGAGACAACCGGCTTGATCAGCAGGTCGCGCGGGTCAGTGAAGGTCTTGCTGGTAACGGTCGCCTCAGACATCAGGCGTCGCTCCCTTCGGTCTCATCGGCCTTGGGGCCAGACACGAAGGACTCGAAAGCGGCCTGAGTGAAGACCACGTCGTCAGAGACGATCACGTCGTACGTGTTCAGCTGGCCCGGCTCCAGGATGTGAACCTGGGGCAGGTTGCGGGCGGACAGCCACGCGGCCTCGTCGGCGCGGTCGACGACCAGGAGCAGGTTCTTGCGCTCCGAGATCTTGCCGAACAGCGTCTTGGCGGCCTTCGTGGAGGCGGCACCCTCGACCACGCCGGTGATGACGTGGATGCGGGAGTGACGCGCACGGTCCGAGAGGGCACCGCGGAGGGCGGCGGCCTTCATCTTCTTCGGGGTCCGCTGGGAGTAGTCACGCGGCTGCGGGCCGTGGACGACGCCACCGCCGACGAACTGCGGAGCGCGGGTGGAACCCTGGCGAGCGCGGCCGGTGCCCTTCTGGCGGTACGGCTTGCGGCCACCACCACGGACTTCGCCACGACGCTTGGTCTTGTGCGTGCCCTGACGGGCAGCAGCCAGCTGAGCGACAACGACCTGGTGGATCAGCGGAACGCTGGTCTTGGCGTCGAAGATCTCCGCGGGGAGCTCGACGGTACCGGCCTTGTCGCCTGCCGGCGAAAGGATGTCAATGGTGCTCATTACCTCAAGCCCCCTTGGCCGCGGTACGGACCAGGACGAGGCCGCCGTTCGGACCGGGGACCGCACCCTTGATGAGGAGCAGACCCTTCTCCGCGTCAACCGCGTGGATGGTCAGGTTCTGGGTGGTGACGCGCTCGTTACCCATACGACCGGCCATGCGCATGCCCTTGAAGACACGCCCAGGGGTGGCGCAGCCACCGATCGAACCGGGGGAGCGGTGCTTGCGCTGGACGCCGTGACCGGCACCGAGGCCCTTGAAGTTGTGACGCTTCATGACACCGGCGAAGCCCTTGCCCTTGCTGTTGCCCGTGACGTCAACCTTGACGCCGGACTCGAACACCTCAGCAGTGATCTCCTGGCCGAGCGTGTACTCGCTGGCGTCGGAGGTGCGGAGCTCCACCAGGTGGCGGCGGGGGGTGACGTCGGCCTTGGCGAAGTGGCCCTTGAGGGGCTTGTTCACCTTGCGCGGGTCGATCTCGCCGAAGGCGATCTGGACCGACTCGTAGCCGTCGATGTCGTTCGTACGGACCTGGGTAACGACGCAGGGTCCGGCCTTGACCACGGTGACCGGGACGACACGGTTGTTCTCGTCCCAGACCTGGGTCATGCCGAGCTTCTCGCCCAGGACGCCCTTGATCTGCTTTGCCATCTTCTCGACGCCTCTCAGAGCTTGATCTCGATGTCAACGCCGGCCGGAAGGTCCAGGCGCATCAGCGAGTCAACGGTCTTGGGAGTCGGGTCGAGGATGTCGATCAGGCGCTTGTGCGTGCGCATCTCGAAGTGCTCGCGCGAGTCCTTGTACTTGTGCGGCGACTTGATGACGCAGTACACGTTCTTCTCAGTGGGCAGCGGCACCGGGCCTGCGACCGACGCACCAGTGCGGGTCACCGTCTCGACGATCTTCTTCGCCGAGGAGTCGATGACCTCGTGGTCGTAGGCCTTGAGCCGGATGCGGATCTTCTGTCCCGCCATGGCTACTCCGTAGTCCTGTCTGTATGTGGAACGCTCTGGCTCCCGGTTGGCCGCGGGATGACTCCCGCAGTCTTTCCTCCGACCCACGCGGTCGGGCGTGTCGCACTCCCTCTACAGAAAATTCCCATACGGAAATTCCCTCGTCCAAGGGGATGCGGTCCCTGACCGCGCATCGGGGGAGAAACACCCACCGAGTGCCTGGTAAGCACCTTGCTGACGCTTCCCAGAAGATTCCCGTACGTCCGTCCCCATTGCTGCCCCGAGAGGCAGATTAAGGACGACGAGTACTGTGGGACTCGCTTCCGGTCCTCCCGGCGGGAGGCGCGCAGCATCGGCACTCAACCGAGCAACTTGAGTAGTCTGCCATACGAGACACGTACCTGGCCAATCGGGCGGAAGAGAATACCCCGCCGCGCGGACACGTCAAACTGCGGCGCGCGTTTGCCCGACGGGGTCCCTGCCTGGTCAGGACCGGGACAGCGTCCCGCACTCCTCCTGGCCGGAGGTGTCGATGCCGCGGCTGCGGTCGTACGGGTCGACCGCCGCTCCGGAGGGTTCCGGTCCGCTTTCCGTCGGGTCCGAGAAGAAGGACGGGTGCAGGTAGCCGTCGTACCGGTCGCAGGCGGTGTTGGCGACGTCCCGCAGGTTCTCGTGGATCCACAACGTCCCGGCGGTCGACTCCCACGCCTTCGCGTCCACGACGTGGAACGTCATCTCGCGCCGCACGATGCTCCGGGCCACGTCCTCCGGGTTCCCCTTGACCTTCACGAAGGGGTGGACGAAGGAGTAGTCCACCTTGATCGCGGCCTGTCCGCGCTCGGGCCCCGCCTCCAGCCACATCCGCCCGCGCACCTTGACCACGTCGCCGACCGGTCGCAGCTCCGCGGGGTCGTACCGGGTGAAGAGCTCCAGCGGGTCCGCCTCCTCGGTCGGCCGCTCGTACGCCGTCCGCATCCGCCGGTGCGTCACGTCGTCCTTCGGATCGAGCAGCGCCAGCGCCGCCACCGGGCGCTCGCCGCGCAGCACGGCCGGGTCCAGGTTCGCCGCCACCAGGAACTGCTTCGCCTTGGCGAGCCCGTCCGCGATCCGGTCCTTGTCCACGCCGTTGACGGCCTCGGCCGGCGGCACCTCGATGCCGGCGGCGCCGTCCGCCCACTGGAGGGCCGGCGAGCCGCGGAACGGATCCTTCGGCGTCGGACGGTCGGGGTACGCGACCTCCGGCGCCCCGGTCGGGCGGGCGGACTCCGCCGCCAACGGCCCGCCGCGCTCCGCCTCTTGGCGCGACTCGGCCTTCCCCGTGACCCGGTCGATCAGCAACTCCGGCCGCAGGGCGATCAGCGCCAGGCCGGCCACGAACACGATCGCCGCAGCGGCCTTGAGCCGGCGCTTGCCCCTCCCCCGCCCTTCCCTCTCCTGCCAGGCCGGCCCGGTCCGCCAGCCCGGCGGCGCCGCGGCTGCCGCCTTGCCCTTGCGTCCGAAGCGGCCCGCCGCCTTCCGCCGTTCCTCGTCCTCGCGCCGCAGCCGCTCGGTCACCATCCGCGCCCGTGCCGACGGCTCCTGGGGCGCGTCCGAACGCCCCTGCCCCACCTGCTCGCCGAACCGCTGCCACTCCTCGTCGGATATGCGCGATCCGCCGTCGTCCTGCTGTGCCATTCCTGCCCCACCCCGTGAAACGTTCCTGCCGCGCCCTACGGCGCTCCTGTACATGCCGAGCGAGCGTCTCACACGCCGCTGACAGCCCTCCCGGCTCCCCACCCACCCCCGGGCCGCCGGACATGCGGAAGGGCCCCTCCCCGCCGCCGGAGCGGTGGGAAGGGGCCCTTCCGTCATGCATGGTGTCCGCTCGCGCGGACGACCGGGTCAGAGCACGAAATTACTTCGTGATCTTGGTGACCTGGCCGGCGCCCACGGTACGACCACCCTCACGGATGGCGAACTTCAGGCCCTCTTCCATCGCGACGGGCTGGATGAGGTTGACCGTCATGTCGGTGTTGTCACCGGGCATGACCATCTCGGTGCCCTCGGGGAGGGTCACAACGCCCGTCACGTCCGTGGTACGGAAGTAGAACTGCGGGCGGTAGTTGTTGAAGAACGGGGTGTGACGGCCACCCTCGTCCTTCGACAGGATGTACGCGGCGGCCTCGAACTCGGTGTGCGGCGTGACCGAACCGGGCTTGATGATGACCTGGCCGCGCTCGACGTCCTCGCGCTTGATGCCACGGAGGAGCAGACCGACGTTCTCGCCCGCCTGGCCCTCGTCGAGCAGCTTGCGGAACATCTCGATGCCGGTGACCGTGGTGGTGGTCTTCTCCTGCTTGATGCCGATGATGTCAACGGTCTCGTTGACCTTCAGGACACCACGCTCGATACGACCGGTGACGACGGTGCCACGACCGGTGATCGTGAAGACGTCCTCGACGGGCATGAGGAAGGGCTTCTCGGTGTCACGCGGCGGGGTCGGGATCGCCTCGTCGACGGCGTCCATCAGGCCGAGGAGCTTGTCGCCCCACTCCTTGTCGCCCTCGAGCGCCTTCAGCGCGGAGACCTGGACGACCGGAAGGTCGTCGCCCGGGAAGTCGTACTCGGAGAGCAGCTCGCGGACCTCGAGCTCGACGAGCTCCAGGATCTCCTCGTCGTCCACCATGTCGGCCTTGTTCAGGGCGACGACGATGTACGGAACGCCGACCTGGCGGGCCAGGAGCACGTGCTCCTTGGTCTGCGGCATCGGGCCGTCGGTGGCGGCGACCACGAGGATGGCACCGTCCATCTGCGCGGCACCGGTGATCATGTTCTTGATGTAGTCCGCGTGACCCGGGCAGTCGACGTGGGCGTAGTGACGCGCCTCGGTCTGGTACTCGACGTGCGCGATCGAGATGGTGATACCGCGCTGACGCTCCTCAGGAGCCTTGTCGATCTGATCGAAGGCCGAAGCCGCGTTCAGGTCCGGGTACTTGTCGTGCAGCACCTTGGTAATGGCGGCCGTGAGGGTCGTCTTACCGTGGTCAATGTGACCGATGGTGCCGATGTTGACGTGCGGCTTAGTCCGCTCGAACTTCGCCTTCGCCACGGGGGTCCTCCTGAGAGTGGTTCTGTACGCCTTGAATCGTCGGCGCCAGGTGATCTTTGCTGGATAGCCGGCTCCCCCGGGGCAGCGGGAGGGTTGCTCCTGTTGCCCCAGAGGCTCCGGTGACAAGCCTAAAGCGTGTACTCGGAAGAGTTACTCGCCCTTGGCCTTCGCGATGATCTCCTCAGCGACGTTCCGGGGAACCTCGGCGTAGGAGTCGAACTGCATCGAGTAGCTGGCGCGACCCGAGGTCTTGCTGCGGAGGTCTCCGACGTAGCCGAACATCTCCGAAAGCGGCACGAGGCCCTTCACGAGACGAGCGCCGTGACGCTCCTCCATGGCCTGGATCTGGCCACGGCGGGAGTTGATGTCACCGATGACGTCGCCCATGGACTCCTCGGGCGTGGTGACCTCAACGGACATCATCGGCTCGAGCAGGACGGGAGACGCCTTGCGGGCGGCTTCCTTGAAGGCCTGCGAACCGGCGATCTTGAAGGCGAGCTCCGAGGAGTCCACCTCGTGGTAGCCACCGTCGAGAAGAATGACGCGAACGCCGGTCATCTCGTAGCCGGCCAGGATGCCGAACTGCATGGCTTCCTGCGCACCGGCGTCGACCGAGGGGATGTACTCCCTCGGGATGCGGCCACCGGTGACCTTGTTCACGAACTCGTACGCCGGACCGTCGGCCTCGAGGATGGGCTCGATCGCGATCTGCACCTTGGCGAACTGACCGGTACCACCGGTCTGCTTCTTGTGGGTGTAGTCGTGACGCTCGACGGTCTTGCGGATCGTCTCGCGGTAGGCCACCTGCGGCTTGCCGACGTTGGCCTCGACCTTGAACTCGCGCTTCATACGGTCGACCAGCACCTCGAGGTGCAGCTCGCCCATACCGCCGAGGATGGTCTGGCCGGTCTCCTCGTCCGAGTGAACGTGGAAGGAGGGGTCCTCCTCCGCGAGAGACTGGATGGCGACACCCAGCTTCTCCTGGTCACCCTTGGACTTGGGCTCGATGGCGACCTGGATGACCGGAGCCGGGAAGTCCATGGACTCCAGGATCACGGGGGCCTTGTCGTCACACAGCGTCTCACCGGTGGTGGTCTGCTTCAGACCCATGACGGCGACGATGTCACCGGCGCCCACCGACGCGATCTCCTCACGCTTGTTCGCGTGCATGCGGTAGATCTTGCCGATGCGCTCCTTCTTGCCCTTGACGGAGTTCAGCACCGCAGTGCCGGCCTCCAGGCGGCCCGAGTAAACCCGGACGAAGGTGAGCTTGCCGAGGTGCGGGTCACGCATGATCTTGAACGCGAGCGCCGCGAGCGGCTCCTCGTCCGAGGGCTTGCGCTTCACGACGACCTCGGCGTCACGGACGTCGTGGCCTTCGATGGCCTCGATGTCCAGCGGCGACGGGAGGTAGCGGACGACGGCGTCGAGCAGGGGCTGAACACCCTTGTTCTTGAACGCCGTGCCACAGAACACCGCGGTGATCGTGGGCTCGCCCTTGCCCTTGCCGGAGCCGAGGATGATGCGACGCACGGCGGCGTGCAGCTGCTCGACGGAGGGCTCGTTGCCCTCCAGGAACAGCTCCATGATCTCGTCGTCGTTCTCGGCGACGGTCTCGACCAGCTTGCCGCGCCACTCTTCAGCAGCCTCGGTGTGCGTGGCCGGGATGTCGACGATGTCGTACATCTCGCCCTTGGTCGCCTCGGCGGACCAGACGAACGCCTTCATCGTGACGAGGTCGACGACACCCTGGAAGTCGGCCTCGGCACCGATGGGGAGCTGCATGACGATCGGAACCGCACCGAGGCGGTCCTTGATCATGTCGACGCAGCGGTGGAACTCGGCGCCGGTGCGGTCCAGCTTGTTGACGAAGCAGATGCGCGGGACGCCGTAGCGGTCCGCCTGACGCCAAACGGTCTCGGACTGCGGTTCAACACCGGCGACACCGTCGAACACGGTGACGGCGCCGTCGAGGACGCGGAGCGAACGCTCCACCTCGACGGTGAAGTCGACGTGACCCGGGGTGTCGATGATGTTGATGGTGTGGTCGACGTCTTCGAGCGGCCAGTGACAGGTGGTGGCGGCAGACGTGATGGTGATACCACGCTCCTGCTCCTGCTCCATCCAGTCCATCGTGGCGGCGCCGTCGTGGACCTCACCGATCTTGTAAGACACACCGGTGTAGAACAGGATGCGCTCGGTGGTGGTCGTCTTGCCCGCGTCGATGTGGGCCATGATCCCGATGTTGCGGACCTTGGCCAGGTCAAGCGAAGTGGTAGCCATAAGGCTTCGGTCTTCTCTCGGTCTCGATGTGGGGTGGGACTACCAGCGGTAGTGCGCGAAGGCCTTGTTGGACTCGGCCATCTTGTGCGTGTCCTCACGCTTCTTGACGGCCGCACCGAGGCCGTTCGAGGCGTCGAGGAGCTCGTTCATGAGGCGCTCGGTCATGGTCTTCTCGCGACGGGCGCGGGAGTAACCCACGATCCAACGCAGCGAGAGGGTGGACGCGCGACCGGGCTTGACCTCGATCGGAACCTGGTAGGTCGCGCCACCGACACGGCGGGACTTGACCTCGAGCGACGGCTTGACGTTCTCCAGCGCGCGCTTCAGCGTGATGACCGGGTCAGCGCCGGTCTTCTCGCGGAGGCCTTCCATGGCGCCGTAAACGATGCGCTCGGCGGTGGAGCGCTTGCCGTTCAGGAGGATCTTGTTGATGAGCGACGTCACCAGAGGAGATGCGTAGACCGGGTCGATGATGACCGGGCGCTTCGGGGCGGGGCCCTTACGAGGCATTCTTACTTCTCCTTCTTGGCGCCGTAGCGGCTGCGGGCCTGCTTGCGGTTCTTGACAGCCTGGGTGTCAAGCGCACCGCGGATGATCTTGTAACGAACACCCGGCAGGTCCTTCACACGGCCACCACGCACGAGCACGATCGAGTGCTCCTGCAGGTTGTGTCCCTCACCCGGAATGTAAGCGGTGACCTCGATGCCGGAGGTCAGACGCACACGCGCGACCTTACGGAGCGCCGAGTTCGGCTTCTTCGGGGTGGTCGTGAACACACGCGTGCAGACGCCGCGACGCTGGGGCGAAGCCTCAAGCGCGGGGGTCTTTGTCTTCTCGACCTTGTCCTGCCGGCCCTTACGGACCAGCTGCTGGATCGTAGGCACTACTTCTCCGGTTTCTGTGTGCCGTGTAGTGAAACTAACCTGGAACATTGCCGACCCACGCGGTCGGGTGTGTCGGATCCGGCGGACCTCCGCGCAAGCACGGAAACGCATGGATCGCGGTGGCCGATGCGGGCTCAGGTGCGGTTGATGGACACGCACAGGAGCCCAGGCACACCCCAGGCACAAGGTCTGAGCGTACCCACCGCATCCACTCCGGTCAAAACATAAGCCTCGCCGCCCCGACCGCCGCACCCCCACAGCTCAGGCGCCGCACGGGCGTACGCCCCCTGAGGCGGGCCGGCCGCGCGGAGTTCGAACCGGCGTGGTAGGGCGGGCCAACTACACTTCCAGCGAATCCCAGCGAGTCAGTCCAAAAACGTACGAGCGCCAGGAGCAGGACATTGGGGACGGTCACCTCGGAGCCGAAGACGGCCGGAAGTCCGCCTCCCGACGGCGGCCGGAGCCCCTCGGCGCGCCGCCGCACCCCCCTGACCGGCCTCTACGGTCCGCTCCTCGCGTTCCTGGTCACCTCGGGCGCGTTCTGCGCGGCCTGGGTGGCGCGCGGCACCTTCCCCTTCGGCAACACCGGTCGGGCCCTCAACGACCAGGCCAACCAGTACGTCCCGTTCCACCGCGCGCTCTGGGACCTGGTCCACGGCCAGGCCGCCGGGGACGTCCTGTTCACCTGGCGCGGAGGCTTCGGACAACAGTTCCTGTCCGACTACTACACGTACCTCGGCAACCCGTTCTCCTGGCTGGCCGTACTCGTTCCGCGCGAGCACGTGGACCTGGCCGTCTTCGCGATCACCCCGATCACCATGGGCACGGCCGCCGCGCTGATGACGGTGTACCTCGGCAAACTCCAGCCCGGCCCGTGGTGGCAGCGGGGGGTGCTCGGGGCGACGTACGGACTGTGCGGCTGGGCGCTGAGCGACGCCTCGTACATCCCGATGTGGCTGTGGGGCCTGGTGGCCCTGCCGCTGCTCGGTATCGCCGTCGAGTGGTGCCTGGAGGGGCGCCGGTGGCCTGGGGTGGCCCTGCTGGTCTCCCTCGCCTGGTTCGGCAACTTCTACACCGCGATGATGGCGACGATGGCCGCCTGCGTGCTCCTCGCCATCCGCCTGATCACCCTCGACCTGACGGGCGCCCAACGGCTGCGGGCCCTGGCCCGGGCGGCCACCGCGGCGGTGACGGGCATCCTGCTGACGCTGCCCCTGCTGCTGCCGTCGTTCCTGTCCAGCGGGGCGGCGCAGCCCACCGGGGCGGGCGCCTTCGACCCGGTGCGGATCGAGGTCTTCCTCGCGGGGATGCTGCCGGCGACGCACCTGTGGGGCGGCCGGCCCCGGCTCTACATCGCCTCGCTCGGCCTGATCCTGGCCGCCGCCTTCCTCTTCAACACCGCCATCGCGAAGCGGACGCGGCTGGTGTGGGCGGCCGCGACCCTGCTGGTCGTCGTCTCCTTCCAGTTCCCGCCGACGCAGTACCTGTGGCACGGGCTGGCCGTGCCCAACGGCAACCCGTACCGCGAGGCGTTCGTCTTCAGCGGCATGGTCGTGGTCCTGGCCTGGCTGTCGTTGGCCAACCGGCCCCGCCCGCTCCACCTGGCGCTCGCCGCCGCGCTGCTGGTCGTGGCGACCTTCGTGCTCCGCCGCACCGACGACTTCGGCGGCTGGACGTGGCCCGCGGTCCTCGGGGGCGGCGCGCTCTCGCTGCTGGCCCTGGTCCTCCTCGGGCTCGGCGAGAAGCGCCGGTTCCTGGTTCCGGTGGCCGCCGCCCTGATGGTCGCCGTGGTGTTCGCCGAGTCCACGGCCGCCGCGGCCAACGCGGACGCCCGCCGCGCGCGCGAACGCTGGGCGAAGCCGGCCGCGACCTCCAGCCAGTCGATCACCAACCACTTCGAGGCCGTCCGAGGGGTGGACGGATGGCCCGCCCACCGGACGGACTCGGGCGCGCCGCAGACCTCGTACAACGATGCCTTGGCCCTCCGGGCGGAGGGCCCGCAGTACTACAGCAGCTACCTGCCGGAGGCCACGTACCGGGCCCTGGAGCCGCTGGGCTACGGCTACAAGAACGACGGCCGGACCTTCTTCGGCGCCGACAACCCGGTGCTCGACGCGATCTTCTCGATCGGCGCCCGGGTCCGCCCGGGCCCCGCTCCCGACTCCTGGACGGGCACCACCTTCCCGGCGCCGCCCCTGGTCACCCTCCGCTCGACCCCGTACACCTCCCCGAACCCCGCGGACAGCGTCTACGCCCGCCAGGAGAACGTCCTGGGCGCCACGGTGTACCGCGTCCCCGAGGTCCGCAGCGGCGGCACCGCCACCGCGCAGACGTACGCCGCCCGGTGCACCCCCGGTTCCGAGGCCTTCTGGTACTCCCCCGAGCTCTACGGGAACCTCACGTACGGTTCCTCCCGCCGCGCGTTGGAGGACCGCATGAGCGGCGTCGTCCCCCTGGGTCCCGTCCCCGCCTCGGGCGCCGTCGCGGTCACCGTCGACACCCGGACCGAGAACGCCACGGCCGGCGCCCACCCCATCGGCTGCCTGGACCGGGCCGCCCTGGACGCCCGGATCCGCGACCTGACCGCCACCGGCGCCACCTCCGTCGACGCGGGCGGCCACACCATCGAGGCCACCCTCCCCCGCGGCGCCTCGGGCACCGCCGTCCTGGCCATGACGAACGTCCCGGGCTGGCAGTGCTCCGCCCCGATCCGCCCCTTCCACGGCCTGGTCGCCCTGGACGTCGCCCCCGGCACCTCGAAGGTCTCCTGCACCTTCACCCCGAAGGGCCTCACCCCGGGCCTGGCAGCCGCCGCCCTGGCCCTCCTCACCCTCGCCTCGGTCACCACCACCGCGTACGTCCGCCGACGGCGCGAGAAGAACGCGTAGCGGCCCCGCGAGTGAGCCCCCCGGCCGGACGGCCGGGGGGCTCACTCGTACCCGGGCACGGGACGGACCGGTCCCCGGGGAACGCCGCAGGGCGGCCACCCTCTCGGGTGACCGCCCTGCGTTTACCGCTCTGTTGCGACTCAGCCGTTGTACGGGCCGTAGTCGTAGTCCTCCAGCGGGACCGCCTGGCCGGAGCCGGTGCCGAAGGGCGAGTAGTCGATGTCGTCGTAACCGACGGCCGAGTACATCGCTGCCTTGGCTTCCTCGGTCGGCTCCACCCGGATGTTGCGGTAGCGGGCGAGACCCGTACCGGCCGGGATGAGCTTACCGATGATGACGTTCTCCTTGAGGCCGATGAGGCTGTCGGACTTGGCGTTGATCGCCGCATCCGTCAGGACTCGGGTCGTCTCCTGGAAGGAGGCGGCCGACAGCCAGGATTCCGTCGCCAGCGAGGCCTTGGTGATACCCATCAGCTGCGGACGACCGGAGGCGGGGTGACCGCCCTCGGTGACCACACGACGGTTCTCGGTCTCGAACTTCGAGCGCTCGACGAGCTCGCCCGGCAGGAGCTCCGCGTCGCCGGACTCGATGATCGTCACGCGGCGCAGCATCTGCCGGATGATGATCTCGATGTGCTTGTCGTGGATCGACACGCCCTGCGAGTTGTAGACCTTCTGGACTTCGCCGACCAGGTGGACCTGGACGGCACGCTGGCCGAGGATGCGCAGCACGTCGTGCGGGTTGGTGGCACCCATGGTGAGCTTCTGGCCCACCTCGACGTGGTCGCCCTCGTGCACGATGACCTTGGCGCGCTTGGAGATCGGGAACGCCGTCTCCTCGCTGCCGTCGTCGGGCGTGATGACGATCTTCTTCGTCTTCTCGGTCTCCTCGATCCGCACGCGGCCGGCGGCCTCGGAGATCGGGGCGACACCCTTCGGGGTACGGGCCTCGAAGAGCTCGACGACACGCGGCAGACCCTGCGTGATGTCGTCACCGGCCACACCACCGGTGTGGAAGGTACGCATCGTCAGCTGGGTACCGGGCTCACCGATGGACTGGGCGGCGATGATGCCGACCGCCTCACCGATGTCGACCAGCTTGCCGGTGGCCAGCGAGCGGCCGTAGCAGAAGGCACAGGTGCCGACCGCGGACTCGCAGGTCAGGACCGAGCGGGTCTTGACCTCCTCGACGCCGTTCGCGATGAGGGCGTCGATGAGCACGTCACCGAGGTCCACGTTCGCCGGCGCGATGACCTTGCCGTCGATGACGACGTCCTCGGCCAGCATGCGGGCGTACACGGAGGTCTCGACGTCGTCCGCCTTGCGGAGGACACCCGCCTCGTCCTTGACACCGATCTTGAGCTTGAGGCCGCGCTCGGTGCCGCAGTCCTCCTCGCGGATGATGACGTCCTGCGAGACGTCCACCAGACGACGGGTGAGGTAACCCGAGTCGGCGGTACGCAGGGCGGTGTCCGCCAGACCCTTACGGGCACCGTGCGTGGAGATGAAGTACTCCAGAACGGTGAGGCCCTCACGGAAGGACGCCTTGATCGGACGCGGGATGGTCTCGTTCTTCGCGTTCGACACCAGACCACGCATACCGGCGATCTGTCGCATCTGCATCATGTTTCCTCGGGCACCCGAGTCAACCATCATGAAGATGGGGTTCGTCTTGGGGAAGTTCGCGTTCATCGCCTCGGCGACCTCGTTGGTCGCCTGCGTCCAGATCTGGATGAGCTCCTGAGTGCGCTCCTCCTTGGTGATCAGACCGCGCTCGTACTGCTTCTGGACCTTCTCGTCCTTGGCCTCGTAGCCCGCGACGATTTCCTTCTTCGCCTCGGGAACCACGACGTCGGAGATGGCCACGGTGACGCCCGAACGGGTCGCCCAGTGGAAGCCGGCCGCCTTCAGGTTGTCGAGCGTCGCCGCCACGATGACCTTGGGGTAGCGCTCCGCCAGGTCGTTGACGATCTCGGAGAGCTGCTTCTTGCCCACCGAGTAGTCGACGAACGGGTAGTCCTCGGGCAGCAGCTCGTTGAAGAGCGCGCGACCCAGGGTCGTCTTCAGACGGAAGCTGTCGCCCGGCTGGAACTCTCGTTCCCCGACGACGTCGTCGCCGCTCTCGGCGACCGGCGGCACCCAACCACGCGGCGGGATGGTGCCCACCGGGAAGCGGATGTCGACGGACGACTGGAGCGCGAGCTCGCCGTTGTCGAACGCCATGGTCGCCTCGGCGGAGGAGCCGAACGCGCGGCCCTCACCCTTGACGTCACGGAGTTCACCGTCGGTGGTCAGGAAGAACAGACCGAGGACCATGTCCTGGGTCGGCATCGTGACCGGACGGCCGTCGGCCGGCTTCAGGATGTTGTTCGAGGACAGCATCAGGATGCGGGCCTCGGCCTGCGCCTCCGCGGAGAGCGGGAGGTGCACGGCCATCTGGTCACCGTCGAAGTCCGCGTTGAACGCGGTGCAGACGAGCGGGTGGATCTGGATGGCCTTGCCTTCGACCAGCTGGGGCTCGAAGGCCTGGATGCCGAGGCGGTGCAGCGTGGGCGCACGGTTCAGGAGGACCGGGTGCTCGGCGATGACCTCTTCGAGGACGTCGTAGACGACCGTGCGGCCGCGCTCGACCATCCGCTTCGCCGACTTGATGTTCTGCGCGTGGTTCAGGTCGACCAGGCGCTTCATCACGAACGGCTTGAAGAGCTCCAGCGCCATGGCCTTGGGCAGACCACACTGGTGCAGCTTCAGCTGCGGACCGACGACGATCACGGAACGCGCGGAGTAGTCCACGCGCTTGCCGAGGAGGTTCTGACGGAATCGACCCTGCTTGCCCTTCAGCATGTCGCTGAGGGACTTCAGGGGACGGTTACCGGGACCGGTCACCGGACGACCACGACGACCGTTGTCGAAGAGGGCGTCGACGGCCTCCTGGAGCATGCGCTTCTCGTTGTTCACGATGATCTCGGGGGCACCGAGGTCGAGAAGGCGCTTCAGGCGGTTGTTGCGGTTGATCACGCGGCGGTACAGGTCGTTCAGGTCGGAGGTCGCGAAGCGGCCACCGTCCAGCTGCACCATCGGACGGAGGTCCGGCGGGATCACCGGCACGCAGTCCAGAACCATGCCCTTGGGGCTGTTGCTGGTCTGCAGGAACGCGGAGACGACCTTGAGGCGCTTGAGCGCACGGGTCTTCTTCTGGCCCTTGCCGGTACGGATGATCTCGCGGAGGCGCTCGGCCTCCTCCTCGAGGTCGAAGGACTCCAGGCGCTTCTGCAGCGCCGCGGCACCCATCGAACCGTCGAAGTACGTACCGAAGCGGTCGCGCAGCTCGCGGTAGAGCAGCTCGTCGCCCTCGAGGTCCTGGACCTTGAGGTTCTTGAAGCGGTTCCACACCTCGTCGAGGCGGTCGATCTCGCGCTGGGCGCGGTCACGGAGCTGCTTCATCTCGCGCTCGGCACCTTCGCGCACCTTGCGGCGTACGTCGGCCTTCGCGCCCTCGGCCTCGAGCTCGGCCAGGTCGGTCTCGAGCTTCTTGGCGCGGCCTTCGAGGTCGGAGTCGCGGCGGTTCTCGATCTGCTGGCGCTCGACGGAGACGTGGGCCTCCAGCGACGGCAGGTCGCGGGTGCGGCGCTCGTCGTCCACGAACGTGATCATGTACGCGGCGAAGTAGATGACCTTCTCGAGGTCCTTCGGCGCGAGGTCCAGCAGGTATCCGAGGCGCGACGGGACGCCCTTGAAGTACCAGATGTGGGTGACGGGAGCGGCAAGCTCGATGTGGCCCATCCGCTCACGACGCACCTTGGCGCGCGTGACCTCGACGCCACAGCGTTCACAGATGATGCCCTTGAAGCGGACACGCTTGTACTTGCCGCAGTAGCACTCCCAGTCCCGGGTCGGACCGAAGATCTTCTCGCAGAAGAGTCCGTCCTTCTCGGGCTTGAGCGTGCGGTAGTTGATGGTCTCCGGCTTCTTGACCTCGCCGTGGGACCAGGTTCGGATGTCGTCCGCGGTGGCAAGGCCGATCCGCAGCTCGTCGAAGAAGTTGACGTCGAGCACTGTGCGTCAATCCCTCTTTCGGGGTCGAGTCTCAATCATGGTCTGAACGGTCCCGGGGATGACGGGGGGCTCTTGAGCGAGCCCCCCGTCAGGCCCGTCAGACCTCTTCGACGCTGCTCGGCTCACGCCGGGACAGGTCGATACCGAGCTCCTCCGCCGCGCGGAAGACGTCCTCGTCGGTGTCGCGCATCTCGATGGACATGCCGTCCGAGGACAGCACCTCCACGTTGAGGCAGAGCGACTGCATTTCCTTGATGAGCACCTTGAAGGACTCGGGAATGCCCGGCTCGGGGATGTTCTCGCCCTTGACGATGGCCTCGTAGACCTTCACGCGGCCGGTGACGTCATCGGACTTGATGGTCAGCAGCTCCTGGAGGGCGTAAGCGGCGCCATAAGCCTCGAGCGCCCACACCTCCATCTCACCGAAGCGCTGGCCACCGAACTGCGCCTTACCACCCAGCGGCTGCTGCGTGATCATCGAGTACGGACCGGTCGACCGCGCGTGGAGCTTGTCGTCGACCAGGTGGTGGAGCTTGAGGATGTACATGTACCCGATGGAGATCGGGTCCGGGAACGGCTCGCCGGAGCGGCCGTCGAACAGACGCGCCTTGCCGGACGGGAGGACCAGGCGGTCACCGTCGCGGTTCGGGATGGTGTGCTCGAACAGACCCGTGAGCTCGTCCTCGCGGGCACCGTCGAACACCGGGGTGGCGACGTTGGTGCCGGGCTCGACGCGGTCGGCGCCGATGACCTTGAGGCGCTCGGCCCACTCCTCGCCGAGACCGGAGACGTCCCAGCCGCGGCTGGCGAGCCAGCCGAGGTGGATCTCCAGGACCTGACCCGGGTTCATTCGGGACGGGACACCCAGCGGGTTCAGGATGATGTCGACCGGCGTGCCGTCCTCAAGGAAGGGCATGTCCTCGATCGGAAGGATCTTGGAGATGACACCCTTGTTGCCGTGACGGCCGGCGAGCTTGTCACCATCGGTGATCTTGCGCTTCTGGGCGACGTAGACGCGGACCAGCTGGTTCACGCCCGGAGGAAGCTCGTCGCCCTCCTCGCGGTCGAAGACGCGGACGCCGATGACCTTGCCGATCTCACCGTGAGGAACCTTGAGCGAGGTGTCACGCACCTCGCGGGCCTTCTCACCGAAGATCGCGCGGAGCAGACGCTCCTCCGGGGTCAGCTCGGTCTCGCCCTTGGGCGTGACCTTGCCGACCAGGATGTCGCCGGCGACGACGTCCGCACCGATGCGGATGATGCCGCGCTCGTCGAGGTCGGCGAGGACCTCTTCGGAGACGTTCGGGATGTCCCGGGTGATCTCCTCGGGGCCCAGCTTGGTGTCACGGGCGTCGACCTCGTGCTCCTCGATGTGGATCGAGGAGAGGACGTCGTCCTGTACGAGGCGCTGCGACAGGATGATCGCGTCCTCGTAGTTGTGACCTTCCCAGGGCATGAACGCCACGAGCAGGTTCTTGCCGAGGGCCATTTCGCCCTCTTCGGTCGCGGGACCGTCGGCGAGGACCTGGGACTCGATGATCCGGTCACCCTCGTTGACGATGACCTTCTGGTTGACCGAGGTGCCCTGGTTCGAGCGGGAGAACTTGGCGACGCGGTACGTGGTGTACGTGCCGTCGTCGTTGGCGACGGTGATGTAGTCGGCCGAGACCTCCTGGACGACACCGTCCTTCTCCGCACGGATCGAGTCACCGGCGTCGACCGCACAGCGGTACTCCATGCCGGTGCCGACGAGCGGCGCTTCCGCCTTGATGAGCGGAACGGCCTGGCGCATCATGTTCGCGCCCATGAGGGCGCGGTTGGCGTCGTCGTGCTCCAGGAAGGGGATCATCGCGGTCGCGACGGACACCATCTGGCGCGGGGAGACGTCCATGTAGTCGACGTCGTCGCCGGCGATGTAGTCGATCTCGCCGCCACGACGACGAACCAGTACGCGGTTCTCGGTGAAGCGCATCTCGTCGTTCAGGCCGGCGTTGGCCTGGGCGATGACGAAGCGGTCTTCCTCGTCGGCCGTCAGGTAGTCGACGTCGTCGGTGACGACACCCTCGATGACCTTGCGGTACGGGGTCTCGACGAAACCGAACGCGTTGACGCGACCGTAGGACGCGAGCGAGCCGATCAGACCGATGTTCGGGCCTTCGGGGGTCTCGATCGGGCACATGCGGCCGTAGTGCGACGGGTGGACGTCTCGGACCTCGAAGCCGGCCCGCTCACGGGACAGACCACCGGGGCCCAGCGCCGACAGACGGCGCTTGTGGGTCAGGCCCGACAGCGGGTTGTTCTGGTCCATGAACTGCGACAGCTGGCTGGTGCCGAAGAACTCCTTGATGGAGGCGACGACCGGCCGGATGTTGATCAGGGTCTGCGGCGTGATCGCCTCGACGTCCTGGGTCGTCATCCGCTCGCGGACGACGCGCTCCATACGAGCCAGACCCGTGCGGACCTGGTTCTGGATGAGCTCGCCGACGTTGCGCAGACGACGGTTGCCGAAGTGGTCGATGTCGTCGGTCTCGACGACGATCGAACGGCCGGACTCGCCGGTCGTCTCGGTCTCACCCGCGTGCAGCTTGACCAGGTACTTGATCGTCGCGATGACGTCGTCGGTGGTGAGCACACCGGCGTCGAGCGGCTCGTCGGCGCCGAGCTTCTTGTTCACCTTGTAGCGGCCGACCTTCGCGAGGTCGTAGCGCTTCGGGTTGAAGTAGAGGTTCTCGAGCAGCGTCTGAGCGGCCTCGCGGGTCGGCGGTTCGCCCGGGCGCAGCTTGCGGTAGATGTCGAGCAGCGCGTCGTCCTGGCCCTGGGTGTGGTCCTTCTCCAGGGTGGCGCGCATGGACTCGTACTCGCCGAACTCCTCCAGGATCTGCTCGGTGGTCCAGCCGAGAGCCTTCAGGAGGACGGTGACGGACTGCTTGCGCTTGCGGTCGATGCGGACACCGACCATGTCGCGCTTGTCGACCTCCATCTCCAGCCAGGCACCCCGGGAAGGGATGATCTTGGCGGAGAAGATGTCCTTGTCGGACGTCTTGTCGATGGAGGAGTCGAAGTAGACACCGGGGGAACGGACAAGCTGCGACACGACGACACGCTCGGTGCCGTTGATGACGAAGGTGCCCTTGTTGGTCATGAGCGGGAAGTCGCCCATGAAGACCGTCTGAGACTTGATCTCTCCGGTCTCGTTGTTCGTGAACTCGGCAGTGACGAACAGCGGAGCCGCGTACGTGAAGTCGCGCTCCTTGCACTCGTCGACAGAGTTCTTCGCCGGCTCGAAACGGTGGTCGCGGAAGGTCAGCGACATCGACCCGGAGAAGTCCTCGATCGGCGAGATCTCCTCGAAGATCTCTTCCAGACCGGACTTGGTGGGGACGTCCTGTCCACTCTCAAGCGCCGACTCGACGCGAGACTTCCAGGCGGCGTTGCCGAGCAGCCAGTCAAAGCTCTCGGTCTGCAGCGCCAGGAGGTTCGGAACCTCGAGGGGCTCCTTGATCTTTGCAAAGGAGATGCGCAGCGGGGCGGTGCTGGCACCGTTGTTCGTATTGGTCGAGGCGTTGCGCGAGGCGGCCAAGAGGGGGTCCTTCCGAGGGCTCGGACTCACTACGCGCGTACCGGTCCCAGCCGACACGGAAGACGGACGTTCTCGATCCGGCAGAAAAGACCAGGTCGGAGACGATCAATCAGTGTGCTCAAGCGTGGGCATGCCCCTGGCGACGGGCAGGGGGCAGCTAACAGGCAGCGCAAAGGGTCAGTGTAGCCACTCGGCTCACTGATGTCCAGACCAGGTTTCCGGAAACCGGCAACAGGCCTTCCCCATGTCGTTTGAACTACCCCTGCCAACGCTCGGCATCGCACACAGAGCGCGTATCAGTACTGCCCTCTTCGTAACCGATCCATGCCTGGTATTTCGAATCCCACCGGGCGGAGTCGGCAACGGGACTGAGAATTGCGCGCCGCCGGCCGTTCGTCAAGGCCCCGTGCTCCGAGCGGATCATCTTCGGACCCTGCTCCGGGGCAACGATGATCACCCTACTCCCCAACGAGACCAGGGCAAATCAGGCACTGCGGGTACGCCAAAGGGCGACCACCCTTACGGGTGATCGCCCTTCGGAAGAGGCTTCGGAGAGCCTCAGAGGTGTTACTTGACCTCGACGCCGGCGCCGGCAGCCTTGAGGGCCTCGGCGGCCTTGTCAGCGGCCTCCTTGGCGACCTTCTCGAGGACGGGCTTCGGGGCGCCGTCAACCAGGTCCTTGGCTTCCTTCAGACCCAGGGAGGTCAGCTCGCGCACGACCTTGATGACCTGGATCTTCTTGTCGCCGGCACCGGTGAGGATGACGTCGAACTCGTCCTGCTCCTCAGCGGCCTCAACGGCGGCGGGGGCGCCCGGACCGGCAACGGCGACGGCCGCGGCGGCGGTGACGTCGAACTTCTCCTCGAACGCCTTAACGAACTCGGAGAGCTCGATGAGGGTGAGCTCCTCGAACTGGGCGAGGAGTTCGTCCTGGGTGAGCTTCGCCATGATGGGCGATCCTTCCACTAAATCGGCAGGTGCCGGATGTATATAGAGGCGGGCGTAACGGCCCGCTACGACCCACGCACTAGGCGGCGTGGATCAGTGCGCGAGCCGAATTACTCGGCACCGCCCTGCTCGGCGAGCTTGACGCGAAGCGCTTCCGCGGTGCGGACGAACTTCGACGGCAGCGCCTGGAAGAGCGAGGCAGCCTGGGACTGCTTGCCCTTGAACGCGCCGGCCAGCTTGCTGAGCAGAACCTCGCGGGACTCGAGGTCCGCAAGCTTCTTGATCTCATCGGCGGTGAGCGCCTTACCATCAAGGACACCCGCCTTGATGATGAGGTTGGGGTTGTCCTTGGCGAAGTCACGCAGGCTCTTCGCCGACTCCACCGGGTCACCGGTGATGAAGGCGACCGCGGTCGGACCAGCGAAGTGCTCGTCCAGCGCGGTGATCCCGGCCTGGTTGGCCGCAATCTTGGTCAGCGTGTTCTTCACCACGGCGTACTGGGCGTTCTCACCGAGCGAACGACGCAGCGTCTTGAGCTGCGCAACGGTGAGACCCCGGTACTCGGTCAGCACAGCGGCGTTCGAGCTCTGGAACTGGTCCGTGAGCTCGGCTACCGCGGCAGCCTTGTCGGGCCTTGCCATAGAGCGTCGGCCTCCTTCCGGGTGATGAGGACCGCTCAGAAGGGGCTGAACAAAACGAAACGCCCCGGCGCAAGCGCACGGGGCGTAAGCTCGACCGAATCACTCCGGGAGCTTCTCCACGAACACCTGCGCAGGACGTCCGCACTCAGCGGATCCTTCGGCCGCCACGCTCTTGCGAGCACGGCAACGACCAGCGGTCTTTGGCTTCTGGTGAAGCGTACGTGAAGCGGTCCAGTCGAGGCAAATCGCCTCAGGGACGCTTGAGGCCGCCCTGTCCGGCTTCCCTCAGCTTCCGGTCCGCCTCGCCCAGGATGCGTTCGGTCTCCTTGAGGCTCGCGTCGATGCCCTTCAACGCGTCGTCGAAGTCGGTCACCTGGTCGGCGGGCGGTGCGACCACCGGCGCCGTCGTCCCGTACCCCGAGAACTTCGCCGTGGTCCTCGCCGTACCGTCCCCGACGGTACGCACCGTGTCGACGCGCACGGGATGGCCGTCCTTGCCGATCCACAGGTCGATGTCGTAGGTCTTGACGTCCCTGACCGCCTCTTGGAGGTAGCGCCGGTTCGCCTCCTCCATCACCTTGGTGGACTCGTCGGCCCTGAGCAGGTCCTCGTGGGTGAGGGCGGCCCTGTAGTGCTCGGCGGCGACGCCGTCGAGCTGCTCCGTGCCGACGCGCGTGACCTTCTGCTGGCCGAGGAGGAGCGCGAGGTACTCGGCGGGGTCGTCGTTGAGCCGGGGCCGGGGCGCACCGTCCTTGGTCAGGTTCATCTTCATCCAGGGCTTGCCCTGCACGGGCTTGTCCGAGTGGGTGTAGACGACGCCGTCCATCAGGATCTGGAAGCCCGCGGTGCCCGGGGCGCCGCCCTTGACCGCGATGCCGGTGCTGTTCGGGTACCAACCCTTCGCCCCGACGACCTGGTCCGGCGTACCTTCGCTCCCGGTGGCGGTCATCTCCACCGCGGCGAACCGGGCGACCACCGTCTTCTGGTACGAGAGCTTCACGACGTCGGCGGGGGCGGCCTCCTTCACCTGGGTCGCGTTCGCCCCGCGCCGGTCCCCGGCGGCCCCGTCCCGGTCCCCGCCGGCGTCCCCGCAGGCGGTGAGTCCCGCCGCGAGCAACGCCGCAACCGCCGTTGCCGTGCCGGCCCTGGTCAGGGTCCGTACAGCCGTGTTCATTCGTTCTCCCCCGTCATCGGAACTGGTACCGCGGTGCCGTAGAGGGCACTCAGGCGGTGCCGCCCGTGCTGCCCTTCATCATTTCTCCCAGGTCCATGACCTGATCGGCCGGCGGCGCCGTGACCTCGACGGGCTTGTTGACGTCGTGGAACTTGATGGTGACGTCCATCGGGCCCTCGGTGCCCTGGCCGCGGGTGCGGACCTGCTTGGTCTGGTCGGACTCGTCGATCCAGATGTCCATCGTCAGTTCCTTGATGCCCTGGGCCTCCAGCATCTTCAGGTTCTTCTCCTGGCGGGCCTTGGCCTCGGGCGTGGTGGCGGCGCTCGGATCCTTCAGCTGGTCCAGCGCGACCGTGCCCGTCAGGTGGGTGGTCTTCTGGCCGTCGATGGTCTCCTCGCCGACGGTCTTCAGGTCCTTGGACAGGCTCAGGTCGTTCGCCTTGTCGCCCGGGTTCTCGCCCTGTTGGCCGCCGCCGAGGGCGTCCAGCTGCTTGGCCTGGTCCGGAGCCAGGGCCTTCAGGTCGAACTTCATCCACTTGCCCTCGCTGCCCAGGTAGAGCGCGCCGTCGAGGAGGCGGATGCCGACGTCCTGCCCGGGCGTCTGGGGCGAGGCCATCGTCATGGACATCGCGACGTCGGGCTTCAGGCGCATGGCGGCCTCGCCGGAGATCGCGTTGCCCGCGGCGGTGCCGGACATGGTGTACCGCAGCGAGGTGATCTCCGCGGACTTCTTCTTCGTCTTCTCCAGGAACGCGGCCGGCGCCATCGCGGGCGTCGCCGGGGCCGACGTGGACGGTGCCGGAGCCGCGGCGCCGTCCTTCTTCGCGGCGTTCCCGTCCTCGCACGCCGTGGCCCCGCCCACGAGCAGTACGGCGGTCAGCGCGGCGCCGATGGTCTTCCTGCGGTATGCAGACATGAAGGTCCCCACCCCTTGTGTGATCGTCATTTGGTATCGACTTTACGTTCCCGTCACGTACGAACGCGCGGCCATTACGGGTTCCGCGGTCCTCTGTGGCGCGGAACACGAAAAACGGGCCCCCCGCCGCCCGTTGAGGGTGGTGGGGGGCCCGCTCAGTGGTACCGCGAGCCGGTCAGGCTCAGACCGCGGCCGGGTCTTCCTCGACGAGGAGGTTCCGGGTGCGGTTCGAGTCCAGGGCGATGCCCGGACCCATCGTGGTGCTCAGGGCGGCCTTCTTGATGTAGCGGCCCTTCGCGGCGGACGGCTTCAGACGGATGATCTCGTCCAGGGCCGCCGCGTAGTTCTCGACCAGCTGCTCATCGGAGAAGGAGACCTTGCCGATGATGAAGTGCAGGTTCGAGTGCTTGTCGACGCGGAACTCGATCTTGCCACCCTTGATCTCGGTGACAGCCTTGGCGACGTCCATCGTGACGGTGCCGGTCTTCGGGTTCGGCATGAGGCCACGGGGACCGAGCACGCGGCCGAGGCGGCCGACCTTGCCCATGAGGTCCGGCGTGGCGACAACGGCGTCGAACTCGTTCAGGCGGTTGCCCTTGGCGATCTCGTTGATCAGCTCGTCGTCGCCGACAATGTCGGCGCCGGCGGCTTCCGCGGCCGCTGCACGGTCACCGGTCGCGAAGACCAGGACCCGGGCGGTCTTGCCGGTGCCGTGCGGGAGGTTCACGGTGCCACGGACCATCTGGTCGGCCTTGCGCGGGTCGACACCCAGGCGGAAGGCGACCTCGACGGTGCTGTCGAACTTGGTCGCGGAGGTCTCCTTGGCGAGACGGACGGCCTCGAGCGGGGCGTAGAACTTGTCCCGGTCGATCTTGGCGTCCGCAGCGCGGAGAGTCTTGCTGCGCTTCACTTCTGCTCCTGTGTAGTGACTTCAGGCGTGGAGTCGTGGTGCGGACCAGCGCTTGGCCCTACCACTGTCGTGCTGGGTGGCTGAATCAGCCTTCGACCGTGATGCCCATCGAACGCGCGGTGCCGGCGATGATCTTCTCGGCGGCGTCGATGTCGTTCGCGTTGAGGTCAGGCATCTTGATCGTGGCGATCTCGCGGACCTGGTCACGCGTGAGCTTCGCGACCTTGGTCTTGTGCGGCTCGCCGGAGCCCTTCTCCACGCCCGCGCTCTTCAGGATGAGACGCGCGGCCGGCGGAGTCTTGGTGATGAAGGTGAAGGAACGGTCGTCGTAGACCGTGATCTCCACCGGCACGACCATGCCACGCTGCGACTCGGTCGCGGCGTTGTAGGCCTTGCAGAACTCCATGATGTTGACGCCGTGCTGACCGAGCGCGGGGCCGACCGGCGGAGCCGGGTTGGCCGCACCGGCCTTGATCTGGAGCTTGATAAGCCCCGTGATCTTCTTCTTCTTGGGAGGCATTGCTCTCTCCGGGTCCTAGTGAGAGTTTTCAGCCGCCAACCGGTCATCCGGATGGAGGCATACCGCACCACGATAACGGGTACTGGTGCGGGGCTAAAAACCGAGCAGGTCAGACCCCCCTTTACGGGGTGATCTGACCTGCTTCGGAAGCGTCGTTCAGAAGATCCGGATCAGCGGAGCTGGATCAGTTCTTCTGGATCTGGTCGAAGCTCAGCTCGACCGGCGTCTCGCGGCCGAAGATCTCGACGAGACCCTTGACCTTCTTCGAGTCCGGGTTGATCTCGTTGATGGTCGCCTGGAGCGTCGCGAACGGGCCGTCGGTGACGGTGACCGAGTCGCCGACCTCGAAGTCCAGGACCTCGATGGTGCGCTTCACGGCGGGAGCCGGCAGACCCGCGGCCTCGGCGGCGGCCTTGTCGGCCTTCTCCTTCGCCTCCGGCGCGAGCATCTTGACGATCTCGTCCAGGGTCAGCGGGTACGGGTCGTACGCGTTGCCCACGAAGCCGGTGACACCGGGGGTGTTGCGGACGACGCCCCAGGACTCGTTCGTCAGATCCATGCGGACGAGAACGTAACCGGGCAGCTTGTTCTGCCGGACGTTCTTGCGCTCGCCGTTCTTGATCTGGACGATCTCTTCCTCGGGCACCTCGGCCTGGTAGATGAACTCCTCGACGTTCAGCGAGACGGCACGCTGCTCCAGGTTCGCCTTCACGCGCTTCTCGTAGCCCGCGTAGGTGTGGATGACGTACCACTCGCCGGGGAGCAGGCGCAGCTCGTCGCGCAGGGCCTGGGTGGGGTCGACGGGCTCGGCGGGGACGGCCTCCTCGGCCTCCTCGACGTTCTCGTCGTCGGCGTCGTCCGCGACGGCTTCGGCCTCGGCGTCGTCAGCGTCCGCGGCCTCTTCGACCTCGGCGTCGTCCTCAGCCTCGGCGTCGACCTCGTCCTCGACGTGCAGCGCGGCCTCTTCGGCGGCGATGCCCGCGTCGGCGTCGGCGAGCTCGGCTTCATCGGGGTCCACAGCGTCGGCAGCCTCGACGATGTCGAGCTGGTCCTCAACGGACTCGACGGACTCGACGGACTCGTCGCTCACGTTCAGGTTCGGGTCAGACACGGTGGCTGCTTCTTCCTGGATACAAAAGGTGGTGGAACATGCGAAAACGGGCGGCACCCATCAAGGCGCCGCCCTCCGCGGGGATCAGCCGAAGACGAACTTGATGGCTTCCTGGAACCCATAGTCAATCACGGTCACCAGACCGATCATGATGACGACGAAGACAATCACCACGGTGGTGTACGTCGTGAGTTGGTTACGAGTGGGCCAAACGACCTTGCGGAGCTCCGCGACGATCTGACGGTAGAAGAGCGCGAGCCGGCCCAGAGGGCCCTTCTTGCCGCGCTTACCGCCCTTGCGGGCCTTCTTCTCGCGAGTGTCGTCCTCGGCGTCAGGCATGTCGATGGAGCCCAGGGCGTCCGTCATGTCTCTCACCTGAATCCGGGTCGTGGCCGTAGCCGCGCCCGGTTGCGCCGCACGGCGTTGCATCGAAGTACGTACCTGCGCACACATCCGAGAAGGAGTGTGGAGCAGGGCCGGAGGGACTCGAACCCCCAACCGCTGGTTTTGGAGACCAGTGCTCTACCAATTGAGCTACGACCCTTTGCGTTCCCCAACCTACCGCATCCGAGCGAGTGCACGGAGTGCTCACGTTTCGGACGGTCGGCGAGGACCAACGACAGGTGAGTGTACGTGGTCCGGGACCTGACGTCGAACAGAAGAGATCCGGACCTGCTCCGTCCGGTCCCTGAAACGGTGTGCGGGCCTTCTGGGCCGTCTGGGACGATTGGCCGCATGACCTCTGCAACGCCTTCCTCCGAGCGCCGGGTGTCCGCCCGTATCGGCGCCATTTCCGAGTCCGCCACCCTCGCCGTCGACGCCAAGGCCAAGGCCCTCAAGGCCGCCGGGCGTCCGGTGATCGGCTTCGGTGCGGGCGAGCCCGACTTCCCCACCCCGGACTACATCGTCGAGGCGGCGGTCGAGGCCTGCCGCAACCCGAAGTACCACCGCTACACGCCCGCCGGCGGCCTCCCCGAGCTGAAGGCCGCGATCGCCGCGAAGACGCTGCGCGACTCCGGCTACGAGGTGGACGCGTCCCAGGTCCTGGTGACCAACGGCGGCAAGCAGGCCATCTACGAGGCGTTCGCGGCCATCCTCGACCCGGGTGACGAGGTCATCGTCCCGGCCCCGTACTGGACCACCTACCCGGAGTCGATCCGCCTCGCGGGCGGCGTACCGGTCGAGGTCGTCGCCGACGAGACCACCGGGTACCGGGTCTCCGTCGAGCAGCTGGAGGCCGCGCGCACCGAGCGCACCAAGGTCGTCCTCTTCGTCTCCCCGTCCAACCCGACGGGCGCCGTCTACACCGAGGCCGACGCCGAGGCCATCGGCCGCTGGGCCGCCGACAAGGGCCTGTGGGTCCTGACGGACGAGATCTACGAGCACCTGGTCTACGGCGACGCCAAGTTCGTCTCGCTCCCGGCGATCGTCCCCGAGCTCGCCGACAAGTGCATCATCGTCAACGGCGTCGCCAAGACGTACGCGATGACCGGTTGGCGCGTGGGCTGGATCATCGGCCCGAAGGACGTCGTGAAGGCCGCGACGAACCTGCAGTCGCACGCCACCTCCAACGTCTCCAACGTGGCCCAGGTCGCGGCGCTCGCCGCCGTCTCCGGCAACCTGGACGCCGTCCACGAGATGCGCACCGCCTTCGACCGCCGCCGCCAGACCATCGTGCGGATGCTGAACGAGATCGACGGCGTGTTCTGCCCGACCCCCGAGGGCGCGTTCTACGCGTACCCGTCGGTCAAGGAGGTGCTCGGCAAGGAGATCCGCGGCAAGCGCCCGCAGACCTCCGTCGAGCTCGCCGCGCTGATCCTGGACGAGGCCGAGGTCGCGGTCGTTCCGGGCGAGGCCTTCGGCACTCCCGGCTACCTGCGCCTCTCGTACGCCCTGGGCGACGAGGACCTGGTCGAGGGCGTGTCCCGGATCCAGAAGCTGCTCGCCGAGGCCAAGGCCTAGGCCGCGCGGTAGGAAGCGGTACGGAGCGGCGTCGTCCCGGTGGGGCGGCGCCGCTCCGTCGTTCCCGCGGCCGGCCCGCGCGGGCCCCCAGCAGCTCATATTTACGTTCGGGCAAGGTCCCGTTCAGGGAAAGCGGCTGCCGATCGGGTGACAAGTACGGCAGGATCACCAGATGGAGCACGTACGCGATCTCACGCTTCTGCCGAAAGCCCACCTCCACCTGCACTTCACCGGGTCCATGCGCCCCTCGACGCTGCTGGAGCTGGCCGACAAGTACGGCGTCCGCCTGCCCGAGGCCCTGACCAGCGGCGAACCCCCCCAACTCCGTGCCACCGACGAACGCGGCTGGTTCCGCTTCCAGCGGCTCTACGACACCGCCCGGTCCTGCCTGCGCGAGCCCGACGACATCCGCCGGCTGGTCCGCGAGGCCGCCGAGGAGGACGTCCGCGACGGCAGCGGTTGGCTGGAGATCCAGGTCGATCCGACCTCCTACGCCCCCCTGCTGGGCGGCATGATCCCGGCCGTCGAGATCATCCTCGACGCCGTCGACGCGGCCTCCCGGGAGACCGGTCTCGGCATGCGCGTCGTCATCGCCGCGAACCGCATGAAGCACCCGCTCGACGCCCGCACCCTCGCCCGTCTCGCCGTCCGCTACGCCGACCGCGGCATCGTCGGCTTCGGGCTCTCCAACGACGAACGCCGCGGCATGGCCCGCGACTTCGACCGGGCCTTCGCCATCGCCCGCGAGGGCGGCCTGCTCGCGGCCCCGCACGGCGGCGAGCTGAGCGGGCCCTCCTCCGTCCGGGACTGCCTGGACGACCTGCACGCCGCCCGCATCGGGCACGGCGTACGGGCCGCCGAGGACCCGCGGCTGCTCAAACGGCTGGCCGACCGGCAGATCACCTGCGAGGTCTGCCCGGCCTCCAACATCGCCCTCGGGGTGTACCAGCGGCCGGAGGACGTGCCGCTGCGCACCCTCTTCGAGGCCGGTGTGCCGATGGCGCTGGGCGCGGACGACCCGCTGCTGTTCGGTTCGCGGCTGGCGGCCCAGTACGAGTTCGCCCGCCGCCACCACGGGTTCACGGACGCGGAGCTGGCCGAGTTGGCCCGGCAGTCGGTGCGCGGTTCGGCGGCGCCGGACGACGTCCAGGCCAAGTTGTTGGACGGGATCGACCACTGGCTCAGCGGGTGAGCCGCAGGTCGCCCTCGTAGCAGTCGGCCCGGACCCGGTGGCCGCCGGGGAAGCCGATCTCCAGGTGGGTGCGGCCCTGCTCGGGCAGGGCGAACTCGGCGACGGAGGCGATCGTGCGCCCGACATGGGGCAGGAACGGGTGGTCCCCGAGGTCCTCGCCGACCTCGATGCGGCCCCACTCCCCCAGGTCGTAGGGCTCGTGCGGGGCCGCCGCCTCGACGATGAGGCACCGGTCGGAGCCGGTGGTGATCCGCGTGGAGTCGCCGACGCTGTCGATCAGCCACACGTCGAGCGGTGCCTCGGAGCGTTCGCCGTCACAGACGTGCCAGGACGCGACGACCCGGCTGATCTCGCGGCCCACCAGGCGCGTGGGATCGGTGCCGGCCCCGTGCTGGGGGCAGTTCATGTCAGATGCGGACGCCGACCGTCACCGGCTCGTTGACGAGCGTGACGCCGAAGGCCTCGTGGACGCCGGCGACGACCTCGCGGGCCAGCGCGAGGAGGTCCTCGGTGGTGGCCTCGCCGCGGTTGGTCAGGGCCAGGGTGTGCTTGGTGGAGATCCTGGCGGGGCCGGTGCCGTAGCCCTTGGTGAAGCCCGCCTTGTCGATCAGCCAGGCCGCGCTGGTCTTCGTACGCCCTTCGCCGGCCGGGTAGGCGGGCGGGGCCGTGTCGGAGCCGAGCCGGTCCTGGGCGCGGGCGAGGAAGGCGGCGTACGCCTCGTCCGTCAGGATCGGGTTGTGGAAGAAGGAGCCGGCCGACCAGGTGTCGTGGTCGGTGGGGTCGAGGACCATGCCCTTGCCGGCGCGCAGGCGCAGCACCGTCTCGCGGGCGGCGGCGGCCGGGACCCGGTCGCCGGCGCCGACGCCGAGGGCGCGGGCCGTTTCCGGGTACTTGATCGGGGCGGAGAGGCCGCCCGCGTCCTCCAGGGCGAAGCGCACGCGCAGGACGACGTACCGGTCGGGCTGGTCCTTGAAGGTGCTGTTGCGGTAGCGGAAGTCGCACTCGGCGGCGGTCAGGGTGACCGTCTCGCCGCTGGTGCGGTCGTAGGCCACGACCTCCGTGATGGTGTCGCAGACCTCCTGCCCGTACGCGCCGACGTTCTGGATCGGGGTCGCGCCGGCCGAGCCGGGGATCCCCGCCAGGCACTCGATGCCCGCGAGTCCGGCGTCGACGGTGCGGGCGACGGCGTCGCTCCAGTTCTCGCCCGCGGCGAGCTCCAGGCGGGTGCCGTCGAGGACGAACCCGGTCGTCGCGATGCGCAGGGCGGTGCCGTCGAAGCCCTGGTCACCGATGACCAGGTTGCTGCCGCCGCCGATGACCAGCAGCGGCGTGCCACTGGCGTCCGCGGCGCGAACGGCGTCGACGACCTCGGCGTCGGTGGTCGCGGTGATCAGCCGGGCCGCGGGGCCGCCGAGGCGGAAGGTGGTCAGCGGGGCGAGGGGGGCGTCGTGGAGTTCCTGCACGAGCACAAGAGTACGGTCCGTCCCCCTCGCATCCCGGCGGGGCACTCAGTGGGCCCGCTTCCGCTCGGCCAGACGGCGCTCGGCCTCCGCCCAGCCGAGGGGCAGTTCGCGGGCCCGCACGGTCCAGAAGGTGAACTCGGCCTCCTTCGTATAGGCGGCCGCGGCGCGCGCCGAGGCGCGGTGCGGATCACTGGCCGCGAATCGCTGGAGGGCCTCGCGGTCCTCCCAGGCGGACAGGGTGAGGAAGGTCCGCCGCAGGACCCGGGCCCGCAGGGCGGCGCCGTGCGCACCGGGCGCCTTGCGGACCTGGGCGATGATGCCGGGCGCCTTGAGGAAGAACCTCAGCGCTCCGAGGAGGCTGTCGGTCTCGAAGCGGGAGGCCATGACGTGGACCTCGGCGTCGGGGTCGGCCTGGGTGGGCGTGTACCAGGGGACGTCGGGCATGACGGGCTCCTTCGCGATGCGTCGTCGTACGGAACTTCGCGTGCGGGCGGTGCTGCGGTTCTCCCGGCCGCGCCCGGGCGTCGGGCCCGGCCGGCGAGCGGCGCCTCAGCCGGCGACGGGCACCTTCCGGACCTCGGCGGCCGGCTGCGCCCCGGTCCGGGGCCCGCTGCCCCGACGCGGCACGAGCAGCGCGAACCCGGCGGCGAGGGCGACGGCGACGGCCCCGATCCACAGCGCGGGGACGGTCCCGTCGGTGAAGGCCTGCGGGGTCTCGTAGCCGCCCTGGGCGGAGAACACGGAGGCGAGGACGGCCACGCCGAGGGCCCCGCCGACCTCGCGGAGGGCGTTGTTGGTCCCGGAGGCCTTGCCCTGGTCGGCGGGGCGCACCGTGGACATGAGCACGTTGGCGGCCGGGGCGAAGTAGAGGGCCATGCCGATCCCGCTGAGGATCAGCGCCGGCAGTTGGGCGGCGTAGGAGACGTCCGTGCTCAGGATCACGGCGAACCAGCCGAGCCCGACGGCCTGGAACGCCAGCCCGGCGGCGACGACGGGCCGCCCGCCGATCCGGTCGGAGAGGATCCCGGCGAGCGGCGCCACGATCATCGGCATGCCGGTCCAGGGGAGCATGCGCAGGCCGGCTTCGGTGGGCGAGTAGCCGACGACCCCTTGGAGGAACTGGCTGAGCAGGAAGATCGAGCCGAACATGCCGAGGAACATGAGCAGGCCCGCGACGTTGATCCCGAGGAACCCGCGGTCACGGAAGAGCCGCATGGGCAGCACGGGGTCGGCGGCGCGCATGCCGTGCCGGATGAAGGCGCCGATGAGCGCGCCGCCCGCTATGAGGCCGGTGAGGACGGGCGCGCTGGTCCAGCCGTCGGCGTTGGCGTTGACCAGTGCGTAGACGATGCCGAAGAGACCGGCGCTGATCAGCAGGGTGCCGGGCACGTCGAGACGGGCGTTCGGCGCGGTGGACTCGGCGAGGCGCAGGCGGGCGAGGGGGATCAGGGCGAGGCCGATGGGAACGTTCAGCCAGAAGATCCACTGCCAGGAGATGTGCTCGGTGAGCGTGCCCCCGATGAGGGGACCACTGGCGACGGCGAGCCCCGTCACGGCCCCGTAGATCCCGAGGGCCATGCCCCTACGGGCGGCCGGGACGGCGACGGTGAGCAGCGTGAGGGTGAGCGGCATCATGATCGCCGCCCCGACGCCCTGGACGGCGCGGGCTGCGATGAGCGCGTCGATGCCGGGCGAGAGCGCCGCCGCGGCGGAGGAGGCCGTGAATATCCCGAGCCCGATGATGAAGAGCCGCCGCCGACCGAACCGGTCCCCGAGGGCGGAGCCGAACATGAGCAGGACGGCGAAGGTCAGCGTGTAGGCGTTCACCGTCCACTCCAGGTCCTCCAACTTCCCGCCGAGGTCGGAACGGATCGCGGGGAGGGCGGTGGTGACGACGAGGTTGTCGAGCGCGGCCATGAAACTGGCTGCGCCGGTGAGGACGAGTGCCCAGATGGCGGGCGCTCCGAGGGCTGGTTGGGTGGGTTGGGTACTCATGGTGGTTGGTTCCCCCTGGTCGATTTTAGGTAGTGACTGCTTACTAACTTTTGTGTGCAGACGTCGCCGGCGGGCGGGTCGGGAAATGGCAGGCCCGGAAGGCCGGGGCGGAAACCGGAGGCGGGAGGGGCGGACTCAGCCCTGCGGGGACTCGCGGGCGGCATGGTCGGCCCCGGAGAGCCAGCACCCTTCCCACACCCGGTGCCCGGGCGGGAATCCGAGGGCCGAAAGGGTGTTGATGAGCATCCCGTACGCCATGAAGGAACCCGCCTGCGCGCTGTCGCCACCCAGGGGCATCCGCACGGTGTCCCAGAGGTCCATCCAGCCGGCCCGGACCAGTTCCCCGAACTCCTTCTCCCCCGCGGCTTCGGCAGCCGCCACGGTCACGTACACCTGGAGCTGCATCTGAAGCTTGTCGGGCTGCTCGGCGATCAGCGTCAGGTACGCCGCCCCCATGGCATCCAGGGCCTCCGCACCACTGAGCCCCTTCGCCGCCTCCTCGAAGACCAGCCTGATCTCCTCCATGCACCGGGTGGTGGCGGCGAGGAACATGGCCTGCTTGTTGGGAAAGAGCCGGAACAAGTACGGCTGCGAAACCCCGACCCGCTTGGCGATCGCCTCGGTGGACGTCCCGTAGTAGCCACCACGCGCAAACTCGCACATGGCCGCCCGCACGACACTCTCGCGCCGCTCTTCCGCACTCATCCTTGCCATGGCCTTAAGTTAGTGCTCAATCACTAACTTGGTCAAGGGGTGGGGGGTGGGAGCGAGGGAGGAGGGGGCGGGGCGAGGTCTGCGGGGCGGGGCCGGTGTGGCGGGGTCGGGGGCGTCGGGGTGCGGGTGGTCGGGGTTCCGGACACCGGGTCGGGGTTCCGGTGGGGGCGGGATCTCGTTGATCCGGATCAGGGTGGGTTTGGTGGTTTCCCGCCGGTCTCATCGTCTCCCCGTGCCGTACCGGTCCCTCAAGGGCGCTCCCTTCGGTCGCGTCGCTTCGCGATGGCCTTCGGCCACCCTTGACCGACCGGCACGTCCCGGAAAGCCGAAGACCGACGGGAACCCCCCAAAAGAACGGTCACGGGTCAGAGGAGCAGGAGCAGCTCCCTCAGTGACGAGACGAGGGACCGTGCGTCGGCCGGCAGGGCATGCGGGCACGTCACAGCCCCTCTCCACACCCGACAGACGACCAAGGCCCCTACCCGCCCGTCAGGACGACGACATCAACCTGGAGTGCAGGGAGGGCGGGGATACGCGCCGGTTCGCCGTGTCCCGTCGCCCGGTCAAGCGTCCGACGACCGTCCGTGGCCGGACATAAGCCGCCCCTACCGTCCGTGGTGGCCCACGGCGTGCGTCTGCCACTCGACGACACAAACCAGGCGCCCGTCTGGCGATCTGCTGGTCGGACCATGGCCGGTGGTCAGTCGCCGAGACGGCCTCGGCCATGAACCGGGCTGGTGCGGCTTATGTCCAGCCACGGCCGGTGGTCAGTCGCTGAGCCGAGCGAAGTTCGTAGCGATCCGATGCGCTTTCCCGGCTACCCGCAATCCCGGTTGATGTCGTCGTCCTGACGAGCGGGTAGGGGCCTTTGGTCGTCTGCCGGGTGTGGAGAGGTGCTGTGACGTGCCCGTATGCCCTGTCGGCCGACGCCCGGCCCCTCGCCTCGTCACTGAGGGACCCGCTCCTGCTCATCCGTCCCCCGTGACCGTTCTTTTGGGGGGTTCCCGTCGGTCTTCGGATTTTCGTGGCGGGTCGGTCGGTCAAGGGTGGCCGAAGGCCATCGCGAAGCGACGCGACCGAAGGGAGCGCCCTTGAGGGACCGGCCCGCCACGAAGAGACGATGAGACCGGCGGGAACCCCCCAAACCCTCCCCGATCCGGATCACGGGCACCCCGACCACCCCCGACCCCGCCCAGCAGCACCGACCCCACCCACCCGCAGCCCCAGGCCCCAGACCCCAGCCCCACCCGCAGCCGCACCCGCAGCCGCAGCCGCAAGCCCGCAGCCCCCACCCCGCCCTCAGCCCAGCTGGACCACCGCGCGGGACATGCCGAGGACCTTCTGGCCCGCGCTCATCGCCGTCAGGTCGACCCGTACGCGGTTGTCGTCCATCTTGACGGCGACCTTCGCGGTGACCTCGATCAGTGCGCCCTCGTCGTCGTTCGGGACCACCACGGGCTTGGTGAAGCGGACTCCGTACTCGACCACCGCGCCCGGGTCGCCGACCCAGTCGGTCACCACGCGGATCGCTTCGGCCATGGTGAACATGCCGTGGGCGATCACGTCCGGCAGACCGACCTCCTTGGCGAACTTCTCGTTCCAGTGGATCGGGTTGAAGTCACCGGAGGCCCCGGCGTAGCGCACGAGCGTCGCGCGCGACACGGGAAAGGACGCCGCCGGCAGTTCGGTGCCGACCTCGACGTCGGCGTACTGGATCTGGGCAGCCATCTCAGGCCTCCTCGGGGGCGCGGGAAACGAGCTTGGTCCACGCCGTCACCACGTGCTCGCCGGAGGCGTCGTGGACCTCACCGCGGATGTCGATGATGTCGTTGCCGGCCATCGACTTCACGGCCTCGATCGTCGAGGTCACCGAGAGCCGGTCGCCCGCGCGGACGGGACGGACGTACGAGAACTTCTGGTCGCCGTGCACGACGCGGCTGTAGTCGAGACCCAGCTGGGGGTCCTCGACGACCTGGCCCGCCGCCTTGAATGTGATGGCAAACACAAAGGTCGGGGGGGCGATCACGTCGGGGTGGCCGAACGCCTTGGCCGCCTCCGGGTCGCTGTAGACGGGATTCTCGTCACCCACCGCGACCGCGAATTCGCGGATCTTCTCCCGGCCGACCTCGTACGGATCGGTGGGCGGGTAGGTCCGCCCGACGAAGGTCTGGTCGAGGGCCATGGCTCACTACCTCCTGTGGAAGGGACACGAAAAACAGACAAAGAGGGTGACGCACGTCACGTCGATGTCCGCACCGCGACGGCTCTCCCGTGCCATCCCGCACCGTCCACGCCGCCCCGCACCGGTTCGTGATCCGTGCGGAAACGACACAAGGCCGCCCCCCAATGACGGGGACGACCTCGTGACGGTGCCTGTATTCGAGACTTCGCCAGGATCAGCGGGTCTCGCGGTGCGCGGTGTGCGAGTTGCAACGCGGGCAGTGCTTCTTCATCTCCATGCGATCCGGGTTGTTACGCCGGTTCTTCTTGGTGATGTAGTTCCGCTCCTTGCACTCCACGCAGGCCAGCGTGATCTTCGGGCGGACGTCGGTGGCAGCCACGTGAGTGCTCCTTGACGGAATATGGGACGGATGAACGCATAAAAGAGTAGCCGATCGGGAGACCGACCCCGCAATCGGCTACTAGTTGTAGCGGCGACCGGACTTGAACCGGTGACACAGCGATTATGAGCCGCTTGCTCTACCGACTGAGCTACGCCGCTTTGATGTGATCCGCTCCCCACCCGAGGGTGGGGAACCTCACTCATCAGAGCCCCAATGCGGAATCGAACCGCAGACCTTCTCCTTACCATGGAGACGCTCTACCGACTGAGCTATTGGGGCGAGCGATGAAGACATTACACGGTTGCCCGCCGATCGCCCAAATCCTTTGCGGCGTCTGGGCTCAGGGGGAGGTCGGCGGGGATTCTTGATCACCATCCGAGTGCTGGCCCGGCGGTTTTCCGGGGTAAATGTGCGCGGGCTCACATCCGGCGCCCCGCCGTCGGCGCCCCGCACTCCCCACCCGCCTCCTCCGGCCCCTCCCCACCCCGACCCGGCCCACCGGACCCGCGCCTCCCCCTTCCTCCTCCCCCTCCCCACGCCGGGGTGATCGGTGCCGCCGGGGCGCGTACGGGCACCACACCGGTACGACTATTGCGCTCTTCCGCGAAGCCGGCAGTCGGGCGCCCTAGGCTCTGACCACGCTGCGTGATCTTGGGCCGCGGGCTGTGGCCACGGCGCAGGAACCGCCCGAGCCACCGCAGGAGCGCGATGTCCGACAGCCAGCCGCAGCAGCCCTCCCACTCCTCGCGGAACCCGGCCGAGGGCCCCTCCCGGGCTCCCGCCGGCGGGGCCGCCCCCGAGGCCACCGGTCTGCTCCTCGCCGGGGCGCGGCTCACCGACGGTCGTACCGTCGACGTCCGGCTCGGCGGCGGCCGCATCCAGGCCGTCGGGACCGCGGGCAGTCTGACCGCGCCCACCCTGTCCCGGGTCGACCTGCGCGGCTACCTGCTGCTCCCCGCCCCCGCCGAGCCCCACGCACACGGGGACACCGCTTTGACCGCCGATGGCGAGGGGCCCGTCTCGTACGGCCCGGACGAGGTGCAGCGCCGGGCCACCGAGGCGGCCCTACTCCAGCTCGGGCACGGCGCGACCGCCGTCCGCTCCCACGTACGGATCGGCGACGTGCACGGGCTCGGCCCGATGGAGGCCGTCCTCCAGGCGCGGCGGTCCTTGCGCGGGCTGGCCGACCTGACGGCCGTGGCCGTGCCCCGGTTGCTGACCGGGGCCGCCGGGGCGGACGGGCTGGCCATGCTGCGCGACGCCGTCAAGATGGGCGCGTCGGTGATCGGCGGCTGCCCGGATCTGGATCCCGATCCGACGGGCTTCGTCGAGGCGGTCCTGGAAATGGCCGCGGAGCACGGCTGCCCCGTCGATCTGCACACCGACGGTGACGACCCCGGTCGCCTCGCCCGGCTCGCGGCGATGGCGGGCGGGCTGCGCCCCGGGGTGAGCATCGGCCCCTGCGGGGGGCTGTCGCGGCTCCCGCTGGACGTGGCTTCGCGGGCCGCCGACCAGCTGGCGGCGGCGGGCGTGCGGGTCACGTGCCTGCCCCAGGGCGACTGCGCGGCCCTGGAGCGGCGCGGCCTGCGCACCGCCCCGGTACGACTGCTGCGGGCGGCCGGGGTGCGCGTCACGGCCGGGAGCGGGGCGCTGCGGGACGCCGGCAACCCGGTGGGGCGGGGGGATCCGCTGGAGGCCGCGTACCTGCTGGCCTCCCAGGGCGGGCTGCGGGCGGCGGAGGCGTACGAGACCGTCAGCAGCGCCGCCCGCGAGGCGATGGGGCTCCCCGAGGTTCGGGTGGAGGCCGGCTTCCCGGCGGAGCTGCTCGCCGTGCGCGGGGATCGGATCGCCGCGGTGCTGTCGTTGGCGTACAGCCGGATCGTGATCCATCGGGGGCGCGTCGTAGCCCGTACGAGTGCCGTACGGGAGTACTGCGACTCGGCGGTCGCGGTGGCTCTGGACCTGCCCAGGCAGGGCCGTACGGAGTCCGGTCCCTGAGGCGACCGGCGGGCGCTCGCGGGCGCCCGCGCCTGGTGGGACGTACGGTCGGGACATGCGCATCGTCATCGCGGGTGGACACGGTCGGATCGCGCTGCGGCTGGAGCGACTGCTCGCCGCGCGCGGGTACGAGGTCGCGGGCATCATCCGCGATCCGGGGCAGGGCGACGACCTCAGGCGGGCGGGCGCCGAACCGGTGCTGTGCGATCTGGAGTCGGCGTCCGTCGAGCACGTGGCGGGCATCCTTCAGGGCGCGGACGTCGCGGTGTTCGCCGCCGGTGCCGGTCCGGGCAGCGGGGCGGACCGCAAGGAGACCGTGGACCGGGACGCGGCGACGCTGTTCGCCGACGCGGCCGAACGGGCTCGCGTGCGCCGCTTCCTGATGGTCTCTTCGATGGGCGCGGACGCCCGGCACCCGGGCGACGAGGTCTTCGACGTCTACCTGCGGGCGAAGGGCGAGGCCGACGAGTACGTCCGGACCCGGTTGGGCCTGGAGTGGACGGTCCTGCGGCCCGGTTCGCTGACCGATGAGGCGGGGTCGGGCGAGGTCCGCCTGGAGGCGGAAACGGGCCGCGGGTCCGTCCCGCGCGACGACGTCGCCGCGGTGCTCGCCGAGCTGCTGGAGACGCCGGCGACGGCGGGCCTGACCCTGGAGCTGGTCGAGGGCTCCACCCCGGTGTCGGTGGCCGTCAAGAACATGGCGGGCAGCTGAGCGGGGGCGGGCGCCCGGGGCGTCGTTGAGCGGGCGTCAGAAGTCGGCGTCCAGCTTGTCGTCCGAGCGTCCGACGGAGTCCTGCTGGAACTGCTTCTCGTAGGCCTGCCGGATCCGTTCGACGCGGACCGTGCGCTCCTCGGCCTCCTTCTCGGGGTAGAGCAGGATGACTTCGTACGAGGTCTCGCGGACGGTCGTGCCGTCCGCGCCGCGCCACTGGCCGCGCCCGTCCTGGAGGGTGAGTCCCTCCGGGAAGGCCGGGGTGATGTCGTGGTCCAGGAACCGGAGGAACTCCGCCTCCCCCACGGGCTCCCGGCCGTCGGGGCGCTGCGTGCCGAAGTACAGCCGGGTTTCCCGGTAGGGCTCTCCGACCTGCGTGTGCAGTGCCGCCCCGACCAGGGCGGGGATGCCGGCGCCGAGCAGGGCGAGCAGGACGCCGCCCCCGACCTTTCCGCGTGTGTCCGTTGTCCATGTCACGGCCGGTGAACGACCGGCCGCCCGCATCGGTGCGCGGGGGCGCCGGTAGGGTCACCCGGATGTCGGCCGCAGGGGGTGGTCGCGCGAGGTGCGGGGTCGGGCATGGGCGACGGCGATTGGCGGGTCGGGGCGGCGGAGGGCGGCCGGTTGGCGGCCCGGTGGTGGAAGTGGGCGCTGTCGGCGCCGGAGGACCGGAGCCCGGTGAGCGATACGACGGGGGCGTACGCCGATTGGCGGCAGCCCGAGGACCTCTGGTTCCTCGCGGGGACGTACGGCGGCAGGGTGGTGCGGCGCTGCACGGTCCCGGCGGAGCGTCGGCTGTTCTTCCCGGTCCTGAACACGCAGCGCCCGGTGGTGCCGCTGCTGACGAAGCCGTGGCGGATGGAGGTGACCCGGGCGTCGGCGGCGATGAACAGCTGCCCGCTGGCGGTGCGCGAGTTCACCTCGGGGACGTTCCTGTCCATGGGCGTACCGCGGGTCACGTGGGGCCTGTGGTGCGCGCTCGAACCGCTGCCGGCGGGTCAGTTCGTGCTGGAGATCGAGGCCTCGGCGACGAACGGCTTCTGGGTGGACACGACCTACCACCTGACGGTGGCCGGGCCTTCCTGAGTGCCCCGGGGACGCCGGCGGGGCGTCCCGCGGGCGCTCGCCTGGTGCGGAACGTACGAAAGAACCCCCGCCCACCGCATTTTCGCGGATGGACGGGGGTTCTACTCGCGTGGCGGCGCCAGGGTTCGAACCTGGGTAGGCTGAGCCGGCAGATTTACAGTCTGCTCCCTTTGGCCACTCGGGCACACCGCCATGATCATTGCCGTCTTTCCGCCTTGCGGCGGCGCTCCGTGGCAACGACGTAAACAATACCCGATGTGCGGGGGTGGTCCGCCACCGGATTGATCAGCCCTCCACGTGGGCACGGTGGCTAGGCTTTGCCGAGCGGACCGGGGATGTCCGGCCGCGCCCTTCGGGGCACATCACAGCCGACTTCAAGGAGCCACAGCACATGGCCGACTCCAGTTTCGACATCGTCTCGAAGGTCGAGCGGCAGGAGGTCGACAACGCCCTCAACCAGTCCGCGAAGGAGCTCTCGCAGCGTTACGACTTCAAGGGCACGGGCGCGTCGATCGCCTGGTCCGGCGAGAAGATCCTGATGGAGGCGAACTCCGAGGAGCGCGTCAAGGCCGTCCTCGACGTGTTCGAGACCAAGCTGGTCAAGCGCGGGATCTCGCTGAAGGCGCTGGACGCCGGCGAGCCGCAGCTGTCCGGCAAGGAGTACAAGATCTTCGCGACGATCGAGGAAGGCATCTCCCAGGAGAACGCCAAGAAGGTCGCGAAGATCATCCGTGACGAGGGCCCCAAGGGCGTCAAGGCCCAGGTCCAGGGCGAGGAGCTGCGCGTCAGCTCCAAGAGCCGTGACGACCTCCAGGCCATCCAGGCGCTGCTCAAGGGCAAGGAGCTGGACTTCGCGATCCAGTTCGTGAACTACCGCTGATCGGCGGGCCCGGGGGTCCGGGCCCGTTCGTGCTGCGCTGAACGAACCCCGAGGGCACGACGGGGGCGGTTCGCCGGGAGCTTCCGGCGGGCGCCCGTGTCGTGCCCTTCGTCGTCGGCGCTCGCAGGGTGTGTGCGGGGCGTGAACGGCGCGTGCTCCTCCGCGGCCCCCCTGTGATCACTGGGCACCGGCCGGTGCGGCCTCCACGCTGGGTGAATCGTCAATCATCGGATGGCAGGGAGTTCCGCATGCCTGGGGCCGACACGTTCCGCCAAGACTTCGCGGCGTCCGTGGTCGTCGCGCTGGTCGCGCTTCCGCTGTGTGTGGGGGTGGCCGTCGCCTCCGGGGTGCCGGCCGAGTTGGGGATCGTCACCGGGGTGGTCGGCGGGCTGGTCACCGGGTGGTTCCGGGGGAGCTCGCTCCAGGTGAGCGGGCCGGCGGCCGGGCTCACCGTGCTGGTCTACGAGGCGGTGCGGGCGTACGGGTTGCCCGCGCTCGGGGTGCTGGTGCTGTCCGCCGGACTGTTGCAGCTGGGCATGGGGGTGCTGCGGCTCGGGCGGTGGTTCCGGGCGATCTCGGTCGCCGTCGTGTACGGGATGCTGGCCGGGATCGGGCTCGTGCTGATCGCCGGGCAGCTCTACGCCCTGGCCGGGGTGACCGCGCCGGGGCACACCCTGGCCAAGCTGGGCGGGCTGCCGGCCCTCGCGGCGCGGGCCGACTGGTCGGCCGTGGCGTTGGGCGCCGCGACCGTCGCGGTGCTGGTGGCGTGGCCGCGGGTGCCGGCCGGGCTCCGGATCGTGCCGGGGGCGCTCGTCGGGGTGGCGGCCGCGACGGCGGTGGCCGTGCTGTTGAGCCTGCCCGTGGAGAAGGTGCGGGTGACGGGGGTGCTGGAGGCGGTGGCGCCGCCCGGCTGGGGCGACTTCGGGGTGCTCGCCTCCGTCGGAGCCGTCGGGACCGTGATCGCGCTCTCGCTGATCGCCTCCGCCGAGACGTTGTTCAGCGCCGCGGCCGTCGACCGGATGCACGACGGGCCGAGGACGCACTACGACAAGGAGCTCATCGCCCAGGGCGTCGGCAACAGCGTCTGCGGGATGCTCGGTTCCCTACCGATGACCGCCGTCATCGTCCGCAGCGCCGCCAACGTGGAGGCGGGGGCCCGGACGCGCGCCGCCCGGGTGATGCACGGGGCCTGGCTGCTGCTGTTCGCCGTCGCCTTCCCGCAGCTGCTGGAGGTCGTCCCGCTCGCCGCGCTGGCCGGGGTGCTGCTCCACGCGGGCTGGAAGCTGTTGCCGGCCCGGGCCGTGGCCGGGCTGTGGCGCACGCACCGGGGGGAGGCCGTGGTCCTGCTGGTCACGGCCTCGGCGATCGTGGTCACCAACCTTTTCGAAGGGGTGCTGATCGGTCTGGGGCTCGCCGTCGCCAAGGCGGCCTGGGAGACCTCCCACGTGCACATCGAGGAGGTCCGGGAGGGCGGGGAACTGTGCGTGCGGGTCGTGGGGAACGCCAGCTTCCTGAGGCTGCCCAAGCTCCTCGACGCCCTGGACGCGCTGCCGAACGGGCAGGAGGTGCGGCTCGACCTGAGCGGGCTGCGACACCTGGACCACGCCTGCCTGACCGCCCTGGAGGGGTGGGAACGCAAGCGGACGCCGCTCCCCGGCCGGGAAGGCGTCGTCTAGGCCGTCCCGCGGTGGTGGCGGTGCTCTCGGCCACGGCCGATCCGCGGGGTGCGCTCGGCTTCCCGCCGGTGCGGAGCGCCGGCCCACTACGCGATCGCGAATGCTCGCACGTGGACTGCGCGCGGGCTCTCGGTTCAGGTGTCAAGGGGCATGCCGTCGTCGCGGTCGGGTCGTTCGGTGTGTGGCGCCGTCCTGTGCGCCGCACCTCACGTCGGTGATCACGGGGGCGAGGGCGCCGCCCCTGGGCGCGCCGGCCCGATGGCGTGCGGAGTCGGCTCGGCTCCGGGGTCAGGACCCGAGCGGGGGCGGGGCTCCGGGAGGCGCTCGGGAAGGCGACGCGCCTGGTGGGGGCGGGAGCCGGCGGGTACGGGGCGACCGGCGGGCCGTGGGTGGGGCGGGGCCGCCCGTCGCGGCGGCAGCGGGCCGGGCCGGCCGGCGCCGCCCGGCCCGCGCGGGCGCGGCGGCCGGCGCGAGCACGGGCCGAGGGAGCGGCGGGGGGAAGCGGGCGGGGCCGGGTAAGGGGCCGGCCCGGACCGTTTCCCCGGGGTCGGGCCACGCGGGCAGGCGTTCCTGCTGCCTGCCCGCGCGGCCTCGCGCACAGCGGGTGACTTGCGACGGCAACTGCTCGGATTCGTTCATGCGTTCATGGTGACGCATGGCGCCCACATCCGTCCGAGCCTGTGGACAACCCCGGAGGACCGAGGTCAGCGCGAGGCGAAGGGGGCGTCCGTCGGGACGATCTCGCGGCCGAGCGGCAGCAGGGAGAGCGGGACCATCTTGAAGTTGGCGATGCCGAACGGGATGCCGATGATCGTGACGCACAGCGCGATGCCGGTGACGATGTGGCCGATGGCGAGCCACCAGCCGGCCAGGACCAGCCACAGGACGTTGCCCACGCAGGAGGCGGCGCCGGCGTCACGGCGTTCGACGGCGGTGTAGCCGAACGGCCAGAGGGCGTACACGGCGATGCGGAACGCCGCTATGCCGAAGGGAATGCCGATGATCGTGATGCAGAGGATCACGCCGGCCAGGCAGTAGCCCAGGAACAGCCAGATCCCGCTGAGCACGAGCCAAATGATGTTGAGGATGGTCTTCACTGACTGCGGCCTGCCATCTGTTCGAGCCGGGCGATGCGCTCGGCCATCGGAGGGTGTGTCGAGAACATCTTGGACAGTCCTTCGCCCGGCCGGAAGGGATTGGCGATCATCATGTGACTCGCCGTCTCGATGCGCGGTTCGGCGGGCAGCGGGAGCTGCTTGGTGCCTGCGTCCAGCTTGCGCAGGGCGCTGGCCAGGGCGAGGGGATCGCCGGTGAGCTGCGCGCCGGAGGCGTCCGCCTCGTATTCGCGCGAGCGGCTGATGGCGAGCTGGATCACGGACGCGGCCAGTGGGCCGAGGATCATGATCAGCAGCATGCCGAGGAGCCCCGGGCCCTCGTCGTCGTTGGACCGGCCGATCGGGATCAGCCAGGCGAAGTTCACCAGGAACATGATCACGGAGGCCAGTGCTCCGGCCACCGAGGAGATCAGGATGTCACGGTTGTAGACGTGGCTCAGCTCGTGGCCGATCACCCCGCGCAGTTCGCGCTCGTCGAGGATGCGCAGGATGCCTTCGGTGCAGCAGACCGCGGCGTTGCGCGGGTTGCGGCCGGTCGCGAAGGCGTTGGGGGCTTCGGTCGGGGAGATGTAGAGCCGTGGCATGGGTTGGCGCGCTGACGTGGAGAGTTCGCGCACCATGCGGTACAGCTCGGGGGCTTCGAACTCGCTGACGGGCCGGGCGCGCATCGCGCGTAGAGCCAGCTTGTCGCTGTTCCAGTACGCGTAGGCGTTCGTCCCGAGGGCGACGAGGACGGCGACGATCAGGCCGGTCCGTCCGAAGAAGCTTCCGATGCCGATGATGAGTGCGGACAGCCCGCCGAGGAGTACGGCGGTCTTGAGCCCGTTGTGCCGGCGGTGCACGGTACGCCCTCCAAGTGGTGCGGCAGGGGGGACCCCGTCCAAGGTCTGAGGGTCTACCGTCCAGTGGACCCTCCCTTCCTGGTCAACGCCAGATGGGGCCGTACGGTTCCCGGGGCGCGGCGGGGCCGGCGCCCCCGCGGGCCCGGCCCGGGCGCGCCGGCGGGCGTTGGGCCGTGCGGGTGAACCTGCTCCGACCTGCGACGTCCTGCCGCGGCCTACTGCGGGAAGAGGCTGCCCGAGGCGAACCGCAGGACGAGCTGGGGGGCGCCGGAGAGCACCACGGCGGTGGCCGCGGTGAGCACGATCGCGGCGGTGACCGGCCAGGGGACCTTGGCCGCGGCGGGCCGCCCGGCGGGGGCGGCCTCCTCGGGGGTGCGGAAGAGCAGCGCCGTCCAGCGCAGGTAGTAGTACAGGGCGACGACGACGTTGGCGGCCATGACCACGGCGAGCCAGCCGAGCCCGGCGTCGACGGCCGACCGGAAGACGGTGACCTTCGCGAACAGGCCGATGATGCCCGGCGGCAGCCCCGCGAGGCACAGCAGGAAGAAGGCCATCGCGAGGGCGGCGAACGGGCGCTCGGCGTAGAGGCCGCGGTAGTCCGCGATCCTGTGGAGGGGCTTGGTCCGGGCGACGAGTGCGGCCACCGCGAAGGCTCCGAGGTTCACGGCCCCGTACATGAGGGCGTAGGCGACGGTGGAGCCGATCTGGTCGCGTTCGGAGTACGCGGCCGCCGCGATCGGGACCAGCAGGTAGCCGGCCTGGCCCACGGAGGACCAGGCGAGGAGCCGTACGGCGCTGTTGGCGCGGTCCGCGGACTGGCGCAGGGCGGCGGTGTTGCCGAGGGTCATGGTCAGGGCGGCGAGGACGGCCAGGGCGGGGCCCCAGATGTCGGAGTACGCGGGGAAGGCGATGACCGTGACGAGGATCAGGCCGGTGAAGCCGACGGCCTTGCCGATCACGGAGAGGTAGCCGGCGATGGGCAGCGGGGCGCCGACGTAGGTGTCGGGGACCCAGAAGTGGAAGGGGACGGCCGCGGTCTTGAAGGCGAAGCCGACGAGGGTGAGCGCGACGCCCGCCATGGCGAGGGTGTCGAACTGGGCGGGTACGTCTTCGAGGCGGTCCGCGACCCGGTCGAGGTGCAGGGACCCGGTCGCGGCGTAGACGAAGGAGACGCCGAGGAGGGAGACGGCGGTGGCGGTGACGGAGGACAGGAAGAACTTGAGGGCGGCCTCGGAGGACAGCCGGTCGCCGCGGCGCATGCCGACGAGGGCGAAGGCGGGCAGCGAGGCCACTTCGAGGGCGACGATCAGGGTGGCGAGGTCGCGGGAGGCGGGCAGCAGGGCCGCGCCGGCGGCCGAGGAGAGCAGCAGGAACCAGTACTCGCCGGCGGGCATGCGGGTCTCGCGGACGGCGGTGACCGACATGAGGGCGGTGACGAGGGCGCCGGCGAGGACGAGGAACTGCACCACGAGCGCGAAGTGGTCGGCGGTGTAGCTGCAGGCGGTCGGGTCGCCGGTGAGGCAGAAGGTGGTGCGGTCGCCGGCGCGCAGGGGCAGCAGGGAGGCGGTCGCGGCGGCGAGGCCGGCGACGGAGATCCAGCCGAGGAGCGGCTTGCGGCGCTCGGGCAGGAACAGGTCGGCGACCAGTACGAGCAGGGCGACGGCGGCGGGGACCACCACGGGGGTGATCGCGAGCCAGTCGACGCTCTGGACGAGGCCGGGGGTTTCGGCGGCGAGGACCGTCGGGGCCGTCATGAGTTGCCTCCTGCGAGGAGCTTCTGGACGGCCGGGTCGGTGAGGCCGAGGAGGACCGCGGGCCACAGGCCCGCGAGGACGGTGAGGGCGACGAGCGGGGTCCAGGCGGCGAACTCGTAGCGCTGGACGTCCGCGACGGTGATCCCGGGGTCGGCCTTCGGGTCGCCCATGCAGACGCGCCGTACGACGATCAGCAGGTAGGCGGCGGTGAGCAGGGTGCCGAACGCGCCGACGGCCGTGTAGGTGAGGAAGGCCGGTCGCGACAGGCCTTCGGCGGGGTCGAACGCACCGAACAGGGCCAGCATCTCGCCCCAGAAGCCGGCGAGGCCGGGCAGGCCGAGGGAGGCGACGGCGGCGAACGCGAGGAGCGCGCCGAGGCGGGGCGCGCGGCCGTACAGGGCCGCGCCGGTCGCGCCGGCGAGGGTGTCGAGGTCGGCGGTGCCGTAGCGGTCCTTGAGGGCGCCGACCAGGAAGAAGAGCAGGCCGGTGATCAGGCCGTGCGCGATGTTCGCGAACAGGGCGCCGTTGACCCCGGTCGGGGTCATGGAGGCGATGCCGAGCAGGACGAAGCCCATGTGGCCGACGGAGGAGTAGGCGATGAGGCGCTTCAGGTCGCCCTTGTTGCCCTTGCGGGCCAGCGCGAGGCAGGCGAGGGATCCGTAGACGATGCCGACGACGGCGAAGGCGCCGAGGTACGGGGCGAAGGTGTGCATGCCGTCGGGGGTGGCGGGGAGCAGGATGCGGACGAACCCGTAGGTGCCCATCTTCAGCATGACGCCCGCGAGGAGGACGGAGCCGACGGTGGGGGCGGCGGTGTGGGCGTCGGGGAGCCAGCTGTGGAGCGGCCACATGGGGGTCTTGACGGCGAGGCCGATGCCGATGGCGAGGACGGCCAGGAGCTGGGTGGTGTGCGTCAGTTCGCGGCCGTTGTCAGAGGCGAGTGCCACCATGTCGAAGGTGCCGCTGTTCAGTCCGATGAGGAGGAGACCGAGCAGCATGACGACGGATCCGAGGAGGGTGTACAGGATGAACTTCCAGGCGGCGGCCTGCCGCTGAGCACCGCCCCAGCGGGCGATGAGGAAGTACATCGGGATGAGGACCATCTCGAAGGCGAGGAAGAACAGCAGCAGGTCGAGGACGGCGAAGGTCGCGAGTGTCCCCGATTCGAGGACGAGGAGCAGCGCGACGAAGGCCTTCGGGGAGGGGCCCTCGGGGAGCTTGTGGTAGCTGTACACCGCGCAGAGGAAGAACAGCAGCGCGGTCATCAGGAGGAGGGGGAGCGAGATGCCGTCGATGCCGAGGTGGATCCGGATGTTCAGCGCCTGGATCCAGCTGATGTCCGTCGTCGCCTGGAAGCGGGACGGGGCGTCGTGGTCGAAGCCGGCGGTGAGGGCGATCGCGGCGACGAGGATGACGCCGGTGACGGTCACGCCGTGGCGCAGGACGGCCTGTTCGGGGCTCCTGCCCTTGAGTCCGGGCGGGGCCGGCAGGAGGGCGGCGACGGCCCCGAGGAGCGGTGCGGCCACGATGAACGCCAGAAGGAACTGCATCACGGACGGGCTGATATCAATCACGGCTGACTCACGGCTCACGATCCGGCGTTGACGTTGGCGAGGACGGCGGTGGCGATCGCCAGGACCACGGCGCCGGCGAGCAGGGCGCTCAGGTAGGTCTGCACGTTGCCGGTCTGGGCGCGGCGTACGAGGCTGCCGAGCAGCCGGGTGCCGGTGCCCGCGCCGCGGACGTACGTGTCCACGACCTCGCGGTCGAGGAAGCGGACCAGGCTCGCGGCCCCGCGGACGGGGCGGACGAACAGGCGGTCGTAGACGGCGTCGAGGTGGAAGCCGTCGGCGGCGTGGCGGTGCAGGGGGCCGAGGAGGGCGCGTCCGGGGTCGGGGGCGGGTCCCGCCGGGACGGCGGGGTGCTCGTGGGTGACCTCCGCGACCTCGGGGGTCTCGGCGGCGGACTCGGCGGCGGCGGTGGCCGCGGACACGGTGGCGGTGACGGCGGGGGTGTCCGTCGCGGCTGCCGCGGCGGCGGGGCCGACGGGGGCGGGGGCCGTCGCGAGGCGGGCCGCGGCGCGCTGCCAGAGGCCGTAGGTGAGGAGCACGCCGATGAGGGCCGCGCCCGTACCGAGCAGCGAGGTGGTGACGGTCGGGGTGAGTTGTCGGCCGTCGAACCAGTCGCCGAGGGGACCGGCGGCGAGGCCGAAGCCGACCGTGGGGACGGCCAGCAGCCACAGTACGCCGGTCATGGCGACGGGTTCCTTGCCGTGGTCGGGGGCGGCGGCGCCCCGGCCGCGGAACGCCATCAGCCACAGCCGGGTGGCGTAGGCGGCGGTGAGCAGGGCGGTGAGGACGCCGGCGACCAGGATCAGCCAGCCGGCCGAGGAGGGTGCGGAGTCGGAGTGTCCGAGGGCGGTCTGCTCGGCGGCGACGAGGACGGCTTCCTTGGAGAAGAAGCCGGCGAAGGGCGGGATCGCCGCGAGCGCGAGCAGGGCGAGCGTCATCGTCCAGAACGCGTCGGGGACGCGCTTGGTGAGGCCGTCCATGCGGGACATCGCGGCGAGGGAGTTGGTGCCCGCCGCGTGGATGATCACGCCGGCGCCGAGGAAGAGGAGCGCCTTGAAGGCGCCGTGGGACAGGAGGTGGAAGACGGCGGCGCCGCGGTCGCCGACGGCGAGGGCTCCGGTCATGTAGCCGAGCTGGCCGACGGTGGAGTAGGCGAGGACCCGCTTGATGTCGTCCTGGGCGAGGGCGGCGAGGGCGGAGCCGACCATGGTGACGGCCGCCATGACGGCCATCACCACCAGTGCGGCGCGGGACGCCGCGAAGACGGGCAGCAGGCGGGCGATGAAGTACACGCCGGCGGCGACCATCGTCGCGGCGTGGATCAGCGCGGAGACCGGGGTGGGGCCGGCCATGGCGTCGGGGAGCCAGGTGTGCAGCGGGAACTGCGCGGACTTGCCGGCGACTCCGGCGAGGAGGAGCAGCGCGATCAGGGTCGGGTGGTCGAGTCCGCCCGCGGCGACGGTGTCCAGGATCTTGGTGATCCGGAAGGAACCGGCGTCCGTGGCGAGCGCGAACAGGCCGATCAGGAAGGGGACGTCGCCGAGCTTGGTGACGAGGAACGCCTTGAGCGAGGCGGAGCGCGCGGCTTCGGTCTCCCAGTAGTGGCCGACGAGGAAGTACGAGCAGATGCCCATGACCTCCCAGCCGACCAGGAGCACCATCAGGTCGCCGGAGTAGACGACGAGCAGCATCGCGGAGGTGAACAGGGAGACGAGCGCGGCGTAGGACGGGTAGCGCGGGTCGTCGCGCAGGTACGCCGTCGAGTACAGCTGCACGCAGGTGGCGACGACGCCGACGAGGACGGCGACGAGCACGGCGAAGCCGTCGATGTACAGGGACAGCTCGATCGGCACGGAGCCGGTCGGGGTGAGTTCGGTGGCGGTGTCGATGGCGCCGTCGCCACCTTGGCGGACGGCGACGAGGACGGCCAGTACGGCGGCGGCCAGGGTCGGCAGCACGGCGAGCGGCCGGACGAACCCGGGGGCGGCACGGCCGAGGAGGAGGCCCGCCACCGCGCCCAGGAACGGCAGGAGGGGGACGAGGACCGCGAGGGTCGTGGTGCTCACGCGGCGACCTCCGGCCGGGCGGTGGTGTCGTCGGGCAGGGCGGGCTCGTGGCCTTCGGCGGTGTCACGGAGCCTGTCGACGTCCGAGGTGCCGCGGTTGCGGTACACCATCAGCACGATCGCGAGGCCGATGCCGATCTCGGCGGCGGCGATGGCGATCGTGAAAAGGGTGAGGGCCTGGCCCGCGTGCAGGGCGTCGCGCAGCCAGACGTCGAAGGCCACCAGGTTGAGGTTGACGGCGTTGAGCATGAGCTCGACGGACATCAGGACCAGGATGGCGTTGCGTCGGGCGAGGACTCCGTAGAGGCCGACGGCGAAGAGGAGGGACGCCAGTACGGCGGGGTAGACGAGGTGCATCAGCTCCGCCCCTTCCGGTCGCCGGTGGCGGCGTCGCCGGCCGCGGCGGCTGCGGCGGAGGCGGAGGCGGCCGCGTTCGCGGCGTCCTCGGCGTCCTCGGCGGGGGTGTTCCTGCGGGAGAGCACGATGGCACCGATCAGGGCTGCGAGGAGGAGCACGGAGAGCGCCTCGAAGGGCAGCACCCAGTGCTGGAAGAGGATCTCGCCGGTCACCTTGGTGGAGCCTTGGGCGGGTCCGTCGAGGTCGATCCAGGTGGTGCGGAAGGCGTCGACGACCACCCAGACGAGTGCGGCGCCCGCGGTGACGGCGACGCCGAGCGCGACCCAGCGGTTGTGGGAGTCGGCGTCCGGGGAGCGGCCGATGGGGGCCTTGGTGAGCATCAGCCCGAAGAGAAGGAGGACGACCACGGAGCCGAGGTAGATCAGGACCTGCACCCAGGCGATGAACTCGGCGGTCAGCAGCAGGTACTCGACGGCGACGCCGCCGAGTGCGACGACCAGCCAGAGGGCGGCGTGCACGAGCTGCTTGGTGGTAACCGTGATGACGGCCGCGCCGAGGGTGGCGAGGCCGACGAGGAGGAAGGCGATCTCGACGCCGGTGGGCGACAGGAAGCCGGGGCCGGTCGTCGTGGCGGCGGCGGCCAGGGTGGCGGCGGGGCTCACGCGTCTGCCTCCGGGGTGGTCGGGGGTTCGTCGCCGGTGGCGGCTGCCGCTGCGGCGGCGGCCGCGGCCGCGGCGGCTTCGGACTTCTCCACGGCCTTGCGGGCGGCGGCGATCTCCTTGGGCTCCTCGGCGGCCGGGTCGAGGGCGGGCGGCGCCGGCACCGTCCACATCCACTCGCGGAGCTTGTCCCGCTCGTGGACGAGGTCCTGGATGTCGGTCTCCGCGTACTCGAACTCCGGCGACCAGAACAGGGCGTCGAAGGGGCACACCTCGATGCAGATGCCGCAGTACATGCAGAGCGAGAAGTCGATGGCGAACCGGTCGAGGACGTTGCGGCTGCGCTCGCGACCGCCGGGAGCGGCGGCGGGGACCGTCTCCTTGTGGGAGTCGATGTAGATGCACCAGTCGGGGCACTCGCGGGCGCACAGCATGCAGACCGTGCAGTTCTCCTCGAACAGGCCGATGACCCCGCGGCTGCGGGGCGGGAGTTCGGGTTGTACCTCGGGGTACTGGGCGGTGTGCGCGCGCTTGGTCATCGTGCGCAGGGTGACGGCCAGGCCCTTGGCCAGGCCGGATCCGGGGACCGGGGACATTACTGGATCGCCACCTTCACGATGCCGGTGAGCGCGATCTGGGCGAGCGCGAGGGGGATGAGCACGGTCCAGGCGAGCTTCTGGAGCTGGTCCTCGCGCAGGCGGGGGTAGCTCACGCGCAGCCAGATCACGACGAAGGCGAGGACGGCGACCTTGAGGAGGGTCCAGACCCAGCCGAGGTCGTCGCCGCCGAAGGGGCCGTGCCAGCCGCCGAGGAAGAGGACGGTGGTGAGGGCGCAGAGCACGACGATGCCGGCGTACTCGGCGAGCAGGAACAGCGCGAAGCGCAGGCCGGTGTACTCGGTGTACGCGCCGAAGATGATCTCGGAGTCGGCGACGGGCATGTCGAAGGGGGGCCGTTGGAGTTCGGCGAGGCCGGCGATGAAGAAGACGAGCGCGCCGGTGATCTGCCAGGGCAGCCACCACCACTCGAAGGCTTCGACGATGCCGGGCAGGGACACGGTCCCGGCGGCCATCGCCACGGAGGCGGCGGCGAGCAGCATGGGCAGCTCGTACGCGAGCAGCTGTGCGGCGGTGCGGAGGCCTCCGAGGAGGGAGAACTTGTTGGCGGAGGCCCAGCCGGCCATGAGCGAGCCGAGCACTCCGACGCCCATGACGGCGAGTGCGAAGAACAGGCCCGCGTCGATGACCTGCCCGACGGCGCCCTCGCCCGGTCCCACCGGGATGGCGAGGAGGACGAGGAGGTACGGGAGCAGTGCGACGGCGGGGGCGAGCTGGAAGATCCGTCGGTCGGCGTTGGCCGGGACGATGTCCTCCTTCTGCGCGAACTTCACGCCGTCGGCGACGAGCTGGGCCCAGCCGTGGAAGCCGCCGGCGTACATGGGGCCGAGGCGGCCCTGCATGTGGGCCATCACCTTGTGCTCGGCCTGCCCGACGACGAGCGGGAGCACGAGGAAGACGGCGAAGACGACGATCAGTCGCAGGGCGACGTCGAGGACGTCGTTCACGCGTCGCCTCCGGTGGTGTCGTGGTCGGGATTGCCGTTGCCCTGGCCGGGCTCCGGTTCGGGAGCGGGGTCCGTGCCGGGCGCGGGGTCGGGGTCCGGCGCGGGCTCGGGGTCCGGCTTCGGCTTGGGGGCCGCCTCGGGCTTGGGGACCGCCTCGGGCTTCGTGCCCGTCGCGGGGTCGGGCTCGGGCTCGGGCGCACCCTTCGGCCCGGGCTCGTCGGAGGTGGGCCCGGCGCCGGCGGCGGGTGCCGCGGCGTCTTCGAAGGCGGGCTTCGGGTCGTGCCAGGGCGCGTCCGCGCTGCGCGGGGCGGGGCGGCGCGCGGGCTCCGCCCCGGGCGGCGCGGCCTGGCCGGTCGACCCGTCCGCGGCGGAACGGGTACGACGCGGCGGGCGGGTCGGGGTCTCGGTGTCCGGGGCGGACGCGCCCTCGGGCGCGGAGCGGGGCGGGGCTTCGGAGTCCGGCGACGGCGCGGCCTCCGCGGCGGCCTGGCTCGCCGAACCGTCCGCCACCGAGCGGGTACGACGTGCCGGGCGGACCGGGGCGTCCGACTCCGGGGACGACGCGGGCGCCGACTCCGGCGACGCGGCAGCCTCCGCGGCGGCCTGGCTCGCCGAGCCGTCCGCCACCGAGCGGGTACGACGTGCCGGGCGGACCGGGGCGTCCGACTCCGGGGGCAGCGGGGTTTCCGGGGTCCCGGGGGCCGCGCCCGGGCGGGGGCGGCGGGCCGGGGCGCCCTCGCGCGGGGTGCGGGTCGGGGCGCCGGCTCGGGGGGTGCGGGCGGGGCGGGTGGGGGCCGGGGGGAGTTGGCCCTTGAGGGGGCCCCAGTCGTTCGGGTCGGGAACGCCCGGCGGAAGCATCTGGCGGCGCTTCGGGGCGTCGGGGTCGTGGCCCTCGCCCGGCTCCTTGGCGCCGGGCCAGGCCTTGGCGACGCGCGCCGCGAGGACGAAGTCCTTGCGCAGCGGGTGCCCCTCGAAGTTCTCGGGGAGCAACAGCGGCACCAGGTGGGGGTGGTCGGTGAAGGTCACCCCGAACATCTCGAAGGTCTCCCGCTCGTGCCATTCGGCGCCGGCGTAGACGGCGACGGCGGAGGGCAGCGAGGGGGCGCCGTGCGGGACGGTGGTGCGCAGCAGCAGGCGGCGTACGCGGTGGTTCTCCAGGCAGACGAGGTGCGCGCAGATCCGGAAGCCGGTACCGGGTTCGTCGACGGCGCTCAGCCAGTCGAAGTAGGTGCAGCCCAGCTTGTCGCGGGCGATTTCGAGCGCGGGGATCCAGGATCCGACGGGGACGTCGACGGTGAGGACCTCGTACGCGTACGAGGCGACGGCCTCGGCGCCGAAGACGGCCGGGGCGGCGTCGGGCAGGGAGTCGTAAAGGTTCACGCGCCGGCTCCCGGAGTCGCGGGCGGGGGCGTGACCAGGCCGCTGGTGAGCTGGGCCACGGAGGGGCCCGCCGCGTAGCGTTCCGCGAGGGACTCTCTGGCGATCTTCTCCTGGAGCTTCAGGATGCCCTGGAGGAGCGCTTCGGGGCGCGGCGGGCAGCCGGGTACGTACACGTCGACGGGGATGATCTGGTCGACGCCCTTGGTCACGGAGTACGAGTCCCAGTACGGGCCGCCGCAGTTGGAGCAGGCGCCGAAGGAGATGACGTACTTCGGCTCCGGCATCTGCTCGTAGAGCCGCTTGACGGCCGGGGCCATCTTGTCCGTCACCGTGCCCGAGACGATCATCAGGTCGGCCTGGCGCGGGCCGGGCGCGAAGGGGATCACGCCGAGGCGGATGAAGTCGTGCCGGGCCATGGAGGCGGCGATGAACTCGATGGCGCAGCAGGCGAGGCCGAAGTTGAAGACCCACAGGCTGTAGCGGCGTCCCCAGTTGAGGACCACCTTCATCGGTTCCGGGGCGAGGCGGGAGAGGACTCCCAGGCGCTTGGGTTCCGGGAGCAGCTGGGGCTCGGCGGGGCTCGCGGCCGGTGCCGGGTCCGGTGTCACGTCCATTCGAGGACGCCCTTCTTGTACGCGTAGAGCAGGCCGACGGCCAGGAACCCGAGGAAGATGAACATCTCGACGAGGGTCGTGGCGCCGTAGCCGGCGGCGGCGAACACCGTCGCCCAGGGGAACAGGAAGATGGAGTCGACGGCGAAGATGACGTAGAGGAACGCGTAGACGTAGTAGCGGACCTGGGTGTGCGCCCAGCCCTCGCCGACGGGGTCCACGCCGCACTCGTAGGTCAGCAGCTTCTCCGGGGTGGGGACGACGGGCCGCAGCAGGCGGCCGGCGCCGAAGGCCACGGCGACGAACAGCACGCCGAGGACGGCGAGCAGCCCGACGACCGAATAGCTGCGGAAATAGTCCGCGGCGAGCACGGTCGCGATCGCGTTCGCGGGCACGGTCGATACCGTTGGGTCGGGCACGTCCGTTCCTCGCTTCTCGGCCACTGTCGACGGTGTTGTTGATCTGGTACGGACGGGAGTCTAGGGCCTGGGCCCCGCGGGGTGGGGTTATCCCCCGTTCACTGGCGCCTGGTCACCCCATGGCACCGGCGCCCCCGAATTGGCAGGCTGTGGCCCATGACAGTGAACGATCAAGCTTCCCCTCCTCCGGTGCGCCCGGCCTTCGACGTGGTGACGTGGAAGGAGATCGCGTACCTGCTGAGCAACCTGCCGGTGGCGCTGATCGGTTTCGTTTACACGGTTGTCATGATTTCGACGGCGGGTGGTCTGTCGGTGACCGCGATCGGTCTGCCGCTGCTCGCATGCGTGCTCTACGGGTCACGGCAGCTCGGAAAGCTCGATCGCGCGCGGGCGCGGGCGCTGCTGGGCGTACGGGTGGACGAGCCGACTCCGCTTCCCGGTCCGAAGCGGTCGGGCGGGTTCTTCGCCTGGCTGTGGGCGGCGGTCAAGGACCCGGTGGCCTGGCGGACGGTGCTGTACGAGCTGGTCAGGCTGCCGTGGGGGGTGCTCACCTTCACCGTCGCGCTGACCGGGCTGTTCGTGCTGTGGCCGGTGCTGCCCTACGTGGTGCGCGGCTTGGCGAACGTGGACCGCGCGATGGTCCGGGGCCTGCTGTCGCCCTCCGACGAGTTGGAGCGGCGCATCGCGGCGCTGGAGTCGGGACGCGGGGTGGTCGTGGACACGGCGGCGGCGGACCTGCGGCGCATCGAACGGGACCTGCACGACGGGGCGCAGGCGCGGCTGGTGGCGCTGGCGATGGGGTTGGGTCTGGCGAAGGAGAAGCTGCTGGAGGACCCGGAGGGGGCGGCGGCGATGGTCGACGAGGCGCACGGCGAGGTGAAGCTGGCGTTGCAGGAGCTGCGCGACCTGGCCCGGGGCATCCACCCGGCGGTGTTGACGGACCGTGGGCTGGACGCGGCGCTGTCGTCGGTGGCCTCGCGGTGCGTGGTGCCGGTGAAGGTGGCGGTGGACCTGCCGGGCCGCCCGGCGGAGGCGATCGAGGGGATCGCGTACTTCGTGGTGTCGGAGCTGCTCCAGAACGTGAGCAAGCACGCGCGGGCGCGGGGGGCGAGCGTCGAGGTGTGGCGGTCGCAGAAGCGGCTGCTGATCCGGGTGTCCGACGACGGCCGGGGCGGCGCGCGGCTGTCCGGCGGCACCGGCATGGCCGGCCTCGCGGAGCGGCTGGGGGCGGTGGACGGGGTCTTCCTCCTGGACTCCCCCGAGGGCGAGGGCACGGTCGTGACGGCGGAACTCCCCTGGCGCGACCGCACGTAGCCAGGACCCCGCCCCAGCGGGCACTGCCCCTGGCGCGACCGTGCCCAGGCCCTGTCGGGCACTGACCGGGACCCCTGCCCGAACGGGCGGGGGTCCCGTCCGCGTGACCGGCCCCACCGCAAGCCCGTACGCCCGTACGCCTGCCCGCCCTCGCCCCGCCCCGGCCGGCCTCCGGCACGGCCCGGGCGGCCTCGGGGTGGGGATAACCCCCCTGCGCGGACGCCCACCTGCCGCATGGTCCGGAGCGGGGCCGCGGCGGCACTGTGGAGGCATACCCGGACACCGGGGCATCGGGACACCGGGACATCCGGGCACCGGGGATGACGCGAAGGGCGGGTCGGACATGGGCAACGGCAAGGACAGCGGGCGGGGGGTCGTCGAGGTGCTGCGGGCGCCGCTGGCGGCGCGGACCTGGCGGGAGTTGGCGTACCTGCTCCTCGGCCTGCCGCTGAGCACCCTGTACTTCTCGCTGGCCATCGCCGGCGTGAGCCTCGGCGCCGGGCTGCTGGTTACCTTCGTCGGTGTTCCGGTGCTGGCGGGCGTGCTGGCGATGTGCCGGGGGTTCGGTCAGGTGGAGCGGGCCCGCGTGCGGGGCCTGCTGCGGGTGCCGCTCGCCGATCCGGCGCCGATCCGGGCGGCCAGGAGCGGGCTGCTGCCGGCCGTGGGGGCGCTGCTCAAGAGCGGCAGCGCCTGGCGGCACCTGCTGTACTCGGTGATCCACTTCCCGTGGGCGGTGTTCGCGTTCGTCCTGTCGCTCACGCTGTGGGCGGCCGGGTGGGCCTACCTGCTGTACCCGCTGTGGTTCTGGGTGTTCCCCGCGTTCACCGACCAGCCGGGGCTCCAGCTGTTCCAGAACGACGACTACTCCTTCTACCTCGACTCGCCGCTCGCCATCATCGCGACCAGCCTGATCGGGCTCACCGTCACCCTGGCCGCGCCCTGGGTCATCCGTGCGCTGGCCACCGTCGACCGGGTGCTCGTCATGGGACTGCTGGGCCCCTCCCGCCTGGACAGCCGGGTCACCGAGCTGGAGTCCGACCGCGGCGTCGTCGTGGACACCGCCGCCGCCGACCTGCGGCGCATCGAACGCGATCTGCACGACGGCGCCCAGGCCCGGCTGGTGGCGCTGGCCATGGACCTGGGGTTGGCGAAGGAGAAGCTGACCGAGGACCCGCAGGCCGCAGCCCGCATGGTCGACGAGGCGCACGGCGAGGTGAAGGTCGCCCTCCAGGAGCTGCGCGACCTCGCCCGCGGCATCCACCCGGCCGTCCTGACCGACCGCGGGCTGGACGCGGCCCTGTCGTCGGTGGCCTCGCGGTGCACGGTCCCCGTGCGGGTGGCGGTGGACCTGCCGGCCCGCCCCGCGGCCGCCATCGAGGGGATCGCCTACTTCACCGTCTCCGAGCTGCTGCAGAACGTCAGCAAGCACGCCCGGGCCCGCTCGGCCTCCGTCGACGTCTGGAAGTCCGGGGAGCGCCTGTTGATCCAGGTCGCGGACGACGGGCGGGGCGGGGCGGGCGTCAGCGCCGGGAGCGGGCTCGCGGGGCTGACCGAGCGGCTGGACGCCGTGGACGGCGTCCTGGTCGTCGATTCGGCCGCCGGACACGGGACGACGGTGACCGCCGAACTGCCCTGGCGGCCCTGACCCACGGCTCCGGGAACTCTTCGCACCGCCCACCGCACGACCACTCGGGGCCCCGGCGCGCCGCGCCGCCGGGGCCCCTTCCGTTCGCGGAAACTCCGTCCGTACACACACGTGTTGGCCGGACGGGGCCGTTCCGCGCCACCGGGCTGGGATGCTTGGCCATGCCGGGCACGCCCGGTGACGGATGTGGGTTGCGGACGACGAGTGACGATGCGGGAGCTGCTGAAACGTGGACGACAGGGTGCGGGTGGTCATCGCCGAGGATTCAGTGCTGCTCCGTGAGGGCCTGACCCGGCTGCTGACCGACCGGGGGCATGACGTCGTGGCAGGCGTCGGGGACGCGGAAGCCCTGATCAAGACGGTGGCGGAGCTGGCGGCGGAGGACGCGCTGCCGGACGTGGTGGTGGCCGACGTACGGATGCCGCCGACGCACACCGACGAGGGGGTGCGGGCCGCCGTCCGGCTGCGCCGCGAGTACCCGGGGATCGGGGTGCTGGTGCTGTCGCAGTACGTGGAGGAGCAGTACGCCACCGAACTGCTGGCCGGTTCCACCACCGGTGTGGGTTACCTGCTCAAGGACCGGGTGGCCGAGGTACGGGAGTTCCTGGACGCGGTGGTGCGGGTGGCGCGGGGCGGTACGGCGCTGGACCCCGAGGTCGTCGCCCAGCTGCTGGGACGCAGCCGGAAGCAGGACGTACTGGCGGGGCTGACCCCCCGTGAGCGCGAGGTGCTCGGGCTGATGGCGGAAGGACGGACCAATTCCGCCGTGGCGAAACAGCTGGTGGTGAGCGACGGGGCGGTGGAGAAGCACGTCAGCAACATCTTCATGAAGCTGGGGCTGTCCCCGAGTGACGGGGATCACCGGCGTGTTCTGGCGGTTCTCACCTATCTGAAATCTTGATCGACTGACACCCTGTCAGATAGGGCGCCGCGAGACGGCCGAAAGTCGGCCGAAAGGCAGGCCGAAAGCCGGACCGGTGGCCCGGAAAGTACGAGAAGCGGTGGCGGTGACGGCGGGTCGCGCAGGTCGGCCCCCGACATCGCCCCTGAACGGTTAGGAATATCCGTGTAGCGCACGACGTCCGCTGGACACATGGTCCAGCGCGATGTTCCACGATGTGGGAAACCCAGGGTTGGACATCCCCACGGACGTAGGGTTGGCCTTGGGAACGAACGCCCAGCCTCGAAGGAGGTCCAGTTCAGTGACCAGCCAGGTCAGTAGCCCGGCCGAGCAGGCCGACGGGGCCGGAGGAGCCATCGCGGGGCAGCGCACAGCGCCCCGTACGGATGGATCCGGCAAGGAAATCCGCCGCGTCGATCGTGTGATCATCCGTTTCGCGGGTGATTCGGGTGACGGTATGCAGCTGACGGGTGACCGTTTCACTTCGGAGACGGCGTCCTTCGGCAACGACCTTTCGAC